>NZ_JBITVX010000001.1:318799-767043 GCF_044543345.1 Pseudomonas sp. NPDC077451 | reverse complement strand
GCTGAATGGGCATAAAAAATCCGATACCAGAGGACTGGTATCGGATTTTCTAGAAGCCACGGCCTGGACTCAAATGCTTAAGTGAACAGCATTACGCACATGGCGGGCCTCCTGGTCTTGCTTGCGGCTGCTTACTTCGGCAGTTTGAAGGTGATGAAGCTGGCGCGGCCGTCGCGCAGTACCCGCATCGATACTGAACGGTTCTTCGGCAGGTCCTTGACCACCTGGCTGAACGTCTTAACGGAATCTATCGCTTCGTTGTTCAGGTGCGTGATGACATCCCCCGGACGCAGGCCGATCATCGCTGCCGGGCCCTGGCTGATGTCGTTGATCACTACGCCACCGGAGATTTCCAGCGCCTGACGTTGCGCGTCGGAGAGTTCGGTAACCGAAACACCCAGGCGGTTATTGCTCTGGCTCTTGATGCTCGAACCATCTGCAGAGGCCAGCACGTCGCCATCCTCAGGCAGCGCACCGATGTCGATGTTCAGCGTCTTGCGCTGGCCATCTCGCACCACTTCCAGCTTAGCCTTGCTGCCTGGCTTCATCGCGCCAACCAGATGCGGCAAATCACCGGACATATCGATCGCCTTGCCATTAACGCTCAAGATCACGTCGCCAACTTTCAGGCCGCCCTTGGCAGCCGGACCGCCATCCATCACCTGGGCGACGAGCGCACCAGCAGGACGCTCCAGGCCGAAGGATTCGGCGAGGTCCTTGTTCACTTCCTGAATGACGACACCAAGCCAACCGCGGCTGACCTTGCCGTCTTCACGCAGCTGATTGGCCACGTCCATTGCGACGTCGATCGGGATCGCGAACGACAGGCCCATGAACCCACCGGAACGGGTGAAGATCTGCGAGTTGATGCCAACGACCTCGCCGTCGAGATTGAACAGTGGGCCGCCCGAGTTACCCGGATTGATCGCCACGTCGGTTTGAATGAACGGAACATAGCTTTCGTTTGGCAAGCTGCGACCTTTGGCGCTGACCACGCCTGCTGTCACCGTGTGATCGAAACCAAACGGCGAACCGATCGCGACCACCCACTCGCCTGCTTTCAACGCTTCGGAGCTGCCAATCTTCACGGTCGGCAGGCCGTCCCCTTCGATTTTCAGCAAGGCCACGTCGCTGCGCGGGTCGGCTCCTACGAGCTTAGCCTGCATCTCGCTGCGATCCGGCAAACGCACCATGATCTCATCAGCGTCGGCCACGACGTGGTTATTGGTCAGGACATAGCCGTCCTCAGAAATGATGAAACCCGAACCTAGCGACTGAGCTTCGCGGCGACGCTCGGGCTGCTGAGGCATCCCGCGCTCGAAAAATTCGCGGAACATGGGCGGAATGCCCTCAAGATCAGGCATTTGTGCCTGCGCGTGGCCGCGCATCGGCTGCTTCTGCTTGGTGCTGATGTTCACCACTGCGGGCGAAGCATCCTCCACCAGAGGCGTGAAGTCCGGCAGGTCAGCGTGGGCAATGAGCGTCTGTCCAAACAGCGCTACACCGGCCACGGCAGCCAGGAAATTTCTACGAAGAATCATAGGGACTGGTCTCTCCACGATGAAAAAATGGGGTTAACAACGACCGGTCTCGCGCCACAGCCGATTCCTGGTCAAAAAAAGCAGCGGGTTGCCGCGTGCACAATGGCTGACTCTAAGCTGACAGCCGGTTTGCGGCAAACCCACCCAAGGGAGCTGGCTGTTCCGTCAGCCTGAACCAGACTTTACGCCGAAGACAGTCAGCTTCGTGTGTAGCGGGCGTAAAGGAAAAGTAAGGTTTTCAACAGCAGCGCCCTCGCATTCGGCGTCACAAAGCTCTATTTCCCCTGCTGGTTTGAGGTATCCAAAAGCCCGGCGGCGTCTGCAGCCTGACACACCCGCTGATAGTCGTCCGGCATTGTCAGTGCCGCCTCTGCACGTCTGAGTGCCATCGAGGCATGTCGGTTCGCTGCAAGAGCAACCGCCGCATCGCCGAGCCGACCTAACGACGCCAGCGCTTGCTGCAAGCGTATGCACACCTCGATGATCGCAGCACCGTCCCGCGCGATGGGTGTAAAGAAATCGTCGAGCATGTCCGCTACGCTCAGCCCCGGCGCGAATACGCGGTCGAACTTTGGGTCTTCCGGCGGCGTCGGCCTGGACAGGTGCGACAGCACGCGAACGCCCCGGCCAATCACATCAACTGCGGTGCCTTGGTCGTTGATCCCGGGCGACAGCGCACGCGAAGCGACCTCGGCCATGACGATGATGCCGTACCGGGGGTCTCGGTCGAAGGTCCGCTGCGCGCCGATGACAAAAGCATCGCGCAGGGCGTCGTCGCAGTCTTCACCGATCCCCACCGACCAGGCGATCGGCTGCGACGGCTCCACAAATATCCCGGGAAGTACGCATATATAAACCGCGCGATCCTCCGCCTGGGTCAGTTCGCCCAGCGCAGGCATATCGATATGCTGCACGAAGCCGATCTTCCTGGGGTACAGCGGGCGTGCGCCCGGCAGGGCTTTCGGATCAACCTCCAGCGGCCGACCGCCCAGAAAGGGTTGCTCCATTCGCTGGCACAGCGCTTGGGTGGCGGCCTTCTCGACTCTGGCCGTCGTTTCGGCAACGCGGCCAAGCCCGGACAATTGATCGATCCAGCGCAACAACGCGTAGAGCACCAGAATGACCACAATGATGGTCGCCGCAAACAGCACCACGCGGCCATTGTCGCCGTAAAGCCCTGTGCTCAACGCGATGATGCCGACCAGGCTGAAGATGAACGAGCCAACAAAGGTCGAGAGCGTGTTCTGTGTAGTCGGGTCTTCGACCAACAGGGAAATGGCGCGCGGTGTGACATTGTTCGTTGCCGAGCCATAGGCGGCCACCATGATGCTCAGGGAGAAGGTGGTGACCGCGAGCATGCTGGACGCCAGCACGCCAAGAATATTGTCGACCGCATCGGAACCGATCTTGGTCGGCACGTCGTCCGGGATGTAAGGCGCCGCCACCAGCGCGACCAGCGCGGTAGCAATCCCCAACACCGAATACAGGCTGGCCCGGAACCAGGGCCGCTTACTGATGCGGATGACAAACCACTTCCAACGCTCAATCATCTGTTGCTCGCAATACGTCCGTTTCACTACAGACAAGCGCGCTGAAGGACTGTTGCGTAGGCTTGGCGGTTTCTTCCCGCCTCGGCCGCCAGAGCTTAGCGGGCCAGCGCCTCGACCGTTGCGGGCAAGTCACGCATGTCATTGATCACGGCGGCCACCCCCAGCTCACGCAACGCTTGGTCATGCCCAGCTGGAATGTGGCTGGCGCCGGTAAAGCCGATCACCTGCATGCCCGCGGTGCGCGCCGCCAGCACGCCGGTCGGGCTGTCTTCAACGACCAGACAATGACCAGGCGCGACGCCCATGCGCTCGGCAGCCAGCAAGTACACGTCGGGCGCCGGTTTCGGTGAGCGGACCATTTCGGCGCAGAAGATATTGCCGGCCACCCGTTCGGTCAGGCCGGCACGCTGCAGCGATGCTTGAACGTTGTGCAAACGGCTATTGGATGCCACCGCCAGCGGCAGCTTGATGGCCAACAGCGCTTCGCGCACGCCCGGGATCGCCTGGACTTCTTCCGCCACGACCTTCTCGCTCTGCCGACGTAGATCGACATCGAAAGTCTCCGGCATGGTCAGGTCGAAGCGTTTTTCGATCAGATCGATGATGCTCGGAACGGTCAGGCCGAAGGTGCCTTCCAGCGCGGCATGCAGCTGCTCGGCGGGTACATGCAGGCTCAGGGCCTCGAACAGGACGCGGTGGCTGATAATTTCACTGTCGACGATCACACCGTCGCAGTCGCTGATCAGCAAGTCGATAGAGGCCATCGAATCTCCCGTTGTGAATGCGCAGAACGGCGCGACGACTCCGGTTTGGAGACAGCGCCTTGGACTGCAAACGGTGCGTTGAGTTTAGCCTGCGACGGTACAGCAGCGGCCCAATCATGCCGCCTCAGCGAATGCCCAACATCCGGTCAGCCGACCAACGCCCAGCGCCACGGCCGATAACGACCAGCATCAGGCCGCTCCAGGTCAGGTGCGTAGGCCAGGCATCGGGGTAAACGAAGAGCTGGATCACCAGCGTCATGCCCAGCAGGGCCAAGGCCGATAGCCGCGCCAACAGGCCGAGCACCAGCAGCAGTGGGAACAGATGCTCGGCATAGGTGGCCAGATGCGCTGCAAGATAAGGCGACAACAGCGGCAGCGCGTATTCGGTTTCGAACAGGCTGAAGGTGCTGGGTTTGATTGTAAGAAAGCCGCTGACCTTGGTTCGCCCGGAATAAAAGAACACTGCGGCGATGGCCAAGCGCGCCACCAGACCCAACATCGAGTCGCTGAGGTGGTGTTGCAGCCATACGGCGAGTCGATTCCAGTACTGCAACGGACTCGATGTCGTGCTGGTTGGGTTCCTGTGCAGGGTGTGCATGTCGGTCACTCCAGTTGCTGATCAATCGATGGCGAAGACCCGAGCGGCAAACAGGCCCGCCAGCAGCGCATTGAAATCCAGCGCGGGCTGGGCCTCGAGCGCGAGATCCGATGCGCTGGCAAGCGTATGGCCATCGGCGCAGGCGTCGAGAAAGGCACAGCCGCCAACGCTCAAGGGCTGCCAGACAACACGGTTCTCTCGCCGACAGAGCAACGTGCCCTCGCCCTGCCAGAGCAGCGGATCGGGCACATCGATGCCTTCGCGGTTGCAACGCCATAGGCTGAACGCCGGCAAAACGGACCAATGCCAGCGCGCCGCTGCATGGGGTCGCAAATGCAGTTCGGCCAGCTGGATCGGCGTCATCGAGCTCAGCGTATGCAGTTCCAGTCGAGGTTCCTCCGCCGCGGCAAACGCCTCAAGCCACAGCCGATCGAGGCGCGCGATCTCGGCGAGGTACGGTAAGTCGCGGGCAGGTTCGAAACGCTGCAGAAATTCTGCAAAGCCATCGCCATAGCTGATCAACTGTGGCTGGGTCGGAGGGCACTGCTGCGCGAAAACGCAGGCCGCTTCGCTCATCCAATCGGCGCCTACCAGCCGCTCGACCGTCGGAAAGTTCGCGCGCAGGGCATCTACACACCCTTTCATCACGGTGTTGCGGTACACCGCGAACCCCGGCTGCGCGATAAGCCTCGCCAGCCAATCAGCTGGGGGGGCAGCAGCGGTCGAGTCAGTCGCCATGGGTTCGCTGGCCCATAGCGCTTCGATCAAGCCATCCTGAAACTCAGCAAGCGAGCGCGTCATGCCGCGTCCTCCTTTCCAGCAGCCGCTGCGCGTGGTCGCGCTCGACCAACAGTTCGGCGAAGGTTGGCAACAGGTCGTCACGTTCGATCAGTGTTGGGCGCGGGCCGATGCGCTCGATCAACTGTTCATAAAGCGACCAGACGGCGTCAGCTATCGGCGCGTCGTGGGAGTCGATCAATAGCCCTGAGTGCTCCGAGCTGTCCTGCCTATGTCCGGCCAGATGCACTTCCAGTAAGGCTTCAGCGGGAAAACCATCGATATAGGCGGCGGCATCGAAGCCGAGATTGTGGGCGCTGACGTGTACGTTGTTGACGTCCAGCAACAGGCCGCAGCCACTGCGGCGCGACAGCTCGGCGAGAAACTCGATTTCATCCCACTCATGCCCGTCGAGGCGCAGGTAGTGGCTTGGGTTTTCCACCGCAATCTGTCGCCCGAGCCGTTCCTGGGTGCGCTGAACGTTGTCGACGATACGGTTCAAGGCCGCACCGGTACGTGGAAACGGCAGGAGATCGGGATTGTACTGACCTCGCCAGGCGGACCAGGCCAGGTGTTCGGAAACCAGAGCCGGCTGAACGCGCTCGGCCAGCATCCTGAGGCGTTGCAGATGGGCCTCGTCCGGCGGGCAATCGGCCGCCAGCGACAGCGATACGCCATGCAGTGAAAGCGGATGGCGCTCGCCGATAGCGTCTAGCCAGGCCAGACGAGGCCCGCCGCCGAGCATGTAGTTCTCCGGGTGCACTTCGAACCAGAGCCCTGGCGCTGCACAGTCGTGCGCCGCCTCATAATGCTCGGGCTTGAGTCCCAGGCCTGCTCCCAGAGCCGACATGCTCATGCGGAACCTCCTATCAGGATTCGATTGGCGTCAGAGAACCCATGCCTTCGGGCGTCTTGATCGAGGTGCAGGTCCCTGCGGGTACGTTCTTCCAGGCATTGCCCTGGTAATCCATTTTGGACGTGCCGGCGCAGCTGGTGCCGGCACCAGCCTTGCAATCGTTCTGACCGGCGAGCGCGACGCCATAGCATTTCTCCATGGCGCCTTCGGTGTTTTCCGCAGCTGTGGCACCGGCGGCGATGGTTGCAAGGGCAACGGCTGCAGCAGCAAGGGCGAGATTATTCATTGATGTTTCTCCATGCGGTGTTGCCGCCAGCGGTTTTACTGGCAGCTCGACCAGTAGTTCGCCCTGCTCGGTCAATCGGTTACAGCAGGAGCAATAAATATATTTTTTGAGAATTCTTCCGTCTCGACCTACCGTAGCGGCGCGCCCCGCCGTTGGCTGGAGGCAAAGGACGGCAGCATCGATTTTTTCCTTGCGTGTAACCAGAGCGACCGATGCAACGAACTACCAGTCACGAGGCGTTGAAGGCACGCGAAACCCATCTGCAACAGCTGTTATTGCAGGGGCTGGACGGCGACGAGGCGGCGTACCGGCAATTCCTGACGCTGCTCAGCGCACATCTGCGCAGTTTTCTCAGGCGCAGGCTGCAATCACCCGAGGTCGAAGACCTGCTCCAGGAAGCGTTGCTTGCGGTGCACAACGCGCGGCATACCTATCGGTCCGAGCAACCGGTGACAGCCTGGGTGCAGGCCATCGCCCGCTACAAATTGATGGATCATTTTCGAGCCCATGCAAGGCACGACGCCTTGAATGATCCCCTTAGCGACCAAGCAGAGCTGCTGGCCGACGAAGATCACCAGGCCAAACAGGCGCAGCGGGACCTGGCGCGGCTGCTCGAACAACTGCCGGACAAGCAACGCTTGCCCATTTTTCACGTCAAATTACAGGGGCTTTCGGTGGAAGAAACCGCTCGACGAACCGGACTTTCGGCTTCAGCAGTCAAGGTCGGCGTTCACCGCGGACTGAAGGCGCTGGCCGCCCTGATTGGAGGTCATCGATGAAGACCGACGAGCTGATCAACATGCTCGCCAACCACGCACCGCCCGTGGATCGGCAGATCGTCACGCGCCGCTTTGGTACAGCCCTGGTCATCGGTCTGGCGCTGGCATTGCTGGTGTTACTGACGGTCTTCGGCATTCGCCCGGACATTGGGCAAGTCGCGGCGACCCCGCTGTTCTGGGCCAAGCTGGCGCTGCCGGCTAGCCTGCTTGCGGGCGCGCTGCTGGTAACCACGCGGCTGGCCAGACCGGGAGCGCCTGTGGGTAACGGCTGGGTCACTGTCGCAGCGCCGGTGGTAGCGGTTTGGCTGGCGGCGTTGGGCCTGTTGCTCAGCGTTTCGGCCAATAACCGTTGGGCACTGATTTTCGGGGAAACCTGGCGAGTCTGCCCAGTGAACATTGCGCTACTGTCGATTCCAGCGTTCGTCTGCGTGTTCTGGGCAATCCGCGGCTTTGCGCCGACCCGGCCGCGTCTCGCCGGCGCAGCCGGTGGATTGTTGGCCGGGTCGATGGCGACCCTAGCCTACAGCCTGCATTGTCCTGAGATGAGCGTCGCTTTCTGGGCCGTCTGGTATGTGCTCGGCATGCTCATACCCACCGCCGTCGGCGCCCTCCTCGGCCCACGACTGTTGCGTTGGTAAGCCGCACAACGCGCATTTTCTTCAATACCGCGGCAGTTCCCGCTCCTATCGTCGCGCTAATGTTCATGCGAACTTTCAGGAGCTTTCGATGAGTCTTTCGCTGTCCATGGCCGCCTTCGCGCTGGCTTCTTCCATATCGCCCGGCCCGGTCAACATCGTCGCGCTCAGCGCTGGCGCGCAGTTCGGTTTGCGGCCAGCCATGCGTCACGTTAGCGGCGCAACCATCGGCTTCACGCTGCTACTGTTGCTGATCGGGCTAGGCCTGAACGAACTTCTCGGTCAGTGGCCCTGGCTGGCCGAGTCGATCAAGCTGGCTGGCGTGGCATTTCTGCTGTACATGGCGTTTCGGCTGGCCGCAGACGATGGTCGTTTGAATGCTGAAAAACCTGCGATGCGGCCAACGATGCTGTATGGCGCCACGATGCAGTGGCTCAATCCCAAGGCCTGGCTGGCCTCGGTCGCGGGCATGGGCTTATTCGCTGCTGCGGGCGACGCCCCCTCAGTCTGGCGCTTCGCAGCGATCTACTTCGTAATCTGCTATGCCTCACTGGCGTGCTGGGCGTATGCGGGCACCTTCCTGCGGCAACATCTCAACAAGCCCGCACGGGTACGGCTGTTCAATCGATCGATGGCAGCGCTGCTGGTCGCCAGCGCGGCTTACCTGCTGCTGACCTGACGGGTGTCGTGGCGCACGTTTCGGCCTCCCGTTCGATAGTGCCCGGGCGTAGCAGCCAGCAGTTGCTTGAAAGCGCGTTGCAGGTGCGCCTGGTCAGCAAAACCCGCATCCAGCGCCACATCTGCAATAGGCCGGCCACGCCGCAGCTCGGTACGCGCAAACTGCACGCGCCGATTGGTCAGGTAAGCATGCGGGGTGATCCCGAACTGTTTTTTGAAGGCGCGGATGAGGCTCGACGGTGAGACGCCTGCCACGAGGCTGATGTCGCCCAGCTTGAGGGAGCGCTGATAATTGTCGGCGATGAACTCGGCGGCGCGCTGCAGTTTCAGGTCACTCACCGGGACGCCGACTTCGAGCCACAATCGCTCGTGCAGCAAAGAGAAGAAAGATACGGCGGCGGTTTCCTTTTGCAGCAAGTCGGCTTTGTCGTCGACGAGCACTGCATGAAAGCGGCGAAAGCCCGACTGCAGCAGCGGATCGCGGGTCATTATTGGGGCGAAGCAGCGGAAACCGCCGCCCTCCATCCCCAGGTCGTCCTGCAACTGGCTCAACCAGCCAGCATCGACATACAGCATGCGATACGCCCATGGCTGGTTCTGGATCGGATTGCAGGCATGTACATCGCCGGGGTTCATCAGCACCAGGGTGCCGGCTTCAACGCGGCACTGATGATCGCCGTTGATGTAGGTACTGGCACCGCTGTCGATCAACCCGATGGAGAAGGTTTCGTGGCTGTGCCGCGCATAACAGACGCGGCGGCCATCTCCACACTGCGCGACTCAATGAACGGCAGCGCCTCGTCGCGCCAGAAGCTGGAGCCCGAAGCTGAACGAGACTGGGCGAGGACTTGCTGATGCATAGTCGAATCTGTAACGGCAGTTGGAATCTCAGCGTAGCCGAAAACGGGGCGATTGATTGGCAACCTGCTGTGTTTCGGCAAGGCGAGCAATGGCCTTCGGGGCAACGGGAACGGCCATCAGAGAATTTCCAGCCCCTCGCACTTGTAATCACCGATGAAGATATCGTCCTGCAGCACCTCGCCGTCGAGGTTGAAGCAGAACAGGTAGCTCTCGGTTCGAGAGCCGATCTCGACGCTTTTCAGGCCAACGCACTCGTTGGGATGGCCCGGCAGGATCTTGAACGACGAAATGCCCCGTTCAGGAACACGCTGACCAACCTCAAGGGTTCGGATCTGGCTGAAGTCTTCGTTGGCAATAATCAAGGTGTTGGCGCCACGCTCCCGCTCATCGATCGCCTCGTCGAATGGCTCGGTCGAGATCTTGCGCGGAAAGAAAAGCCATTCCCGGCGATACGGGTGCCACTCGGCCGCCTCGTGGATCACATAGCCGTCCGGCCCAACGCCTAGCGCGTCGCGGATGCGTTGATAGCGCTCCGACCAGTCCACGCTCTGCACGGCGTAGTGGCGGTCGAGCAGCTTCACCCACTCCTCAGAGGCCCTCTTACCGTGGCTGCCGACTACCAATTGGTCGTTATAGAGTGTTGCCCACTCCGCTTTGAAACCCTTGAAGGCTTCGTCGCCGCTGCCGGTCATGAGAATGTTTCGAGGCACCAGCTGGTTCTGGTCGCGGATTTCACAGACCAAGCCGGTGCGGTCGTCGAAGGTCACCAAGCGCTTGCCGAACATGGCCAGCTCGGAGAATTCAGCGCCGCGCCCGCCCTCGGCGATCAGGCTGACTAGCTGAAACTCGCCACCCTCATGCTCAGGGATGTCCTCGAAACGGAAGTTTGGCTTGCCCGTTTGCGGGTCGACGTCACGGTGCAGTCGATCATGGCGCAGGGTTGATTGCCAGGCGATTTGGCCGCTGTCCAATTCAACCTGGGACGCGTGGTCTTCATCTGTGATGATGGCCAGCAGGTATTCGCGGGTGGTGCTGTCGTAGCGTTCGAGTCGCCGAACGTCGAAGTGCGATTCGCTCATGAGGTCAGGTGCTCGTCGGTGTTTGGCGCCACCGGCACGCCCGGTGGCTTGTCAGGTTTCGGACAGCGAGAACCTCGCAAGTTCACCGGCAGTCATCAGCACCTCAGCGCCTGCAGAACGGCTGCGTCTGTTTTACTGTCGGAACCTGAACCACGTATCCAGATGGGACCGCATGATTTTTCAGTTCTCAAATCGACAGCGTTCGACTGTCGACTCACACGCACCAACGCCGACTCTCTCCAGCCGGGCTGCGCGCCGACTCGCCGTTACGCTCACCAGCGCCTTGATGCTCGGCCTGGCCGGCTGCGGCACGCAAAAACCGGAGGTGCCTGCGCCCCGGCCGGACGAAGTCCGCGCCAAGATCGTCCGGCTGATCCCCAGCAACATCCCGAATCGACAGGGCTGGGCCACCGACATCTACGCCGCCTTCGATGCGCTGGCGATCCCGCCGACCAACGAGAACCTCTGCGCCGTCCTGGCCGTCACGGTGCAGGAATCCACTTTCCAGGCGACCCCTCCGGTCCCAGGCCTGGCGAAAATTGCCCGCGATGAGATCTACCGGCGCGCGTCCCGACTGCATGTCCCACGCTTCATCGTAGATGCGGCCTTGGACGTTCAATCACCCAACGGCAAGACGTACAGCCAGCGCCTCGCGGCGGTGCGCACTGAAGAACAGCTGAGCGCAATCTTCGACGACTTCCTCGGCATCATGCCGCTCGGCAAACAGCTGTTCGGCACGCTCAACCCGGTCAAGACCGGTGGCCCCATGCAAGTCAGTATCGCCTTCGCCGAAGACCGCGCACGCGACTATCCCTATCGCCGGGAAGGCTCTATCCGGGATGAGGTGTTCACTCGCCGCGGCGGTATGTACTTCGGCATTGCACATCTGCTGGACTACCCCGCTAGTTACACCCAGCCGCTGTACCGCTTCGCAGATTTCAATGCCGGCTGGTATGCCAGCCGCAACGCTGCGTTTCAGGCCGCGGTCAGCCGCGCGAGCGGAATCAAGCTGACCCTCGATGGCGATCTGATCATTCATGGCAGCAGCAAAGCCGGCCAGACCGAGCGTGCGGTTCGCTCGCTGGCGGGCAAGCTCGACATGAGCGAGACAGCGATTCGCAACGCCCTGGAGCGCGGCGATACGCACGGATTCGAGAAAACCACGCTGTATGAGCGCGTGTTCGCCTTGGCTGAGAAGCGTGCAGGAAAGCCTCTGCCCCGCTCGGTGCTGCCTGGCATTCGGCTGGAGAGTCCGAAAATCACGCGCAACCTGACGACCGCCTGGTTTGCCAATCGGGTCAATGACCGACATTTAGCGTGTATGAAACGCGCCGGCAACTAGCGGGAACATTTTGTGACCGGCCCCCCTCGCAGTAGAAGTACTGCGAACTCGGAGCCTTCATGTCCCAGCTGAACATTGCACTTGCCATCATGGGCGGCGTTGCCGTCTGTATTGCCTTGCTGTCGGCGCTGATCAAGCGTAGCCCTGTATCCGAGCCGGCGCTCGCCGTGCTGGTCGGCCTTGCTGTCGGTCCATATGGCTTGAGTTGGCTCGATCTTGCACGCTGGG
This sequence comes from Pseudomonas sp. NPDC077451, assembly GCF_044543345.1. NCBI lineage: Bacteria > Pseudomonadati > Pseudomonadota > Gammaproteobacteria > Pseudomonadales > Pseudomonadaceae > Pseudomonas > Pseudomonas sp. NPDC077451. The sequence continues at coordinate 755,069 of NZ_JBITVX010000001.1, read as the reverse complement.
GCGAGACGTTCAGCATTCTCGAGCAAGCGGCGCGGCTGACGCTGGCAATCGGGCTGATGGGCGTTGCACTGCGCCTGCAGCGTGCGGCGCTCAAGGCCATCCTCAAGCCCGTCATGCTCTTGCTGATCTTCGTCATGCTCGGTATGTGGCTGGTGTCATCCTTGTTGGCCGGTTGGCTGCTGGGGTTGTCGCTATGGGCAGCCCTGCTGCTGGGTGCAGTGGTCACACCCACCGACCCGGTAGTCGCCAGCTCGATCGTGACCGGCAAGTTCGCAAAACAGCACCTCCCCTTGCGGCTGCGCGACACCCTGTCGGCCGAATCCGGAGCCAATGACGGCCTGGCCTACGCCTTCGTCATGCTGCCAATTCTCATGCTCAGCCATTCGCCTGATCAGGCCTGGTCGCGCTGGCTCATCGAGTCGGTACTGATCGGCATCGGTGGTGCCGCGCTGATGGGCGCAATCGTGGGTTTTGCAGCAGCCAAACTGCTGGCCTTTGCAGAGCGCAAGAAGCTGGTTGCCAGTTCCTCTCTGCTGGGCTACACCGTGGCGTTCTCGCTATTGACGCTGGGACTCGCCAAGCTACTGCAGACAGATGGCGTGCTGGCGGTATTCGCAGCGGGGCTGGCGTTCAACCTCTTCAGCGAGAAGCACGAAGAGCAGGAAGAAGAAAACATCCAGGAAGCAGTGGCAAAGCTATTCACGCTGCCGATGTTTGTGATCTTCGGCATCGCCCTTCCCTTGCACGAGTGGGTAGCGCTGGGATGGCCGCTGGTGGCGCTTGCGTTGCTGATCCTGCTGTTGCGCAGGCCTCCGGTGGTGATGGTGATGGCCAGCACCTGGCGTCATTCGCTCAACTCCCGCGACTCGCTCTACCTCGGCTGGTTCGGCCCGCTGGGTATCGCCGCGATCTACTACGCCGCGCTCGCCCATAGCCATCTGCACGATCCGCTCTATTGGCATGCGGCGAGCGCGTTGATCTTCGCATCGATAATGATTCACGGCGTGTCCGCGGCACCGCTGTCGCGTCTGTATTCACGCCATCCCGGCGCAGCGCCGCGAGGTAGCGCTCACCTGGACGAGTAGTCTGGCTGAGCCAATAGTTCGGAAACGGGCGGACCGCATTGGGACGCGGCAATCAGCCAATCAGCCCCATTCCCGCAAGCACGAACGCGCCGACCGTCACTATCAGCCCGAGAACGATGGCTGCTCCGTCTCGGGTGGTGATACCCAGACCGAACAGGCAGATGGCCGAGAACGGCGCGGTGCTGGCGAAGGGCAACAGTTCAAGCGGAGGCACCGAGGTCGCAAGCACGACGCAGAGCACCGCAATCACTCGTAGAAAGCTGTTGCTGGTGGCCCAGTCCAAACGCTTGTTGCTCACTTTGTCCAGCCAGCGCACAACCGGACGGATTTTGTTCAGGCCCTTCTCAAGCTTCTGACCGCTGACCGAGCGATGCGCGAGAAATCCGGGCATCCAGAAATGATGCCGACCAAACAACATCTGGATGGCGAACAACGCGACGATCAGTGCGAGCATGCTCGGCACGCCGGGGATACCGCCGACCGGGCTGATCTCGATGATTGCAGGAACGAACAGGAACGGCCCGAAACTGCGCTGACCGATTTTGTTCTGAATGTCACCAACCGATACCTTAGATTGGTTATCGCCTAACTCGACGACACCGTCGATCACTTGTTCAAGACAGTCATGTTCGTGTTCGCGCTTGTTAGTCTCAGTCATGCGGTCCTCCTCGTCGCAGTAGGGCTGTGGATACGGCAGAATGCCGCTGCGACACCTAAAGCACTGTTCCGCTGACATAATCCTCTGATGAGCTACAGCAAGTTATTTGTGATCACGAAACAGCAAATAACAGTCACAGCTTAGTTGCACCAAAATTGTACAACTTACAACCATGCGACTTATATCATCATTACCGTGCCGCTCAATCAAACGGCAAAAAAAAGCGGAACTTGCTAAGCAAGTTCCGCTTATGTTCGCTTACGTTAGCAATAATGCGTTAGCGTATTACGATTTGCGGCCGCCACCGTGGCTGTTTTCGCCGCCTTTCTTACCGGCTTCAGAGGCCTTCTCGCGGTCGTTGGCAAAGTTGCCACCGCTGTTCTGGCCGCCTTTCTGGCCGGCTTCAGAAGCTTTCTCGCGGTCGTTAGCGAAGTTACCGCCGCTGTTCTGGCCGCCCTTCTGGCCGGCTTCGGAGGCGCGCTGCGGATCGTTGGCAAAGTTGCCGCCGCTGTTGTGACCGCCTTTTTGCCCAGCTTCGGAGGCCTTTTCGCGGTCGTTTGCAAAGTTACCCGGATTTCCGCTCTTATCGTTCGACATGAGATTACTCCAGTTACTTGGTGGTACTTAAAATGGCGACCGCTCTGCAGCCGCCTCACTATCTCGGAGGACAAGAGCGGCCCAAGAGTTCTAAAAAAAAAACATATCTCGATGAACGGCGCACAGTTCAAACTGCCATTACAAGCGCAACAGATGGACAATAAATAATTGCATTTAGATAGCAACGAAACGCTAAATGCCCCACCCGCGCCAGTTACACCGCTATATATACTTTTCCACACTTTACGATCACCAGCGATCAAGGCATGCGATCCGAAAACGCCGTTCATCGGCGCGGCGAAACGGGCGGGATTTGTCAACAACCTGTAACCGAATCCGGGCAGTCTCGGAGCCATGGAAAGCCGCGACGGCTGGCGCAAGGATGCGACCTTTTTCAGGACCACCAACCACTCGACCGAGACATTGGAGGCCACATGAGCAGCAAAACTCTGGAAACCCTGGTCAAGCGATCCGACCTCAACCCCAAGCAGCCGCTTGAGTTCTGGAGGCAGCTGCGGCGCTGTAAGACAGACTATCGCCCGAGCGCGGCGGCACTGGCGAGGCGTGCGTCAATGGACCTCGAGTTCTGCGCGGCCGGCCGATAAGCAGCGTCTAGCCGGCATGCCCCGTACGTCGCCCTTACGTCGCAACAGAACAAACAGAACCGGGCTCAGCCTTGAGCCCGCAGGCGCGCAGGTTTAACAGTACGCCTGCCCTCTCAGATGACGGGTGAGGTCGAAAGCTATTCGCTCCCTCGTTCAGATACGACGCGACCAGAACCCTCAATCGAGGATGCACCGCCGAAGCGAGCAGAAAGCTTCTGCAGCGGTTTGGTCATCACTCACGACTGAGTGGCGCGCTCCTGACGGAGCAAAAGCCAGACGATCCCGAGCGCCCCGACTGCCACCACCGCAGCGCCAAGAAAGATGCTCTGCATGCCGATGTAAGCCGCTAGCACGCCCATGATCGCGCCGGACAGCCCCAGCGACAGGTCGAAGAACATGGCGAACACGCTGAGGCCCGAGCTGCGATTGGCCGTTCCCACGCGTGACACTACGCCAACCCCCAGCGCGGGATAGAGCAAGGACAGCCCGCAGCCCGTTAGCGCGGAGCCTGCCAGGGCAAAGCTGGGCGCCTCCGCAAGCCAGAGCAACAAGAGCCCGAAAATCTCCACCACCAGGCACACCATCGCCACCGAATAACCGCCGACGCGGTTGATGAGGTTCGGACACAACAACCGCGTCCCGATAAAGGCAAACGCAAAGGCCGTGAGGCACCAGGCCGCGCCATCCCAACCGCGGGCGTTGTAATACAGCGCGATGAAAGCGGTCAGCGTGCCGTAGCCAATGGTGGCCAACGCCAGGCTGATACCAGGCGGTGCGACCTTCCACAGGACTTTGCCGAACGGCAAGCGCTTGCCCGGGTTCAGCGGTGCATCACCACGCCGCCAAGCCAATGCGAGGCCCGTCGAGGCAAGCGCCATCGTCACGACACCCAGGCTCCACAGACCCAAGGATTGAGTGAGAAAGACACCAAGCGGTGCGCCGATCCCGACGCCGCCGTAAGCCGCCACGCCATTCCAGGAGATCATTCGCGCTGTGCTTTCCGCGCCCAGTCGGCTGATGCCCCAGCTGATCGCCGATATGCCGATCAGACTCTGCGCAAACCCGAGAATCAACCGGCTGCCGACCATCACGGCGATGCTTGCCATCGGCCAGGATTCCAGCAACGCCGAGGCGAGCAGCAACAGACCACTCAGCAACCCGGACGCCATGCCGATCAACACGGTTTTCTTCGCCCCGCGCTCGTCCGCCAACCGTCCGGCAAGCGGGCGGCAAAGCAAGGTGGTCAGGTACTGCGCACCGATCACGATGCCGGCGATAGCAGTGCTGAAGCCGAGATTTTCATGGATGTAGCCCGGCAGCGACGCCAACGGGATGCCGATGGAAATGAACGAGATGAAGTTGAACACCACCAGAGACAGGATGAAGAAGGTGTCGTTGGCAGAAGGTTTCGCAGCGGGCATCGGATCGCCTGTTGGGATGAGCTGAAGGAAGATGACACGGCGGGCCAAACCGACCCCGGCGCCTATGGAGCGCCGAGGTAGCGCGCGGGTCGTCCGAGGTTAGGACCACTAAGTGATTGGTCCGATCTTGCCCAAGCGGAAGTCATCATACAACCACCGTCAGGCCGATGGCGCGCTCGATTCAGGTCTCGCTCGCCACAGCTGCGACCTTCGGCCGGCGCCATTGGGGCAAACCGATCAGGATTACCGCGCTGACGATAACCGTCATCGCCAACCACTCCTCAGGCCCGATGCGCTCTCCGGCAAACGTGATACCCAGCAGTACCGCCACCACCGGATTTACATAGGCGTAACTGGTCGCCGCTGCCGGTCGCACATGCTTGAGCAGATACAGGTAGGCGCTGAACGCGACGATGGACCCGAGAAACGTCAAGTAGATCAACGCAAGCCAGCCGCCCATGTCTGGCATCTGCTGCAGGCGCTCGCCACTCACCAGGCTGCCGAACAACAACACCGCGCCACCGACGAGCATTTGTGCTGCACTCGCCATTGCACCGTTCGGCAGGCTGAGGTGGCGGCTCCACATCGAACCGAACGCCCAGCTCGCCGCTGCGAGCAACACGATCACCGCGCCTAGAGGGCTGGCCTGAAGGTTGTGTCCTAGATTGAGCAAGCCGATGCCGATCAGCCCCAGCAGGATCCCGCCCCACTCTAATCCGGTGGTTCGCTGGCCCCAGATCAAGCCGAACAGCAGTGCGAACAGGGGTACCGTTGCGATTGCGAGCGCCGCCACCGCCGATGCAACACCGAGATGCTCGGCGACTGTCACACCGCCATTCCCGCAACTGAGCAGAAGAACGCCGACGATTGCGCACGAGCGCCACTCCTTCGCCGTCGGAAGAGGTACCCCGCGCCAGCGCAACCAGACGAACATCAGACTGCCGGCAATCACGAAACGCAGCCCGGCCAACAACATTGGCGGCCAGGACTGAACGCCGATGCGAATCACGAAATAGGTTGAGCCCCAGATCAGATACAGGGCGGCAAAAGCGCCCACGAGCAGCAGCGGAAAGCGGCGCGAAGACATGACGTGAGGCCCGAGCGGGTGGTGGGATCGACCATTCTAGATAGCCCGCTTAGCCAAGAATAAGCACAGTCAGCCATTTGTTTAGCGGTGCAGTTAGGCGCACCGCCTCACCGCTTAGCCATTATTGAGGCCGAAGGGATCATCAATGCTGTGGCTCGGCTCGGTGAACCAGCGCGGTCCGCTCTCGCTCATGTAGAAGTGGTCCTCCAGGCGAATGCCGAACTCACCGGGCACGCAGATCATCGGTTCATTGCTGAAACACATGCCGACGTCGATGGGTGTCTGGTCGCCGCGGACCAGATAGGGGCTTTCATGGATTTCCAGCCCGATCCCGTGACCGGTGCGATGAGGAAGGCCCGGCAATTGGTAATCGGGACCGAGGCCGCAGGCTTCGAGCGCGCCTCGCGCCGCCTCGTCCACTTCTTCACAGCGCGCACCCAGGCGGGCCGCCGCAAAGGCGGCCAACTGTGCGTCCTTTTCGAAAGTCCACAATGCTCGCTGGTGTTCGCTCGGCTCGCCGAAGACGTAACTGCGCGTGATGTCCGACAGGTAACTGTGCACACGACAGCCCGTGTCGATCAGGACCATGTCACGGCGCTTGAGCGTCTGCGGATACTTCACACCATGGGGAAATGCACTCGCTTCGCCGAACAGCACGATGCAGAAGGTTGACCCTGGCGCACCGACTGCCCGGTGCGCCAGCTCGATAAACCGAACCACTTCGGTGGTGCTGATGCCCTCGCGCAGGATGCTCGCCGCCGCTTTGTGCACTTCCAGCGTCATGTCCTTGGCCCGTTGCATCAAGGCGATCTCAGCACTCGATTTACGCTGCCGGCAATAGCTTGTCACGACGCTCGCATCGGTGAAGGCGTAGCCTGGATCCAGCAAGCGCAGGCCGTCGAACATGAAAAACGGCAACGACGGACACAGACCAATGCATGGGCGAAGACTGGTGTTCGGCTGGATGCCCATGCGCTGCAAACAGTCGAGCAACAAACGATAGGGGCTTTCATGCTCCTGCCACCCGTTGACTGCACCATCAACCACCATGAAGTCGCGAATCGTGCCCTCTTCGAAGGCCGGCGCCAGGTACTCCAGCGCACCATCGGCGGGCAGAATTGCACCAACCATGCGCTCGCTCGGGCTCCAGCGCACGCCGGTGAAGTACTCGAGGTTCGCGCCCGCGCTAAGAAAAACGGCGTCGAGGCCAAGCTGCCTCATGCGCCGCTGTGCCTTGTCGATACGGTCCAGGTACTCGTCTTGCACTATCGGCTCGACGCCATCCAGCATGTTGCGCAAGCGCCCAAGCGCCTCTTCCTGCGTGCTGCCGCCGACACCGATGGTCATGCCTGTTCTCCGAAACCAACCGAAAATGTTGGCCGAATTTAAGTACAGCTTAATTTTTCTGGCAAAGCTTTTTTCTGCTGTGCCGTGAAAAAGCCAAAATCAAGGCTGGCGCGAGCCTGTCCCGCTGGCCGTATACTGGCCACTTTCACAAGGCGAATTTCATGACAGTCGACCGTATCGGCGAGCGATTGCGTCGTCACAGGCGTGCCGCGAACAAGACCCTGAACCAGGTAGCCAAGGAGTCGGGGCTGACGGCGAGCTTCCTGTCCCAGGCCGAACGTAACCTTACGGGTGTCTCGATTTCGTCGCTGGCGAACATCGCAAAATCGCTCGGCGTGCCGCTCAATTCGCTGTTTGATCAGCCCAGCCAACCGCAGCCCGATTCCCACCAGGGCGAACGAGTTCGTTACACCATCGAAGGCCAGCCGCTGGCGTACGAGCGTCTGTCTACAAGCTTTCCAGGCAATCTGCTGAACGCCGTCAAAGTCAGCATGCCAGTGGGTTACCAGTCCGAACTCATTGCCCATGAAGGCGCCGAATTCGCCTATGTCCTCTCCGGACGGATCATCTACACGGTCGATGGCCGCGACTATCCGTTGGCTAGCGGCGACTCCATACATTTCGATGCGGGCAAGCCTCACCACCTAGCCAACGTAGGCGATCAACCGGCCGAAGTGCTCACCGTAACGACCATGGGCCTGTTCGACGATTTGACCACCCGCTAGCTGGCACCGCTATTGCTTGATCTCGATACCTGAAGCTCGCCAACGAAATTTAGCAGCGCTTAATTTCTGTTGACCGGGTTTTCAGCATGACTTAATTTCGAGGCAGGCTAGGCTGTGATCTTCAAGACGCAGCCGCCAACAGTGTTCTGCGCCGAGCGGGCGAACCCCCACGGCGACACCGGCGTGCAGTGAGCCACTGTTCGGTCCACGAGACCAACCCTCGATGAACATAAAAAAGAATGAGGTTTGCATGCGAAACACTCTCTCCATCCGAGCATTGCTCGCCGCGGGACTGATCCTCGGCTCGCCCCTCAGCTTCGCCGCCGGCAGCCTGGTGTACTGCTCCGAGGGCAGCCCCGCCGGTTTCGATCCTGGTCAGTACACCACCGGTACTGACTTCGACGCCGCCTCGGAAACCGTATTCAACCGTCTCGCCCAATTCGAACGAGGCGGCACTCGCGCCCTCCCCGCGCTGGCGACCAAATGGGAGGTCAGCGATGACGGCCTCACCTATACCTTCCATCTGCGTCCCGGGGTCAAGTTTCATACCACTGACTACTTCAAGCCCAGCCGCGAGTTCAATGCCGACGACGTCCTCTTCACTTTCCAGCGCATGCTCGACAAGGAGCATCCGTTCCGCAAGGCGTACGCCAGCGAGTTCCCCTATTTCGTCGACATGGGCATGGACAAGAACATCACCAAGGTCGAGAAGCTCGACGACATGACGGTCCGCTTTACCCTCGACAAAGTAGATGCCGCCTTCATACAGAACCTCGCGATGAACTTTGCCGCGATCCATTCAGCTGAATATGCCGATCAGTTGCTCCAAGCCGGCAACAGTGAACAGATCAACCAGAAGCCGATTGGCACTGGGCCGTTCGTATTCAGCCGCTACCAGAAAGACGCTCAGATCCGCTTCAAGGGCAACAAGGAATACTGGAAACCCGAAGACGTGAAGATCGATAACTTGATTTTCGCGATCACTACCGACGCCTCGGTCCGTGCGCAGAAGCTCCGTGCCGGGGAATGCCAGGTCACGCTCAACCCTCGCCCGGCGGACATCGAAGCGTTGCAGAAAGATCCCAACATCAAGGTACCGAGCCAACCGGGCTTTAACCTCGGTTACATCGCCTACAACGTTGAGCACGAGCCACTCGGCAAGCTTGAGGTGCGCAAGGCGTTGGACATGGCCGTCGACAAGAAATCCATCATCGAGGCCGTCTATCAGGGGGCCGGCCAATTGGCTGTGAACGCCCTTCCGCCCACTCAGTGGTCTTACGACGAGAGCATCAAGGGCACCGAATACAACCCGGAAAAAGCGCGCGAATTGCTTAAACAGGCAGGCGTCAAGGAAGGCACCGAAATCACCCTGTGGGCAATGCCGGTGCAGCGCCCCTACAACCCCAACGCCAAGCTGATGGCGCAAATGATCCAGGCTGACTGGGCCAAGATCGGGATCAAGGCACGCATCGTGAGCTACGAGTGGGGCGAATATATCAAGCGCGGCCATGCGGGGGAGCATGATGCCATGCTGATCGGCTGGACTGGGGACAATGGCGACCCGGACAACTGGATGAACACGCTGTATGGCTGTGATGCGGTAAATGGCAACAATTGGTCGAGATGGTGCGACGCGACATACGACAAAGTGGTCAAGGATGCCAAGCGCATTACGGATCAGGCTGAACGTACCAAGCTGTATGAGCAGGCGCAGCAGATCATTCAGGAGCAGGTACCCATCACGCCTATTGCCCACTCTACCGTCTACCAGCCGATGCGCAACAGCGTGGAGGGCTTCGAAATCAGCCCCTTCGGGCGCAACTCCTTCTATGGCGTAGAAAACAAGCGTTGATAGTAGCGAAGCCAGGCCTGCCCTCGGGCATGTCTGGCTGACCTCCTTTGCACGTTTTTTGACTGCCGGTCCGCACAGCCAAGCGTCATCAGCCCAACGATAGTCGCGAACTTGAGTACGGCGATCGAGGCTGTGCTGTCGCGCAGCCATAGTTTTACCAGGAGTTCTGCAATGTTCAGCTTCATAGCCCGCCGCGTGGGTCTGCTGATACCCACCTTTTTCGGCATCACGCTACTCACCTTTGCCCTGATTCGCATGATCCCCGGGGATCCGGTGGAAGTGATGATGGGAGAGCGGAAAGTCGATCCGGAGATGCATGCCCAGGCGATGGAGCGGCTGGGTCTGAACAAGCCGCTTTACCTGCAGTATTTCGATTACATCGGCAATCTGGCGCAAGGTGATCTTGGCGAGTCGCTGCGTACACGCACGAGCGTCTGGAAAGAGTTCTCTACCCTGTTTCCCGCCACCCTCGAGCTTGCCTTCGCGGCACTGATCATCGCCGGCACCCTGGGCCTGCTGGCTGGTGTGGTCGCAGCACTTAAACGTGGCTCGCTGTTCGACCATGGCGTTATGGGCGTTTCGCTGGTGGGTTACTCGATGCCGATCTTCTGGTGGGGGCTGATTCTCATCATGTTTTTCTCCGTAGGCCTTGGCTGGACGCCCGTTTCCGGACGAATCGACCTGCTCTACGACGTACCGCCCGTCACCGGCTTCATGCTGATCGACACCCTGCTCAGCGAAGAAGAAGGCGCATTTCTGGATGCTCTTCACCACATGATTCTCCCGGCTGTGGTGCTGGCGACGATTCCCCTGGCGGTCATCGCCCGCATGACGCGCTCAGCGATGCTAGAAGTGCTGCGCGAAGATTATGTCCGCACGGCTCGGGCGAAAGGTTTATCGCCGAGCCGAGTGGTTTTCGTCCATGGGCTGCGCAACGCGCTGATCCCCGTCCTGACCGTGTTCGGCTTGCAGATCGGCACCCTGCTGGCCGGAGCCGTACTGACCGAGACGATTTTCTCCTGGCCGGGCATCGGCAAGTGGCTGATCGAATCCATCGGCGCTCGCGACTACCCAGTAGTGCAGAACGGCATCTTGCTGGTCGCCTGCCTCGTCATCCTGGTCAATTTCACCGTGGACATCCTCTACGGCCTGGCCAACCCCCGTATTCGCCACCAGCGCTGAGGAGGCCGAAGCATGAACAGCATTGAGACCCTACCGGCCGCCGAACCGACTGCTTATTACCCGTCACCCCTTCGGGAGTTCTGGAGTGCCTTTCGCCGCAACAAGGGCGCACTGGGTGGCCTGATCTTTATGGTGTTGCTGGTTGCCTGCGCCCTGTTCGCACCGGCTTTGGCGCCCTACAACCCCAGCGAACAGTTTCGCGACTTTTTGCTCACCCCGCCGGCATGGCAGGAAGGCGGGACGGTGCAATTCATACTTGGCACCGACGAGCTCGGGCGGGACATGCTTTCGCGGTTAATCCACGGGGCGCGGCTGTCGCTGCTGATCGGTCTTGCTTCGGTCGTCTTTTCGCTGCTGCCCGGCATCCTGCTCGGCCTGCTGGCAGGCTTTTCGCCTACTCGGCTGGGGCCGTTCATCATGCGCTTGATGGACATCATGCTGGCACTGCCCTCGCTACTGCTGGCGGTAGCGATCGTGGCGATCCTCGGCCCAGGTCTGATCAATACCATCTTCGCCATCGCCATCGTGTCCCTGCCCTCTTACGTGCGCCTGACCCGGGCGGCGGTGATGACCGAGCTCAACCGCGACTACGTGACAGCCTCGAAACTCGCTGGCGCCGGCACCTTGCGGCTGATGTTCATCAGCGTACTGCCGAACTGTATGGCGCCGCTGATCGTCCAGGCCACGCTGAGCTTTTCCTCGGCGATTCTCGACGCCGCCGCGCTGGGCTTTCTAGGCCTTGGCGTTCAGCCGCCTACACCCGAGTGGGGCACGATGCTGGCCTCGGCACGCGATTACATCGAGCGCGCCTGGTGGGTCGTATCCCTTCCTGGCTTGGCGATTCTGCTCAGCGTGCTGGCCATCAACCTGTTCGGCGACGGCCTGCGCGATGCGCTTGATCCCAAGCTCAAGAATGCCGCATGAGGGGTTCACAGATGCTTCGTTCAGAACTTACGGAAACAAGGGACAATCGCCGATGAGCCTCCTCGAGATTCAAAACCTGTCGGTGCGCTTTGGAGACGACGGCGCGCCACCTGTGGTGGACGGGCTAGACCTCAGCGTCGACAAAGGTGAAGTGCTGGCCATCGTCGGTGAGTCCGGCTCTGGCAAGTCAGTCACGATGATGGCGTTGATGGGGCTGGTCGATGCGCCGGGCAAAGTGGCGGCTGATCGCCTCCAATTCGCCGGCCAGGATTTGTTGACTCTCAAGGGGCGCCAGCGCCGTCGAGTGATCGGTAAGGATTTGGCCATGGTCTTTCAGGACCCGATGACCGCGCTCAATCCAAGCTATACCGTGGGTTTCCAGATCGAAGAGGTGCTGCGACAGCATCTGGGCCTCAAGGGCAAAGCCGCTCGGCAGCGCGCGCTCGAGCTGCTCGAGCGGGTTGAAATCCCAGGCGCCGCCAGCCGTCTGGACGCCTTCCCCCATCAGCTGTCCGGCGGCATGAGCCAGCGGGTGGCTATCGCCATGGCTATCGCAGGCGAGCCACAGCTGCTGATCGCCGACGAGCCGACCACAGCGCTGGACGTGACCATCCAGGCACAAATCATGGATCTGCTGCTGAGCTTGCAGCGCGACCAGAACATGGCACTCATCCTGATCACTCACGACCTGGCCGTGGTAGCCGAAACCGCTCAGCGCGTCTGTGTGATGTATGCGGGCCAAGCGGTCGAGACCGGGCGCGTACCAGAGCTGTTCGACGCACCCGCTCATCCGTACACCGAAGCGTTGCTCGCCTCCATACCAGAACATTCGAACAGCCGGCGTCTTGCGACCTTGCCGGGCATCGTTCCGGGTCGATACGACCGCCCGGCGGGCTGCCTGCTCTCGCCACGTTGCCCTTACGCTCAACCACGCTGCGGAGAACGACCGGCACTGGAACCCTACGACCGCGGCGAGGTGCGCTGCTTTTACCCGCGCAACATGACACCTGGCGAAGCACCTGAAGTGCTGCCGGAGTCGCAACGTCCTAGCCAGCCACCCGGAGAACACCATGTCTACTGAGCCGTCGACAGGCAGCGTGCTGTCCGCACGCGAGCTGACCCGCCACTACCAAATCTCACGTGGGCTGTTCAAACCACACGCCACCGTACGCGCGCTCAACGGCGTGTCCTTCGAACTGGCGTCCGGCGAAACACTGGCCGTGGTGGGCGAATCCGGTTGCGGCAAGTCCACGCTTGCACGAGCACTGACACTCATCGAGGAGCCGACGTCCGGCTCGTTGCAGATTGCAGGACAGGAAGTGGCAGGCGCAGACAAGGCTCAACGCAAACAGCTACGCCGCGATGTGCAGATGGTGTTTCAGAATCCCTACGCCTCGTTGAACCCAAGGCAGAAGATCGGCGACCAGTTGGCTGAACCGCTCGTTATCAATACCGGGCTGTCACGCACTGAACGCCGGGAGCGCGTGCAGGCGATGATGCAGCAGGTCGGGCTGCGTCCCGAGCACTACCAGCGCTATCCGCATATGTTCTCCGGCGGTCAGCGCCAGCGCATTGCCCTTGCGCGGGCGATGATGCTCAATCCGAAGGTGCTGATTGCCGACGAGCCGACTTCGGCGCTGGATGTGTCGATTCAAGCGCAGGTGCTGAACCTCTTCATGGATCTGCAGGAGCAGTTCAACGCCGGCTATGTCTTCATCTCCCATGACCTGGCTGTTGTCCGTCATGTAGCTGATAAGGTACTGGTGATGTATTTCGGCAGCCCGATGGAAATGGGGCCAGCCGAGCTGATCTACACCCGCCCGCTACACCCTTACACTCAGGTGCTGCTGGCCGCGACGCCTAGCATCCGGCCTGACTCGACGAAGCCGAAAATCAAGGTCAGCGGCGAACTGCCCAACCCGCTCGACCCACCTACCGGCTGCGTTTTCCACACCCGCTGCCCTCACGCCACCGAACGCTGCAGTTCAGAAGTCCCGGCATTCCGCCCTTTGGACGACAGGCTGGTGGCCTGCCACTACGCCGAGGAAGTGGGCTCGGCGCCCCAAACCGCTTCGGTTGCCTGAGCCGAATCAGGCCTGCGTATTGCTTCATGAACTCAAACGACAAAGGCCCCAGAACATGGGGCCTTCTACTAGAGACTGGCAGAGCCGGTGAGATTCGACGCCGTCGCCTATCTTGGATGACGCATAGACAAACGTTCAGCTAAACGGCGATCTGTCGTTCTCGCAAGCCCTCGAGCAGAGCCGGCCGTAGTGCAATGACGTCGAGTTCGATCACGCTAATCAACCCTGCCAATTGCGCTCGCGTAACCGATACGCCACACGGGAGCCCGGTCAAGACCAACGACTCCCCGGTCAACTCATCCAGCAGCATCGCCTGGATGGTCTGAGGAGAATCCATTGTGGCCGTGAACAACAGCGGCCTGAAGTGTTCCCGCACGAGTGCCAAAGCCTCGGGCAGCCTAATCCGGATCATCTGACAATTCCTTTTGTCCGAGCGGAGATTTTAGTTACCAAGCGCACCCACCGCACGCTAAAGAAACGCCAACTACCTCACCTTTAAGCACGGAGTTACGTCCATCGCTGGGTAGAAGCCACGAGCTCGCTCCAATCAGCCCACGTGCTGGAGTCACCCAGCGCACCATCGCTCGCCGTCTCCAAACAAACTAGCTAAGACCGGCGAAAATCGCGGAACTGGCGTCTGAGGACGACTTCGCGCTGCCGCACTCGCTCCCTTGGGAACAATATGGGAACGCTCATGCCCGCACGTCCCTAGTCCAGAAACGCTGAAGGCCCCGGAGTACGGGGCCTTCAGTTCGCGATATGGCGGAGGAGGTGAGATTCGAACTCACGGAAGAGTTTCCCCTTCGACGGTTTTCAAGACCGTTGCATTCAACCGCTCTGCCACTCCTCCGCAGAGAGCGGGCGCAATAGTACCCGAACGAAACAGTCTGTCAAACACTGTCGTTAGGCGGAAACAAAAGCTCTGCTATGATCCGGGGCAATTCACCTTAGGCTGAATACATCTACAGGAGTGTCGCCATGCTCAAGCAACAGTACGCACCTACGCATACGCAGGTTGAACAGAAGGAAGTCAGCCGCGTTCTGCGCAACACCTACGGCCTTCTGGCCATCACCCTGGGCTTCAGCGCCTTCGTCGCCTACATGGCGATGCAAGCCAACGCAGCCTACCCGAACATCTTCGTGGTGCTGATTGGCTTCTACGGCCTGTTCTTCCTGACCGTGAAGCTACGCAATTCCGCGTGGGGTCTGCTTTCGACTTTCGCCTTGACCGGCTTCATGGGTTACACGCTGGGGCCGATCCTCAACATGTACCTAGGCACTGCCAACGGTGGTGAGCTCATTGCCTCGGCGCTGTCGATGACCGCTCTGGTGTTCTTTGGTCTGTCGGCATTCGTGCTGATCACCCGTAAGGACATGAGCTTCCTTAGCGGCTTTATCACCGCTGGTTTCTTTGTCCTGCTGGGCGCAATGGTTGCTGGTTTCTTCTTCGAGATTAGCGGCCTGCAACTGGCGATCAGCGCCGGCTTCGTGCTGTTCTCTTCGGTGTGCATCCTCTACCAGACCAGCGCGATCATCCATGGCGGCGAGCGTAACTACATCATGGCCACCATCGGCCTGTACGTTTCGCTGTACAACCTGTTCATCAGCCTGCTGCAGCTGATGGGCATCATGGGTGGCGACGACTGATCAGTACCCATCGAATCAGCCCGCTTCGGCGGGCTTTTTCGTTTCTAAAGCTGGCGTATCATGTCAGGCAGTCATGCAACGGTGGCCCATGAAATTCGCAATTGCTCTGTTTTCCCCCGCCCACTCCCCCGCCTCACGCCGCGCCTTGCGTTTCACCGAGGCGGTGCTGACGGGCGGTCACGAGGTTGTCCGGCTGTTCCTTTATCAGGATGGTGTACACAGCGCGTCGGCCAACACGGTGACCGCGCAAGACGAACTGGATATCGCAGAGCAATGGCGTCAACTCATCAGCCTCCACGGGCTTGACGGTGTGGTCTGCATCGCTGCGAGTCTGCGCCGTGGCGTACTGGATGAACAGGAAGCCAAACGCCACCAGCGCCCTGCAGCGAACCTTGCAGCGGGTTGGGAGCTGTCCGGTCTGGGGCAGCTGCACGAAGCCAGCCAGCATGCCGACCGTCTGGTCTGCTTTGGAGGTCACTGATGGCGCGCTCGATGCTCATCATCACGCGGCAGTCGCCGTGGTCCGGTCCTTCCGCACGCGAGGCACTGGATATCGTTCTGGCCGGCGGCGCGTTCGAATTGCCGCTCGGGCTGTTGTTTCTCGATGACGGGGTGTTTCAGCTGGTGCCTGCTCAGCAGGCCACTCGGCTGCAGCAAAAGGACCTGACGGCCAATCTGCAGGCACTTCCCATGTTTGGCATCGACGCGCTGTACACGGCCAAACGCAGCCTCAGCGAGCGCGGGCTGGATGAGGCCACGCTGTCGCTGCCGGTAGAGTTATTGGACGATGCCGGGCTGCGCGCCCTTATTAACCGCTACGACCATGTGATCACGCTCTGATGGCAACTCTGCACCTGCTTTCACACTCCCCGTTTGCAGATAGCCGCCTGGCCAGCTGCTTACATCTAGTCAATGCCGACGATGCGCTGTTGCTTTGTGGGGATGCGGTATATGCGCTGAAGGACGGCACGGCCCAGCGGAAAGCGTTGGATCTGATGCCCGAGAGCATCGCACTGTTTGCGCTGGATGAAGACGTGGCCGCCCGTGGCATCAACTCCCTGCCGTTGCGCCTGCAGCAGATCGACTATGACGGCTTCGTCGAGCTCTGCTGTCATTATGACCGGACCAATTCTTGGCTATGAACGGGCTGATTATCAACGGCATAAGCGTTGCTGTGGATCAGGAAGGCTTCCTGGTTGATCTCGACGATTGGAGCGAGCCGGTCGCAGAAGCACTGGCGAACGCTGAAGGAATCACCCTCCAAGCCGAACACTGGGAAATCCTCCGGGTGCTGCGCGAGTTTTATCAGGAGTTTCAGCTGTCGCCCGCAACGCGTCCGCTGATCAAGTACACCGCATTGAAACTTGGCCCGGAAAAGGGCAACAGCATGCATCTGAACCGCCTATTCAAAGGCACCCCTGCCAAGCTGGCTGCAAAGCTGGCAGGCCTGCCGAAACCGAGCAATTGCATATGAGCCTGGTCACCCCTGCCGAACATCCTTTCGCCGTCTTCGTCCGCATTCTCGGCAAAGGCAAGCGCGGCGCCCGTGACTTGACCCGCGAAGAAGCGCGCGAAGCCATGGGCATGCTGCTTGACGGGAAAGCGGAAGACACGCAGCTCGGCGCCTTTCTCATGCTATTACGGCACAAGGAAGAAAGCGCCGAAGAACTGGCAGGATTCACCGAAGCCGTGCGCGAGCGCCTGCAAGCGCCAGCAATCGCGGTGGATATTGACTGGCCAAGCTATGCCGGCAAGAAGCGTCATCTGCCCTGGTATTTGCTTGCTGCGAAATGCCTGGCACAAAACGGTATTCGGATTCTGGTGCATGGCGGTGGCGCGCACACCGCAGGGCGGATGTATACCGAGCAGCAGCTCGAACTAATAGGTATCGCTAGTTGCCGCGACTGGACTGAAACTGCCAATGCTTTGGATAAAGACAACCTCGCTTTCATGACACTCGGTGCGTGGATGCCGGGGCTTCAGCGCATGATCGATCAACGTAACGTGCTTGGCTTGCGCTCGCCAATCCATTCGCTGGCTCGCATCCTCAATCCACTGAGGGCCCGCTGCGGACTGCAGAGCATTTTCCACCCGGGCTATCAGGCAAATCACAGGGAAGCCAGTCGGCTACTGGGCGACACCTCAATCGTGATCAAGGGCGAAGGGGGCGAGATCGAGGTCAACCCCGATGGCGTTGCGCACCTGTACGGTACCCAGGCGGGCGAGTCTTGGGACGAAGACTGGCCGGCGCTTTCGCCGCAACGTCACGTCAAGCCTGCGCAGCTCGATCCGCAGCATCTGGTTGCTGTCTGGCAAGGTGCCGAAGATGCCTACGGTGAGCTTGCAGTCGTTGCGACGATGGCCTTGGCACTCAGAGGCCTTGGCCAGCCGCGTGAAGCAGCGTTCGATCAGGCTCGTGAGTTCTGGGCGCATCGGAATCTATCGACCTGAACGATTGGTTTGACCGGGCTTTACGACTCATCAATCGAGCCATGACACCTACACTGTTTTTAATTCGAAACCGTGGAGGTGAGCATGGGACTTCTGGTCGACGGCCAGTGGCAAGACCGCTGGTACGAAAACAGTAACGATGGAGAATTCCAGCGAGAGCAGGCCCAACGGCGAGACTGGATCACCACGGACGGTTCGCCAGGGCCAGATAACCGCCCCGCCGTTCAGGCACAAGCTGGTCGCTATCATCTCTATGTCTCGCTGGCCTGCCCCTGGGCTCATCGCACCCTGATTTATCGCAAACTGAAACAGCTCGAGCCGCTGATCGACGTTTCGGTGGTCAGTTGGCTAATGGCGGAGCACGGCTGGACGTTCGACAAGCAACGGGGGTCGACTGGCGATGCGCTGGATGGCCTGAGCTATCTGCATCAACGCTATACCGCTGATGACGCTCAGTACACCGGCCGTGTGACGGTTCCGGTGCTTTGGGATAAGCAGGAGCAACGCATCGTCAACAACGAATCGGCCGAGCTCATTCGCATCTTCAACAGCGCTTTCGATGATCTGACTGGCTCGAGGCTGGATCTCTACCCAGAGCCGCTACGTGCCGAGATCGACTCCCTCAACGAACGCATCTATCCACGCGTCAACAATGGCGTCTACCGGGCTGGGTTTGCGTCAACGCAGAAAGCCTACGAAGCAGCATTCGATGAATTGTTCGCCGAGCTCGATTGGCTCGAACAGCGTCTCAACGAGCATCGTTACCTGACCGGCGAATACCTGACGGAGGCGGATTGGCGTCTGTTCACCACCATCGTTCGCTTCGATGCCGTCTACCACGGTCACTTCAAATGCAACTTGCGACGGATCGAGGACTATCCAAACCTTTCGAACTGGCTACGAGAACTGTACCAGTGGCCGGGGATTGCCGAGACCGTCGACTTCACCCACATCAAGCACCACTACTACGCCAGTCACCGGCATATCAACGGCAACGGCATCGTACCCAAAGGCCCAGAGCTGTCACTGGACCGCGCGCATGATCGGGATCGCCTGGCCGGGAAAGGGATCTGGTCGCGTTAAGGCCGCGACCGTCTCGGACGGCCGCGATAGTTACCTGTCGCGGTTCTGAGCGCCTTCGAACCAAGCAAGTTTTTCGCGTAACTGCACTACCTCGCCAATGATGACGAGCGTTGGCGCCTGCACCTGTTCGTTGGCCACTCGCTCGGCCAGGTTGGCGAGCGTTCCGGTAAACACTCGTTGATTGATCGTCGTTCCCTGCTGAACCAAGGCAGCGGGGGTATCGGCAGAGCGACCGTGTGCGATCAGCTGTTGGCAGATAACCGGCAGACCGACCAGCCCCATGTAGAACACCAGCGTCTGGCTGGGCGCGACCAGTTCTGACCACGGCAAATCGCAACTTCCATCCTTCAAATGCCCCGTCACGAAGCGTACCGACTGTGCATGATCACGATGGGTCAGCGGAATACCGGCATAGGCCGCGCAGCCACTGGCCGCGGTGATCCCGGGGACGACCTGGAACGGCACGTCGTGCGCCGCCAGTTCTTCGATCTCTTCGCCGCCTCGCCCGAATATGAACGGATCGCCGCCTTTGAGCCGCAACACGCGCTTGCCTTCTTTGGCCAGGGTTACCAGCAACTGGTTGATCTGATCCTGCGGCACCGCATGCGCTGCGCGCTGTTTACCGACATAAATGCGATCGGCATCGCGCCGGCACAAGTCGAGGATAGCGGGCGCTACCAAGCGGTCGTAGAGGACCACGTCGGCCTGCTGCATCAGGCGCAGGGCACGGAAGGTCAGCAGATCAGGATCGCCCGGTCCGGCACCGACCAAATAGACCTCGCCCAGGGTTTTCGGCTCCGCACCGGACAGTTTTTCCTCCAAGAGCCGCTCGGCCTCTTGCGCCTGACCAGCGAGCGCCCGCTCCGCAACGCTGCCCTGGAAGACTTCTTCCCAGAACACACGTCGCTGCTGTACGTCTGCAAATTTGGCCTTGACCTGGCTACGGAATTTCTTCGCCAAGCCTGCCAGTTCGCCATAGACCGCTGGCACCCAGGTCTCGATGCGCGCGCGCATGAGGCGCGCCAGCACGGGAGCATCACCACCGCTGGAAACAGCGATCATCAGCGGCGAGCGATCAACAATGGCCGGAAAAATCACCGTACACAGCTGCGGCGAATCCACCACGTTGACCGGCATGCCAAGCGCCTGGGCGTCTTTGGATACCTGCTCATTCAGTGGCTCGTCATCGGTCGCAGCGATCGCTAACACGCAGCCTGACAGGTCGCCAGGGAGATAACCCCGGATGATTGTCTGTCCGCCGCCTTGCGCTACCAGCTCGTTCAACTGCGCCTCTACTTCCGGAGCGACAACGCGCAGCACGGCGCCCGCTTCTGACAACAAGCGAGCCTTGCGCAGTGCAATCTCCCCACCGCCGACGACCAGTACCGGACGGCCCTTCAGATTGTGGAAAAGCGGCAAAAAATCCATGGACCCGTCCTGGTGACAATATGAGATAGAGCCATCTCAAACCTTATGTCTGTGATGGCCCTTGTCGAGAATCAAGAGAGTCCGGATGCTCGTTCGGCCTTTTCCCTGCGAAGCACATCACCCGTCTCTCTGCACCTGCGTCGGCACGCTATCGCCGGATCAACCGATCACTTCGATACCGCCCATGTAGGGCTTGAGTGCTGCCGGCACACGGATGCTGCCATCGGCCTGCTGGTAATTCTCCAGCACTGCAACCAGCGTACGACCTACGGCCAGCCCGGAGCCATTCAGTGTATGGACCAGTTCGGGCTTGCCCGTTTCCGGGTTGCGGTAGCGTGCCTGCATGCGACGCGCCTGAAAGTCGCCGCAGTTAGAGCAGGAAGAGATTTCACGATACTTGTCCTGACTCGGCACCCAGACTTCGAGATCGTAGGTCTTAGTCGCACCGAAGCCCATGTCACCCGTGCACAGCGCCAAAACGCGATACGGCAATTCCAGCAGCTGCAGTACCTTCTCCGCGTTCGCCGTCAAGCCTTCCAACGCTTCGAACGACTGACTCGGCTCGACGATCTGAACCATCTCGACCTTGTCGAACTGGTGCTGACGGATCATTCCGCGGGTGTCACGGCCAGAAGCGCCCGCTTCGCTGCGGAAACACGGCGTATGCGCGACGAATTTCATCGGCAGCTGCTTGGCATCCAGAATCTCGCCAGCCACGATGTTGGTCAGCGAGACCTCGGCGGTTGGAATCAGATAAAGGTCAGCTTCGTTCTCACGGCTGATCTTGAACAGGTCCTCTTCGAACTTCGGAAGCTGGCCGGTACCCTGCAGCGCCGGGGCCTGGACCAGATACGGCGTGTACGCCTCTTCGTATCCGTGCTCGCGGGTGTGCAGATCCAGCATGAACTGCGCCAGGGCGCGATGCAGACGGGCGATCGGCCCGCGCATCAGCGCAAAGCGCGCACCGGATAGCTTGGCCGCGGTCTCGAAGTCGAGCCAGCCGTGCTGCTCGCCCAATGCGACGTGGTCTTTCACTTCGAAGTCGAAGGTCTTGGGCGCACCCCAGCGACGAACTTCGACGTTCTCATCTTCATCTTTGCCCACTGGAACCGATTCGTGCGGCAGGTTCGGCAGGCTCAGCATCAACTGATCCAGCTCGCTCTGGATGCCTTCCAGCTCGACCTTTCCGGCTTCGAGTTCTGAGCCCATACGGTCGACATCAGCGAGCAACGGCGCAATGTCTTCACCGCGCTGTTTGGCCTGACCGATGGATTTGGAGCGGGCGTTGCGCTCGGCCTGAAGTTGCTCGGTACGGGTCTGCACGGTCTTGCGCTGGGCTTCAAGCGCCTCGATACGCGCCACATCCAGCTGGTAGCCGCGGGTCGCGAGGCGGTCGGCCACGTCTTGCAGCTGTGTGCGTACCAGTTTCGAATCAAGCATGGTGGGTCTCGTCTATGGAAGCTTTGAGGAAAGGCAAAGAAGCGAAGTTTACTGTGATCCAGGCCAGGTTCATAACCTGCCAAGCGTAAGTCCAAGCCAGGCGGCCAACAGACCACCGAGCACACTCGCGCCTATGTAACCGAAGGCTGTCGCGGGTTGGCCACTTTCCAGCAGTCGCAAACCGTCCAGCGAGAAGCTGGAAAACGTCGTTAACGCACCGAGAAAGCCAACGATCAACCCGCTGCGCATCTCCGGGGATAGTTCGGGGCGGTGCAGGAAAGAGGCGTACAGATAGCCAATAAGCAGGCAGCCAAGCAGGTTCACTGCGAGGGTTGCGAAGAAAAAGTGTCTCGGCCACTGAGCGGAGACCCATGTCGAGACGCCGAATCTGATCAGCGTACCTACGACACCGCCGGCGGCCACGGCCAGAACCATGCGAATCATGTTTTTCTCCGCTGCCGCGGGCTTTGCTGATCGAGACGTGCCAGATGCTCAAGTTTGTCGCGGATCTTGCTCTCCAGACCACGCGGTACGGGGTCGTAATAGTGGCGCGGCTCTATTGCTTCTGGAAAATAGTCCTCACCCGCAGCGTAGGCGTCAGGCTCATCATGGGCGTAGCGATATTCGTTGCCGTAACCCAGCTCTTTCATCAGCCGGGTCGGCGCATTACGCAGGTGCAACGGAACCTCCGCCGAGCCGTTCTCTCGAACGTCCCGCATCGCTGCATTGAAGGCGCTGTAAACCGCGTTGCTCTTCGGCGCGCAAGCGAGATAGACGATGGCCTGGGCGACGGCTAATTCGCCTTCAGGACTTCCCAGCCGTTCCTGCACATCCCACGCCGACAGACACAGACTCAGCGCCCGGGGATCTGCATTGCCCACCTCTTCGCTAGCCATGCGAACCACACGTCTGGCGATGTACAGCGGATCGCAACCACCGTCGATCATTCGGGCAAACCAGTACAACGAGGCATCCGGATTCGAACCGCGGACCGACTTATGCAAAGCCGATATCTGGTCGTAAAAGGCCTCCCCCCCCTTGTCGAAGCGCCGCCGGCTGTCGCCCAGCAGATCCTGCAGCAGCTCGACGCTGATCTCGCCGCCCTCTTCGGCCAGGTCCGAGGCGTTTTCCAGCAGGTTCAATAGCCGTCGTCCATCACCATCAGCGGCTGCCATCAGGATCTGAAAACTCTCATCCGGCAGACTCAGATGGAGGTCGCCCAATCCCTTAGACTCGGTCAATGCGCGCGTGACCAGCCTGCGTAGCGCAGCCTCGTCGAGGCTCTTTAGCACATAGACCCGGGCACGCGACAACAAGGCATTGTTAAGCTCGAACGACGGGTTTTCGGTGGTGGCACCGATGAAAATCAGCGTGCCATCTTCAACGTAGGGTAAAAAAGCGTCCTGCTGAGACTTGTTGAAGCGATGCACCTCGTCAACGAACAAGATCGTACGCCGTCCGTATTGGGCCGCTTGCTGCTTTGCAATCTCCACGGCCTGGCGAATCTCCTTGACGCCAGCCAGCACCGCCGAGACGGTCTCGAAGTGCGCATCAGATACTTTGGCCAACAGGCGCGCTAGGGTGGTCTTGCCGACTCCCGGCGGCCCCCAGAAGACCATCGAGTGCAACGCACCCTGCTCCAGCGCCTCACGCAACGGTTTGCCACGCGCCAACAGGTGCTCCTGCCCAACATATTCGTCAAGGCTGGCGGCGCGCAGGCGTGCAGCTAGAGGTTGAGCGACAGGTTCACGGCTGAACAGGTCCATCGGCGACGGAAGCCTCTGATGCACACGGCCTGCGGGAAAGCAGGCCGTGTGGGTAAACGGAAAGCGAATGCCTGTTACTCGGAGATGACGTCGGCCCCATCGGGCACTTCGAAGGTGAACAGCTCGGCCTTGAGTGGCTGGTTCAACTTGACGCCTTGGAACAGGATGTTGGTGCGTTGGCCAACGCCGTCAACCATTTGCATGTCGTTGATCACGCCACCACGAAACGACAGACGAAGACTGTCGAACAGTGTGTCCTTGGCTTTCGGCTTGAGCGTGAAATCGACCACTTCCCCCGCCTCCTGGTGAGACACTTCGAAATTCTCGTTGATTGCCGATACATCGCCCGACAACAGCAATGCCGGGGTATGGGTCAAGCGCTGGTCGAGTGTTTGGATGGTGACTTGCTCGAGATCCGGATCGTACAACCAGACTTTCTTACCGTTAGAAACCAGCAACTGCTCCATCGGTTCATCGGTATGCCAACGAAACTGGCCCGGGCGCTTGAGCGCCATTTCACCGGAGGTCTCTTGCAGCTGGGTTCCGGTGCCATCCAGAGACAGCTGGGAAAAGCGGCCGGTCAAGGTTTCAGCCTTCTGCAGCAGGCCGGTCAGGCGTTGCACAGAGGCAGCCTGGTCAGCGTGAGCCGGAACCAGTGTGAACAGCAGAGCGGATGCAAACAACGCACGAATCAATTGCATGAAGCCCTCGGCGACCTAGTCGCGGGTAGGAGGCGGCGCGAGCACTTCGCGCGAGCCGTTGGTGTTCATAGAGGTCACGACGCCCGACATTTCCATGGATTCGATCATCCGTGCGGCGCGGTTGTAGCCGATCTTGAGCTTGCGCTGGACGGCAGAGATGGAAGCCCGGCGACTTTCAGTGACGAAGCGTACCGCCTCATCGTAAAGCGGATCGTCTTCACTGTCCTCACCGCTGCCACCCTCGCCTCCACCATCGAAGCCGCTTCCCGAGTCTTCCACGCCGACCAGGATCTCTTCGATGTAGTCCGGGGCACCGCGAGCCTTCCAGGCTTCGACAACACGATGCACCTCTTCATCGGAAACGAACGCACCATGGACCCGAATTGGCAGACCAGTGCCCGGCGGCAAGTAAAGCATGTCGCCGTGGCCAAGCAGTTGCTCGGCACCGCCCTGGTCGAGAATGGTCCGCGAGTCGATTTTGCTTGATACCTGAAACGCCATTCGGGTCGGAATGTTGGCCTTGATCAGGCCGGTGATCACATCCACCGACGGCCGCTGGGTCGCCAGGATTAGATGGATACCTGCCGCCCGTGCCTTTTGGGCAATACGTGCAATCAGCTCTTCGACCTTCTTGCCGACGATCATCATCATGTCGGCGAATTCGTCCACCACGACCACGATTGTCGGCAGCTTCTTCAGTAACGGCGCTTCGTCTTCCATGCTTTCGCGGCGATACAGCGGGTCGGTCAGCGGCGTACCGGCCTCCTCCGCTTCCTTCACCTTACGGTTGAAGCCGGCCAGGTTACGTACACCCATGGCCGCCATCAGTTTATAGCGCCGCTCCATTTCGGCGACGCTCCAGCGCAGCGCGTTGGCCGCTTCCTTCATGTCGGTCACGACCGGACATAAGAGGTGCGGGATGCCTTCATAGATCGACAATTCAAGCATCTTCGGGTCGATCATGATCAACCGCGCGTCTTCCGGCGTGGACTTGAAAAGAATCGACAGGATCATCGCATTCACGCCGACCGACTTACCCGAACCGGTGGTACCGGCAACCAGGAGGTGCGGCATCTTTGCCAGGTCAGCAATCACCGGCTTGCCGCCGATGTCATGGCCAAGCGCAATGGTGACTGGCGACTTAGCATCATCGTACGGCGCGGACGACAGTACCTCCGAGAACCGAACAATCTGCCGGTCCTCGTTGGGGATCTCGATACCGACGGTAGTCTTGCCGGGGATCACCTCAACGACGCGCACGCTGATAACCGCTAGCGAGCGGGCCAAATCCTTCGCCAGGTTGGAGATGCGGCTGACCTTGACCCCGGCGGCCGGCTGGATTTCGAAACGAGTGATCACCGGGCCCGGATGAACCGACTCGACGATGACCTCAACGCCAAACTCCTTCAGCTTGATTTCCAGCAACCGCGACATGGCTTCGAGCGATTCTGGTGAGTACTGCTTCTGCTGCTTTTCCGCCACGTCCAGCAACGACAATGGCGGGACGCTGCCTTCGATCAGCGGATCGACGAACAGATTGGCCTGCTTTTCCTTCAGCACTCGCTTGCTCTGCTCGACCGGCTTGGACGGTGCAGCTGCAGGAATCACTGGTGGCGGGCGCTTATCGCGCTCGCTCATGTGTTTGCTCAACGACTCCTCGCGCTCAAGCAGCCGTTCCTTGACCTTGGCGCGCTCTCGGTGATCCGGGAGCGAGCCGGCGACGTCGTTTACCACATCATCGGCTTCGCGCAGCTGCGCAACGACCTGCTTACGCTCGTTACGCGCGGACCACCAGCGACTAAAGAAACTCTGAATCAGCTCTACCAGGTCGAGCGTAATCTTGCCGGTCAGGTCCATCACCTTGAACCATGAAAGGTCCGTAAACACCGTCAAACCGAACAGGAAGAATGCCAACAGCAGCAGCGTACTGCCCTGAACATTCAGCGCTGCCTCGGCGAGCTGTCCCAGGCTTTCGCCCAAAGCGCCGCCCGCTGAAGCAGGCAAACCGTCCGCAAACTGAAAATGAATATAGGCGAGCGCAGATCCGGAAAGAATCAGGAAGACGAGCCCGATAAGTCGCCAGGAAAACAGCCACCCGTTCCAGCTCCAGGGCTGGTGCCGTGCGCGAAAGACCTGCCAGGTCTTGACGCCTAGCAACAACGGAAACAGGAAAGCAAAGTAGCCGAGCGCCATGAACAGCACATCGGCAAACCAGGCGCCGGCGCGGCCGGCGGCATTCTGGACCTGCTGGACGTTGCTGGTATGGGTCCAACCAGGATCGGAGGGATCGTAGGTAAGCAGCGCCATCCAGAGGTAGGCGCAAAGCGCGCCGAGCGCGATCAATGCCCCTTCTTTGAGGCGGTAATGCAACTGCTGTCGCCAGACGGAAGCTGGCGCGGTAGAGGAGGTATTCTTCAAAACGCTTTATTTCCTGCGCCCGCGGCGCGCTCTATGAACCGTAGTCAGCCTGAACCTGGACATTGTACGGGTTTGTCGATTCCAGGGCATGCCGGTTCCGTGCCGGCTTGGGCTTTTGTTCGTGCTTCGGTGTAGCATAAACGCCAGTTTTTAAAGCGTGACTCGACTGGAGCACGCTTCTCTATTGGCAACAAAGGCTTATGAGGGCTTTTTATGAATGAAGTCAAGCATTCACGTCTGATCATCCTCGGCTCGGGCCCGGCCGGTTATACCGCGGCCGTATACGCAGCCCGGGCCAACCTGAAACCGGTGATGATCACCGGCATTCAGCCCGGCGGCCAGCTGACCACCACCACTGAGGTCGACAACTGGCCGGGAGACGTCGAAGGTTTGACTGGCCCAGCGTTGATGGAGCGGATGCAGAAACACGCAGAGCGCTTCGACACCGAAGTCGTGTTCGACCATATCCACACAGCTGAACTGCAGCAGCGGCCCTTTATTCTCAAGGGCGATAGCGCAACCTACAGCTGCGATGCGTTGATCATCGCCACCGGAGCATCTGCCCAGTACCTCGGCTTGCCCTCAGAGGAAGCGTTCGCCGGACGTGGCGTGTCGGCATGCGCCACCTGTGACGGGTTCTTTTACCGCAACCAGGTTGTGGCGGTGATCGGTGGCGGCAATACCGCTGTGGAAGAAGCGCTGTACCTCTCGAATATCGCCAAGGAAGTTCACTTGATCCACCGCCGCGACAAGCTTCGCTCCGAGAAGATCTTGCAGGACAAGATCATGGAGAAGGCAGCCAACGGCAATATTCGCCTGCATTGGAACCACACCCTGGAAGAAGTGCTTGGTGATGCGAGTGGCGTAACGGGTGTAAGACTGAAGAGCACCGAATCCGGCGAGGAGCAGAACCTTGAACTGGCAGGTGTCTTCATTGCTATCGGGCACAAGCCCAACACAGATCTTTTCCAAGGCCAGCTTGAGATGAGAGACGGCTACCTCGTCATCAAGGGCGGCAACGAGGGAGATGCTACCAGCACCACCATCCCAGGCGTATTTGCTGCAGGCGATGTGGCCGATCACGTTTATCGCCAGGCCATCACTTCGGCCGGCGCCGGCTGCATGGCCGCGCTCGATGCCGAAAAGTTTCTGGACCTGTAACCCTTCTCAGGGCGGATGCCCCCATCCGCCCAGTGGCTATCGATATGCTGACCTGGCTGCAGCGCGACAACTTGTCGTTCCCCCCGCTCGAAAAAGCCATGCGCGAGCCCGACGGGCTTCTCGCTGCAGGAGGCGATCTATCGCCTGAACGCTTGCTGGCGGCCTACCGTCATGGCTGCTTCCCTTGGTATCAGGACGGGCAACCGCTGCTCTGGTGGTCACCCGACCCGCGCACCGTGCTCTATCCCGAAGAGCTGCATGTCGCACGTAGCCTGCGCAAGAAGTTACGGCAGGGAACATTCAGCATTACTTTCGACCAAGCGTTTCGAGACGTCATCGAAGGTTGTGCCGGACCCCGCAACTACACTGACGGCACATGGATCACCATGCCGATGCAAGACGCTTATCTGGAGCTGCATCAGCTCGGCATCGCTCACTCAGTCGAAGTCTGGCAGGACGAGCGGTTGGTCGGTGGCCTCTATGGCCTCGCAATCGGTCGACTATTCTTCGGCGAATCGATGTTCAGCCGTACGACGGACGCATCCAAGGCGGGATTCGTGGCACTAGTGGAACGTCTCAGAGACTGGGGATTCAAACTGATTGACTGCCAGATGCACACGCAACACCTGGCCAGTTTTGGCGCGAGACCCGTCCCCAGGCAAACCTTCGCCAATACGCTCGCCAGCTATCTGGATGAACCCAGTACTGCCCGATGGGAGTCCTAGTCGACGAAGCCAAGCTGACCTACACTGACTTCAAGATTTTCGAGAGCTGACCATGACTTCACTGGCTCGTCTCAAGTTCTACGCCACCCAGCCTCACGCCTGCAGCTACCTGCCCGACGAACAGGCCACCACGCTCTTCCTCGACCCCAGCCAGCCGATGGACGTACAGGTGTACGCAGAGCTGTCCGAAATGGGCTTCCGCCGCAGCGGGGACCACCTCTACCGCCCGCATTGTCAACGTTGCACAGCTTGCATTCCCGCGCGGATACCGGCCGACGGGTTACAGCTCAATCGGCAGCAGAAACGCATCCTCAAGCGCAACGCCGACCTGACCGTGACCGACGTCCGTCCGTCGTTCAGCGAAGAGTACTATGCGCTCTACGCGAACTATATCGAACAGCGCCATGCTGACGGGGACATGTATCCGCCAAGCAGAGATCAGTTCCATACCTTCCTGGTCCGTGACCTGCCCTTTTCTCGCTTCTACGAGTTCCGCCTGGAGGACCGCCTGCTCGCTCTGGCAGTGACCGACCTGCTGCCCAATGGGCTGTCCGCCGTCTACACCTTTTACGATCCCAGCGAGGAACGCCGTAGCCTTGGTCGCTTTGCGATTCTCTGGCAGGTTGGTGAAGCGGCCCGACTCGGGCTGAAAGCAATCTACCTAGGCTACTGGATCAAAAACTGCCGCAAAATGAACTACAAAACCGAATATAGACCGATTGAGCTGTTGGTTAACCAGCGCTGGATAACTCTAACCTGAGCCCTTGGCTCTCGGGGCCCTTTCAGGCACAATACTTGCCGCTTTTACCCGGGCATTCTTCGTACCGGGTCTATCATTGGACACCGAGGGTTTTACTGAATGTCGAAAGAAGACAGCTTCGAAATGGAAGGTACTGTCGTCGACACCCTGCCTAACACCATGTTTCGTGTGGAGTTGGAAAATGGGCACGTCGTTACTGCGCACATCTCCGGAAAGATGCGCAAGAACTACATCCGGATTCTTACCGGTGACAAGGTTCGTGTGGAACTTACGCCTTACGACCTGAGCAAAGGCCGCATCACCTACCGCGCCCGCTGACAGGACGCGAGCATGAACGCCCGGCATAGTCCGGGCTTTTGTTTGCGCTCATGCCACGACCTTGATCGTCCCAATCGGCAAGATGCAAAGCGCTGGGTAGCGCCAGCTTTGCGCTTCGCCAGCTTGATCAGACAAAAACGCCCGGCGATGCCGGGCGTTTTTGCTCCATCACCTCAATGCGTTAAGCCAACTCGACAGACGTCTCAAAGTCAAAGTAGGGCTCGCCATCTCGAATATCGATGTGCACTACACCGCCGTGTTCGGCCAGTTCACCGAACAGGATCTCCTCAGCCAGTGGCCGCTTGATCTTGTCCTGAATCAGCCGAGCCATTGGTCGCGCACCCATTTGCACGTCGTAGCCGCGCTCAGCCAACCAGCCGCGTGCAGCATCGGACACTTCGAGCGTGACATGCTTGTCCTCGAGCTGCGTCTGTAGCTCGATGAGGAACTTGTCAACGATGCTCTTGATGACCTCATGGCTAAGACGGCCGAACTGGATGATCGTATCCAGGCGGTTGCGGAACTCAGGCGTGAAGCTCTTCTTGATCACCTCCATCGCGTCTGACGCATGATCCTGGTGGGTGAACCCAATCGAAGCCCGCGCTGCGGTTTCTGCACCGGCGTTCGTCGTCATGATGATGATGACATTACGGAAGTCGGCCTTGCGGCCATTGTTATCAGTCAGCGTCCCATGATCCATGACCTGCAATAGCAGGTTAAAGACCTCTGGATGCGCCTTCTCGATTTCATCCAGGAGCAGAACGCAGTGTGGCTGCTTGGTTATCGCCTCGGTCAGCAAGCCACCCTGATCAAAGCCAACGTAGCCCGGCGGTGCACCAATGAGCCGAGACACAGTGTGACGTTCCATGTACTCGGACATGTCGAAGCGTATCAATTCGATACCCAGAGCCCGTGCTAGCTGGCGGGCAGCTTCTGTTTTACCAACCCCTGTCGGACCGGCGAAGAGGAATGATCCCACAGGCTTGTCCGGAGCCTTGAGCCCTGCACGAGACAGCTTGATCGCAGTAGCAAGTGAATCGATAGCATCATCCTGACCGAACACCGTCAGCTTCAGGTCTCGCTCCAAATTACGAAGCAGCTCCTTGTCTGAGGTGCTGACGTGCTTAGGAGGAATGCGCGCGATTTTCGCTACGATATCTTCGACCTGCTCGACCTCAATACGAGCGACGCGCTTATCTTCGGGCTGCAACCGTTGATATGCACCGGCTTCATCGATTACATCGATAGCCTTGTCCGGCATATGACGGTCATTGATGTAGCGGGATGCCAGCTCTGCCGCAGCGCGCAGCGACTCATCGCTATATTCAATCTTGTGATGCTGCTCGAAACGTCCCTTCAACCCGCGCAGGATACCGATGGTGTCTTCAACCGACGGCTCTGAGACATCGACCTTCTGGAAGCGGCGCGCCAGTGCACGATCCTTTTCGAAGATGCCGCGAAACTCCTGAAAGGTAGTCGAACCAATACACCGGATTTCACCAGACGACAGCAGCGGCTTGAGTAGATTGGAAGCATCCATCACTCCGCCAGACGCCGCCCCCGCGCCGATGATCGTATGGATCTCGTCAATAAAGAGAACAGCCTGGGGGCGCTTACGAAGCTCATTCAGGAGCGCCTTGAATCTTTTTTCGAAATCCCCGCGGTATTTAGTACCGGCCAATAGAGCGCCAAGATCAAGCGAATAAACCACGCTATCAGCCAGCAGCTCAGGCACTTGATTGTCGACGATGCGCTTAGCCAGACCCTCGGCAATGGCCGTCTTGCCAACACCCGCCTCTCCGACCAGCAATGGGTTGTTCTTACGACGGCGCGCCAAAATTTGCGCGACCCGCTCGACCTCATGTTCACGCCCAACCAATGGGTCGATACGGCCTTGACGCGCCAGATCATTCAAATTGCTTGCATAGGCGTCGAGTGGATTTCCGGCTGCGGAGGACTCACCGCCCTCCTCGTCCTGCATTTCCGAATCGCTTTCGGCATTGCCGCCATTACCTGGCACTTTCGATATGCCGTGCGCGATGTAATTGACGACGTCGATGCGAGCAACATTCTGCTGCTTGAGCAAAAACACCGCCTGGCTTTCCTGCTCACTGAAAATCGCAACCAGCACATTGGCGCCAGTGACCTCACGCTTGCCCGAGCTCTGAACGTGGAACACAGCCCGCTGCAATACTCGCTGGAAGCCTAGGGTCGGCTGGGTTTCACGCTCGTCATCGTGCTGCGGAATCAGAGGCGTAGTGGAGTCGATGAACTCCTGTAGGTCATGACGCAGTTTATCGAGGCTGGCTCCGCAGGCGCGCAACACCGTTGCGGCCGCTTCATTGTCCAGCAGGGCTAGCAGAAG
This sequence comes from Pseudomonas sp. NPDC077451, assembly GCF_044543345.1. Classification (NCBI taxonomy): domain Bacteria; kingdom Pseudomonadati; phylum Pseudomonadota; class Gammaproteobacteria; order Pseudomonadales; family Pseudomonadaceae; genus Pseudomonas; species Pseudomonas sp. NPDC077451. The sequence goes on along the minus strand of NZ_JBITVX010000001.1, from coordinate 723,239 downwards.
GTGCTCAACCGTCATGAACTCATGACGCTTGGTACGTGCCTCCTTGAAAGCCAGATTCAGAGTGACTTCGAGCTCACGGTTCAACATAGCTTTCACCTCTTACCCAGCAGTCGGGTTAACCGTCCTTCTCGATCTCACAAAGCAAAGGATGCTGGCATTCCCTTGCATATTGATTGACCTGCATTGCTTTGGTTTCAGCGACGTCGCGAGTGTAGACGCCACAAACGGCTCGCCCTTCGGTATGAACCGCCAGCATGATCTTGGTGGCTAGCTCCCGATTGTGATTGAAAATTCCTTCCAGCACCTCCACGACGAAATCCATCGGCGTGTAGTCATCATTAAACATGACAACTTTGAACATCGGTGGTGCCTTCAGCTGCGGCTTGGCTTCTTCGACCGCCAGGCCAGAGGAGTCGTCGTCCGATGGCTTCGGACGATCTTGATTGAATATTAGTCGAATCTCTGGAAATGCACGCATGCGTATAACAGTTCTAGATCGGGGCGCCGAGGCCGGGTAAATAGAAGGGCTTCACAGCCACCTGACGAGTCGCCTTGACTATCGGCAAAACGATGATACAAACAGTATGTGCCACAACGGCAACGGGCTGCGCATGTGGGCCATGTGCTGCATCAGCGCGGAATGAAATGGATGTTACTCCAGTGATGGACTCCTTTGCAGAGGGATAACAGCATGCTAAGCGGTAAGGTCAAGTGGTTCAACAACGCTAAAGGCTATGGATTTATCGTAGCAGACGGCGGCGATGAGGACCTGTTCGCCCACTACTCTGCCATTCAAATGGAAGGGTACAGAACTCTGAAAGCTGGGCAAGCGGTCATGTTCGACATACTGCAAGGTCCCAAGGGCCTGCACGCAACCAACATTCGGTCGCTGCAGACCACTGCGGAGGCGGTTGCACCTGCCTCACAGGGCTCGACCGTAGACGCCTGATGCCAGGCAACAAAAAGGCCGATCATTGATCGGCCTTTTTGTGTTGCTCCCTCAAAACTACATGTGGGAGATCATGGCATCACCAAACTCCGAGCAGGACATCAGCTTGGCGCCGTCCATCAGACGCTCGAAATCGTATGTCACCGTCTTGGCGGCGATAGCGCTTTCGGTCGATTTGATGATCAGGTCGGCTGCTTCCACCCAACCCATGTGACGCAACATCATTTCCGCCGAAAGGATCAACGACCCTGGGTTGACCTTGTCCTGCCCCGCATACTTCGGCGCCGTGCCGTGCGTGGCCTCGAACATGGCAACTGTGTCCGAGAGATTCGCCCCGGGAGCAATACCGATGCCGCCCACTTCAGCCGCCAGAGCATCTGACAGGTAGTCGCCGTTCAAATTAAGTGTGGCGATCACATCATACTCGGCTGGACGCAGCAGAATCTGCTGCAGCATCGCATCGGCGATGGCGTCTTTGACGACGATGTTCTTGCCCGTATTAGGGTTTTTGAATTGCATCCATGGACCGCCGTCCAGTAGCTCGGCGCCGAATTCATCACGCGCCACCTCGTAGCCCCATTCCTTGAATGCGCCCTCGGTGAACTTCATGATATTGCCTTTGTGGACAATGGTGACTGAGCGCCGATCATTATCTACGGCATACTGCAGCGCCTTGCGCACTAACCGCTTCGTCCCTTCCAACGACACCGGCTTGATACCTATGCCGCAATTTTCCGTGAAGCGGATCTTCTTGACACCCATCTCTTCAGTAAGAAACTTGATGACCTTTTCGCACTCAGGCGAGCCGGCCTTCCATTCTACCCCTGCGTAGATGTCTTCAGAGTTCTCACGGAAGATAACCATATCGACGTCTGCTGGCTTCTTCACTGGGCTAGGTACGCCTGTGAACCAGCGTACGGGGCGCTGACAGACATAGAGATCGAGCTCTTGGCGTAGCGCAACGTTCAGCGAGCGAATGCCACCGCCGACCGGGGTGGTCAGAGGGCCCTTGATAGACACCACAAAATCGCGCACGACCTCCAGCGTCTCCTTGGGCAGCCAGGTATCCTGGTCATACACCTGCGTAGCCTTCTCGCCTGCATAGATTTCCATCCAAGCGATCTTGCGCTCACCGCCGTAAGCCTTCTCTACGGCAGCATCGACTACCTTGATCATCACTGGGCTGATGTCCACGCCAATACCGTCACCTTCTATATAAGGAATGATCGGATTGTTGGGTACGTTCAGAGTGTTATCGGTATTGACGGTGATTTTGTCACCGCTGGCAGGCACCTGGATCTTTTGGTATCCCATGCTGGACTCCGTTTTGTGGTTAAACATTAAACAGTGGTCATCTTCGAAGAGTAACCCAGTTGAATCGGCCTAAACCATATGTTCGTTCGTCGTATGGCCAGGGCATTCTTTGACAACGGGCGGCAGTGATATACTGCTTAGGTGACTAACGAGTCATGAGAGGCAGCTAATCTCCGACGAGATCCTCGCCCCTGAACCGCCAGGCTGCCAACCGCAGCCGGTCGGTCAAATACTCAACACTCCAGTGGTGCTGCATCCAACATCATCGCGGCGAACCTCGAAACTGGCACGGCTAACGCAGCCAGGGCGCCTACCTGCGCAAATCGAAGTTCTGTGCACGCTCAGCAAGAGAGAGTCAACTCTACATGTCCACCCGCTCGAAGATTATTTATACCTTCACCGACGAAGCCCCGGCGCTGGCCACCTATTCGCTTCTGCCCATTGTAGAAGCCTTTGCCGCCTCCGCTGATATTGCCGTCGAAACACGTGACATCTCTCTCGCAGGGCGCATCCTTGCAAGCTTTGCCGATCAACTGGGTGCCGACAAAGCGGCTGAAGATGACCTGGCCAAGCTTGCCGAGCTGACTAATCAGCCGGACGCCAACATCATCAAGCTCCCCAACATCAGCGCCTCCGTGCCTCAACTCAAGGCGGCCATCGCTGAACTGCAAGCATTGGGTTATGGCATTCCCAATTTTCCAGAAGACCCGCAGACGGAAGCCGACAAAGAAGTGCGTGCGCGTTACGGCAAGGTGCTCGGTAGCGCCGTTAACCCGGTTCTGCGCGAAGGCAACTCGGACCGACGCGCCCCCGCAGCGGTAAAAGCCTTTGCTCGCAAGCATCCGCACTCAATGGGCAAGTGGAGCAAGGCGTCGCAGTCGCATGCGGACTACATGCGCGGCGGCGATTTCTTCTCCAGCGAACAGTCCATCACCATGGCAGCACCAGGTGATGTGCGCATCGAGTTTGTCGGCAAGGATGGCAAGGTTGAAGTCAAGAAGCAGCTCGCCTTGCAAGAAGGCGAAGTGCTCGACGGCATGTTCATGAGCTGCAACAAGCTGCGTGAGTTTTTCGAGCAAACGCTGCAGGACTGCAAGGAAACCGGCGTTATGTGGTCCCTGCACGTCAAGGCGACCATGATGAAAATCTCGCACCCGATCGTCTTCGGCCACGCCGTTAGCGTCTATTACAAGGACGTCTTCGACAAGTACGGCGAGCTGTTCAAAGAACTGGGCGTCAATCCAAACAATGGCATCAGCAGCGTCTACGACAAGATCAAGTCGCTGCCCGACTCCCAGCAAGAAGAGATCCTTCACGACATCCACGCCTGCTACGCCGAGCGTCCTGAAATGGCGATGGTGGATTCTGTCAAAGGCATCACAAACCTGCACATACCGAGCGATGTGATCGTTGATGCGTCCATGCCCGCCATGATCCGCAACTCGGGTCAGATGTGGGGCAAAGACGGAAAGCAGAAAGACACCAAGGCGGTGATGCCAGAGAGCACCTATGCCCGCATCTATCAGGAGATGATCAACTTCTGCAAGACCAACGGTGCGTTCGATCCGGTAACCATGGGCAGCGTACCGAACGTCGGCCTGATGGCGCAGAAGGCCGAAGAGTACGGCTCCCATGACAAGACCTTCGAAATGCAAGCTGACGGCACCATGCGCGTCGTGCTGGCCGATGGCACCGTGCTGATGCAGCACGAAGTGGAGAAAGGTGACATCTGGCGCGCATGCCAAACCAAGGACGCGCCGATTCGCGACTGGGTCAAGCTGGCCGTTACCCGCGCGCGCCAATCGGGCACGCCGGCCATCTTCTGGCTTGACCCAGAGCGCGCGCACGATCGTGAACTGCAGAAGAAGGTTGAAGCCTATCTGCAGGAGCATGACCTGAGCGGGCTAGACATTCGCATCATGGGCTACAACGAAGCCATCCGCGTGAGCATGGAACGCCTGATTCGTGGCCAGGACACCATTTCCGTGACCGGTAACGTGCTGCGCGATTACCTGACCGACCTGTTCCCGATCATGGAACTCGGGACCTCGGCAAAAATGCTGTCGATCGTTCCCTTGATGGCAGGCGGTGGCATGTACGAGACCGGCGCTGGTGGCTCCGCACCCAAGCATGTCCAGCAGTTGATCGAAGAAAACCACCTCCGCTGGGACTCGCTCGGTGAGTTCCTGGCGTTGGCCGTGTCGCTGGAAGAGACGGGCATCAAGACCGACAACGTCAAAGCCAAACTGCTGGGCAGAACGCTGGATGCTGCCACTGGCAAGCTGCTCGACAACAACAAGTCGCCCTCTCGTCGAACCGGTGAGCTGGACAACCGCGGCAGCCACTTCTACCTGGCGCTGTACTGGGCGCAGGAGCTTGCAGCACAAACCGAAGATGCTCAACTGCAGGCCCATTTCGCGCCCCTGGCGAAGCAGCTGCAGGACAACGAGCAAGCCATTCTCGCTGAACTGGCCGAGGTTCAGGGCAAACCCGTGGAGATTGGCGGCTACTACCGCTCCAATCCTGAGCTGACCAGCAAAGCGATGCGTCCTAGCGCAACATTCAACGCCGCGCTCGCCGCCCTGGCTTGATCTTCGTTGGTGGTACTGCTGCATGAAAAAAAGAAACCCCGGCGCTAGGCCGGGGTTTCTTTTTACCGTGCACGCGAAACGCTACCATCGAAGTCTATAGACGAGCTGAGGCCGAACATGAGCTGGCATCCACACATAACCGTGGCGACGATTGTCGAGGTCGATGGCCGCTTCCTTATGGTCGAAGAATCGAAAGGCGGCCGTTTGGTACTGAATCAACCGGCGGGGCACCTTGAACCCCACGAAACATTACGCCAAGCCGCGGTGCGCGAAACCCTAGAGGAAACCGGCTGGGAGGTCGCGCTCGCGGGTGTAGTAGGTATCTACCTATACACTGCACCTAGCAACGGCGTGACCTACCAACGCGTCTGCTTTGCGGCCACTCCGGTTCGCCATGAGCCGCACCGCGAACTCGACAGCGGCATTGTCGCAGCGCTCTGGATGACTCGAGACGAACTGGCCAACCAACCGGAACGTTGGCGCAGCGAGCTGATCCTGCGCTGCATTGATGACTATCTGGCTGGCCCGCCACACGATCTCGCCGTGATACGAGACTGAGGGACCTTAACCGCTGGCTTGACCGGCCTGTTAGAATTGCACGCTTTGCAGTTAACCCTGAGTCTTTATGCCTGATTCACCGTTCGTTGCCCCTGAAAACCTGCGCGTCATTGTCGGCATGTCCGGCGGTGTCGACTCGTCAGTTTCCGCTCTGCTTCTCCTCGAACAGGGGTACCAGGTCGAGGGCCTGTTCATGAAGAACTGGGAGGAAGATGACGGAACCGAGTATTGCACTGCTCGGGAGGATCTAGCCGATGCCCAAGCCGTCTGCGACAAGATCGGCATTAAACTGCACACGGCAAACTTTGCCGCTGAGTACTGGGACAACGTGTTCGAGCACTTTCTCGCTGAGTACAAAGCAGGCAGGACGCCGAATCCTGACATCCTTTGCAACCGCGAGATCAAATTCAAGGCGTTCCTTGATTATGCCTTGGCGCTCGGCGCCGACCTGATCGCGACCGGACACTACGTACGGCGACGAGACATCGATGGGCGCAGCGAGCTGCTCAAAGGGCTGGACTCGAACAAGGACCAAAGCTATTTCCTTCACGCTGTTGGCGGCGAGCAGCTGAGCAAAACCTTATTCCCGGTGGGGGAGCTGGAAAAGCCAGCGGTCCGGGCAGTTGCCGAAAAGCACGGGTTGGCGACGGCGAAAAAGAAAGACTCGACCGGAATTTGCTTCATCGGCGAGCGCCGTTTCAGCGATTTTCTCAAGCAATATCTGCCTGCTCAACCGGGCAACATCGAAACGATAGATGGCGAAACCATAGGTCGCCATCACGGCCTTATGTATCACACCATCGGCCAGCGACAGGGTCTGGGTATCGGCGGCCTTAAGGACGCAAGCGACGAGCCCTGGTACGTGTTAAGCAAGGATCTCGAGCGCAACGTGCTAGTGGTAGGTCAAGGCAACGACCATCCCTGGCTGTTTTCTCGCGCCCTGCTCGCCTCAGAAATCTACTGGGTCAATCCGATCCAACTGACCGCCCCCCTGCGGCTCACGGCGAAAGTTCGCTATCGGCAGAGCGACCAGATCTGCACACTGGAACAGACCACCAACGGCTATCGAGCGGTTTTCGACGAACCTCAACGCGCTGTAACGCCTGGCCAATCCGTGGTGTTCTACAATGGCGAGGTTTGCCTCGGTGGTGGCGTGATCGAGACCGCAGAGCCCTGGTTCGCCGGAGCCCGCCCATGACGCCACGACAGGAACAACTAGTAGCTCTTGGGGCTGTATTCGAAGCTGCAGCACTGGTCGATCGAATAGCCCGAACCGGTCAAGTGCCGAACGCAGCCCTGGCGAACCTGTTGGGCAGCCTGTTGGTGCGAGAGGACAAACCGGCTTTGGAGATTTATGGTGGAGATGACTTGAATCTCCGCGAGGGCTATCGCGCCCTTGTCGGCGCACTGGAGCGAGACACCAGCAGCCTGCAACGCGAGCCGCTGCGCTATGCGCTGGCGATGATCGGCCTGGAACGACAGCTTGATAAACGCCGTGACCTGTTGCAGGTGATCGGAAGCCGCCTGGACCAGATACAGCAGCAGGCCGATCACTTTGGGCTGACCCACGAGAACGTAATCGCCTCTTTTGGCGGTTTGTACCAGGACACACTGAGTACCTTTCGCCAACGCATTCAGGTCCAAGGCGACATGCGCCATCTTCAGCAGAACGACAACGCAGCAAAAATACGCGCCCTTCTGCTGGCAGGGATTCGTTCAGCACGGCTCTGGCGCCAGCTCGGCGGACACCGTTGGCAGATGGTATTCAGCCGACGCAAAATGCTCGACGCGCTATATCCCATGCTGAAATCCGAATAACCGCAACGCGAAGCGCAACGTGCTTACTGGCCAAAGCGGCAATTAGCCTTCCGCTTCGTGTATAATCTTCGCCCTCTTTTCGTCGCTCGACTGTCCGAGAATGCCCTCTATGCAGCTTTCCTCGCTCACCGCGGTTTCCCCTGTCGATGGCCGCTACGCCGGCAAAACCAGCGCCCTGCGCCCCATTTTCAGCGAATTCGGCCTGATTCGCTGCCGCGTTCAGGTTGAGGTCCGCTGGCTGCAACGCCTGGCTGCACATGCCGGAATTCCAGAGGTGGCGCCCTTCTCGGAAGAGGCTAACGCACTACTCGATCACCTTGCCGAGAACTTCCAACTCGAACATGCCGAGCGCGTTAAGGAATTCGAGCGAACCACCAACCACGACGTAAAAGCGGTGGAATACCTCCTCAAGGAGCAAGCCAAGCAGCTACCAGAACTGGCCAAGGTCAACGAATTCATCCATTTCGCCTGCACCAGCGAGGACATCAATAACCTGTCCCATGCTCTGATGCTACGCCAGGGTCGCGATAAGGTTTTGCTGCCCCTGATGCGCCAGTTAGCGGACGCAATCCGCGCCTTGGCTATCGAGCATGCAGACGTACCCATGCTCTCCCGTACCCATGGTCAGCCCGCTTCGCCTACCACCTTGGGCAAGGAGCTGGCTAACGTGGTCTATCGCCTGGAGCGTCAGATTGCGCAGGTTGCGGCGGTACCGCTGCTCGGCAAGATCAATGGCGCCGTCGGCAACTACAATGCTCACCTGTCGGCTTATCCCGACGTTGACTGGGAAGCTAACGCGCGAGAATTCATCGAAGGTGACCTAGGACTCTCCTGGAACCCTTACACCACACAGATCGAGCCTCACGATTACATCGCCGAGCTATTCGATGCCGTGGCTCGATTTAACACCATTCTTATCGATTTCGATCGCGACATCTGGGGCTACATTTCGCTGGGCTATTTCAAGCAGCGCACCGTTGCCGGCGAAATTGGCTCCTCGACCATGCCGCACAAGGTCAACCCGATCGATTTCGAGAACTCGGAAGGCAATCTCGGAATTGCCAACGCACTGCTAAGTCACTTGGCGAGCAAGCTGCCCATTTCCCGCTGGCAGCGTGACCTGACCGACTCCACCGTACTGCGCAATTTGGGAGTTGGCTTTGCTCATAGCATTATTGCGTACGAGGCCAGCCTTAAAGGCATCGGTAAACTGGAGCTCAACGAAGCGCGAATTGCCGAGGATCTCGACGCCTGCTGGGAAGTACTGGCCGAGCCGATCCAGACCGTCATGCGTCGGTATGCCATTGAGAATCCCTACGAGAAACTCAAGGAGTTGACCCGAGGCAAAGGCATCAGCCCCGAGGCGCTGCAGACTTTCATCGAAGGCCTGGATATGCCGGCCGAAGCCAAGCAGGCGCTGCGCAAACTGACCCCGGCCGCCTACATCGGTAACGCCGCCGATCAGGCCAAGCGGATCTGAGCGAACCCATTATTTGCACGCCCGGCTGTGCCGGGCGTTTTTATTTGCAGCTCTTAAACAGAGCAAGGTACCTGGCATGACTTCCGACACCCCTTTGCAAATCCTTGGTGGGATCAGCGCGCGCGAGTTCCTTCGTGATTATTGGCAGAAAAAGCCTCTACTGGTCCGCCAGGCAATTCCCGGGTTCGAGAGCCCGGTTTCCCCAGACGAGTTGGCCGGCTTGTCCCTGGAGGAAGAAGTCGAGTCACGCCTGGTCATCGAACATGGCGAAACTCCGTGGGAGCTGCGCCGCGGCCCCTTCAGCGAAGAGACCTACCAGAACCTGCCGGAGCGTGACTGGACGTTGCTGGTCCAGGCCGTCGACCAATTGGTGCCAGAAGTTGCCGAGCTTATCGAGCACTTTCGCTTCCTGCCCAATTGGCGGATCGATGACATCATGGTCAGCTTTGCAGCACCGGGGGGCGGTGTGGGCCCGCATTTCGACAATTACGATGTATTCCTCCTCCAAGCGCATGGCCAGCGTCGCTGGCGCGTAGGACAGATGTGCGACAGCGAGAGCAAAATGCTCAAGCATGCCGACCTGCGCATACTCGCGGATTTTCAAGGCACCGACGAATGGGTACTCGAGCCAGGCGACATGCTTTACCTGCCACCAAGACTGGCTCATTTCGGTACCGCCGAAGATGCGTGCATGACCTACTCGCTAGGCTTCAGAGCCCCCAGCGCAGCGGAGGTCCTTACCCATTTCACTGACTTCCTGGCGCAGTTCCTGCCTGATGAGGAACGCTACAGCGACGCAGATATGCTTCCGATCGAAGACCCGCACCAGATCCAAAGCGATGCGCTGGATCGCCTGCGCGCGATGCTAGCCGAGCATATGGGCGACGAGAGATTGCTGCTAACCTGGTTCGGCCAGTTCATGACCGAACCGCGCTATCCGGAGCGAGTCCAGGGTCCGGAAATCGACGAGCAGGCAATGCTCGCAGCATTGGATGATGGCGCCATACTCGTGCGAAACCTGAGTGCACGCCTGGCCTGGAGTGAAGTGGACATCGGCTTGTTGCTGTTTGCCAGCGGTCAAAGCCGGCTGCTTCCAGGCCATCTGAAGGAGCTATTGAAAATGGTTTGTTCAGCCGATGCGCTCCATTCCGAAAACCTCGCTGGCTGGCTGAGCGACGAGGATGGGCGTAATCTCGTCCTGCAACTGGTCAAACAGGGAAGTCTGGAGTTTGCTGATGAGTGACATAGAAGTTCGCATCGCCGACTGGCAGCAGGATAACGCCGACTTACGCCGGATTAGGGAAACTGTGTTCATTGCTGAACAGTCAGTGCCCCCGGAACTGGAGTGGGACGCTGACGATGTCGAGGCCGTGCATTTCCTCGCCTTGGAAAGCGGCTATCCGATTGGTACCGCGCGACTGCTTAATGACGGGCATATCGGTCGCGTTTCGGTATTACGCGACTGGCGCGGAATGAACGTCGGCGGCGCGCTGATGAAAGCGGTCATCGAAGAAGCCGAGCGGCGCGGCCTCACCGAACAGCGACTCACCGCCCAAGTGCATGCCACATCGTTCTATGAGCGCCTTGGCTTCGAAGTAGTCAGCGAAGAGTTCCTTGAGGCCGGCCTTCCCCACGTCGATATGCTGCGAAAGAGCCACTAACCATATGATGCATGACGACCTGGATCACTCTATCAGCGAAGACGCCCGGTCGATGATCGAGTTCCAATCACCGGGTCGCTTCCAGATTGGTAACCCAGCGGCACAGCCTGCTCTTCAACAAGAATGGCAGGCCGCGCCGTTTACGCTAGGCGTCAGCACTACAGTTCAAGCTTTCGATGACATGGGCGAAGCTCGTAAGCATGCGCTTGCGCTGATTGAGCAGGTCAGGCGCAGCCTGAGCATCTATACGCCGGACCTGGAACCTTGGCTGTACAACCACAGCTGCATTCAAAAGGCATGCTCGCAGTTTTTACGGGCCCATCCACGCAACCGCTTGCGTATCTTGGTGGGCGACTCGTCTCGCGCAGTCAAAGAAGGTCACCGCCTGGTCACTCTGAGCCGCAGATTGACTAGCAGCTTGCACATTCGCCGCACTCATCAGGATTATCAGCTGCAAACCTCCGCGTTCCTCGTAGTCGATGGGTGCGGCATGCTGATTCGCCCGAATGCGGATCAATTCTCTGGTCAAGCGCTATACCGAGACCCTGGTCGCGCTCGCCAACAGCTAAGGCTATTCGACGCCGCCTGGGACCGTAGCCTTCCTGATCCCGATATGCGGAGTTTTTTGCTATGACTCGTCGTTTTATCGCTGCGTGCCTGTTAATCGCTAGCTCGGCGCTTAATGCTGCGACAGAGGTAATTCCGCTGGACTTCCGAATGGCGGAGGACGTGCTACCGATCGCCCAATCAGTTGTAGGGGATCAGGGCAAAGTCAACGCATATGGGAACCAGCTGATCGTGAACGCGCCGGCCGCTGTGATCACTGAGCTGCGCGATGTGCTGTCCAAGCTAGATACCGAACCTCTCAGGCTGCTTATAAGTGTCGATACCCAAAACTCGGCCGCAGGCAGCGAAAGTGGCTATCGGGTCGACGGCACAACCCGCATCGGTGATGTTGAAATCCAGAGCGGCGACGGCGAGAAGAGAGGCAGAGACCAGGCGCGCATCATTCGTCGCAGCACCAACAACCAAGGCGGAGGTGTTCAACAGGTCCAAGCCACCGAGGGCTATCCTGCATTGATTCAGATAGGCCAAAGCGTACCAATTACCACCATGGGGGCCGACGGCTACGGGCAGATCTATCAACAAACTCAGTATCGGGATGTCACGCGAGGTTTCTACGCCACCGCTACGGTTCAGGGCGACCGGGTGCAGGTTACGATTAGCAGCCATAACGACCGTATGAGCGCAGCCCAGCAAGGCGCAATCAACGTCCAGCAAACCGATACTCGGGTCAGCGGACGGCTCGGCGAATGGATTGAGCTCGGCGGCGTTGACGAATCTGCAAGCTCCAGCGAGAACGGAATGCTACGCAGATATTCCACAGCCGGCAGTCAAGACCTTTCCCTGCGACTAAAAGTAGACACGCTGGATTAAGAAAGTTCAGCAGACAAATAACGCTCGGTTAAGAAATGTAGTGCCTACCAAAGTTCACTACAAAAACATTTGACGAACCATTTTAGCCGGAGCATGATGGCCCCGCTCCCGCTAACCAGAGACTCTGAAAGGGTCTCCGGATCGCGCTCAGCCAACCAGCAGAGGCGTTCCGTGACTGTACTGCCCACAAGGCGGACTGACGAGGTTGCGACTGGAACGAGTCGTCCTGAGGGACGGGGAAGCGATTAACGCATCAGCTCGAGACATCAGTTCGCTGATCCACTCAACGGCCCCGCGTCGCTGTGTGTTGGAATGCCACGATCATTCCACAGCTAACCGAATCCTCTTGCGGTCGTAACTGCATACCCTCCTCCTCTTGGTTCAATCCTCGTCTCGGTCGATATTTCGACGCTCTGCCACGTGTTGTCCGCTTCATCAGCGCAAGCACGTAGGTTTCAGTGGGAAAAGTCGGTGCTCAACCAAACACGAATTTCTTTGAAGGATTGACCATGTCCGCTTATCAAAACGACATCAAGGCCGTTGCCGCTCTGAAAGAAGCAGCTGGAAGCAGCTGGAGCGCGATTAACCCCGAATCCGTAGCACGTATGCGCACACAGAACCGTTTCAAGACCGGTCTGGAAATCGCGCAGTACACTGCCGACATCATGCGCAAGGACATGGCTGAGTACGACGCCGATACGTCCGCCTACACCCAGTCGCTAGGCTGCTGGCATGGTTTCATCGGTCAGCAGAAACTGATCTCTATTAAGAAGCACCTGAAAACCACCAATAAGCGCTACCTCTACCTGTCGGGCTGGATGGTTGCCGCGCTGCGCTCCGAGTTCGGCCCGCTGCCAGACCAGTCGATGCACGAGAAGACCGCAGTCTCCGACCTGATCGAAGAGCTGTACACCTTCCTGCGCCAGGCCGACAGCCGCGAGCTGGACCTGCTGTTCACTGCTTTGGACGCCGCTCGCGAAGCCGGCGACACTGCCAAGGCCGCCGAGATCCAGTCGCAGATCGACAACTACGAAACCCACATCGTCCCGATCATTGCCGACATTGACGCTGGTTTCGGTAACCCGGAAGCCACCTACCTGCTGGCCAAGCGCATGATCGAAGCCGGCGCATGCTGCATCCAGATCGAGAACCAGGTTTCCGATGAGAAGCAGTGCGGACACCAGGACGGCAAGGTAACCGTTCCTCATGCCGACTTCCTGGCCAAGATTGCCGCCGTCCGCTATGCATTTCTCGAGCTGGGCATCGACAACGGCGTCATCGTTGCGCGTACCGACTCTCTGGGCGCCGGTCTGACCAAGCAGATCGCAGTGACCAAAGAGCCGGGCGACCTGGGTGACCTGTACAACTCCTTCCTTGACTGCGAAGAGATCACCGAAGCCGACCTCGGCAACGGCGACGTTGTGATCAAGCGTGAAGGCAAACTGCTGCGTCCTAAGCGCCTGCCGAGCAACCTGTTCCAGTTCCGCAAAGGCACCGGCGAAGCGCGCTGCGTACTCGACTGCATCACTTCGCTGCAGAACGGCGCGGACCTGCTGTGGATCGAGACTGAGAAGCCTCATGTTGGCCAGATCGCGGCCATGGTTGACGAGATCCGCAAAGAGATCCCGAACGCCAAGCTGGTCTACAACAACAGCCCGTCCTTCAACTGGACCCTTAACTTCCGCCAGCAAGTATTCGATGCATTCGTTGCCGAAGGCAAGGACGTCTCCGCCTACGACCGCGCCAAGCTGATGAGCGTTGAGTACGACGAAACCGAGCTGGCTCAAATTGCCGACGAGAAGATCCGCACCTTCCAGAAGGATGGGTCCGCTCATGCTGGTATCTTCCACCACCTGATCACGCTGCCGACTTACCACACTGCCGCGCTGTCGACCGACAACCTGGCAAAAGGGTACTTCGCAGATCAGGGCATGCTGGCCTACGTCAAAGGTGTACAGCGTGAAGAGCTGCGTCAGGGTATCGCCTGCGTCAAGCACCAAAACATGGCTGGCTCCGACATCGGCGACAACCACAAGGAGTACTTCGCTGGCGAAGCGGCTCTGAAGGCAAGCGGTAAAGACAACACCATGAACCAGTTCCACTAAGAACTGAATATGGCCCAGGCGCCGCCTGGGTCAATGGTGTAACAGATGTCTTGGCATCTGCAAAAAGCTGCCCCTATATGGAGCAGCTTTTTTTTGTGTACGACGCGCAAACGAGATCTAGTTTACCCCCGCCTCCCCTTCCCCTCGCACCCTCTTTGCGCAGCCCCACCCAAACAGAGCACTACTGACAAGCCGATCAAAGGCGTTCGACATTCATCACAGTGCTAACCCTGAACGACGGCATTGGAGCTCGTTTAGGCATGGCCGCCGCTAGCTGCTTCCTAGCTAAGGGGTGTTTAAAGGATGCCTTTGATGCTGCGTATGACGGCGCTGCATCCCATCAACCTGGACAGCTAGCGCGAAAGCTCTACCAACCAGATGAACATGCATATCTGAACTCGCATGCACAGTCTTCCCCGATAGGAAGACCTTCAGCTCTAAAACGGACGTAGCTAGAGCAAAAAAAAATCCGATGCCAGAATCTGGCATCGGATTTTTTGAAAGCTTAGAAGGAGCCCAAGACTAAACAGGGCACCCACCAGCTAGCGAAACAAGATACGAATTAACGAACCTGTGCTTCGACTTCAGCTTCTACACGACGGTTGATCTGACGGCCTTCCTCGGTGCTGTTGTCAGCAACCGGGCGGGCTTCACCGTAACCGACCGAATCGACACGCTGGCTCTCAACGCCGTACTGGTTGACCAGCACCTCGCGGACAGCCTGAGCACGACGCTCGGACAGACGCTGGTTATATTGATCGGTGCCCACCGAGTCGGTGTGACCTTCAACGATGGTGTTGGTCTGAGGGTACTGCTGCATGAAATCAGCCAGGTTCTTGATGTCGTTGTAGCTTTCTTCGCGAACGCGAGCCTTGTCAAAATCAAACTTGACGTCCAGCTCGACGCGAACGAGCTCTGGCTCTGGCTCCGGCTCGTTGTCGACCATTGGCGCCGGTGCTGGCGCAGGGGTCGGCTCGACCTGTGCTACCTGCTGCTTAGCACCACCACCGAAGTTCAGACCGACACCTACGCCAGCCATCCACTCGGCTTCGTCCGCATCGATGTTGTACATGCCGTCAACACTCGCCTTGGCGAAGAAGTTTTCGGTGAAGTAATACTTCACGCCAGTACCGACGTTGGCGAAGGTGCTGTGATCACGACCGCCACGGGCAGCTTGACCAATGCTTTGGTGAGCGGCACCTGCGGATACGTAAGGACGCAAACCAACGCCCGGCTGGCCGAAGTGGTAAGTGGCGTCCAGAGAAGTCAGGCTACCCTTGATATCTTTGTGCCCGCCTGCGCCGACCGAGTCTCGGGACGTCAAGTCGTGGTATTCGCCGTACGACAGACCAAGCGAAACGTCATCAGTCAGGAAGTAGCTAGCGCCAGCTCCGTACAGTTCGCCGTCACGCTGAACATCGCGCGAGCTATCGGTGAAGTAATGCTTACCGAATGCTTCCACCTCTACGGCACCTTGGCCCTGGGCCAGCGCGCTAATAGAAGTGGCGGCAACCAAAGAACCAATTACAACGCCTAAGGTGTTTTTAAGCTTCATCCGTAAATCCCCATCTGGTGGTGAGTATCAGAACAATCTAAGGAAACCGGCTAACTGCAAGCCCAAGCTGTTCGCTAACGATAGGACAGCTTAATGCCGTTAAGTTTCAGCGATTCCCGAAAATTTTTCGCGTAATTTATCTAGCGCCCGCTTGTAACGCATCTTTGTTGCGCTTAGCCCCATGTGCATAATGTCGGCAATTTCCTGAAACTCCAGTTCTGCCACAAAGCGCAGAACGAGAATCTCCCGATCGATCTGGTTCACATGGACCAGCCACTTGTCTAGCTCCGGCCTTTCCTCAACGTTCGGCGCCTTTTCCTCGGACGCCTCTTCCACAGGATCAAGGCTCAAAGCATCAAGTAAGCGGCGCTTGCGGCGCTCTTTCCGGTACTGAGTAATACACTCGTTGTATGTAATGCTATATAGCCATGTCTTGAACTTCGATTTACCTTCAAAGTTCTTTAAACCATATAAAACCTTGAGCATCACTTCTTGGCAAACGTCATCAGCGTCTCGGTCGTTTCCTAAATAACGTGCGCATACGTTGAAGAGTGTACGCTGATAACGGCGCATCAGCTCTTCATAGGCTCTCGTTACATGAAACAGCTCCGCATGGGCGCGCTGCACCAGCTCCTCATCGGAGAGCTGGCGGGGGTCGTAGCTCATGGTCGGCGGATGGGTTTTAGTCAAGGCGCTTCGAACCGGCAATAATCGTGGCGGCCGTTCGCGGTAACCCGCAGAAGAGGCTGCGCACTTTAACAGAATACCGGGCCTAACGGCTGCCTACGCGCTGCTCTAGCAGCACTCTATTTGCAACCGAGATCAGCTCGCCTTCATCGGTAAGCAGCAAGGTCTTCGCGGTTCCAATCTCTTCGATCGAACCCTCCAGCTCCTCGATGCGCACCCTCTGGCCAACCTCGTAAAGTTCACGAACGTAAATGCCGGCGAGAATCTGACTCACCAAGTCTCGGCTACCGAGACCGAAAGCCAACGCAACCGCCAACCCGACAGAGATCAGTGCAATTGCGATGACGTAATTAAGCAGCTCGGTCTTAACCTCCAGCTGGCCGATTGCGACGGAGATAATGATGATGATCACCAACCCCTGCGCGATTCGTCCAAGCCCGGCGGAATATTCAAGGCCAACGCTTTCAGCAGCGCCTCGCACCAAACCATTGACCAGCTGCGCCAAGAGTATGCCAACCAACAGGATCAGCCCCGCTCCGAACACCTTGGGCACGTATAGCGCGAGCATATCGAGCGTCGCCGAAACGCGAGCGAGTCCCAGAGATTCCGCAGCCGACACCAGAAAGATCAGCAATACGAACCAATAGACGATCTTGCCAATCAAGGCCGAGATCGGCATGCGAATACCGGCACGCCCAAGCAACTTGGTCGCCCCGGTACCGGCAACCAACCGGTCCAGACCCAGTTTTGCCAGGACCTTCGACAACAGAGTGTCCAGTAGCTTGGCGACGACAAAACCAACGGCAACCAGCAAGAGCGCCCCAAACAAACGAGGAATGAAGGCAGCGATAGGTTGCCAAAGGGCGCTCATAGCACCCAACAAGCTCTGGCTCCAGGGATCGAGTTCCATGATCAGTCGACCTTATTGAAAGTAGTACGGGAACCGGAATGGCGTCGAGTGACTGCCGAAGTGTGCGGTGCGCCAGCGCTAAACGCGATCAGCACAGCCTGTAGCCAATGCCCCATCAGGCCAAACAGGTCGCCAGCGCCCACCTGCCGGTTGGCCGTTTTCAGTACACGATCCAGGCGGGCATCGTCATGACGCTCCGACTGCGTGTTGAGCATGTCCCGCAGGGATTCTTCAAAGGGATCGTGCATGTTTACCTCTGCAACAGTGAGACTCTGACGGCACAGCCATACCAGTAGTCACATCACACCCATTTCAATCGGCGGAAGATCCACCATTGGAAACAGGCCACCGCACCAATAAGCACACAAGCCACAACAAATCCATAAGGATGCTCGGACCCAGGGATGCCGCCCACGTTGATCCCAAGCAAGCCTGTGAGAAAGCTCATCGGCAGAAAAAAACCGGTAATGATGCCGAGCAAGTACATGGTCCTGTTCATCCGCTCGCGCATTCGCCTTTCTTCTTCTGCTTCTAGCACTAGATTGACTCGCTCACGGACCAGCTCCAACTCCTCCAGATAGCGAATCAACCGGTTGCTCAGCTCGTTCCAGTAATCTGTATCGTCATCAACAAACCACGGCAGACGATTGCGCGTGAGCTGCGCGTATATCTCGCGCTGTGGTAACAGAAAACGGCGCAGACCAGCGGCCTGGCGCCGCAACGACAGCAACTTGTCTTGAGGCGGTGTATATCGTTCATCCGTCTCGACTCGGTCTTCTTCTCCATCCAGCTTTTCCGTCAGAACGGCAACGAGCTCATCAACCCGCTCGGTCAGCGCGTCAGCCAGGCCGAGCAATACTTCAGAGGCCGTTTTCGGACCAACACCGGCATCAAGCTGCTGGAGCACCACTTCGGTCGAGCGCAGCGGCCGCAGGCGCAACGAAATAACCCTGCGCGCATCTGCGAATACCCGTAGCGAAACCATGTCCTCGGGCTCCGCGTCGGGATTCAGGTTGACGCCTCGCAGGAATAGCAGCAACTCGTCGCCAGGCAGCGCCAGCAAACGTGGACGAGTATTTTCTTCCAGTAACACGTCGCATGCGAACGCGCTCAGGCCGCTCCGGTCGCGCAACCAAGCCTGGGCCTGAGCCTGACTGCGATCCCAATGAAGCCACAAGCTTTCATGCGCGGCTAACTTCAAAGAGGAAATGTCTGCATAGGCAATTCTGCGTGCACCACCTTGCCCGTTTAACACAAGGGCATGTAGAAGCCCTGTACGGCCTATTTCGTCAGGCAACGGTCGCGTCTCCTACAAATCGTAAAAAGCCCGGCATAGCCGGGCTTGATCAACCAACTGCCCCGGGCTAGTCGGGCATCTTCAGCTCTTCGGGCGAAACGATAATGCCGTTGTTGTCGGCATAAACGTATTCACCAGGGCGGAAAGTCACCCCACAAAAGGTCACCGGTACATTAAGGTCGCCTATTCCGCGCTTGTCGGTTTTCATGGGATGAGTGGCCAGCGCCTGGACGCCCAATTCCGTTTGCGCGATCACGTCGACATCACGGATGCAACCATAGATCACCAGCCCCTCCCATCCATTGCGCGCTGCTTTCTCAGCAAGCATGTCCCCGAGCAATGCACGACGCAGCGAGCCGCCACCGTCTACCACCAGCACCTTGCCTGCGCCGTTTACATCTACCTGCTCCTTGACCAATGAATTGTCTTCGAAGCATTTGATCGTGACGATCTGACCACCGAAGGAGTCGCGACCACCAAAATTGCTGAACATCGGCTCAACCACCTGCACCAACTCAGGGTAGGCATCGCATAGATCAGGGGTGATGTATTGCATGGTAAGTCTCCTCAAACTTGAAACGCGTTAGGCTCGGTCGCCACCATGCTTCAAAGATAAGCAATTTGCCTACCCGCACCGGCTTCCAGCCACAACGGCTATAGCAGCATTAGCGGAAGCGGCATGCATCGCGACAGAGATAAACGGCATTGGCTGATAGAACCGCTCGTGCTCAACGGCAAAAAGGGCGGAAACCGCCCTTTTTGCCGTGCTGTGTTTATTTGATCTCGGCGTCAGCCAGGAAGAACCAGGTATCGAGCACCGAGTCCGGGTTCAGCGATACGCTCTCAATACCCTGCTCCATCAGCCACTTGGCCAGGTCCGGGTGATCGGAAGGCCCCTGACCACAAATGCCAATGTACTTGCCCGCTTTGTTACAGGCTTCGATCGCATTCGCCAGCAGCTTCTTGACTGCAGGGTTACGTTCATCGAACAGGTGGGCAATGATGCCGGAGTCACGGTCCAGTCCAAGCGTAAGCTGGGTCATGTCGTTCGAGCCAATGGAGAAGCCATCAAAGAACTCGAGAAACTCATCGGCCAACAAAGCGTTGGAAGGCAGCTCGCACATCATGATGATGCGCAGGCCGTTCTCGCCACGCTTGAGTCCGAACTGACCGAGAATGTCGATAACCTGCGAGGCTTCGCCCAGGGTGCGCACGAACGGCACCATCAGCTCGACATTGGTCAGCCCCATCACGTCGCGAACCTTACGCATGGCACGGCATTCGAGTTCGAAGCAGTCGCGGAAGGATTCGCTGATGTAGCGCGATGCACCGCGGAAGCCGAGCATCGGGTTCTCTTCTTCCGGCTCGTAGAGCTTGCCTCCGATCAGGTTGGCGTATTCGTTGGACTTGAAGTCAGACAGCCGCACGATGACCTTTTTCGGCCAGAATGCCGCAGCCAGCGTGCTGACACCTTCTACCAACTTCTCGACGTAGAAGTCGACCGGGTCGCCGTAGCCGGCAATGCGCTTTTCGACACTGCTCTTCACGTCGGCCGGCAGGCCATCGAAATGGAGCAGCGCCTTGGGGTGAACACCAATCATCCGGTTGATGATGAATTCGAGACGCGCCAGACCGACGCCTTCGTTGGGTAGCTGGGCAAAATCGAATGCGCGATCCGGGTTACCGACGTTCATCATGATCTTGAACGGCAGTTCTGGCATCGCATCGATAGAGTTCTGGCGGATATCGAAGCCCAGCTCGCCTTCGAAGATCAGACCGGTATCGCCCTCGGCACAGGTGACCGTGACGCGCTGGCCATCCTGCAGCAACTCGGTGGCGTTACCGCAACCGACGACGGCGGGAATACCCAGCTCGCGTGCAATGATGGCTGCGTGGCAGGTACGACCACCACGGTTAGTGACGATGGCGCTGGCGCGCTTCATCACAGGCTCCCAATCTGGGTCGGTCATGTCGGAAACCAGTACGTCGCCCGGCTGAACCTTGTCCATCTCGGAGACGTCGTGAATGATCTTGACCGGACCGGCGCCGATGCGCTGACCAATAGCACGGCCTTCGACCAGTACTTTTCCTTTCTCCTTCAGCAGGTAACGCTCCATGACGTTCCCGCTGCTACGGCTCTTAACTGTTTCCGGGCGAGCCTGGACGATGTAAAGCTGGTTATCATCGCCATCTTTGGCCCACTCAATGTCCATCGGACGACCATAGTGCTTCTCGATGGTCATCGCCTGATGGGCGAGATTGGTCACTTCCTCATCAGTCAGGCAGAAGCGCATACGCTCAGCCTGATCAACCTCGACGGTTTTGACCGACTTGCCGGCGCTGGCCTCCTCGCCATACACCATCTTGATTGCCTTGCTGCCGAGATTACGACGCAAAATGGCAGGGCGGCCGGCTTCAAGGGTGTGCTTGTGTACGTAGAACTCGTCTGGGTTGACAGCACCCTGGACGACAGTTTCACCGAGGCCATAGGCACCCGTGATAAACACGACGTCACGAAAGCCTGATTCGGTATCTAGGGTAAACATCACGCCAGCCGTGCCGGTCTCGGACCGCACCATGCGCTGAACACCTGCGGACAGCGCAACCAGCTTGTGATCGAAGCCCTGGTGGACGCGGTAGGCAATCGCACGGTCGTTGAAGAGGGAGGCGAAGACTTCCTTGGCGGCACGAATCACGTTATCCACGCCGCGTATATTCAGGAAGGTTTCCTGCTGGCCCGCGAATGAGGCGTCCGGCAGGTCTTCAGCCGTGGCCGAAGAACGAACCGCGACCGCCATGTGGTCGTTTCCACCGGCCATCTCAGCGAATGCGGCACGAATGTCGGCATCGAGCTTAGGAGGGAATTCGGCTTCCATGACCCAGCCGCGAATTTGTGCGCCGGCTTTGGCAAGGGCATTGACGTCGTCCACGTCCAGCGCATCGAGAAGCGCGTGGATTTGCTCGTTGAGACCGCTGAGCTCCATGAAATCACGGTAGGCCTGGGCGGTAGTGGCGAAACCACCAGGTACCGAAACTCCCGCACCTGCAAGGTTGCTGATCATCTCGCCGAGGGAGGCGTTCTTGCCCCCTACACGCTCAACATCATGATTGCCGAGCTTATCGAGGGAAACTACGTACTCTACCAAGGTGATCTCTCCACGTTGTGTTGGAAACTCGGTTCGTGCCCATCCGCGGCACGGTGGCCTGGCCCTGCAAAATAAGTAACAATGCCAGCCAATCGAGGCTCGGCGAAGGGGCCTACTATAGCTGAGAACCGTTCTTGACTTAAGGTCCCATGCGCAATGAAACGAACTGCATTTTTCATATCCGACGGTACCGGGATTACAGCCGAAACGCTCGGCCAAAGCCTGTTGGCACAGTTCGAAACCATCACGTTTACCAAGCTCACCCGGCCATATATCGATACGGCTGAAAAAGCGCGTGCAATGGTACAGCAAATCAATAAAGCGGCGGAAAGCGACGGCGCCCGGCCGATCATATTCGATACGCTGGTAAACCAGGAAATTCGCGACATCCTGGCTGAGTCCAATGGCTTCATGATCGACATCTTTTCTTCCTTCCTTGCCCCGCTGGAACATGAACTGATGTCACGCTCTTCCTATTCTGTCGGCAAATCCCATTCGATCAGCCATAACGCCAACTACATGGAGCGAATTGACGCCGTCAACTTCGCTCTGGACAACGATGACGGTGCCCGCACGCACTACTACGACAAGGCGGATCTGATTTTGGTCGGCGTCTCCAGGTGCGGCAAAACGCCCACCTGCTTGTACATGGCGATGCAGTACGGCATCCGGGCCGCCAACTACCCGCTGACCGAAGACGACATGGAGCGACTGCAACTTCCGAGCGCGCTCAAAACCCACCGCGACAAACTGTTCGGCCTGACCATCGACCCGGACCGCTTGACCGCCATTCGCAATGAGCGCAAACCCAACAGCCGATATGCCAGCTACGCCCAATGCGAGTTTGAAGTTCGCGAGGTAGAGAACCTCTTCCGCCGCGAAAACATCAACTACATCAACTCCACGCATTTTTCCGTAGAAGAGATATCCGCCAAGATCCTCGTGGAAAAGGGCGTAGAGCGTCGGCTCAAATAGGCGCCGTTCTGCTAGACAACAAAAAGGCCGCTTAGTGCGGACTTTTTGTTTTTCGCGCTCGACAAATTTGAGCTTTGCCAACGCCGAGTCGCATGATTGTGTCGGCAATCGCTTAGAACGAGTCACCAGGAACGCGCACCCAGCCCTCCATGAGAACTCTGGCGCTCCGACTCATGATCGCCTTGGTTACCGACCATTTTCCGTCAGCCTGCTCCGCCTCGGCACCGACGCGAAGCGTGCCGGAAGGATGCCCAAAGCGTACTGCCGTCAGTTCGCCGCCACCGGCAGCCAGGTTAACGAGAGTACCAGGCACTGCCGCAGCCGCACCGATAGCAACCGCACAGGTCCCCATCATGGCGTGATGCAACTTGCCCATGGACAATGCCCGCACCAGCAGATCAACCTCGCCTGCTTCGATGGTCTTGCCGGATGACGCTCGATAGGTTTTTGGCCCTGAGACAAACGCAACCTTTGGCGTGTGCTGGCGGGTCAACGCCTCTTCCGCTGTCCTGATCAGCCCCATACGCAACGCACCGGCAACTCGAATCGCCTCCAGCCGCGCCAACGCTTCGGGATTGCCGTTGATATCCTCACGCAGTTCGGTGCCCTGGTAACCGATGTCCTCGGCATTGACGAAAACCGTTGGGATGCCCGCACTGATCATGGTCGCCTTGAGCGTACCGATGCCCGGGACGTCCAGCTCATCGATCAGATTGCCGGTGGGGAACATCGATCCTCCCTCCTCGCCGTCGTCGGACGGATCGAGGAATTCCAGCACGATCTCGGCAGCCGGAAAGGTCACGCCGTCCAGTTCGAAATCGCCAGTTTCCTGAACTCGACCTTCGGTGACCGGTACGTGGGCGATGATGGTCTTGCCGATGTTTGCCTGCCAGATACGCACCACACAGGTACCGTTCTGAGGAATGCGCTCGGAATCCACCAGTCCGGCATGCAGGGCGAACGCACCTGCGCCGGTTGAGAGATTGCCGCAGTTGCCGCTCCAGTCGACGAAGGGCTTGTCGATCGACACCTGACCATAGAGGTACTCGACGTCGTGACCAGGCCGGCCGCTCTTCGACAGGATGACGCATTTGCTGGTACTGGAGGTCGCACCGCCCATGCCGTCGATATGCGCCGAGTAAGGGTCGGGACTACCGATCACGCGCAAGAACAGCTCGTCGCGCGCAGCGCCCGGCACCTGGCAGCTTTCCGGCAGGTCCTGCAAGCGGAAGAACACGCCCTTGCTGGTGCCGCCACGCATGTAGGTCGCGGGAATTCTGATCTGGGTTTGATGAGCCATGAGTGAGTCCTGGCTGGAAGATGATTGGGTTGTAGGGTGGATCACGCTTGACCGATCCACCGCGCGGGCTGGTGCGGTGGATGGAAAATCGCCATCCACCCTACGAGGACGGCCGGTCACACCTGCCCGAGAAAGTCCTTGGCGAAGCGCTGCAGCACGCCACCCGCCTGGTAGACGCCCACCTCGGCCGCGGTGTCGAGGCGGCAGATGACCGGCACAAGGGTTTCTTCACCGTTCTTATGGTGAATGACCAGAGTCAGGTCGCAGCGCGGCGACAGTTCGCCATCAATGTCATATGTTTCGGTGCCATTGAGACCAAGGGTCAAGCGGGTAGTACCCGGCTTGAACTCGACCGGCAATACGCCCATGCCGACCAGGTTGGTGCGATGAATACGCTCGAAGCCTTCGGCCACGATCACCTCGACACCGGCTAGCCGCACGCCCTTGGCTGCCCAGTCACGCGAACTACCCTGACCGTAGTCGGCACCAGCGACGATGATCAGGTTTTGCTTGCGGTTCATGTAGGTTTCGATGGCTTCCCACATGCGCATCACCTTACCTTCCGGCTCGACCCTGGCGAGCGAGCCCTTCTGCACCTTACCGTCGACCACAGCCATCTCGTTTACCAGCTGCGGGTTGGCGAACGTCGCCCGCTGTGCAGTCAGGTGGTCGCCGCGATGGGTGGCGTAGGAGTTGAAGTCCTCCTCCGGCAGGCCCATCTTCGCCAGATACTCACCGGCTGCTGAATCCAGCAGGATGGCGTTGGATGGTGACAGGTGATCGGTAGTGATGTTATCCGGCAGAATCGCCAGCGGACGCATGCTTTTCAGCGTGCGTTCACCAGCCAGCGCACCTTCCCAATACGGGGGACGACGGATGTAAGTGGACGTCGGCCGCCAGTCGTAGAGCGGGCTTTCAGCTTCCTCGATGGTGCCGAGGTCGAACATCGGGATGTAGATCTGACGGAACTGCTCGGGCTTCACCGACGCCGCAACAATGGCGTCGATTTCCTCGTCAGATGGCCAGAGGTCCTTGAGCGTGACCGGATTGCCATGCTGATCGGTGCCAAGCACGTCCTGTTCGATGTCGAAGCGCACAGTGCCCGCGATGGCATAGGCGACTACCAAGGGTGGCGACGCCAGGAACGCCTGCTTGGCATACGGGTGGATGCGGCCATCGAAGTTACGGTTGCCTGAAAGTACGGCCGTGGCGTACAGATCACGGTCGATGATTTCCTTCTGGATCTTTGGATCCAGCGCCCCGGACATGCCATTACAGGTCGTACAGGCGTAGGCGACGATGCCGAAACCGAGCTTTTCCAGTTCGGTCAGAAGGCCGGCGTCTTCCAGGTACAGCTTGGCGACCTTGGAACCTGGAGCGAATGAAGTCTTGACCCAGGATTTGCGCACTAGACCCAACTCGTTGGCCTTCTTCGCCAGCAGGCCGGCCGCAACCACGTTCCGCGGGTTGGAGGTGTTGGTGCAGCTGGTGATGGCCGCGATGATCACTGCCCCGTCCGGCAGTAATCCTTCAGCCTCTTCGGCCCGCGCCGCAGCCAGCATATCTTCGTCAGCAATGCCGCGCTCGTGCAGCGCCGAGGTCGGCAGACGCTTGTGCGGGTTGGACGGGCCGGCCATGTTGCGCACCACACTGGACAGGTCAAACTCCAATACGCGCTCGTACTCAGCCCCTTCCAGCGCCGCTGCCCACAAGCCGGTTTCCTTGGCGTACTGCTCGACTAGCGCGACCTGCTCCGGCTCGCGGCCAGTCAGTTTGAGGTAGTCGATAGTCTGTTGGTCGATGTAGAACATCGAAGCCGTTGCGCCATATTCCGGGCACATATTGGAGATCGTCGCGCGATCGCCGATCGTCAGGCTGTCAGCGCCTTCACCGAAGAACTCTACCCAGGCCCCGACTACTCGCTCCTTACGCAGGAACTCGGTCAAGGCTAAGACGATGTCGGTAGCGGTGATACCCGGCTGCCGCTTGCCAGTCAGGCGCACACCAACGATATCGGGCAGGCGCATCATCGACGGTAGGCCGAGCATCACGGTTTCGGCTTCAAGACCGCCGACGCCGATGGCGATCACACCCAGCGCATCGACGTGCGGCGTATGCGAGTCGGTACCGACGCAGGTATCCGGGAAGGCCACGCCACCGCGCGCCTGAATCACCGGCGACATCTTCTCCAGGTTGATCTGGTGCATGATGCCGTTGCCGGCCGGGATTACGTCGACGTTCTTGAACGCTGTCTTGGTCCACTCGATGAAGTGGAAGCGGTCCTCGTTGCGACGCTCCTCAACGGCGCGGTTCTTCTCGAACGCATCCGGATCGAAGCCTGCAAATTCGACCGCCAGGGAGTGGTCGACGATCAACTGAGTCGGAACAACCGGATTGACCTTCGCCGGGTCGCCACCCTGCTCCGCGATCGCATCGCGCAGACCGGCGAGGTCGACGAGCGCGGTCTGGCCAAGGATGTCATGGCAGACGACGCGTGCCGGATACCAGGGAAAGTCGAGGTCGCGCTTGCGCTCGATGATCTGCTTCAGCGAATCGGTCAGCGCTTCGGGCTCACAGCGACGCACCAGCTGTTCGGCCAGGACGCGGGACGTATAGGGCAGCTTGTCATAGGAACCCGGTTGAATAGCTTCGATCGCCTCACGGGTGTCGAAGTAGTCAAGCCCAGTACCTGGCAAAGGTTTGCGGTGTTCTGTATTCATGCCGGAAGAACTCAATTCAGTAATGTTCTGTGGGGCAAGGTGCGGGGAGCCCGACGACGAGCCCCCTCGCTCCGATCAACGCTGGGCGATCGGGACAACCTTGCGCTGCTCCGGACCGATGTACTCGGCGCTCGGCCGAATGATCCGGTTGTTGCTGCGTTGTTCGAACACATGGGACGCCCAGCCGGTGACGCGCGAGCAGACGAAGATCGGCGTGAACAGCTTGGTCGGGATGCCCATGAAGTGATAGGCGGACGCATGGTAGAAATCGGCGTTCGGGAAGAGCTTCTTCTGCTCCCACATGGTTTCGTCAACGGCGACCGAGACCGGATAAAGCACGGTGTCGCCCACTTCATCCGCAAGCTTTTCGGCCCAGACCTTGATCACCTCGTTGCGCGGGTCGGAAACGCTGTAGATCGCGTGGCCGAAGCCCATGATCTTGTCCTTGCGCTCGAGCATGCCGAGGATGGCTTCACGTGCTTCTTCCGGGCTCTTCCACTGCTCGATCATGTCCATGGCCGCTTCGTTGGCGCCGCCATGCAGCGGGCCACGCAGCGAACCGATAGCGCCGGTCACGCAGGAATAGAGATCGGACAGCGTTGAGGCGCAGACGCGGGCTGTGAAGGTCGAAGCGTTGAACTCGTGCTCGGCATAAAGAATCAGCGAGACGTTCATCACCTTGACGTGCAAGTCGCTAGGCTTCTTGTCATGCAACAACGCGAGGAAATGACCGCCCAGGGTCTCTTCGTCGCTGGAGCAATTGATGCGCACGCCATCATGGGTGAAGCGGTACCAGTAGCACATGATCGCCGGGAAAGCGGCCATCAGGCGCTCGGCCACGTCGCGCTGCTGGTCGAAGCTGAGCTCCGGCTCGAGCGTGCCGAGCACCGACGAACCGGTACGCATGACGTCCATCGGATGCGCACTGGCAGGGATGCGCTCGAGCACTTCCTTTAGCGCCTGCGGCAGGTCCCGCATGGTCTTCAGGCGACTCTTGTAATCAGTCAGCTGCTGTGTGTTTGGCAACTCGCCGTAGAACAGCAAGTAGGCCACCTCTTCGAAATCGCACTCGGCCGCCAGCTCACGTACGTCGTACCCGCGGTAGGTCAACCCGGCACCGGTCTTGCCCACGGTACACAGGGCGGTCTGGCCGGCGATCTGGCCACGCAGGCCTGCGCCACTCAAAACTTTTGCTTCAGCCATTGCTATCTCCTTCTTGGATTTGTTCTGGATACTGCAAATCACGTTGTAAATGACCGCATCGACCTCGCTGACTCAGCGGGGTCTTTCTGTCAGCTCTTTTTCTGAGCGAACAGTGCGTCGAGGTGCTGCTCGAATGCGTGGTAGTTGATGCGATCGTAGAGCTCCATGCGCGTCTGCATGGTGTCGATCACATTCTTCTGAGTGCCGTCACGGCGCAGCGCGGTGTAGACATTCTCGGCCGCCTTGTTCATGGCGCGGAACGCCGACAATGGGTAGAGCACCAGGGACACATCGACGCCGGCCAGCTCTTCGGTGGTGTACAGCGGCGTTGCACCGAACTCGGTGATATTGGCCAGAATTGGCGCCTTCACGCGGTCGGCGAAGGTCTTGTACATCGCCAGCTCGGTGATGGCTTCGGGGAAGATCATGTCGGCACCCGCTTCGATGCAGGCGGCGGCGCGGTCCAGTGCGGCATTCAACCCTTCCACCGCCAGCGCATCGGTACGCGCCATGATCACGAAGCTGTCGTCGGTGCGCGCGTCCACAGCCGCCTTGATGCGGTCGACCATCTCCTGCTGGGTGACGATTTCCTTGTTTGGGCGATGGCCGCAGCGCTTGGCCCCAACCTGATCCTCGATATGGATCGCCGCCGCGCCGAACTTAATCATCGACTTGACGGTACGCGCCACATTGAACGCCGAGGAGCCGAAACCGGTGTCTACATCTACCAGCAGCGGCAGGTCGCAGACATCGGTGATGCGACGCACATCGGTCAGCACATCGTCGAGACCAGTGATACCGAGGTCCGGCAGCCCCAGCGAGCCCGCGGCAACGCCGCCGCCGGACAAGTAGATGGCCTTGAAGCCGGCGCGCTTGGCCAGCAAGGCGTGGTTGGCGTTGATGGCGCCAACGACCTGCAGCGGATGCTCGCTGGCCACCGCGTCACGGAAACGCTGACCGGGGGTAGGAAGTGTCATGCCTCACCTCTTGGTTGTGATGTCTGTTGTTGAGCAGCCAGGTAGTGCCGCTCGATATTGCGCTTGGAAGCGCAGATGTGGCGCCGCATCAGTAGCTCGGCCAGCTCGCCGTCACGGTCGGCAATGGCATCGAGGATCCGGTGGTGTTCGGCGAACGCCTGACGCGGGCGGTTGGGCGTTGCGGAAAACTGGATGCGGTACATACGGACCAGTTGATACAGCTCGTCGCACAGCAACTTGGCAAGAGTGCGGTTACCGCTGCCTTGGATAATCCGGTAATGGAAGTCGAAGTCGCCTTCCTGCTGGTAGTAGCCGACGCCGGCCTGGAAGGCCTCATCGCGCTCGTGGGTGCTCAATACCTTGCGCAGGTCTTGGATCTCCGCCTCGCTCATACGCTCGGCTGCCAGGCGACAGGCCATGCCTTCCAGTGACTCACGGATCTCGTAGAGCTCGATCAGCTCGGCATGGCTGAGCGACACCACCCGTGCGCCAACATGCGGCACGCGAACCAGCAGCTTCTGCCCTTCCAGCCTGTGGATCGCCTCGCGCAGTGGCCCGCGACTGATGCCGTAGGTACGCGCAAGCTCAGGCTCCGATATCTTGCTACCGGGCGCGATATCGCCTTTCACAATGGCCGCCTGAATCCGTCGAAATACGTGCTCGGAGAGGGTTCCGCTGTCCACCTGATCAAGGCGGGGGACTTCCAGCGCATCCAGCATATTGTTGACACCTCAGCGATTTATGGCCACAACTTAGCCCTGAGACCACGCCCGGTCAATGATACAAAAGTAGATTGTCGACAATCGCCCTGATGATGCTGAGTCGCCTGGACCCATGGCGCCGCAGTACGGCTTGAGCCTAGCTTCGTGATCTGCCGCCCATGCTAGAATGCGCCGCTATATACGCCACGTCCGGCGCTCGCTCCGACGTGCTTCAGCCTGGCTCGTTGTTCCGGCCGCTTTTCCGACTCGACTACCTGGATTTATGAGCACCAAAACCCGCCTTCTATTGCTCTGCCTCTTAAGCGCCCCGCTCTGGTCACAGGCCGATGACAAAACGATCTACGGCCTGAATGAGCATGTGGCATTGCCGGATTTTGGTCTGGAGGTGCCAGCCAAGCTTGATACCGGCGCCCAGACTGCCTCGCTCAGCGCGCGCGACATCGAACGCTTCAAGCGCAACGGAAAAAGCTGGGTGCGCTTTTACCTGGCTATTGATGAAGCCCATGACCGCCCCATCGAACTCCCGTTGCAGCGCATCAGCAAGATCAAGCGTCGTGCTGGTGACTTCGACCCAGAGGAAGAGAAAACCTATACACCGCGCCCGGTTGTTGAACTCAATTTGTGTATGGGCAAGGCAAAACGCAGCATCGAAGTGAACCTCACGGACCGAAGCGCATTCCAATACCCACTTTTGATCGGTTCCGATGCGCTTTCTCGCTTCGGTGCCTTGGTCGACCCTGACCTTAAGTACGCTGCTGGCAAACCCGGCTGCATTATCGAATCTGACGCTGACGAGTAACCCCATGCGCGCACTTACCCTGCACCTGAAAATCCTGATTCTTTTGCTCGTCTCGCTGGGCATCGCAATCACCGCCTACCAGATATTCGTATTGGGCATTCCGGTGACTGAA
This sequence comes from Pseudomonas sp. NPDC077451, assembly GCF_044543345.1. NCBI lineage: Bacteria > Pseudomonadati > Pseudomonadota > Gammaproteobacteria > Pseudomonadales > Pseudomonadaceae > Pseudomonas > Pseudomonas sp. NPDC077451. Next base: position 692,923 of record NZ_JBITVX010000001.1, on the reverse strand, counting down.
GATGAAACCGATGACCTTTGGAATATTGACGCCAAGGTCGAATTCCAGGCCAACCCGCGCGAGCCGGTGAAGCTGCAGATGTACGTACCGCCGCTCAATCAGGAATTCGTCAGCCTCAATGAGAGCTTCATTTCCAACAACTATGGCGTGAGCATCAATCGTGCCGATGGCAACCGCCGGGTTACCTGGTCAGCGCGGCGCGTCAATGGCAAGCAGACGCTGTACTACCGACTGGTACTGACCCGACGCTATAGCGGTGAACAGACCAAGGCTACCGGCCCGATCTTCCGTGACAGCATTCCGGTTGAAGGGGCTGAGAAAATTGCGGCAGAAGCATTGCTATCACCCATTCGCCAGCATTCGGCAGACGTTGAAACCTTCATCAGCGAAGCCATCAAGCGGGTCAACAATGCCAATGACGACAACGTCAAGCTGCTGCTTGGCGGTGACGCTTCGACGCCCAACAAGGCACGGGTGATCGAGCTATTGCTGTCCATAGCCCACGTACCCATGGAGCGCGTACACACGGTTCGCCTGCAGGCCGACATGGCGCAATCTCCGGAGCTCTGGCTGCGGAGCTTCAACGGCGACAAATGGCTGTATTTCAATCCGGAAACTGGCGAGCAAGGTTTGCCTGATGACCGTCTGGTCTGGTGGACCGGCAACGAGCCGCTGCTGAACCTCGAAGGTGGGCGCAACCCGCAAGTTACCTTTACGCTCAACAGCAGCGAGATGAATGCCATCCGTCTGGCAAAACTGACTGACGAAAATACCGACGCCGACTTCCTCGAATATTCGCTTTACGGCCTTCCACTGCAAACTCAGCAGACCTACCAGATCATGATCATGATTCCGATCGGCGTTCTGGTCATTCTGATTCTGCGCAACCTCGGCGGTTTGCAAACACTGGGTACCTTTACACCAGTACTGATTGCGCTGGCCTTCCGTGAAACCCAGATCGGCTTCGGCATCATCCTGTTCACCGTCATCACCGCAATGGGCCTGTCGCTGCGCTCGTATTTGGAGCATTTGAAACTCCAAATGCTGCCCCGCCTGTCCGTTGTGCTCACGTTCGTCGTGGTGCTGATCGCGGTGATCAGCCTGTTCAGCCACAAGCTTGGGCTCGAGCGCGGCCTATCCGTCTCACTGTTCCCCATGGTCATCCTGACCATGACCATCGAGCGCCTCTCCATCACCTGGGAAGAACGCGGCGGCGGTCATGCGTTCAAGGTGGCAGTCGGTACGCTCATCGCAGCTGCGCTGGCGTTCCTGCTGATGAACATTCCGGAGCTGACCTACTTCATCTTCACCTTCCCGGCGGTTCTGCTGATCATGGTTGGCTTCATGCTCGCGATGGGTCGTTATCGCGGCTACCGCCTGACCGAACTGTTTCGTTTCAAAGCCTTTTTGAAGGATTGAGCCATGTTCGGTCTAATCAAGACGTGGAAGGCCCTCGAAGCCAAAGGCATCATGGGTATCAATCGCCGCAATGCGGACTACGTGCTCAAGTACAACAAGCGCAACCTGTATCCGATCGTCGATGACAAGATCATCACCAAGGAGCGAGCAATCGAAGCCGGTATCGATGTCCCGGAGATGTACGGGATCATCGAGACCGAGCGTGATATCGAAAAGCTCAAGGATATCGTCAAGGACCACACCGACTTTGTGGTCAAACCAGCCCAGGGTGCGGGCGGTGACGGCATTCTCGTCATAGCCGATCGATTCGAGGGTCGTTACCGGACGGTGTCAGGAAAGATCATTACTCACGACGAGATCGAGCATCAGATTTCCAACATCCTCACCGGGTTGTATTCGCTGGGCGGTCACCGTGACCGCGCCCTGATCGAATACCGCGTTACCCCTGACCCGATTTTTAAGAGCATCAGTTACGAAGGCGTCCCGGATATTCGCATTATCGTTCTGATGGGTTACCCGGTAATGGCCATGTTGCGCCTGCCGACTCGGCAGTCAGGCGGTAAGGCCAACCTGCACCAGGGTGCCATCGGCGTTGGAGTAGATCTGGCGACAGGCATCACGCTACGCGGCACCTGGTTGAACAATAAAATCACCAAGCACCCCGACACCACCAACGCAGTGGACGGGGTACAGCTGCCGAACTGGGACGGCTTCATGAAACTTGCAGCCGGCTGCTACGAGCTTTGCGGCCTTGGCTATATCGGTGTCGACATGGTGTTGGATGAGGATAAGGGGCCGCTGATTCTCGAGCTCAACGCACGCCCTGGCCTCAACATTCAGATCGCTAACGACTGTGGCCTGACCCACCGCGCCCACGCCGTGGAAAAGCGGGTCGAGGAGCTCAAGAAGGATGGGGTGCAGGAAACCCCCGAAGAGCGAGTGCGATTCGCTCAGGAGCTGTTTGGCCACATCCCGGCTCACGACTGAACCTGAGCCCGGCCCACTGGCCGGGCTTCCTCCGAACGAAACACATCATGCCCCTCTGCACGCTCCATGCCCTTCCCTATCGCCCCGACCCAGCTTTCTGGTTCGAGCGCATCCACCATGCGCCCGGCGCAGTGCTGCTCGATTCCGGCCGGCCGGTTGCCGAACGTGGCCGATTCGACTTGCTCAGCGCATGGCCAATACAGGTTCTCGAACCTAGCGCGTCGGAAACGGGCGTTGAATTTTTTTCGAGGCTGCGTGAGGCGCTCCGTTCGTTAGGTGATGCCGAAGCGCCGCCGAACGCCGATCTTCCCTTTATAGGCGGCCTGCTGGGCTATCTCAGCTATGACTTCGGCTCACGATTGGAAAAGTTCTCAAATGATGCTGCCGTCGACCTGGATCTTCCCCATGCTCGGTTCGGCATCTATGCCTGGGCAGTGGTGAACGATCATCAGCGTCAATCCACGCACCTGGTCTTTCATCCATCAATGGATCAGACGGAACGCGATCGCCTGACCACGCTGTTCGAAACGGATTGGCAATCTCCACTCGTAACGTTCAGCCTGTCATCTGCCTTCACACCCGACCTGATACCCAGCAAGTACCAAGACGCGATCGAGCGTATCCAGCATTACATCCAAGCAGGTGACTGCTATCAGGTGAACTTCGCCCAACGCTTTCAGGCCACTTATAGTGGCGACCCGTGGCGGGCGTTCCGCCTCCTGCGTGACGCATGTCCGACCCCCTTCGCTGGCTTTATGGCGACCGAAGAAGGAGCCATTGTCAGCGTCTCCCCTGAGCGCTTCCTGCGCGTGAGCGACAGGACAGTCGAGACCCGCCCGATCAAGGGCACTCGCCCTAGAAAGCTCGATCCTCAAAGCGATCAGGCACAAGCCGACGCGCTGATGGCCAGCACAAAGGACCGGGCAGAGAATCTGATGATTGTCGACCTGCTTCGCAACGACCTGGGCCGCAGCTGCGAAATCGGAAGTATCCGCGTGCCGGAGCTGTTTTCCCTGGAAACCTACCCCAATGTGCATCACTTGGTTAGCAGCGTCAGCGGGCGACTTGCAACGGGCAAGGATGCGCTCGATCTGCTCACCGGCGCCTTTCCCGGCGGATCGATTACAGGCGCACCGAAGATCCGCGCGATGGAGATCATTGGTGAGCTAGAGCCGACTCGCCGCGCCATTTACTGTGGCTCGCTACTTTACCTGGATGTGCGTGGCGAAATGGATAGCTCTATTGCGATCCGCACCCTGCTGTTCCGAAAAGAAGACGTCTACTGCTGGGGCGGCGGCGGCATCGTGGCAGATTCAGCCTGGCAGGCTGAGTATCAGGAAACCCTGGATAAGGTGAGCGTGTTGCTGGGAACGCTGGAGACAACGCTAGAAGCATAAGGCTCCACGGCGGCTGGGCATGCTGCCGTGGAGCCAATTTCTTTACAGCGTCAGCTTGCGGCTGGATGCCTTGATGAATTCTTGCTTGAGCGCATCGAAGGTATGCACCGCGGGAAACTGCGGGAACTCTCGGATGACGTTGTCCGGCGCATGGAAGAGGATGCCGGCATGCGCCTCGGAAAGCATGGTGGTGTCGTTGTACGAGTCGCCTGCTGCGATGATGCGGTAGTAAAGGCTCTTCAGCGCGATCACCGACTGTCGCTTGGGATCTTTCTGGCGCAGCTGATAGTCCACGACGCGATCCGAGTCGTCGATGATCAGACGATGACAGAGCAGCGTGGGGAAACCCAGCTGGCGCATCAGTGGCTGCGAGAACTCGTAAAATGTATCGGACAGAATCACGACCTGAAAACGTTCTCGCAGCCAGTCCACGAAATCGACGGCGCCATCGAGCGGCTTCAGCGTGGCGATGACTTTCTGGATGTCCGAGAGCTTCAGATTGTGCTCGTCCAGAATTCTCAGTCGCTGTTTCATCAGCACGTCGTAGTCAGGAATGTCGCGCGTGGTCGCCCGCAGCGATTCGATTCCGGTTGCCTCGGCGAAGGCAATCCAGATTTCCGGAACCAAAACACCTTCCAGGTCGAGACAGGCTATTTCCACGGACGCGCTCCTTACAGCAGAAAAATTGAAGCGGCACTCTAACGGCATGGACCCAGCGAAGCAACGCGTCGCTTATTCCACAAAGATCGGTCTGTAGACCTGAAACGTTATTTAGCGTCATAACTACTGTTTGTTAACATCGTCGCCAGCAGAGCGCGCCAAGCGCCAACCAAGGAAGCCGCCTGATGAGCCAACCCATTGATGTAGCCGCGCTGGCAGCCTCCTATGCCGGCAAATCCCCGCAGGACATTCTCAAACTGGCCTTTGATCTTTTCGGTGATGATTTGTGGATCTCGTTCAGCGGAGCTGAGGACGTCGTGCTGGTCGACATGGCCTGGAAGCTGAACAAGAGCGTGAAAGTGTTCAGCCTCGATACCGGACGACTGCACAGCGAGACCTATCGCTTCATCGAGCAGGTTCGCGAGCACTACGGTATTGCCATCGAAATCATGACGCCGGATCCAGCACTGCTACAGCCTATGGTCAACGAAAAGGGGCTGTTCAGTTTCTACCTCGACGGCCATGGCGAGTGCTGCGGGATTCGCAAGATCGAACCCTTGCGTCGCAAGTTGTCAGGCGTTCGCGCCTGGGCAACAGGCCAGCGCCGCGACCAGAGCCCTGGTACGCGCAGCCAGGTTGCGGTGCTCGAGATTGACAGCGCGTTTTCCACACCCAACCACAGCCTGTACAAGTTTAACCCGCTGGCGGAGATGTCCAGCGAAGAAGTGTGGGGCTACATCCGCATGCTCGAGCTGCCATATAACAGCCTGCACGAGCGCGGGTTTATCAGCATTGGTTGCGAGCCGTGCACACGTCCGGTGCTGCCCAATCAGCACGAACGTGAGGGCCGCTGGTGGTGGGAAGAGTCGACCCAGAAGGAATGCGGTTTACACGCTGGCAACCTGATCGCTAAAAGCTAACGACCGACACTAGCCTTTCTCGATGAAGGGGCTGACGAATGGCCCCTTGTCGCGGCTTGGCACCGAACGCTCCCGTTTCGCCCGCTCCCCGCCTCTTGTCGAGATGGGCCTAAAAGGTTGGCAGGTCGACGTTCATGAACAATTCATCCAGCTCGACCTTATTTTTGCAATGCACGGCTTTCTCGAGCATTTCGCGGTCGAGATGCGGCGCAAAAGTTTCAATGAAGTCGCACATGAAACCGCGCAGAAAGGTGCCGCGACGGAACCCGATTTTGGTCACGCTGGGCTCGAACAGCTCGCTCGCATCGAGCACGACCAGATCCGGGTCGAGCTTTGCATCGACGGCCATGCGCGCAACGATCCCGACACCCAATCCGAGGCGCACATAGGTCTTGATGACGTCGGCATCAGCGGCGGTAAAGACCACCTTCGGTGATAACCCCCTGTGGCTGAACGCCTCGTCCAGCTTGGACCGTCCGGTGAAACCGAACACGTAGGTCACGATTGGATGCTCAGCCAAGGCTTCCAGCGTGAGCTTCTCCAGTTTTGCCAGCGGATGCCCCTGCGGCACGACGACGCAACGGTTCCAGCGATAGCACGGCATCATGACCAGGTCGCCGAACAGTTCCAGCCCCTCGGTAGCAATAGCGAAATCGACGGTTCCATCTGCGGCCATCTCTGCAATCTGCATTGGCGTGCCTTGGTGCATATGCAGCGATACGTCCGGGTATTGCTTGATGAATGCACTGATCACGGGCGGCAGTGCGTAGCGCGCTTGCGTATGGGTGGTCGCGATGCTCAGCGTGCCGCGCTTCTCGTTTGAGAACTCCTGGGCGATCTGTTTAATGCTTTCGCATTTACGAAGGATCTCTCCAGCGGTAGTGATGATCCGCTCACCAGCTGGCGTAACCCTGGTCAGATGCTTTCCGCTGCGCGCGAAAACCTCTACGCCCAGCTCATCTTCGAGCAAACGAATCTGTTTGCTGATACCAGGCTGCGAGGTGAACAGGCTTTGCGCTGTTGCCGAGACATTGAGGTCATGATGCGCCACCTCCCAGATGTAACGCAGTTGCTGAAGCTTCATAGAGATCCCTCAAAGGCCAATGGCGCCCGGACGCCACCCATATTTTTATAACTTTAAGCACCAGAACGGCGGAATTCTAGGCCATTTTCGTATGAGTCACCTGCAGATATCGAGCCATAGACTCCTTCCGCCCTTCGCCAAGGCAGAGCGACAAGCCCAACCCTCGCTCTTTATAGGTCTGCCAACCCAATCGCATTGCCGGGCCAGCCACAGAACCCGTATCTGGCGGTCCTATTGAGCTTAGCAGCCGAGAAGCGAACCACTACGGCACCGAGAACCGCCCAGCGGACATGAGCCGCCGGGCGGGCTGGCCAAAATCGTCAGAGAGCGCGTGCTGACAGGAAACGCAGAGCCTGGTAAAGCGCCTCGGTCTTCGGCATCGCAAATCCCACGCCTGCCGCAGCAGCCAGCGGAGCGGCGTAGATCGCATCAAGCTCCATCGGGCGACCGTTTACATGATCGTGATACATGCTCGGCAGATAGTTGGGCATGTGATCGGTGGCCATCAACATGCGGTCCACCAGCGCATCGGGCAGCGGCTCGCCACACGCGGCAGCAGCTCCACAGGCTTCCAGCATGATCGATCTGACCAGCGCTCGGCTGTTAGGATCTTTCATCAAGGGTTCCGTACCGGCGTCGAGCAATACGGAAAGACCGTTATATGGCAGATTCCAGACCAGCTTCTGCCAACGCGCCTGCGCGAGGTTCGTAGCCGCATTAGAGTCGACACCCGCCGCACGGAACATTGAGACACCCTCTTCAACCAAGCTCTGCTGCTCAGCGGCGCTGGCCGGGCCGGAGTGATAGCCCAGATTCACTCCACCAAGCGCCTGGTGCTCCACAACGCCTAACGCTGAACGATGCGCGCAGATGAAACAGAGACCACCCAGCAGATGGATGTTGTCTGGCAGCACTTGACGCAGGGTCTCCTCGACCCCCAGGCCGTTCTGCAACACCACAACTTTGGCATTTTCCGCTGCAGCCTCGGCGATCAGGGGAGCCAAGTCCGAATTGCTGGTGCTTTTCGCGCCAATCAGCAGCCAGTCGCACTTGGGCATTTGCGCAGGAGTGCGGTAGGCCTGTACCGAGTCCAGCTGCATCGAGCCATGCACCGCACTGTTTATCTGCAGGCCATTCTGCAGAACCGTCTCGTATTCGCTGCGCAGAAGGAAATGCACATCGTAGCCAGCCCGGGCGAGCATCACGCCGTAAAAGCCGCCGATAGCGCCAGCACCGATAATTCCGATTCGAGATTTGGGAGCAGTCATGCGGGAACTCCAACTACAGATCAGTGGGACGCCATGGTTGGCGCACGTTAAACGGTCACCTTATCAGTGTCCCTAGGCAGCGCCCAGCAGCTATGGATAGCTACCTGGTACGCCAGCCACCGGCGATGTAGCAGTCCGACTTCAAGATGATTGTCGAGGCAGCGCAATACGCGATAAGGTTCCGCTTCCCCGCTGCGCCCTCAAGCTCTGCTCCGCCGCACCGGGATTGGCTGGCGGACGGCATCTGTGATTGACGAGAACACGATGGCTGATTTACCGATCGATGACCTTAACGTTTCTTCCAACGAGACACTCATTACGCCTGAACAGTTGAAGCGTGATATACCGCTGACCGCTGCAGCGCTGGCGACCGTCTCCGAAGGGCGCCAGGTAATACGCGACATTCTCGACGGCAAGGATCATCGCCTGTTCGTCGTGATAGGCCCCTGCTCGATTCATGACCTGAAAGCCGCGCATGAATATGCCGAGCGTCTAAAAGTGCTTGCCGACAAGGTCTCGGATACCCTGTTCCTGGTCATGCGTGTCTACTTCGAGAAGCCACGCACCACGGTCGGCTGGAAGGGCCTGATCAATGATCCGTACATGGATGACTCGTTCAAGATTCAGGATGGCCTGCATATTGGCCGTCAGCTACTGCTCGATCTAGCAGAAATGGGCTTGCCGACCGCTACCGAAGCCTTGGACCCGATCTCCCCCCAGTACCTGCAGGACCTGATCAGCTGGTCGGCCATCGGTGCGCGGACCACCGAATCCCAGACTCACAGGGAAATGGCATCAGGGCTGTCGTCTTCGGTGGGTTTCAAAAATGGCACCGATGGCAGCTTGACCGTAGCGATCAATGCGCTGCAATCCGTATCCAGCCCACACCGTTTCCTGGGTATCAACCAGTCCGGCGGGGTCTCCATCGTCACGACCAAGGGCAACGCCTATGGTCATGTGGTGTTGCGTGGTGGGAATGGCAAGCCGAACTATGATTCGGTCAGCGTCGCAGTCTGCGAACAGGAACTCAGCAAAGCCGGCATCAAGCCCAACATCATGGTGGATTGTAGCCATGCCAATTCCAACAAGGACCCAGCCTTGCAGCCACTGGTGATGGACAACGTGGCCAATCAGATCCTCGAGGGCAACAATTCGATCGTTGGATTGATGGTGGAAAGTCACCTGGGCTGGGGCAACCAGCCCATTCCCAAGGACCTCGGCGATCTGAAATACGGTGTCTCGATCACCGATGCCTGTATTGACTGGGAAGCCACCGAAAAAGCCGTTATCGGCATGCACACGAAGCTGAAGGACGTACTGCCCAACCGTGCCCGCAGCTGACGCTGTCAGAAGCGGAAAAACGCCGGCTTGCCGGCGTTTTTTTATTCCCGGTCGAGACCGTCCGAGGAAGCACCCTGCCGTTCGATGTACCACTCCACATACGAACAGGAAGGAATAACCGTATAACCCTCCTTCGCGGCGTAATCCAGCGCATGCTGGGTCAATACGGCCGCAACACCTCGACCACGCAGCGCATCGGGTACGAAGGTCCGGTAGATATCCAGAGTTTGTTTGCCGAGATCAACATAGGCCAGATACGCGCGGTGACCATCCACGGTGGTCTCGAACTGATGGCTCGTTCGATCATGATGGATGCTTAGCTGTTCGGTCATCTCGCCTCCTCTGCAGGCTTGACCTGCCCTGTTTGTTTGGAAACTACGTGCAGCGTCCACACGTATTCTCCGTTCTTATTGTTAGCTGGACGACGCATGCTACCGCCAGGTAAGACTTGGCTTCAATTGCTTAAATCAGTAGCCGCCGCGCAATAAGCCGAACGAGCTGTAATCAAATGACCGACGCAGATGAAAACTGCAACTTTTCGGTACTCACACCGGTCCATGTATCGAGTGCAGCGGCTGACTTTGGCTGTTTTTCAGCCAGTTTGACCAGCAGTTGCCGTTAAATGAATGAGCATGCAGAAAAAATGTGGTAGCGGCTGCTTGGCTCAGTTTACTTAGCGCAACTAATCGGTAGTATGTGCGCGCCAACTTTCCATAACGGGAGTTGCCATGGATTTCATCCTTAAGGGGAACACGATGAACAACGTTCTGAAATTTTCTGCTCTGGCTTTCGCCGCAGTTCTGGCCACTGGTTGCAGCAACAGCATGACCAAAGAAAGCGAAGCCCGCCTGACCGCGACCGAAGACGCCTCTGCCCGCGCTCAGGCGCGTGCCGACGAAGCGTACAGCCGTGCCGACGAGGCTCTGCAGGCTGCTCAGAAGGCCCAGCAGACTGCTGACGAAGCCAATGAGCGTGCACTGCGTATGCTGGAACGCGCCAGCCGCAAGTAAGCTTCAGGCAAAGAAAAGCCGACCTGCAATCAGGTCGGCTTTTTTATGCGCGCCAGATTCTCCTGGCGCGATCTACAGGCGCGGATTCTAGAAGACGTGCTCTTCATGAGTGGCCAGCGCTTGGCCCCGCTCGGCAATCTGAATCGGCAGGCCATCCTCGCCAGCGATGATCTCACGAACCATTTCCCAATCCAGCTGGAGGGAACCTGCAGCCTCATCACGCTTGAGCAATGTATTGATGACCACCGCATGCTTGTCCATGAGTGTCATCGGTTTCTCTTCGTCTTGAAGTGGCGTGTGTGCTTCCAGATAGATCTTGCCCTGGCTCACGCCAAATTTGTACGGCTCATCGATGATCCGCACCGAGGTGCCGACCTTGACCAAGCCTGCCAGCTCCAGGACGTTGTGGTTGAGCATACGGAAACAGCCATGACTGACGCGCATGCCGATACCGAATTTTTTGTTCGAACCGTGGATGAGATACCCGGGCAACGCCAGGCTCATCTTATAAGGACCAAGCGGATTATCAGGTCCTGGCGGCACGACCTTTGGCAAAGGATCGCCATCGGCAGCGTGTTCATCGCGGATAGATTGCGGCGGGTACCAAGCCGGATTGCTTGTCATGGCTGAAATCCGTGTATTGCCAACCGGGGAACCCCACCCTTCACGCCCGATACCGAGCGGAAAAGTGTGCACCACGTTTTCGCCTTCCGGGTAGTAATAAAGACGGTACTCCGCAAGGTTGATCACGACGCCTTCTCGCGGTCCGGGCGGCAGGATGTACCGCGTCGGTAGGATGATGTCGGTCCCTTCACCCGGTAACCAGGGATCCACGCCCGGGTTTGCCGCAATCAGTTCCAGATAGCCCAGATCATGCGTCTCGCCGAGTGCAGCGAACGTGTCCTCGTAGTTGGCCTTGATCACCTGAATCTGCCCAACCACGTCCTCACCCTCTGGAGGTAGCGGTAGTTCGAGAGCGACAGACTGGCCGGCCGAAAGCAAGGCTGCGAGTGACACACTGGAGGCGACTGCAAACGCACGCGAAAGCATTCAGGGGTTTCCTTGGGAAAGTGTTCGTGTTGGCGGCGATTGTACTCGAACCGCTGACGGCCGCCGAGCTACCAGGCGCTGACGGCAGACGGAAGGCCTTTACGCTGTGCGCTAAGTGCTTCACGGCAAGCGGGACAGAGGCGGCGATCTTTAAGAATCGAGCGCTCGATGTCTTGCCAGAGCGGGCGCGCTGGAAGAAAACCGCCACAAAGCGTGCGGTCAACCTGACCATTCAACTCAAGTTGCCGTAATGCCAAGTGCAGCCGATTTTCGCGGCAGGCAAACAGATCGAACTGCTCGTCTGGAACGATGAGGCGATAGGCAAAAAGGGTCCAGGCTGGGCGCGGCATCTGAGGCTCCGATTCGAGGGGCGCGACAGTAGCCGCGCGCACGTTTCAAAGCAAGGGTTCGAGCACCGGCCAGACGTTGTCCAGCAACTGCTGCTGCGCACTCGCAGTGGGATGGATTCGATCGGCTTGCATCATGCCCTCAACGCCCCCGATACCTTCGAGAAAAAACGGGACGTATGGAAGGCTCTGCTCGTCTGCAAGCGAGTCGAACGCGTCCGCAAATGCACTTGTGTAACGTTGTCCCAAGTTGGGGGGCAAACGCATACCGAGCAACACGACCTTGGCATCGGCCTCGCGTGACAGGTCGACCATGGCTGCCAGGTTTTGATTCAGTTGTTTTGGCGGCTGACCACGGAGCCCGTCATTGCCACCTAACTCGATAATGACTACTTCCGGATCATATTCCTCCAGCAGCGCAGGCAACCTCGCCAGCCCTCCAGCGCTGGTGTCACCGCTGATCGAAGCGTTCACCACGCGATGATCGAGATTCTCTGTATCAAGGCGTTGCTGAAGCAGCTGTACCCAGCCCTGGCTGGTTTCCAGCCCGAAAGCGGCGCTGATACTATCCCCGACCACCAACACCGTTCCCGCCAAGGCGCCCTGAGCCCAGCACAGCAAAACCAGGACCCCACCTTTCAGCCAATTTCGCATCGGAATCTCCATGAGCGCCAGCATTCTTTACGCCCGGAACCTTAGCAAAGCGGTACCCAGCGCGGAAGGCGAGCTGGCGATACTAGACGATGTGTCATTGAGTCTCGACAAGGGCGACAGCCTTGCGATAGTCGGCACTTCCGGTTCTGGTAAATCGACACTGCTCGGCTTGTTGGCTGGCCTGGACCTGCCCAGCTCGGGCGAGGTGCACCTGGCCGGCCACCTGCTTGGCGCTCTCGACGAAGACCAGCGAGCACGCGTGCGAGCTGAACACGTCGGTTTCGTCTTTCAATCGTTTCAGCTGCTCGACAGTCTCAACGCCCTGGAAAACGTCATGCTGCCGCTGGAACTGCATGGCCGCCGTGACGCACAGGCGAAAGCTACCGAACTGCTCGACCGGGTTGGCCTAGGCGCGCGTTTGCACCATTACCCAAGGCAACTGTCAGGTGGCGAACAACAGCGTGTCGCCGTGGCCCGCGCATTTGCCGCGGAGCCGGCGGTGCTGTTCGCTGATGAGCCGACCGGCAATCTCGACAGTCATACGGGCGCAACCATCACCGAGCTGTTGTTCGAGCTCAACCGCGAACGCGGCACGACGTTAGTGCTGGTGACTCATGACGAACGCTTGGCACAGCGTTGTCAGCATCTGCTCCGCCTGGAAGGCGGTCGGCAACTCCTCGACGAGTTGAGCCGATGAAGAATGTCCCCGCCAGCCGCTTGGCGACGCTAGCGCTGCGTCAGCTGTTGCGTGATGCGCGCGCTGGTGAGTTGCGCGTGTTGTTCTTTGCGCTGTTGATCGCGGTCGCAGCCAGCACGGCTATTGGCTATTTCGGCGCGCGCCTGAACGACGCCATGCTGCTGCGTGCAACCGAGTTTCTGGGCGCCGATCTCGTGCTGCGCGGCAGCGCGCCCGCCGAACCCGAACAGGTCGAGGCAGGCGAGCAACTACAACTCCAGCACGCTCGGGTGGTTGAGTTCTCCAGCGTCGTCGCAACGGATGACAACCTGCAGCTGACCAGCGTCAAAGCCGCTGACGATAGCTATCCGTTACGCGGAGAGCTTCGCAGTGCAGCAGCGCCCTACCAGCCAGAACAACCAGGTCCAGGCCCGCAGCCAGGCGAAGCCTGGGCCGAAGCGCGCCTGTTCGCCGCCCTGGACCTGCAGATCGGCGATCAAATAGAGGTGGGTAACAAGCCGCTGCGGCTGACCCGCGTACTGACTTACGAACCTGATCGCGTCGGCGATTTCTACAGCTTGACGCCACGCGTGCTGATGCATCTCGACGATCTCGAGGCCACCGGCGTGGTCCAGCCCGGTAGCCGTGTGAGCTATCGCGAACTCTGGCGCGGCTCGCCCGAACAGCTGGGAGCTTATGAAGAGCGCATCAAAGCCGACCTCCAACCACACCAACGTATCGAGACAGCCAAAGACGGCAACCGCCAAATCGGGGGTGCGCTGGGGCGCGCCGAGCGCTACCTGAACTTGGCCAGCCTGGCCGCCGTGCTGCTCGCGGGTGTCGCGGTGGCCTTGTCGGCGGCGCGTTTCGCGTCGCGCCGCTTCGATGCCAGCGCGCTGTTGCGCTGCCTCGGTCTGTCACGCCGCGAAGCACTGATGCTCTATTCCCTGCAACTCGCCTACCTCGGCCTGTTTGCCAGCACGGTTGGCGCACTACTGGGCTGGGCAGCGCAACATGGGTTGTTCTTCCTCCTGCGCGAACTTGTGGTCAGCGAAGTGCCACCGGCCACGCTCTGGCCGGCCCTGGCGGGAATTGCAACCGGCCTGGTTGCGCTGGCCGGTTTCGCACTACCGCCCCTGGCCGCGCTCGGTCGTGTGCCACCGCTGCGGGTACTGCGCCGCGACATGCTGCCGATCCCGCCAAGCTCCTGGCTGGTGTATGGCGCCGCCGTCATCGCCCTTGGCGTGATCATGTGGCGGCTCAGTCTGGACCTGAAGATTACCCTCGCGCTGCTGGGGGGCGGTCTGCTCGCCACCGTGATCCTTGGCGGACTGCTTTTGCTGGCACTGAAAGGGCTGCGTCGAGCGCTTTCCGGGGCGTCGCTGACATGGCGTTTAGGGCTCGGGCAACTGCTCCGACACCCGCTGGCGGCGGCTGGTCAGTCGCTGGCTTTCGGCCTGATCCTGCTCTCCATGGCGCTGATAGGGCTGCTGCGCGGCGAACTGCTCGACACCTGGCAGAACCAATTGCCGGATGACGCCCCCAACCATTTTGTTCTGAATGTCCTGCCCGCCGACCGGGACGCATTCGCCGCACGCATCGACGCACTCTCCAATCACGTCGCGCCTTTGTATCCGGTGGTACCGGGTCGCCTGGTTGCCATCAACGGCGAGCCGGTGCGCCAGCTGGTCAGCAAGGAAAGCCAGGGCGAGCGCGCGATTCGTCGGGACCTGAGCCTGACCTGGGCCCAGGAAATACCTGCCGACAATCGCCTAACCGCCGGTCAATGGTGGCCTTCAGCGCGAGGCGAACTGCCTGGCGTGTCAGTGGAAGCCGAGCTGGCCGAGAGTCTTCAGGTACAGCTGGGTGACCGACTCAGCTTCACAGTTGGTGGGCTGACCCGCGACGTCAGCGTGACCAGTCTGCGGGAGGTCAACTGGGACAGCTTCCAACCCAACTTCTACATGATCTTCGAGCCACAGACCTTGGAGGATATACCCGCCACCTACATGACCAGCTTTCATCTGCCCGAAGGGAAGGATCGCGAGCTGGTACAGCTAGCCAGGGATTTTCCGTCCGCAACGATATTGCAGGTGGAAGCCTTGCTCAGCCAGTTGCGCAGCATCCTGTCGCAGGTTTCGCTAGCGGTCGAATATGTGCTGATGTTCGTGCTGGCAGCAGGGCTGGCGGTATTGTTCGCCGGTCTACAAGCGACGCTGGACGAACGGATTCGTCAAGGTGCACTGCTCCGAGCACTCGGAGCGGAGCGGACGTTATTGATCAGAGCCAGACGTACCGAATTTGGGGTATTGGGCGCCGCCAGTGGTGTACTTGCCGCATTGGGTTGTGAACTGGTCAGCGCCCTGCTCTATCACTTCGTCTTCGATCTTCGCTGGCAGCCGCATCCATGGCTGTTACTGCTACCGCTGATCGGTGCGCTGCTGGTCGGTGCGGCTGGGGTGCTGGGGACGCGGCGAGCCCTTAATGCCAGCCCACTGAACGTCCTGCGTGAAAATTGACCGGAGCAGGCTGAGCGTTTGACAACCTGTAGAATGCCCAGCCCGTGCCTGAACTGGAAACTCCATGAGCCGTTATCGTCCACCTCGCCCTGCCGGCACCCCTCTGATCACCCCCGAAGGCGAGGCACGGCTGCGAGCCGAGCTGCATGAACTGTGGCACGTGAAGCGTCCTCAGGTCACCCAGTCGGTCAGCGAGGCGGCGGCGCAAGGCGACCGTTCGGAAAACGCCGAATACACCTACGGTAAGAAGATGCTGCGCGAAATCGACAGCCGCGTACGTTTTTTGACCAAGCGACTGGAAAAACTCAAGGTCGTCGGTGAACGACCCAGCGACCCCGGCAAGGTGTATTTTGGCGCCTCGGTGACAGTCGAGGACGAAGATGGCGCGCAGGCCCGCTACCGTATTGTCGGGCCAGATGAGCTGGACCTGCGCCAGGGGCTGATCAGCATCGATTCGCCGTTGGCGCGTGCCTTGGTTGGAAAAACGCTGGATGCTGAAGTCCGGGTGCAAACGCCCACCGGACCAAAACTCTGGTACATCGTCGCGATCGACTACCCATGACCAACCAGTTATCTTGAGACCGATCAGTCACGTATTTCTTCGATCTAGCGGTTAATTTCGGCTAACTTACAAATCATCACTTTCCTACCCAGCCAGATGTTCCATCTGGTAACAGACGCCTCGGTGGCCGCCACCAAGCCCGGCGACCATCCCGCAGGCGGAACGCCTGCGCTAGAGCCTCCTATCTATATCGCCTGGCAAACTGGCACGAATGCTGCGCCTGTAGCCACTGCAGTACGCGCTACGCGCGGTGAATGGCGAGGGATTGCCCAATGTCCAGTCACCCTTGATTGAGTGCATTCATGAATAAGAACAAGACTGTGTTCGCTCTATGCCTCGGAACCTTCGTGGCAATTTCAAGCCAGGCCCAGGCCGGCCTATTCAGCTCCAGCGGCTACACCCAGACGCGTTACCCGATCGTGCTCGCGCATGGCATGCTCGGCTTCGACAGCATGCTTGGCATCGACTACTGGTACGGCATTCCCCAGGCGCTTCGACGTGATGGCGCACAGGTTTACATTACCGAAGTCAGCCAACTCAACACCTCGGAGCTGCGTGGAGAGGAACTTCTTCAACAAGTCGAGGAAATCGTTGCGATCAGTGGCAAACCGAAAGTGAATCTGGTCGGCCACAGCCACGGTGGGCCAACCGTGCGCTATGTTGCTGCCGTTCGCCCCGACCTGGTCGCGTCGGTCACCAGCGTAGGCGCGCCGCACAAAGGCTCCGACGTTGCCGACCTGTTGCGCAAGCTCCCCGAGGGTTCGGGTGGCGAAGCCATACTCGCCGGGCTCACCAACGGCATGGGGGCATTGATCCATTTTCTTTCGGGAAGCCCCAGTACCGAACCACAGAATTCGCTCGGCTCACTTGAATCACTCAACAGCGAAGGCGCCGCCCGTTTCAATGCGAAATATCCGCAAGGGGTTCCGACCAGCGCCTGCGGCGAAGGTGCGTACAAGGTCAATGGGGTGCGCTATTACTCCTGGAGCGGCACCAGCCCGCTGACCAACCCACTGGATGTGAGTGACGCCATGCTGGGCGCCGGCTCGCTGGCCTTTGACGAAGCCAATGACGGCCTGGTTGGCCGCTGCAGCTCGCATTTGGGCATGGTTATCCGTGATAACTATCGAATGAACCATCTGGATGAGGTCAATCAGGTGCTAGGACTGACCAGCCTGTTCGAAACCGATCCGGTGACCATTTACCGCCAGCACGCCAACCGCCTGAAGAACGCAGGCCTCTGAGGCTCCGGTGGGGCCGCTCGGCCCCACCTCCTGACCACAAGGCATCCTGATGAAAATGCTTGCCGTCCTGTTCGTATTGACACTTATCCTCGGCGTCGCGATGTACGGAGGTGTCCCGCCCGACCCTACGCCTACTCAAATCCTTGGCCACTCTCAGCCCGTTCAGATCAACACTAGCGAGGTCAGTCCGCAACAAAGCCCAACACCCACCCGGAAGCTGCCGCGGGCTGACGCGACTGCCCGTCTACCGGACTCTTTTGCAGGTACACGGGTGGACGGCCGACTGCGGGCTGACGCGGGCGGAAGTCTGATCATCGATGCGGAGATACGCCGTGTTTTCGATTACTTCCTGGCCTCGATTGGCGAGGAACCGCTCGAAACCAGCGTCGCCAGGCTACGGCGCTATATCGAAACGCAGCTCCCCAAGCCTGCAGCGGACCATGCCATCCAGCTGCTGAGCCAGTACCTGGATTACAAAAGGCAGCTGCTGTTGCTGGAGCAGCACCATACGCAACAGGCCGACATAGACGCCATGCGCGCTCGCTTTCGGGCGGTTGAGCAGCTGCGCGCGGGGATCTTCGATGATCGGGTCCACCAGGCATTCTTCGCGCTAGACGAAGCGAATGACCACTTCACGCTGGAACGCCTGGCCATTCGGCACGACGCAACGCTCGACGCGTCAGGCAAAGGCGCGGCATTGGACAGGTTGCAAGACAGCCTGCCAGCGGAACTGAAGGATACAGTGGCGGTACAGATGCAAATGCAACTGCGAGAGCAGACACGTGCGCTGGCAGCCAACGGTGGCAACCCGGCCGCTCTACGACAGCTACGCCAGCAGCTGGTCGGCAACGCAGCCGCAGCCCGCCTGGAGGCACTCGACCGTCAGCGCCAGGCATGGCAAAGCCGCCTGACCGCCTATAACCAGGCGAAACGCCGGATTCAACGCAGCCAGGGACTCGGCGAGGCGGATAAACGTGCCGCCATCGCCCGCTTGGCGGCCGAACAATTCAATGAGAACGAGCGCCAACGGCTGCAAGCTGCCGAGCAGCTGCTCGCCGCCAAGCGCGGCTAAGGATTCAATTGCTGGAAGCGCTCTGCGGGCCGCCTTCGAGTAGGTACCGCTCCCGGGTGTAGGCCAGGTAGTACTTGTTCACGGCATTGACATAGCTGACCACACCCATACCCATGCTCGACATGGCAACGCGCTCAACCTGGAAAAACCACTGGTCCGGGTTAAGGCCTCGACGGCGGGCCTCGGCACGCAGGCTCTGGACCCGCTGCGGTCCGAGGTTGTAGGCCGCGAGCACAAACGCCATGCGCTCGCGCTCGTTCAGCCTGGGACTGGAAAAGAAGGTTTGGCGGATATTTGCCAGATACTTCGCGCTGGCAAGCACGTTGTTATCCAGTTGACCGATATCCTTCACGCCCATGCTACGAGCGGTCGCCGGCGTCACTTGCATCAGCCCGGTGGCTCCACCCGCACCGCGCGCCGACGGATCGAGCGTCGACTCTTTGAAAGCCAGCGCAGCCAGGTTGAGCCAATCGATCTGTTGCTGCTGGGCATGCCGCTGCAAGGTCGGACGGACTTTTTCCAGGCGCTGTCTGCCGACACGATCCAGCGGGTACTGCACCCGATAGAGCCTGCGATAGACGCGAACGAATGCTGCATCCTGGTTATCAGGCGCGCTGTAGGTTTGGAGGAAACGGTCGACGCTCGCACTTAGCATTCCCGCATCCTTTTGCACAAACCAGTGCATATCGGCGGGGTCGCCCAGTGTCAGCTGCGATTCGATGCGCAGCTTAGGCAATACTTTTGCCCAGCGCTCTGCAATGGGCTGCTCCACCACGGTAGCCGGATAGACGCCAGCCTGTACCATCTCCAGCACGTCCTCCACCGCCAACGTGGGATCAACCCACTCGACGGCGATCGGTGCCCGTCCAGCTTGCATCAGGCTCCGATTGAGCTTCTCCAGCGCGGGGCCCGCGGCACTGCCGGCCGACAACGCCAGGCTACGACCTGATAGTTGCTCGAAGCTCTTATAACGAGGGCCACCCTGTCGACTCACCAACACCATTGGCACCTGAGCGATCACAGCACGGCTACGGCTTATCCGGCGCGCCGCGCCTTGCGGCAAGATCTCTCCAGGGGCAACCAGATCGCCCTCACCGCGTTGCAGCGCACCGAGCAACTGGTCCTTGGCCTTGGGAATGATTTTCAAGCTGATCGGCGTGCCCTTCGAACCACGATTGAGATACTGCTCGAAGGCGCGCAGGCGCACGTATTCCACACCGATGGGCTCGCCTTTGACCTCGCCGGAACTGTTACGACTTTGATTGACCAAAACCCGAAGAACGCCGCTGCGGCGAATATCGGCGAGATCGCGTACGGTACCCACCGACTGCCAGGCTGGCGGCCCCATCACCCGTGCGACCACCGGCCAGGGTGCAAGCACCAGCAGACACAGCAGTAGGGAAAATAATCGGGTCATTTCCGGGTATCGGCTCGAATGAGACAAAATGCACAGCAGCACCCTGCCGCAAAGTGGCGAAGACTCTCATAGCCTTTGCTTGGCCGCCAGCGGCACCTTCTAATAGGCTTTAATTAACAGTCGCAAATACCTGATTTTTATCTATATATTTTGATCTTATAAGCGAGACGCTTCATGCAACTTGTCGACATCGGCGTCAATCTCACCCACCCAACGTTTGCCCGTGATCCCCGTGCAGTTGTGGAGCGCGCCTACACGGCGGGCGTCACGCAATTGGTTTTGACCGGCACTAGCCTTTCTGAAAGCGAAGCAGCACTGGCCCTCTGCCGGGAGCTAGATGAAGGCCGGCAACGGTTGTTCTGTACTGCAGGTATCCACCCTCATGACGCGAGCCAATGGACGTCCAGTACTAGTGCACAGCTCAAAGCCCTACTCGCCGAACCCGAGACGCGCGCGGTCGGCGAGTGCGGACTGGATTTCAACCGGGATCTGTCCCCTCGTGCACAGCAGGAGCGGGTCCTGGAAGAACACCTGCAGTTGGCAGTAGAAACCGGCCTGCCGGTGTTTCTTCACGAGCGCGACGCCGACCAGCGTCTGGTACAAATACTTCGGCCGTTCCGTGACAAGCTCAGCGCTGCGGTCGTGCACTGCTTTACCGGTGAGAAACGCGCGCTCTATGCCTACCTCGATCTCGACCTCCACATCGGCATTACTGGCTGGATATGCGATGAGCGCCGCGGCACTCACCTGCATCCACTGGTGCGCGACATCTCTGAAGCTCGCTTGATGCTCGAAAGCGATGCACCCTACCTGCTGCCACGCACGCTGCGGCCGAAACCTAAAGGTGGGCAGAACGAGCCGGCATTTCTTCCTGAAGTACTCCGTGAAGTGGCGCAGCATCGAGGTGTCAGCGAGGAACAGCTGGCGCAGAGCACGACCCGCTGTGCTCAGAAATTCTTCCGCATCGAGCCGCTGAATGAACACTGAACTGGCTCAAGCCCAACCACTTTCGGCCGTTAACAGAACGGGTTCGCAAAAAGGCGGCGATGCCACTGCGCGACGAACGTTCCGGTCATCGACATAAGAAGAGCATGCAATGGCTTTATGGATTCGCGATCTCTCACTGAAGTACAAGTTCTGGGCGCTGAACCTGGTGTCATTCGCTACCACGCTGCTACTGGTGCTCTTTGCCCTGCAACTCGAACAGCAATCGCGAAGCCACGACGCTCAGAACAATGCGCAGCAATTGGGGGCTCTACTACAGGCCTGGCCAGAAGGCTCAGCAATACCTAGGAACGCCGACATTCAAGTATTTCCGGCCGGTCAGGCAATTGCTGTCGAGGGGCAACCTGTAACTGCCAGCCAAGGGTGGGTTGCAATCGAGCATGACCGGCTGTTCGGCAAGACACCGATCGTGGGCACCCAACTGGTAGCCCGACCGGGCGGGGACACCCTTGCCGTGCTGGCTCGTGTGCCCAGCACCATGCAGCTGCTGGGTGAACATTTCTTCAGCTATGCCATTGCTGTTGCTGTGTTGATGTTGGTGCTGCTGGCCGCATCACAGTTGTTGATCCACTTCCTGCTAAGCCATCTCAATACGCTCAAGAACGTAATGGTGCATGTCGAGCGCAGCGGCGACCTGTCGATGCGAGTACCTTTGGCCAGCGGTGATGAGGTCGGCGAGATGGCTGCGGCATTCAACGCAATGCAAGCCGGTTACCAACGCATTGTCAGCACCGTTGCCCAGGCGGCGACCCGGCTCGATGACGGAGCCGCTCGACTGGCATCAAGCATGAGCGAGGTCCGCCAGGGCATGCTCGGCCAGCAGAGCGAAACCGACCAGGCAGCGACTGCAATCAACGAGATGACCGCCACTGTCCACCACATCGCCGAACACGCCAGGGAAACACGCGACCAGTCGCAGAGTGCCGACCGCCTCGCGGGCAACGGACAGAATGTCGTGGGACGGGTCGAGCGCTCTATATCCAGCCTGTCGCAGGGCGTCCAGCAAACGGCCGAAACGATCGGCCAGCTGGCGGCCGACAGCCAGAAAATCAACGGCGTGGTCAGCGTTATCCACAGCATCGCCGAACAAACCAACTTGCTGGCCCTGAACGCGGCGATTGAAGCCGCACGTGCCGGTGAAATGGGCCGCGGCTTCGCTGTGGTTGCAGATGAAGTGCGCAGCCTGGCCAAACGCGTTCAGGTATCGACTGACGAAATCACCCAGATGATCACCGGTCTGCAAACCATGACCCGCGACGCCGTCGAATTCATGCAGGAAAGCTCACTCAAGGCAGACGACTGCGTGCGCGAAGCAAGGGAGGCAGGACTCGCGCTCGAAGCCATTACTGCGGCAGTCGCACAGATGCGCGAAAGCAACACGCAAATTGCCGTGGCCGCTGAACAACAGAGCGAAGTTGCCGAGGAGCTGAACCGCTCAGTCACCGGCATTCGCGACGTCACCGAGAGAACTGTCCAGCAAACCGTCGAATCGGCAAACACCAGCGCAGAACTCGCGGCACTCTCCGGCGAACTCAGCAAAGCGATTCACCAGCTCAAGCTTTGACCGCATCAGCATGTACGGATGGCCTATTGGCCCGCTGGCGTAAGAGCCAGCGGGCGGCGCTCTGCTTATCCGAAGACGGTTACCGTCTGTCGACTCAGTGCAACCAGTTCACCGCTGCCAGTCCATAACGCGGCCGCGCAATGACCGTAGCCGTCCTGAGCGTGCTCGATCACCGCGCGGTACCGGCACCATTCGTGGGTATCGAGTATCGGCAGTGGCTGGACAAACTCGATGGTCCAGGTCAGCGAGCTGCCCGGGGCGAAACTGTTCAGGTGTGGCAGCACGGCCGGTGGCCATGCGTCGACGAGGGCAAGCAGATGCGAGACAGTTACTGGTTCCCGGTCGACCTCGCCACGCTGACGAACCCATCCGCCCATTTCTCGCGATGTATTACCTGAGAAAGGAAGACCGCCAATGCCCCAGCGCATGGCCAGATGGCGGGTGAACTCAGGTGTCGCACCGCTGATGTAGGGCAGCTCCTGGCAGGCTTCCACCGGCGGCAGTTCTGGCGCCGGCTCAGCCTCCACCCTGACGGCGGAGACACGTGCTGCGCCGAAGCTGCCTTGCACCAGAGTCACCACCTGGCCGTTCTGGATGGCACGGCCGAGTACCTGACTGACCGCCTTGCCTTCACGCAGCACTTCAGCCTCGAAGCTGACGGGCACATCAACCGCAAGCGGCCCAACAAAGGTGATCGACAGCGACCGCACCGGACGATCACTCGGCACTTTGGCCTGCATAGCCTCAAATACCAGCGCCGCGGCCAACCCTCCAAAACCGGCCCGGCCTTGCCCCCAGCTGGCAGGCACGACGACATCTTGAGGAGCTTCACGCACGGCTTGTAGCAGTTCGGACAGGGTCATTCCTACCTCGACTCGTTGTTATTGCGGTTTATCTTATCGCTGCGCGGACCCACGGGGGCATTGCCGAACAGTTGGTGATGTCATGCCATCTCAAGCAGCTATAGGTTGTCGCCGTCGATATCAACCCGCGGCTTGCTCACTCTGGCACGCCAAGGCAGCTGGCGTCGCAAGCTTCGGAGTACAGCCTTCATCTCGGCCAGGTCGGTCGGCTGACCCGCATAACGGGCCTGTTCGTACAGTCCAGCGAACGCTTGAATCTGGGCGGCAGAAGGCGGCAGCCGCTCTGCTGCACGTTGGGCGAAGTCGCGCGCACCCTCGCCTGCCTGCCGCGCCACGCCATGCCGCGCCAGCAATTGTTCGAAGCGCTGGAACTGGCGCAGTTGCGCATCTTGTTCCCGGCGCCAAGGCTTCAGGAGCAGAAGCGCCAGCAGGACAACCAGCAACGCCCCCGTGGCGACCATCAGTAGACCGAGCTTGCGGGAGTCGACCTTACCGAACAATCCTTGCAGTACTTCCAGCTGCCGTTCGCCCTGGTAATTAAGGACCCAGCGCTGCCAGCCGTAATTGAGACTGTCCCAGCCAAAACGCAGGTCGTTCAGCCAACCAATGTCGCGGTAGCGCCGAAGGTCCATGATGGCGCCTTCGATCAGATCCTGCTCAGCGTCAAGCGCCTCCTCCAGCCCGCGCTCGATCCGTTCCGGCGCGACCTGGAATGTCGGATCCACACTGGCCCACCCGCTGCCCGCCTCCCAATATTCAACCCAGGCATGGGCATCAAGTTGACGCACCGACAGGTAGTTGCCCGAAGGGTTGACCTCCCCACCCTGATAGCCAGCGACCACCCGCGCGGGGATACCGGCCGCGCGCAGCACGAAGGTCATCGCGCCTGCGTAATGAATGCAAAATCCGTTCAGCGTATCGAAGAGAAAACCGTCGACGATGTCCTCGCCCACCGGCGAAGGTCGCAAGGTATAGCTGTACGGCTGCTGGTTGAAATGGCTGAGCAGCGCTTGCACCGTTGCCTTGGGCGTCTGATGCGCGCGTCGCAGCTCCGCCGCCCAGGCCCTACTGCGTAAGTTGCCAGTGGACGGCAGTTCCAAAGCCCTTCCCAGAACAGCAGGTCCAGCATTTGGCTCGCGCAGTGCCTCCGGCCAGGAAGTCGCCTGGTACAACAGCGGTTTGTCGACTGGCCGAGGGCGCGCCAGGTGGAAATCGCTCATCAGTCGCACATCGCCCGCGTCGACCTGCGCTACGTCCAATCCATACAACCATGGCCGCCCACTGGGCTGCATGACGATGCTGTATGCAACCGGTGCCCCCCGCGGTGACCATTCTGGGGTCTGCGGAAGCTGCGATTTGAAAGATTGCGACCATCGCCTTCCATCGAAACGCTCAAAGGTTACTGCTCGCCAGTACAGCTGATCCCTATCAGGGATCGGGCCCTCGAAGCTGGCGCGAAATGCCAGGGCACTCGAGCGACTCAGCTCGGCCATATCGCCTGGCGACATGCTGTCAGCCAGACCGGTGACGCCGCGATCCTTCGGTTGAGGCAATGACCAAAGCGGCCCTAGACGCGGAAACAGGACGAACAGCACCAGCATCAGTGGGATCGCCTGCAGGAGCAACGAGCCGGCCAGTCGCAACGTCGGCCAGGGATGAGTGCCCGCAGGGCTCTGCTGTAAGCCGATCATCGCCGCCAGCAGCGCGGTGATTGGCGCCAAGCTATAGATCCCAGCGAGCAGGCCGTCATTGAACAGATAGCTGGTGACCACGGCAAAGAAGCCAAGAAAGACCAGTACCAACGCATCGCGACGACTACGCATCTCCACCAGTTTGAGAATAAACGCCGCGATCAGCAGCACCACACCTGCATCGAGCCCGATCAGCCCGCCGCGTGAGAAATAAACGCCAAATGCAGCGCCCAGCATCATCAGTGCCTTTACCCAGCTCCGTGGGTATGGAGCGCGCATGCGGAAGATCTGCACCCGCCAGATCGCGCAACCCAGCCAGAGGCCGATGATCCACAATGGCAGATGAGCCAGATGCGGCAGGATGACCAGCACCTGCGCGACCAACAGCCAGACCAGGCCGTTGCGTGGGATAGGCTGCAAGCTGCTCATTGCGGCGCCGCCGATTGCTGGCCGAACAGCGCCAGTGCTCGCAGACAACGGTTCCGGTGCTCAACACCCACAGCGGCCTCAATGGTGGTTTCCGCTATTCGGAGGGCGAAGGGTTGCTGGCGCGACGACAGTTCCACCACCCAATGACAGAGCAACGACAACCGGGATTCGATATCTCCGGCGAGTTCATCGAAATCCAGTAGCGGGTCCTCACCGGACAGCGCAGTGAAATCCTTCACCAGCAAGCCTTGACCGCGCGAATAGGCTTTCCAGTGCAATCGTTTTTTCGAGTCGCCTGGTTGCCAGGGACGCAAGCCCTGGTAATCGTCGATGCCGCTGCCCAGTGCCCGCGAACCTTCACCGCTCTCTTCGTCCAGCCCGACGCCCTGGGGTAGATCACCCGCAAGCGGGCGTGGGTACACCAGCGCGGCGAGCTGCAAATCCACCCAGCTCCACGCCACGAGAATGCCCAAGGGAAATCTACTCTCAACGCGCAACCGTCCTGGTCGTAGCCAGCCACGGCGCTCGGTGGGCAGGCTCAGGTGCAGTTCACAGGTGCCTGCGGCCGGCACGTCAACCAACTGCAGCCCGCTTTTGGGCCATCCGACCGAGACGGCTTGGTAAACGCGTCCGCGACTCTCCAGGCGCACCCGCAAACACGCCTGCTCGCCAAGAAAAACCGCCTCAGCCCCCCCTGCCTGCAATTCGAGACCCGCCAGGTTGCGCCAGGTATGCAGAATCGCCACGACAAATACCGAGCCCAGCAAAAACGTCAGGGCATAAGCCAGACTGTTCTCGTAGTTGATCGCGGCAAGCAGCATCAACAGCAGCGCGACGAGGAAGCTCATCCCGACCGCTGTGGGCATGATGAAGATGCGCCGCTGGTTGAGGCGTACGCTAGGGCCCGGAGGGATGCGTTTGAGCAGCCAGCGATCTCGTATCCGTGGTAGCACTCGCATAGCCGCTCCCCGTCAGCCCAGCAGCGGCGGCATCACAGCGCCGGCACTTCGCGCAACAGCCATTGCACCAGCGCGCCGCCGCCATGCCCGGTGGCATCGGCGCGTTCGCGCAACCGATGGCCAACCACCGAGGGCAGCACCGCCTGGACGTCTTCCGGAATCACGTAATCTCGGCCGTCGAGAAAGGCCCAGGCACGGGCTGCCGCCAGCAGCGCCAGGCTGGCGCGAGGTGACAAGCCCCAGGCAAATTGCGGCTGAGTGCGCGTGGCCTCGACCAAGCGCAGGACGTAATCGACCAGAGCATCACTGACGCGAACAGCGCTCACCGTCTGCTGGATAGCAGCTAGCTCGGCGCGATCCAGCTGGGGTTGTAACCGAGTGAGCAAATTACGACGCGAATCGCCGAGCAGCAACGCTTTCTCCGCCGCTTTGGCCGGGTATCCCAGCGAAAGGCGCATGAGGAAGCGATCCAGCTGGGATTCGGGCAACGCGAAGGTGCCGCCAGAGCTGACCGGGTTCTGCGTGGCGACCACGAAGAAGGGCTCCGGCAAAGGTCGCGTCGCGCCCTCGATCGTTACCTGCCCTTCTTCCATCGCTTCAAGCAGTGCGCTCTGGCTTTTCGGTGTGGCCCGGTTGATTTCGTCAGCCAGCACCAACTCGGCAAAGATCGGTCCAGGGTGGAATACGAACTGACCGCTATCCTTGTCGAAAACAGAGGTACCGAGGATATCGCCGGGCAGCAGGTCGGAAGTGAACTGGATGCGCTGGAAGTCCAGCCCCATGACCTTTGCAAGCGCATGGCTCAAGGTCGTCTTGCCCATGCCGGGCAGGTCCTCGACCAGCAGGTGCCCCCTCGCCAGCAGGCAAGCCATGGCCAATCGCACCTGCGATTGCTTGCCGAGCAGCACTTCATTGACCGCCCGCAGACAGACATCCAATCGGGTGCGCATGCAACTCTCCTTTGTTTTATCCGTCGATCCTACTGACCCGGCCTAGCTCAAGCAAAGCGGTGAAATCCTGGTGTTACGAACTTGTGATATGACGCTTGATCCTGCGTGCGCTGACGTTGTGCCTCATCAGACCCCGAAACGCGCGCCATCGCCCAAGCGGTCGGAAACGCACGCGCCCACTAGGGTCGCTGCATCTCGAAACGCTCGCGCGTGTAGCTATATGCTGCACCGCCGAGCCTGCCGACTAGATCGAGCCGCGCGGAATCAACACGACCGCGCTCATCTAGCACGCGGTCGTCGATATGCGCCAACAACACCTCAGCGAAGATGAGCTGACAATTGGGCGACTCGGAAGGATACGGCAGGATCTGCGCGACACGGCATTCGAAGGCAACGGGTGCACCAGCGACCCGCTGCACCTTCACAAGGCTCGCGGATTCGCTGGCAATCCCGCAGTGTTCAAATTCGCTGATGCCATGAGGCAATGCAGCCGCAGAGGCGTTCATCGCTTCGGCTTGCTCTGCACTGACGAGCTGCACAACGAGCTCCCCCGTTTCGTGCGCGTTGCGGGCGGTGTCTTTCTGCAAGCCGTCCTTGAGTCCGACGTTGATCAGCAGCGTTGGCGGGTTGCTGCTAATCACCTGGAAAAAACTGAACGGCGCAAGATTGCTGACGCCTGCGGTCGAACACGTCGAGACCCAGGCAATCGGTCGGGGCGTGATGGTGGACGCCAGCCAGCGATAGGCCTCGACTGGCGCCAGGTTAGAAAAATCGAGCAGCATGCGGATTCCTACTGAGTCGGTCTGGCACCCGGCCAGAACCGATGGATAAGAAGTGGCAGCCGGACGGCTGCCACAGAATCGCAGCGGTATCAGCGGCCTGCGCGCGATTCACGCAGATAGAAGCGCGCCTTCTTGGCCTTCTCCACGCAGCCCTGGTAAGCCTCGAATTGTTGCTGGGTCTTGGCGCCCGTCAGCAGTGCCATCGCCTTGGAATAGCTCACCGTGCCGGCGAACCCTTCCGCCTCGGCCAGGCTCTGCTCTTCCCAAGCGGCGTTCAGCTGAGATGCGCAGCTGTCTCGATAGGCCGTCTTGGCGGCGCAACCGGTAAGGGCAAGTGCCAACAGCGATAGACAGATAATGTTCTTCATCGATACATCCTCTTTTCCGAGACCTGCTCAGTTTTGTTGAACCGCGGCGCGCTCGCGCAAGAATTCCACGACCGCGTCCTGTTCACCTGCGAATTCGATCCGGGCGGCCTTGCTTTCACGCTGGTAGGCGTACATCGGATCGTAGTACTGCCTTAACAACGTCTCGATCCACTCGCGGTGGAGATCAACCGAGCCGGTACTCGCTTGCTCGGCAAGCGCCTGATTCATGATTGCCGCCAGCCGTGTATAGCATTCGCCGCCAAGCCGCCTGCTGATATTGACCAGACTTTGCTGCAAACGCTCGGCAAATGCGGTGAATCCTTCCGCGCCGTGCTCAACGGTGAACTCTGCACAGAGGTCGATCACATAATCCTTGAGGATCCGGTCCACCCGTCCATCGAAACTGTCTTCGAGCCAGACCAGCGGATATTGCTGCATCCCCTGAAATAAGGGCAGCGGAATCGAACAACGACCGACCAGCCGCGCTTCATCCTCCAAAACGAATTGCCTCGCACCCGCTTTCTGCATCTTCAACAAGCGAATCGCCAGGGCGTTCTCGAAGTCGATCTGCACCGGCTGCGGAGTGGCGCGCTTGCCGAAGCTTGAACCGCGATGATTGGCAATGCCTTCCAGATCGACTCCGTCGTCCAGGCGTGCCAGCACCTCGGTTTTACCCGTCCCAGTCATACCGCCGACCAACACGAAATTGTCATGCGCGGCGGCATGCTCAATGGTTTCAAGCAAAAAGTGCCGCATCGCCTTATAGCCACCGGTCACGCGCGGATAGTCGATCCCCGCCTCGGTTTTGAGCCACTGCTGCACCAGCTGTGAACGCAACCCGCCGCGGAAACAGTAGATGTAGCCCTGAGGGTTGTTGCGCGCGAATTCGGCCCAAGCCTGAATTCGGTCGGCCTTGACTTGACCACTCACCAACCGGTGGCCCAGTTCAATCGCCGCTTGTTGCCCATGCTGCTTGTAACAGGTGCCAACCTTCTGCCGCTCGAGATCGTTCATCAGCGGCAGGTTGACCACGCCGGGGAATGCGCCTTTGGCAAATTCCACAGGCGCTCGCGCGTCCATCATCGGTACATCGTTAAGGAACAGCTCAACAAAGTTATCGGTATCACCACGCATCAACGTACCTCAACGGCATAGGCGCCGGCTTCGATCACTTCACCGATTGGCTTGAGCGTCAGGCCGAGTTCGGCGGCGACCGCGAGGAACTCCGCCTCGCCTTCCGGCGCGACCGCAACCAGCAATCCGCCACTGGTTTGCGGGTCGCAAAGCAGCTGTTTTTGCACCTCGTCAATGGCCGCGATGCGGTCGCCATAACTGTCGAAGTTACGGCCAGTGCCACCGGGCACACAGCCTTGCTCGAGGTAGTACTCGACGCCGTCCAGACGCGGCACACAGGCGTAGTCAATGCGCGCGGTCACAGCGCTGCCATCGGCCATTTCGACCAAATGGCCAAGTAGCCCGAAACCGGTGACATCGGTCATGGCCCGCACGCCGTCGAGCTTGCCGAAGCGGCTGCCGGGCGTGTTGAGCGTGCACATCCAGTCACGCGCCCTGCCGACATCCTCGGGCCGCAACTTGGCCTTTTTCTCCGCAGTGGTGAGGATGCCGATTCCCAATGGCTTGGTCAGATAGAGTTTGCATCCAACCGTGGCCGTGTCGTTGCGCTTCATCTGGCTCTTGTTGACCAGGCCGGTGACCGCTAGACCAAAGATCGGCTCGGGCGCGTCGATTGAATGCCCGCCCGCCAGCGGAATGCCTGCGGCTTCACACACGGCACGACCGCCTGCGATGACTTCGCGGGCTATTTCCGGCGGCAGCACATTGACGGGCCAGCCAAGGATGGCGATCGCCATCAGCGGGTCCCCGCCCATGGCGTAGATATCACTGATGGCATTGGTCGCGGCGATGCGGCCGAAATCGAAGGGATCATCGACGATCGGCATGAAGAAATCCGTAGTCGATACAACCCCGCGCTCTTCGTCGATGCCATACACCGCAGCATCATCACGCGAGGCATTTCCGACCCACAAACGCGGATCGAGATTCTGTGCCCCGCTGCCGGCGAGGATCACGTCCAGCACCTTGGGTGAAATCTTGCAGCCGCAGCCGGCACCGTGGCTGTATTGGGTGAGGCGGATGGGTTCGCTCATCTGGGAAAGGTCTCGTGATGCTGGCAAAACGGGCGACGATTGTAGCAAGGCTGGTCACCGCATCGCTGCGCCATGGCCGATAGGGTTGCAATGAAGCGGCCGGCTCCTCGGCTTTAGCTTGAAGCTTGCAGCCCGAAGCTTGAAGCTACAGCCCCATGCCAAAGGGAGAATCACATGGGCAACAAGGTCGCACTGGTATTGGGTTCAGGAGGCGCACGCGGTTATGCGCATATCGGCGTGATCGAAGAACTCGAAACCCGGGGGTACGAGATCACCTGCGTCGCAGGTTGCTCGATGGGTGCAGTCGTAGGCGGTATTTACGCAGCAGGCAAGTTGGAAGAGTACCGCGAATGGATCGAAAGCCTAGATTACTTCGACATGCTGCGATTGGTTGATCCGAGTTTCAGCCTCGGGGCGATACGCGGCGAGAAGATCTTCGGACGGATTCGCGAGATGCTCGGATCGGTCAACATCGAGGATTTGCCGATTCCGTTCACAGCAGTTGCGACCGATCTCACGAACCAGCAAGAGATCTGGTTCCAGGAGGGCAACTTGGAACTGGCCATGCGTGCCTCAGCAGCCATCCCAAGCCTGTTCACGCCGGTCATGCAAGGCAACCGAATGCTGGTCGACGGCGGGATACTCAACCCATTACCAATCGTGCCGGTGGTCTCAAGCCACAGCGACATCATCATCGCCGTCAACCTCAACGCCAATAACCATCGACAATACCCCCTGCCGGAAGTGGTCCGACCAGGACGCTTCGATGCCATGGTCAGCTCGATCAGCTCGCACCTTCCGTTCTGGCGCAGCAAGGGGCTTGAAGAGCATATAGCCGAACTCACCGCTGTCGATGGGCCTGGTGCGAGCCAGCCGCCGGGCGCCCCGTCTGGGCAAAGCGCGCCGAAGTCAGCCGAGGGTTCGATGGTGATCGACGTGGGCGGCCCGGCATCCTTGCTGGAACTCATCAACCAGAGCTTCGAGGTGATGCAATCCTCACTGACGCAATACAAGATTGCCGGCTACCCACCCAACGTGCTGGTCAACATTCCCAAGCGCGCCTGCCGTTTCTACGAGTTTTACAAAGCACCGGAGCTGATCAAGCTGGGGCAGATAATTGCCAGCGACGCGCTTGATAAGTACGAGCGCGAGCAGCTCTAAACAGGGAGCCGACAATCAGCAACAGCTGGCTAGTCGCGGACTGCTGCATCGTTGGATTGATTGCCCGATAGTTTTGCTGGCGTGACGACCCCTGGCACTTCCTTGACCAGCCAGTCTTCCAAGAGGCTGTAGGCAACTGCCAGCAGCGTCGGGCCGAGGAACAGCCCCATGAAACCGAACGCCAGCACGCCACCAAACACGCCAAGCAGCACCACCACCAATGGCAGGTTGCCTCCGCGACTGATCAGGTAGGGTTTCAGCACGTTGTCCACCCCACTGATGATGAACATTCCCCAGATACCCAGGAAGATCGCCATGCCGTACTGTCCCTGCCAGACGAGCCAGAGCGTGGCGGGGCCCCAGACCAAGGGTGGGACCATCAGGAAACTGAAAGCGAACGTCAGCAGACCGAGGATCAGCGCACCGGGTACGCCTGCAATGCTAAAGCCGACATACGCCAGAATCGCCTGGGCAGCAGCAGTGCCGATCACACCGTTGACGACGCGCTGAACTGTCCCTGCCACCAGTTCCAGATAATGATCAGCGCGATCACCGATCAATCGGTGCAGCAGGCTATGGACGAATGCAGCCAGTTTTGGCCCGTCGCGATAGAAAAAGAACACGAGTATCAGGCTGAGCGCGAGCTCCAGCATCCCCCCGCCTACGCGCGCGCTGCGCACCAGCAACCAGTTGCCGACTTGACCGACATAGGGCCGGATCGTCGCGAAAAATGCCGTCCCTTGCTCGTCCAGCGTGTTCCAGATATTCAACAGGTTGTCGCCGATCAGTGGCAGCTCAGCGAGCCACGCCGGCGGTGCTGGTAGTCCCTGCACTTGCAGGTTGTGCACTAGCACGTTGAACTCGCGGATCTGGTCGGCAATGTTGAATCCGAGCCAGACCAGCGGCACGGCTACCAGCACCATCCAACCGCCGGTCAACAGGGTTGCGGCAAGCGTGGAATTGCCCTTCATCCAACGGGTCAGCACGCGCATGATCGGCCAACTGGCGAATGCCAGCACCGCTGCCCAGAATAGCGCCGAGGCAAACGGGGCCAGCACCCACACACAGGCACCGAGCAGCACCAGGAGCAGAATCTGCACCAGCAGACGATCGTTGTTAAGCATGGTGTTACCTATGGAGAAGGCGGTGCACTTTGGAGCAAAGTGGACCAGAAGCAGTGGCTATTGCAGTCTGGAATATACCCTCAACGCAACAGCGTCATACGCAGCCCATCCTCGTCGGAGGTCTCCGCTTCCATGCGCCGCGCCTTGATTCGTTCCTGTGTAAGCGCTTCATACCAAGCCGCAGCGCCTTTGCCTTTCAGCGAGACCCGTATCGTGCTGTCGAGCCGCAGGACATTGGCCAGCAGCGCGCCCCACTCCGCCGTCGGCTCTTGCGGCAATCGAGGCAGCCAGAGTTCGCCAGTGCTTTTCAACTGACGCAACAGAGTGCCCGGATTTGGCAGGATGATACCGAGCGACTGATCAGGCTCGAACTGCTCCACATGCAGATAAGGACGACCGTTGCCACGGGTTACACCGTATAGCGCCATCAGCCGATCCGAATCGCCTGGCAGGCGCGCCAGCAAATAGGCTTGCCTCGCCTCTGGGCCGTACAGCGTCGAGCGATGAAACACCTCGTTAGCCCATAGACTGCTCGATCCGCACTCACGACCCTCACACCAGAAAAGCAGTTCAGCGCCCTCGTTCAACAGACGATTTCGTCCACGCTCGAACGCTTCGATGCCAGTATGGACATCGGGCAGCAGATAGGTAACCGCCGTCAGGTGGCCGCTGGCGGCGATCTGGTCGCTCATGCGTAGCCGCCCGCTGATACGCCGTATCGAATCCAGCGGATAGGTTCGGTCCAGCACGTCCCGCTCTTTGAAGCCCACGATTTCAGATTGCGGGTATCGCGGAAGCAAGTCGAAATCTCTGCTGCCCGGAAGATCCGCCGCATCAGCGGTACCGATAGCCAGGATCAGCGCTGTTATCCATCTAACTCGCATACGACACCTCAATGGGTCACGACCGACGGCGGGGTCTGACCCTTGGAGGTGGCAGTGGTATGGAGGTTGATCATTGCGGTGTTCCCTGCTGAGGCGATAGCCCAGCGTCACCAGTTGGCAAATGCAAGTCAAGCGGGGCTTTGCGACAGATTCTTGCGTAATCCCGTCCTGGCTCGATTCACCCTGCGAAGAACGGGTTGAAAACCGCCGCCACCGCTTCGGCCCCGACTTGATCATCCAAGTGCAGGTGATGGCCGCCGGGCAACCGATGCAGCACGAATGGCAAGGCCTGGGTCAGTTCGAGCATGGCCGGCTGGGTCAGCAAACCTTGCTCCGCCAGCACCAGGCTCGCCGGGCAGGCAACGCCATGCACGAATGCCCACGCGTGGGCACGAGTCAGGCGCATCGACGACGGAAGCATCAAGCGTGCATCAGTGCGCCAGGTATAGCCGCCTGGAACCGGCATCAACCCTCGCTGCGCTAGCCGCTCTGCCGCCTCGTGGCTGACCGCCCCCACGCCTTTCATGCGCGCCGCGACAGCCTGCTCGAAGCTGGCGTAGACCGGCTTTCGCTTGTCGTCGACGACAAGCAATTTTTGCAGCGATTCCCCAAGCTTCTGCGGCGCCGTTTCGGCTTCGCCGGTATAGGGGATCACCCCGTCGATCAGGGCCAGTCGCTCGACCCGATCAGGCATGGCACCGGCCAGCAACACCGACACGATGGCGCCCATCGAGTGCCCCAATAAAGAAAACCGTTTCCAGCCAAACTGTTCGGCCGTCTGCAAGACGTCGTGCGCGTAGTCCCAGATGTTGTACGCCGCCCCAAGCGGTCGATGATCGGAATGCCCGTGCCCTGGCAGGTCTAGCGCAACGATCCGGACGCCCTCAAGCAACGGCGCCAAACGCGAAAAGGTGGCCGCATTGTCCAGCCAGCCGTGCAAAGCAATGACCGGCTGACCGTCCTCCGGACCGTACAGGTGAGCCGCAACCTCGATATGTGGCAGGCTCAGACGGATCTCTTCGAACGTGACACTCATGCGGCACCCCGCCTGTCCAGTTCGGTCCAGCGACCGAACAACTGCCTGAGCAGGGCCGCGGTTTCATGCGGTCGCTCGAGCGGAAACATATGCCCGCCGGGCAAGGTATGCGCCTCGCCGTGCGCAACCAGCCGTAGCAGATAAAGATGATGGGGCAGCACAACTCGGCTCTCACGTCCCCGCACGACAGCCAGCGGCATCTTCAGCGCATGGGGCCAGCCGGGCGTCACATGCGGCACGCTACGATAGATACGAATTTCAGTCTCCGGGTCGAAGCGCAAACGCACCCCTTGAGCAGTCGGCTCGAGCCCATGCTCGACATACGCATCCAGGCAGGCAGGATCGAAAGCACGAAACAGTGCCTTGCTGGCGAAGTAACGCCGCGCTTCGTCGACGCAACTGAACTGTTCGCGACGACCAAGGGTACGTCCCGCGGGCGTCAGACGATCAATGAAACCAAAGCGTTTACCCGCCCAGATCAAGGTCTGATCCAGCCAGGTCGGCATAGGCGAATCGAGCATGACCACCCCGCGATAAAGCTCCGGGCGTTGCAAGGCGGCGTGATAGTGCAGCATTCCACCAAGCGAATGACCGACTCCCCAGACTGGCTCCTGCAACGCCGCTAGCTGTTCAATCAGCTCCTGCACCAGGTTCTGCCAGTTGTCATCGACCGGGAAGCGCGGGTCATGACCGTGCTGATCGAGGTGGGTGACTGCGTACTCAGGCGTTAGGTCTTCAAACAGCTTGCGATAGGTGGCGGATGGAAAACCGTTGGCGTGAGCGAAAAAAATGCGTTGCATCATGAGTTATGGGCGCTGATGGAGACGACGGTCATTGTCTGGCGCCCCTTCCCTTAACGGCAATCGGCCGAAGCGGCAGAAGCAAAGGCAGTCCTGCCAAATAGAGCGTTTACAACGCCTCGATAGGCTGCGGACTGTTTTCGCCAATCGGCACGACCGCAACAGTCAAACGCGAGATGCAGCTCAGCTTGCCGTCATCCCCGTGCAGCCGTATGTCCCAAACATGGCTGGACCGTCCCAGATGAACCGGACGACAGACCGCGGTGACACGACCGCTGCGTACCGCGCGGATATGGTTGGCGTTCACTTCGAGGCCAACACAATAAAATCGGCTCGGGTCGATACATTGGTAGCTGGCCATCGACCCAACGGTCTCGGCGAGCACTACCGAAGCACCGCCGTGCAGCAACCCATAGGGCTGGTGAGTACGGGAGTCCACGACCATGCTGGCCGTGAGGCAATCCTCTTCGACGGCTTCGAAACGAATATCGAGCAGCTCGACAATGGTGTTCTGACGGTTGGCGTTGAGTTGTTCGAGGCTCGGTGGTCGCTGCCAAATGCTCACATATCGCTCCTGTCTTTCTTTGTTTTATCTGCGGCAAGTCACTTGCAGTTGCAAGCGCAGCATCGATCGTAGCTAGTTGCCGTCAGACTGGATGCCGCAGCGCAACCAGGCGCATCAACCCCGCCGCAACGTGCTCCCCTTCCAATTCGGCCAGGCTGGCGGTGGCCATCGCAATAGGCGCGTCACGGTGACCACTGACCAGCCACCCGCCGAACACACCGACAAAGGGTTGATGGGTGACCAGCAACACATGCTGTTCGCTTCGACGATCGAGATAGAGCAGCGCATCGGCCGGATCAGATTCCGGCGTCAACCAGGGTACGGTTTCTACCGATCCGGTAAAACCGAGCGCCTGCCGGACGATCTCAGCAGTCTGCTGGGCTCGCTGATAGGGACTTGCCAGAATGGCCTGCAGCGGTTGCCCTTGTAGATGCGCGGCGGCGCGCTCCACTTCGACTCGGCCCGCAGCGGTGAGGTTACGCTCGGCATCGGTCCGGTTACGGGGCTCCGCTTCGCCGTGGCGCAACAGCCACAACATCATGGCTGCGGCTCCTGTTTTGGCGGGGCCGGCTGCACAGGAGGCACCGATTCCCTGTCGGCCGGACGCGGTTTCGGCCAATCAGACATCGGCCACGGTTTGCGATCGGTATTGAACGTGCCGAAACGGCCTATCTGCGCCACGTACTGGCTGAGGCTGTCACCCAGCTCCAGCAAGCTGTCATTGGCTTTGCCATTCACCGCCTGCAGCACTAACTGCGCCACGATTACAACCAGCAGAGCCAGTTCGGCCAGCTGCCAGACAAAAAAGAAAATCAGCATCCAGAGTGCGCGCAGAATCAGCGACTCGCGCTCTGCGCTACGTTGTGATGTGTTCATTGGTAGCTCCGTTGTCGTATCAGAAACCGTCGGTGGAAATGAAATCCACGTCGGTCTTCGGTTCGCCGCGCATCAGCAGCGCAATCACCTGATCCAGCGTACGCCCCTCATACAGAATGGCATGCAGACCCGCGACCAGTGGCATGTAGACCTGTAGCTCCTCTGCCTTGGTCTTCAATACCTTGATGGTATTGACGCCTTCGGCCACTTCACCCAGCCGCGACACCGCCTCATCGAGACTCAACCCCTCACCAAGAGCATGGCCCACCTGAAAGTTGCGACTCTTCGTCGAGGTGCAGGTGACGATCAGGTCTCCCACTCCTGCCAGCCCGAGGAACGTCATCGGATTTGCGCCGAGCCTAACAGCAAAGCGAGTCATTTCAGCCAGGGCGCGCGTGATCAGCATACTGCGGGTGTTTTCGCCCATGCCGAGAGCCGCGGCCATACCAGCCATGATCGCGTAAACGTTTTTCAATGCTCCGCCAAGCTCAACGCCAAACCGGTCGGAACTGGCATAGACACGAAAGGTCCGCCCATGCAGCGCCTGCTGCACGCAACGGCAAAGCGCCTCATCGTCGCTGGCGACAACCGTCGCGGTCAGTGCATGCTCGGCTACTTCTCGCGCCAGGTTAGGTCCTGAAATCACCCCGATTCGAGCCTGTGGCGCGATTTCTTCGAGGATCTGGCTCATCAGCATGAAGCCCTGTGCCTCGATGCCTTTCGTAGTGCTGACCAACATCTTCCCCGATAGATGATCAGCGAAAGGTGATAAGGCTTGGCGCAAGGCGCTGGAAGGCAATGCTACGAAGATCAGCTGACACTCAGCCAGCGTCTGCCCTAGATCGGTGACAGGGCAGACGCCTGGCAGCAGCGTCACACCTTTCAGATAGCGCGGATTCTGGCGGTGCGTGCGAATGCTCTCGGCCTGCTCGGCATCGCGCATCCACAATCGGACGCTGTGGCCGTTCTCGGCAAGCAGGTTTGCGATAGCGGTTCCGAAGCTGCCGCCGCCAAGCACCGCAATGGGTTGCTGTTCAGTCATGGGGGATCCGTTTAGGCACCGAGTGCAATGGTCAGCATTATACGTAGCGCTCCGCACGCAACCAGTGCAAACCCTGATGGCAGCTGAATCATCCGATTACAATTTCCGATCGCGCCGAGCGATGGCGAAAGACCGTGTATCCAGGCTTGCGTTGTCAGCATCCTGGGGAGGCATTCCACAATGGTCTATAAGAGGCAGAACGTCACATGGTCGTTGTCACGGATCAGGAGTGTTAAAGTATCGGCCCGTTTCTACCATGGTCGTCTCGTGGTTGGTCGAAACGAGCGGTACCCATGTCCCTGTGCTGTGACTTTCAGCGCAAGGCGGCAGTCTATGACTAGTCTTATGACCGGACTCGCTTATTCGAGTCGGATGAACGCAGCAAGCCCTCCATAAAGGGACCATTGAGGAATACGCATGACCAAACAACAGGCCTTTACTCGGGAAGATCTGCTCCGTTGCAGCCGCGGCGAGCTGTTCGGCCCCGGTAATGCGCAACTGCCCGCGCCGAACATGCTAATGGTTGACCGCATCGTTCATATCAGCGAAGTCGGCGGCAAGTACGGCAAGGGCGAGCTGGTTGCAGAGCTGGATATCAACCCTGATCTCTGGTTCTTTGCCTGCCACTTCGAAGGTGACCCGGTCATGCCTGGCTGCCTGGGCCTCGATGCCATGTGGCAGCTGGTCGGCTTCTATTTGGGCTGGCAGGGCAACCCGGGCCGTGGTCGTGCGCTGGGTTCTGGCGAGGTCAAATTCTTCGGTCAGGTCCTGCCGACCGCCAAGAAGGTTACCTATAACATTCATATCAAACGCACCATCAGCCGCTCTCTGGTCCTCGGAATCGCCGATGGAACCGTTAGCGTGGATGGTCGCGAGATTTACAGTGCCGAAGGTTTGCGTGTCGGCCTGTTTACATCTACTGATAGCTTCTGAAGGACTTCCGCATGCGTCGCGTCGTAATCACCGGCCTGGGTATCGTTTCCTGCCTCGGCAATGACAAAGACACCGTTTCCGCCAACCTACGGGCCAGTCGCCCCGGTATTCGCTTCAATCAGGCCTATGCCGATATGGGCCTGCGTAGCCAGGTCTCCGGCTCGGTTGACCTGAACCTGGAAGAGCTGATCGACCGCAAGGTTCTGCGCTTCATGGGCGATGCGGCGGCCTACGCCTATCTGGCGATGCAACAGGCTCTGGAAGACTCAGGCCTCAGTGCTGAGGATATTTCCAATCCGCGCATCGGCCTCATTGCAGGATCCGGTGGCGCCTCTACCATCAATCAGATGGAAGCCATCGACATTCTTCGCGAAAAGGGCGTCAAGCGCATCGGCCCATACCGCGTGCCGCGCACCATGAGCAGCACGGTTTCCGCCTGTCTGGCTACGCCGTTCCGTATCAAGGGCATCAACTACTCCATCGCCTCGGCCTGCGCGACCAGTGCGCATTGCATCGGCCATGCCATGGAGCAGATTCAGATGGGCAAGCAGGACGTCGTCTTTGCCGGTGGCGGCGAGGAAGAGCACTGGAGCCAGAGCTGCCTGTTCGACGCCATGGGCGCACTGTCCAGCCAGTACAACGCGACGCCGGAAAAAGCCTCGCGTGCTTACGACGCCAAGCGTGACGGCTTCGTCATCGCGGGTGGTGGCGGCATGGTGGTAGTCGAAGAGCTGGAGCATGCGCTCAAGCGCGGCGCTAAAATCTACGCGGAAATTGTCGGCTACGGCGCTACCTCCGATGGCTACGACATGGTCGCGCCGAGCGGCGAAGGCGCGCTGCGCTGCATGCAGCAGGCGATGGCCACGGTTGAAGGTGATGTCGATTACCTGAACACCCATGGCACCTCCACTCCGGTGGGCGACGTCGCTGAGAGCAAGGCCGTACGCAACATGTTCGGTGACAAGATCCCAGCCATCAGCTCGACCAAGAGCCTGTCAGGTCACTCATTGGGCGCCGCAGGTGTTCATGAAGCGATCTATTGCATGCTGATGATGCAGGGCAACTTCATTGCCGGCTCGGCCAACATCGAAGAGCTCGATGCAGAAGTCGCTGACCTGCCGATCGTTCGCGAAACCCGCGAAGATGCCAAGATCGACACCGTCATGAGTAACAGCTTTGGCTTCGGTGGCACCAACGCAACGTTGGTACTGAAGCGCTGGAAAGGCTGATCAGCACAGCTAGTAAACGACAACGGCGCCTCAGGGCGCCGTTGTTGTTTGTGGATGTTTATATGTCGTCATCATCAGATCGCGTGACCGGACCGGAACGCGACCTGGACGAAAGCAGTAGATCAGGAGGCCTGCACCTGTCCTTCCACATCTCCATGCGCTATGCATGATGCTGCTGTAAAGAGCGCATCCGTCGAGGAGTTCAGCGCCGTCTCGGCCGAATCCTGAATTACTCCGATGATGAATCCGACTGCGACGACTTGCATCGCCAAATCGTTGGAAATCCCAAACAGGCTGCAAGCCAGCGGAATCAGCAACAGCGAACCGCCAGCGACACCAGAGGCACCGCAGGCACAAACCGCCGCAAGCAGACTGAGCAAGATCGCCGTCGGGATATCCACAACGATGCCCAGCGTGTTCACGGCTGCCAATGTCAGCACTGTAACGGTAATAGCCGCCCCACCCATATTGATGGTCGCACCAAGCGGGATCGAAACAGAGTAGGTGTCCTTATGCAGCCCGAGCCGCTCGCACAACTGCATGTTCACCGGGATGTTGGCTGCTGAGCTGCGGGTAAAGAACGCAGTGATACCGCTCTCCCGCAGGCAGGTGAACACCAGCGGGTAAGGGTTGCGGCGAATCTGCCAGAACACGATCAAGGGGTTAACCACCAGCGCCATGAACAGCATGCTGCCCACCAGCACCATCAGGAGCTGCAGGTAACCGACCAGCGCGGCAAAGCCGGACTCGGCTAAGGTCCCGGCTACCAGACCAAAGATACCCAGCGGAGCAAACCCGATGACGACCTTGACGATCAAGGTAACGCCTTCCGAGACATCGGCGATTAGATCGCGAGTGCTCTCACGCGCATGCCTAAACGCAAACCCAAGTCCAATCGCCCACGCCAGGATGCCGATGAAGTTACCTTCGATCAGCGCATGGACCGGATTATCCACGACGTTGAACAGCAACGTCTGCAAAACAGCCGCGACACCTGCTGGCGGTACGACGTCATTTGCCTGGCTGACCAACGTCAGGCTGGTCGGAAACATGAAGCTGGCGATAACGGCAACGGCTGCCGCACTGACCGTGCCCAACGCATAGAGCATCAGAATCGGGCGAATGTGCGTCGGCTGTCCGCGCTTGTGATTGGCCAGCGACGCAGTGACCAGAACAAACACCAATACCGGCGCAACCGCCTTCAATCCTGCGACGAACAGACTTCCCAGCAAGCTGACTGACGCTGCGGCCTCGGGCCACAGCCAGGCCAGAAGACAGCCAGCAACAAGCCCGACCACAATCTGCGTGACCAGACCGATACGGTTATAAGCTCGAATTAGAGGAGATGAGGGATTGGACATAGCGAAGTCTCGGCGTAGACGGCTGGATCAGGCGAGGCCCATCGCCCTGGAAGCGACAGCCGAAGCCCTGCGAAAAACGCCGGATGGTACGCATCTCCACCCGTTCTGCCCAGCTTTGGGGCAAAACGGATGGACTGACGCCTTGTAGCACAGTGCAGAACATGAAGCCCCTTGCGGGGCGTCGCCGAAACAAAGCGGGTCAGATAGGAAGTCGCGCTACCCGCTCGTTAAGATCAATCCCAGCGATGCCCGTACCTGGCTCGCCGCGCTGGCCTGAATAGCACCCAAAGATGGCTAAAAAGACAGGTCACGAATCTTGATCAATTAGCAGGAACGGACACCTCGAAATCCTGGTGTCGAGAAGGGGCGAATCAGGGGTGACGCCGGACGAGCGGCCATGGAGCCAACCCGACGCTACGCCCGTGTTTACCGCACCTCCGCCTGCCGCTTACGCGGAAGTACAGCGAGAAAATTGTCACGCGCCACTTTGCGTGCCACCGCCTCGGGCAACGCATCGAGGAAAGGATCAAAAGCGCGCATCGCCTCCCTCAAACCTTCGAAGCGCCCCACCACATCTGAACCAATCATGAAGCGTGTAGGATGCCGCTCGACCAAGGCCACCCAGTCGGGATCGGGTCCGCCTGCGCTATCCAGCAGATACGGACGAAGCATGGTCCATGACAAATCGACGTATAAATTCGGATAGTCATCGAGCAGGCGTTTGACGGTAGGTAGCAGGAAGTCCAGCTTCTTCTGGTGACGATGCAGCTCCTTGCTGGTACCAGCATGCGCCCAGATAAAGCGCGTATGCGGGTGGTTACGCAGCGGCTCTTCCAGTTCAGCCAGATAGAGCGGATTGCGCTCGCGCTTGGAGGTGATGTTTGAGTGCAGCATGACCGGCAGATCGAACTCGGCTGCCAGGTGGTAGACCCGCGTTAACGCTTCGTTGTTGGCACGGGGCGTATCGCCCTGAGTCAGAGCCGTCACATCATCATGCCGCGTGAAGATCTCACCAAGTCCCTGCCATAGACCTGGATCCATATCGAGCATCCGACGGATATGCGCATCGGCGTTCTTGTCATTCGGATTGAAGCCCGACAGAAACGGATGGAAGCGCTTGCGCTGCTCTTCGTCTAACTCCTTAAGTGCCGCAGCGACCACCACATCGGTCGCACTGTACCAGTAGACGGCCGCGTCATCGCCCGCGTAGTAGCGAGGGCGTTTGGGCTCATTCTCATGCCATTTCTTAGCAACCGGTATGCCGCTGATCATCACGTGATCGATATCGCCCTTGTCCATGGCCTTAAGCAGCTGGTCCATGCCAGCGCTTTCCTGAAAAAAGTCGACGAAGTGCAGATGGGCGTCGCTGTAGTGGTAGTCCCGTGCCTGTACCGGTGCGGCCGAGACAACCAGGCAAAACGCGGCGAGACAGTTTCGTATGTTGAGCAACCGATGTCCTCCTGATGGCACGCAGATAGACCGTCCCGTCGCTTGGCGGTTCATAACGCGGTGACGCTGTTACAAGCGAGCCGCGCTTTTAGCCTGACTTACCCTGGTTCTTTCAGCAAACGCAGCTGAACGAAAAAGGCCCGTCAGTGACGGGCCTTTTTTGCGGCAGATCAGGTTAAGCGGATAACTCAACCAGCAGCTTGTTGAGGCGCTGCACATAAGCTGCAGGGTCCTTCAAGCTGTCCCCTGCCGCCAAGGCTGCCTGATCAAAGAGGATGTGCGAAAGATCGGCGAAGCGGTCTTCATCCGGCTCGGCGTCGAGTTTTTCAATCAGCGGGTGTGCCGGATTGATCTCGAAGATCGGCTTCGATTCCGGCACCTTCTGTCCGCTGGCCTCGAGGATCTGGCGCATTTGCAAGCCCAGGTCTTGCTCACCAATCGCCAGAATTGCCGGCGAATCAGTCAGACGGTGCGATACGCGCACTTCAGCAACCTCATCGCCAAGCGCTGTCTTGAGACGCTCTACCAGGCCTTCCTTTGCTTTGGCGATATCTTCCTGAGCCTTCTTGTCCTCTTCGGAGTCCAGCTTGCCGAGGTCCAGGTCACCGCGGGCGACATCAACGAACTGCTTGCCATCGAATTCGGTCAGGTAGCTCATCAGCCACTCGTCGATACGATCGGTCAGCAGCAACACCTCGATACC
Source organism: Pseudomonas sp. NPDC077451 (assembly GCF_044543345.1). Taxonomy (NCBI): domain Bacteria; kingdom Pseudomonadati; phylum Pseudomonadota; class Gammaproteobacteria; order Pseudomonadales; family Pseudomonadaceae; genus Pseudomonas; species Pseudomonas sp. NPDC077451. The sequence goes on along the minus strand of NZ_JBITVX010000001.1, from coordinate 649,354 downwards.
CTTCTTGCGGAAGACTTCCAGATGCGGGCTGTTCTTGACCTGCGCATACGACTCGCCGGTGAGGTAGTAGACCTTGTCCTGCCCATCCTTGACACGGCCCAGATACTCAGCCAGCGACACGCTTTGCTCGCCGGAACCATCGTGGGTGGAAGCGAAACGCAGCAGACTGGCTATCTTCTCCTTGTTCGCGAAATCTTCCGCCGGGCCTTCTTTCAATACCTGACCGAACTGCTTCCAGAAGTTCTTGTAGTCCTCCGGCTTGTCCTTGGCCAGCTTGTCCAGCATGTCCAGCACGCGCTTGGTCAGCGCCGACTTCATCGAATCGATCACCGGATCCTTCTGCAGGATCTCGCGGGACACGTTCAACGATAGGTCGTTGGAATCGACTACGCCTTTGATGAAGCGCAGGTACAACGGCAGGAACTCATCGGCCTGATCCATGATGAAGACCCGCTGGACGTAAAGTTTCAGTCCTTTGGGTGCTTCTCGCTGATACAGGTCGAACGGCGCGCGGCCAGGAACGAACAACAACGACGTGTATTCGAGCTTGCCTTCAACTTTGTTATGACTCCAGGCCAACGGATTCTCGAAGTCGTGCCCGACGTGCTTGTAGAACTCCTGATATTCCTCGTCCTTCACCTCGGTGCGTGGACGGGTCCAAAGCGCACTGGCTCGGTTGACGGTTTCCCACTCGGTCTCGGCCGGCTTGTCTTTCTCCTCACCATGAAACTCTTTCGGCAATTCGATCGGCAGCGCGATGTGGTCGGAGTATTTCTTGATGATGTTGCGAAGGCGCCAACCGTCGGCAAACTCTTCTTCGCCAGACTTGAGGTGCAGAACGATGCGAGTGCCACGTTCCGGCTTCTCGATGTTCGCAACCTCGAAATCGCCCTCGCCTTTCGAGGACCAATACACGCCTTCTTCTGCAGACGTACCGGCGCGGCGGCTGAACACCTCAACCTGCTCCGCGACGATGAAGGCGGAATAGAAGCCAACGCCGAACTGACCGATCAGGTGTGAATCCTTCTTCTGGTCACCGGTCAGGTGCTTCATGAAATCAGCCGTACCCGACTTGGCGATAGTGCCCAGATGGGTGATAACGTCTTCGCGGTTCATGCCGATGCCGTTATCTTCGAGAGTGACGGTCTTGGCATCTTTATCGAAGCTGACACGAATCTTCAGATCGGCTCCGCCCTCAAGCAGCTCAGGCTTCGCCAGCGCTTCGAAGCGAAGCTTGTCGGCAGCATCCGAGGCGTTGGAAATCAGCTCGCGAAGGAAGATCTCCTTATTTGAATATAAGGAATGGATCATCAGGTGAAGCAGCTGCTTCACTTCGGTCTGGAAGCCCAGGGTTTCTTTGTTTTGAGTCTCCACACTCATCGTCTTGCAAACTCCACATCGTCAATGGCACGGACCGCAACTGCGGCGATGACAAGCAGATGGGGGCTTGGCGCTAAAATTCAAGTGCGACGCATGCCTGGTGCGATTGCGAACCTTCGTACAGCGACCTCCCCCAGGCCGACTAAGGCTCGAGTAGCTCAAGCCGAACGATATCGTCGGGGCTGAGATTGAACACTGCCTCCCCCGGCCCTTTCAGCCGTTGTCTGATAGACAGGTTGCCGTCCCGATCGAGCCCTTTGAAGCGCCCTTCCGCAACACCACCGCGCTTGGTATGGGCGCGTATTTGCAGATGTTCGTAGCGCTCTGGATTGCGCAGCAACCGCGCCAGAGAGAACCGCTGCCGGCGATCGATTCGGGCCGAAGCGGTGCTATCGGGCAGTGGTGCTGCTTGGATAGTAGTAACCTTTGGCTGGGTTTCGACTGTAGCCTTCAGCGGCGGATAGGTATCGTCGACGACCGCCCAGCCTTGGTCACCCTTGTACATATTGAGTTCGAAAAGACTCGGCGAACCTTCAACTTCGGCTTGCACCGAGAGGATCATGCTCGACGCAGGGAAGGTAACAGCAGGCAGCGCCCCGATGGTCACTGCCCGCGTCTCGAAGCGTCGCTGCAGATGATCCTTGGCCACATAAGCGAGTGTCTCAGCCGAGTCATGCGTCAGATCCACCTGGCCTGAACGATAACGCAGGTTGTCGGTGAACAGTTCGATGTGTCCACTGAGGCTCGTGTGGTAATGGGCGGGCAAGACCAGATGGAAGTCACCGGCCAGCTTGTTCGGCGGCACCGGCTGCAGATCCAGATGTAAGGTGTAGCCGCTTCGAACTCGGCGCGCCTCAGGTAGCTCTTGTTCTGGACGCATCCAGTTGATTTCGATCTCCGGGACAGCACCGGTGTCCTCGGGCAGCACATCGACCTGCACAGCTCCAGGCGGCTTTTCGCCAAGGCGAATGCTCACTTCCTGCTGGGCAAACAGCTGATCCCCTTCACGTAGTGTAAGTACGCCATCCGTGAAACTGCCAACCCTAGGCTCGAACGGCCTGCCATCGAGCTGCCCGTGCAAGCGAAAACTAAGCTGCTGGCCCTGCATCTCATCCGGCTCAAGCCATTCAAGACTGGTGATGGCTGCGATTCGCCCCGGATCGTGGTTAGCGAGCAACGTAAACCCAACTACAAGAGGGATAAAGCCCAAAGCGGACAGCCCCACCGCCTTCCGGGCGTTACTCCAGTGGCGCGCGATATAGAGCAGAGTCACCGGGGGTAGCAGACAGCCGACGCCCCACAACAAGCCCGTACCGAACGCCAGAACGATCAACCAGACCAGACCCGCTACAATCAGCAGTAGCCCACCCAGTATCAGCAACGCATCCATTCAACACCTTCGAGACAACTACAAGTGACACCGGCCAGGCCTATCAGGGCTCGTTGACCTTGAAGTGGCAACGTGCAGTAGCGATCGGTTCGGCCTGATTGGTTTGCCAGGCCGTCACGGCAACATTGGCCACACGGCGTCCCTGGCGCCAGACCTGGCAGGCGGCGAAGGTGTCACGATAGTGACCCGCTCGAAGATAATCTATCGAGAAGTCGATGATTTTGGGCAAATGTGGCGCGCCCATGAACATCAGCAGATGGAGCATTGCCGCATGCTCCATGAAGCCAGCAATCACGCCGCCGTGGATGGCTGGAAGCGTAGGGTTGCCGATGTTGTCCTGGTTCTTTGGCAGCCGAAACACCATCTCATCGCCCAGCCGCAAACACTCGATACCGATGAGCCTGGCGTACGGCACCATGTTCAGAAGCACATCGTAATCATTGCTGGCGTGAGCCTCACGGACCAGCGCGTCCAGGTCCGGAACACTCATTGCGGTGCCTCCGGCGCTTTCATTAGGCTGTTCTTGCCCATGCGCATGAAAGCACCCACAACGTGTGCAATCGGTTCGTTGATATCACGCTGATAAGCGACCCCACGGGTGAAAATGACTGTCGGTGTTACGCGGTAGCACTCAGCAAAGCCAAACACATCATGATTTGGTTCGGCGGGATGCATGTAATCAATGCGGAGATCAAGCGTGGGACAGATCTCGAGCTCAGGTAGCGCGCACGCCGTGGAGATACCGCAAGTGGTGTCCATCAATGTCGTGATCGCCCCGCCGTGGACGCGTCCAGTCTCAGGATTGCTGACGATCTTTTCGCTATAGGGAAGGCACAACGTAAGCCCCTTGGCGCTCGCATGCTCGACGCGCATGCCCAGGACCTGACAGTGGCGTAACAGGGAAAGAAACCGCTGGGTGCGCTCCAATATCAAACTATCGCTCATGCGAACTCTCGAAAGTCCAAACCACACAGTTTACCGGCTCTACTGGCTAGCCCCTCACTCCTTGGGCGGCTCGATAGGCAAGGTTGGCGTGAACACCATGACTTCAAGCACATCGGAATGAAACTCTCGGCGATACAAGACCAGTACCACCCCGGTCGTTACCGTCATGAAGAACCAAGGATGAATGAACCAGGACAAGGTAGCCATTCCGAAGTAATAAGCTCTCAGGCCGAAGTTGAACTGGTTTGCCGCCATCGAGATGACCCTAGCAGCCCGCTCGGCGAATGACTTGCGCTCAAGGTCACTCACGTTGCGCTCACCCGCCATCGGTGCCGAGGCAACCAGCACAGCAGCGAAGTTGTACTGCCGCATGCACCAGCTGAACGTGAAAAACGCATAAACGAACACCACCGCCAACGCCAACAGCTTGATTTCCGAAAGCCCACGGCTGACTGGTTGCGCGAACGGCAGATCTGCCAACAGCGAAACAGCACGCTCGGACGCGCCCAGCGCAGTCAGTATGCCAGCCAGGATGATCAAGGTGCTGGATGCGAAAAATGCCGCGTTGCGCTCCAGGTTGCCGATCACGTTGGCATCCGCGATGCGGTTATCGCGCAGCAGCATGCGTCGCATCCAGTCCTGCCGATACAAATGCAGGACGCTGGCCAGGCACGCCGTGTCCCTGCCCCGCCAGCTTGCGTAGCGGGTGTAACCGGCCCAGCACAGCACGAACCACGCGACAGCAATCAGATGAGGCAGCAAATGATTGGGAATGAGCATGTAGACCCCTCTGGACGCATGCGCCTAATTATAGCCAGCGAAACCGCTTGCTAGACGTCTCGAGAACCAATCGTGCGCCCGGGTCAACCGGCATCTGATGCGAGTCGGCGTTGACCAAGCAGCCGATCCACGGCGAACGCGATCGCCAGAGTCACCAGCACAGGAACCAGCCAGCCCATGCTCTGCGCGGCTAAGGGGAGCCTGGTAAACAACACGGGAACCAGGTCGGTGAAGCCCGCCGCAGACAACCCATCGGCAACACCGAACACCAGCGTGACGGCCATTACCGGGATAAACACCCGGCTGGGCGAAACCCAGCAGCGATCCAACAGACTCAATGCGACCAACATGATCGCCAGCGGGTAGAGCCCGACCAGCACGGGCACGGACACACTGATCAGCTGGGTCAGGCCCTGATTGGCCACCAACAGACTGAAAAGCGTGAATACCACGGCGACAGTGCGATAGCCGACGGGCATCAAGCCGCTGAAGAATTCGCCACAGGCGGTCGTCAATCCGACTGCGGTTGTCAGGCAAGCCAGCGTAATCACGACTGCAAGCAGCAGACTGCCCGTAGTACCAAAGGTGTGTTGCACGTAAGTCGTGAGGATCTGCACGCCGTTTTGCGCCTCGCCGGCAATGCCCTGACTAGTTGCGCCCAGGTAGAACAGCGCGAGGTACACCAGCGACAGACCAAGCGCGGCTATGGCGCCAGCAATCATAGAGTAACGGGTCACCAGCGCCGGCTCGGATACGCCTCGATCACGGATGGCGGTCGCGATCACAATGCCGAATACCAGCGCGCCCAAGGTATCCATGGTCAGATAGCCTTCTAGAAATCCCTTCAGCAGGGGACCGTTACGGTAGCTCTCAGCTGTGGTCCCGATGTCGCCAGCCGGCGCGAACACCGCAGCGCCGCCCAGCACCAGCAATGCAGCCAGTAATACAGGCGTGATGAACTTGCCGACCCGGTTCACCAACTGACCTGGATTTATCGCCAGGAACAATGTCGCCGAAAAAAACAGAACCGTATAAACGAAAAGGGGGATAGCTGCGTTGCCGGTAAAGGGCGCAACGCCCATTTCAAACGAAACCACTGCCGTCCGAGGCGTAGCGAACAGTGGGCCAATGGCAAGGTACACCGCTACCGCCAGCAGCGTGCCGGCGCCACGCCCCAGCGGGGCGGTCAAGCGATCCATGCCGCCGCCGACCCGTGCCAGCGCGACCACAGTCAACAAAGGCAACCCGACGCCGGTTAACAGAAATCCCAGTGCAGCAAACCAGAGCGAGTGCCCTGCAGCCAGCCCGGCACTGGGTGGAAAGATAATATTGCCTGCGCCGAGAAACAGCGCGAACGTCATGAAGCCTAGGGCCAGCAGATCAAGGCCTTTCAGTCGAATCATTGAATTATCACCACTACAGAAGGTTCTGGCACGACACGCACCAAGCGTGAACTCCCGGATACGGCTCATGCTGCGCCGCATGAAAAAAGCACGCACCTTAATCGAAATGACTAGTGAGGGCGAAGAGTCGTACTTCCCAAAACGAGATGGTGCGAGAAGACGGACGCCGCTTGGCATATTCGGTCGGACCAAGCCAGAACGCCGTTTATCATCCTGCAGAAACGAGGATGCCAGTCAGACGAGCTGACTGGCATCGGGTGACGCTAGGAGGGGATCAGGCCAGCTTGGCGTCCCAGCCAGTGACTTCCGCCAGCGCCTTGCCGATATCGGCGAGCGAACGAACAGTCTTCACGCCAGCGTCTTGCAGCGCAGCGAACTTCTCGTCCGCGGTGCCCTTGCCGCCGGAAATGATCGCACCGGCATGCCCCATGCGCTTGCCCGCCGGAGCCGTCACACCAGCAATGTAGGAGACTACCGGCTTGGTGACATTGGCCTTGATATAGGCAGCTGCCTCCTCTTCGGCGGAACCGCCGATCTCACCGATCATGACGATCGCTTCGGTCTGCGGGTCTTCCTGGAACAACTTGAGGATGTCGATGAAGGTCGATCCTGGAATAGGATCGCCGCCGATACCCACGCAGGTGGACTGACCGAAACCAGCGTCGGTGGTCTGCTTGACCGCTTCGTAGGTCAGAGTGCCCGAACGAGACACGATGCCAACCTTACCCGGCATGTGGATGTGACCCGGCTGGATACCGATCTTGCACTCGCCAGGCGTAATCACACCTGGGCAGTTCGGGCCAATCAGGCGAACACCCATTTCGTCACACTTGATCTTCACTTCGAGCATGTCGAGAGTTGGGATGCCTTCGGTGATGCAGACGATCAGCTTGATACCGCCGAACACTGCTTCAAGAATGGAGTCCTTGCAAAACGGTGCCGGAACATAGATCACTGACGCATCCGCGCCAGTCGCTTCGACTGCTTCTTTAACCGTGTTGAATACCGGCAGGCCCAGATGAGTTGTGCCGCCCTTGCCAGGAGTCACGCCACCGACCATTTTGGTGCCGTATTCGATGGCCTGCTCGGAGTGGAAGGTACCTTGCGAACCGGTGAAACCCTGGCAGATAACTTTGGTGTCTTTATTGATCAGGACGCTCATTACTTGCCCTCCGCGGCTTTGACGACTTGAATGGCCGCATCGGTCAGGCTCGTCGCACCGATGATATTCAGACCACTTTCACCCAGCATCTTGGCGCCGAGTTCAGCATTGTTGCCTTCGAGACGGACGACCACAGGAACCTTGACGCCGACTTCCTTGACCGCACCGATAATGCCTTCAGCAATCATGTCGCAACGGACGATGCCGCCGAAGATGTTAACCAGGACAGCCGCGACGTTTTCATCGGACAGGATGATTTTGAACGCTTCAGTCACGCGCTCTTCTGTAGCGCCGCCGCCGACGTCGAGGAAGTTCGCCGGCTTGCCGCCGTGCAGATTGACGATATCCATGGTGCCCATGGCCAGACCTGCACCATTGACCATGCAGCCGATGTTGCCTTCCAGTGCAACGTAGTTGAGCTCCCACTTCGCTGCGTGAGCTTCGCGCGGGTCATCCTGGGACGGGTCCTGCATACCGCGCAGCTTGGGCTGGCGATAGATCGCGTTGCTATCGATATTCAACTTGGCATCAAGGCAGTGCAGATTGCCGTCTTTCTTGACGACCAGCGGATTGACTTCGAGCAGAGCCAGATCGTAGTCGACGAACAGCTTGGCCAGGCCCACGAAAATGTGGACGAACTGCTTGACCTGATCACCCTTCAGGCCGAGCTGGAATGCCAACTCGCGGCCCTGGAACGGCTGAGCGCCGACGAGCGGATCGATGGTTGCCTTGAGGATTTTTTCCGGCGTGTCGTGAGCGACCTTTTCGATGTCGACGCCACCTTCGGTGGAGGCCATGAAGACCACCCGACGAGTAGCACGGTCAACCACGGCGCCCAAGTACAGTTCTCTATCGATGTCTGTGCAGGCTTCAACGAGAATCTTGCTGACCGGTTGTCCGTTGGCGTCGGTTTGATAGGTCACCAAGCGCTTGTCTAGCCACTGCTCGGCGAATGCGCGGGATTCGTCCTTGCTACGGACCAGCTTGACGCCACCCGCCTTGCCACGACCGCCAGCATGTACCTGAGCCTTAACTACCCACTCGGTACCGCCAATCTGATCACAGGCTTCAGCCGCTTCTTTGGGGCTGTCGATCGCATAACCCTTGGAAACCGGCAATCCGTACTCGGCAAACAGTTGCTTGCCCTGATATTCGTGAAGATTCATCTTAGCTACCGTTCGGTTTGATGTGCATCAGACGCCACATTGCAGCGGCGTCACCTCAAGTCGCTGAAAACTATCGAAGATACCTTTCAGGGACCTGTCATACCTTGCTTGAAGGTATTCGGCGGCCGCGCCAGGCCTATAAAGCCCAGCGCGAGCCGCCGCTTGTTGCTGCGCTATTAGCGCTTCTTGCGGTTGGCGATGTGAATCGCGTGACCATTCACCGCCAGCGCAGCTTCGTGCAGCGCTTCGGACATGGTCGGGTGCGAGAAGACCATCATGCCCAGATCTTCGGCGCTGGTGCCGAACTCCATGCCGATGGCGCCCTGCTGAACCAGCTCGGCTGCAGCCGGCCCCATGACATGCACACCCAGTACACGGTCGGTCTTGGCGTCAGCGATGACCTTGACCAGGCCCGCCGTATCGTTGGCAGCCATGGCACGGCCACTGGCGGCGAACGGGAAGGTGCCCACGTTGATTTCTACGCCTTCGCTTTTCAGCGCCTGCTCAGTCTTACCGACCCATGCGATTTCCGGATGGGTATAGATGACCGACGGAACCAGGTCGTAGTTCATTTGCGATTTGTGGCCCGCGATCCGCTCGGCAACCATCACACCCTCTTCCGATGCCTTATGCGCGAGCATCGCACCACGGACCACGTCACCAATGGCATAAACGCCTGGAACACTGGTCGCGCACTGATCGTCAACAAAGATGAAGCCTCGCTCATCCATGTCGACGCCCGCGTCAGCGGCCAGCAGATCGGTGGTCACAGGACGGCGACCAACTGCAACGATCAGTTTGTCGAAGGTCTGCTGCTGCTCTCCCTCAGCGTTGGTGAAGTTGACGGTGACCTCGTCACCCTTCACTTCCGAACCGGTCACACGGGCGCCCAGCAGAATATTCAGGCCCTGTTTGCTTAGGACCTTGAAGGCTTCCTTGGAAATTTGTTCGTCGGCAGCCGGCAGGAACTTGTCCATGGCTTCGAGGACGGTGACTTCTGCACCCAGGCGAGCCCAGACCGATCCCAGCTCGAGGCCGATGACACCGGCGCCGATAACGCCAAGCTTCTTCGGCACGCTCTGGAAGTCCAGAGCGCCTGTCGAGTCGACAATGATCTTCTGATCGACCGGCGCCGGCGGGATATCGACCGGCTTGGAACCGGAGGCGAGGATCACATTCTCGGCACCTAGCACCTGCGTGTTGCCATCCAGGCCAGTGACTTCGACCTGCTTGCCACTGAGAAGCTTGCCGTGACCCTCGAACACGGTCACACCGTTTGCCTTCATAAGACCGGCTACACCGCCAGTCAGGTTTTTAACGATCTGGTCCTTACGGGCCACCATGGTCGGAACGTCCATGGCCACTTCGCCAGTGCTGATGCCGTGAACCTTGAAGCTCTCGTGGGCTTCATGGAACTTGTAGGAGCTGTCCAGCAGCGCCTTGGACGGAATGCAACCGACGTTCAGACAGGTTCCGCCAAGCGCGGTCTTGCCTTCCTTGCCCTGATATTTTTCGATACAGGCGGTCTTCAGACCCAGTTGCGCTGCGCGAATGGCGGCAACATAACCGCCGGGGCCGGCACCGATCACGACGACGTCGAATTTCTGGCTCATTACGAATCCTCTTGAGTGCAGCTAAAAAATCAAAGGCCGCAGACAGCAGGCCCGGCACTTGCCTAGCCTGCCAACTGCAGCCCGTGACGCTTGTTAGATGTCCAGCAGCAAGCGGGCCGGATCTTCCAGCAGGTTCTTGATGGTCACCAGGAAGCTGACCGCTTCTTTGCCATCGATAAGGCGATGGTCGTAGGACAACGCCAGATACATCATCGGTCGGATGACCACCTGGCCATTAACGGCCATCGGACGCTGCAGAATGTTGTGCATGCCCAGGATAGCGGCTTGCGGCGGGTTGACAATCGGGGTCGACATCATCGAACCGAAAGTGCCGCCGTTAGTGATGGTGAAGGTGCCGCCAGTCATCTCATCAATCGACAGCTTGCCATCACGCGCTTTCTTGCCAAAAGTGGCGATGCCGCTTTCAACTTCGGCCAGGTTCATCAGCTCGGCATTGCGCAGTACCGGAACGACCAGACCACGATCGCTGGAGACAGCGACGCCGATGTCCTGATAGCCGTGGTAGACGATGTCGGTACCGTCGATCGACGCGTTAACCGCGGGGAAGCGCTTCAGCGCCTCGACGGAAGCCTTGACGAAGAAGGACATGAAGCCCAGACGCACGCCGTTGTGGGTCTTTTCAAACAGATCCTTGTACTTCGAGCGAAGCGCCATGACCTCGGTCATGTCGACTTCGTTGAAGGTGGTCAGCATCGCCATGTTCGACTGTGCTTCAACCAGGCGCTCGGCAACCTTGGCGCGAAGGCGCGTCATCGGCACGCGCTTCTCGGTGCGGTCACCAGCAGCAGAAACAGGTGCCGACGCTGCACTAGTGGCGGGCTTGGCGGCTGCCGGAGCCGATTTTTTGGCCTCGATGGCAGCAACCAGATCTTCTTTTGTTACCCGCCCATCCTTGCCAGTGCCCTTTACGCTGTTCGGATCGATGCCGTTTTCTTCGGCCAGCTTGCGCGCGGCAGGCGCGAGGATCGCGTCTTCTCCACCCGCTGCAGGTGCCGATGCTGGAGCGGCAGCCGGAGCGGCGGCTTCTGCAGGCGCAGCAGCTGGAGCTGAAGCCGTAGCGCCAGCGTCCAGCTTGCCAAGCAGCTCACCGCTGAGCACGGTGTCGCCTTCGTTTTTGGCGATTTCGGTCAGCACGCCATCCGCTTCGGCTAGCACTTCCATAACAACCTTGTCGGTCTCGATGTCGACAATCAGTTCGTCACGCTTTACCGCATCGCCCGGTTGCTTGTGCCAGGTCGCAACGGTGCCGTCAGCAACCGATTCCGGAAATTGAGGGGCTTTAATCTCGATAGCCATTAGCTGGGTCCTATTTGATTCGGTTTTTACATCGAGGCCGCGGTGTTCGCGGCCTCTTGCAAGAATGATTAAATGGTGAAGGCGTCCTGCAGCAGTTTTTCCTGCTGTTCGGCGTGCATGGAGGCATAACCGACTGCAGGTGCTGCAGAGGCTTCACGACCCGCGTATTGCAGGAACAGCTCCTTCTTATGCGCGACGGCAACGCGACGCATATGATGTTGGCTGCAATACCAGGCACCCTGGTTCATCGGCTCTTCCTGGCACCAGACGATGCTCTTGACGTTCTGGTAAGGCGCCAGCACCTCAGCCAGATCATCTTCCGGGAACGGATACAGCTGCTCCAGACGAACAATGGCGATGTCTTCACGGCCTTCGTTGCGACGCTTATCCAGCAGATCGTAATAGACCTTGCCGCTGCACATGACAACGCGTTCGACCTTGCTCGGATCGATCTGATCGATTTCCGGAATCACGGTCAGGAACGAACCTTGGGTCAAGTCTTCCAGGGTCGACGTCGCCAACTTGTGCCGCAACAATGACTTCGGCGTCAGCGCTACCAGAGGCTTGCGCAGCGGGCGGATCGCCTGGCGGCGCAACATGTGATAGACCTGAGCGGGCGTTGTCGGCACGCATACCTGAATGTTGTGCTCGGCGCACAGCTGAAGGTAACGCTCCAGCCGCGCGGACGAATGCTCCGGCCCCTGACCTTCGTAACCGTGCGGCAGCAGCATGGTCAATCCGCACAGACGGCCCCACTTGTGCTCGCCACTGGTGATGAATTGGTCGATGACGACCTGAGCACCATTGGCAAAGTCACCGAACTGCGCCTCCCACACTACCAGTGCGTTAGGCATGGTAGTGGCATAGCCGTACTCAAACGCCAGTACCGCCTCTTCCGACAGGAAGGAGTCGTACAGGTCGAAGCGAGGCTGCCCTTCGTAGAGATGCTGTAGCGGGATGTAAGTGCTGCCATCCTTCTGGTTGTGCAACGCCGCGTGGCGGTGCGAGAAGGTCCCGCGGCCGACGTCCTGGCCACTGATGCGAACTGGATGACCTTCGAACAGCAGGGTCGCGTAAGCCAGTGTCTCGGCATAGCCCCAGTTGATGGCAAGCGCGCCGGCACCCATCTTCTGGCGGTCTTCGAGAATTTTCGACACTTGACGTTGAACGACGAAGCCTTCCGGCACCGCCAGCATCTTGCTGGACAATTCCTGCAGCGCTTTTAGCTCGAAACGCGTGTCGTATCGAGCAGTCCAGGTATGGCCCAAGTACGGCCGCCAATCGACGAACAGCTCCTTGTTCGGCTCCTTGACCAGGCTCTTGACCACGTGAAGGCCGTTATCGAGCGCGGCTCGGTATTCGTCGACCTTGGCCTGAACCTGTTCATTGTCGAGCACGCTCGATTGCGTCAGCGCATCGGCATACAGCTCACGAGTGGTGCGTTGTTTGGCGATTTTCTGATACATGAGCGGCTGAGTGCCGCTGGGCTCGTCCGCTTCGTTGTGACCGCGACGCCGATAGCAGATCAGGTCGATGACGATGTCGCGCTTGAATTGCATCCGGTAGTCGACAGCAAGCTGGGTGACAAACAGAACTGCTTCAGGATCATCCGCGTTCACGTGGAAGATCGGCGCCTGAATCATCTTTGCGACGTCGGTCGCGTACTCGGTGGAGCGCGCGTCCTCCTGCTTGTTGGTGGTGAAGCCAACCTGGTTATTAATCACGATCCGGATGGTGCCGCCCGTGCGGTATGCACGAGTTTGGGACATCTGGAAGGTTTCCATAACTACGCCCTGCCCCGCAACGGCGGCGTCACCGTGGATGGTGACTGGCAGTACCTTGTCACCCACCGCATCGCAACGACGATCCTGACGAGCGCGAACTGAGCCCTCAACCACTGGCGACACAATTTCCAGGTGCGAAGGGTTAAACGCCATCGCCAGGTGTATTTCGCCACCCGGAGTCATGACGTTCGAAGAGAAGCCCTGGTGATACTTGACATCACCGGAGCTGAGCCCTTCAACCTTCTTGCCTTCGAACTCGTCGAATAGGTCGCGTGGGTTTTTACCGAAGGTATTGACCAGTACGTTGAGACGGCCGCGGTGGGCCATGCCAATGACGATTTCCTTAGTGCCGTAGGAGCCTGACCGCTGGATAATTTCGTCCAGCAACGGAATAAGGCTCTCACCACCTTCCAAACCAAAACGCTTGGTACCCGGATATTTGGTGCCCAAGTACTTTTCGAGCCCTTCAGCAGCAGTAAGACGCTCAAGCAGGTGGCTCTTGATTTCAGGCGAGAAGGACGGACGTCCACGAACGCTTTCGAGCCGCTGGATAAACCAAGTGCGCTGGTCTGAATCGACGATGTGGGTAAATTCAGCCCCAATAGTGCGGCAATAAGTCTCTTGCAGCGCCTGGTGAATCTCGCGCAAAGTGGCCTGATCTTTGCCCATGGCAAGGTCGCCGGTGCGGAACACCGTATCCAGATCTGCGTCGGTCAGGCCATAGTTATTGATCGCCAGATCAGCTGGAGCCGGGCGCTGTTGCAACCCAAGCGGGTCGAGCTGGGCAGTCTGATGGCCACGCATCCGATAAGCTTGGATCAGACGCAGGACTTCGACCTGTTTCTTCTCATGCTCGCTACTGACGCTAGCGGCTGAAGCAGGCTGAGCACGACGTTGGTTCTTGGCCAACAATACGAAGTGATCGCGGATTGTCGAATGCGATACATCGGCCGCAGCGCCACCGCTGACCGGCAACTTCTGGAAATAGGTGCGCCACTCTTCGGGCACAGCGTTGGGATCGTGCAGGTAGAGCTCGTAGAGCTCTTCCACATAGGCAGCGTTACCACCGGATAGGTGGGCACTGTCCCACATGCGCTGCATTACGCTTTCTTGCATGTCTGGTCACCTTCGATAAGGAGACACCACCAGCGTGGAGACCGCAGCATGACTTCCCAAGTTCTGAAGCAGCGACCCAGGTAAAGCCACTACGGACCGCGCAGATAGTTTCCGAGAACCACCCCGGATGCCCCTGCTGGTCATCAAATTTTCAGAGCGAAACCCCGGCTTTGTGAGCTGGGATTCCTACTAAGACTACGGCGCCGAGTTTGAACTCTGGCGCCGTAGGTGTCGCGGTGAAGCATTAAGGATCTGCAACTACCATCGATAGCCGCAGACACCTTGGGGGCATCAGGTAGCGCTCTGCAGCAGCATGTTCCGCACATGGCCAATGGCCTTGGTCGGATTCAGCCCTTTCGGACAGACACTCACGCAGTTCATGATACCCCGGCAGCGAAACACGCTGAATGGATCATCTAACGCAGACAGACGGTTCTCCGTCTCGGTGTCGCGGCTGTCGGCCAGAAAGCGATAGGCCTGCAGCAGCGCAGCGGGCCCGAGGAACTTATCTGGATTCCACCAGAAGGACGGGCAGCTCGTCGAACAACAAGCGCAAAGGATGCACTCGTACAGACCGTCGAGCTTCTCTCGATCTTCCGGACTCTGCAGACGTTCGATAGCCGGAGCCGGTGTATCGTTCATCAAATAAGGGCGAACCTTCTCGTACTGCTTATAGAAGATGCCCATATCCACCGCCAAGTCACGAATAACTGGCAAACCAGGTAGCGGACGAACCACAAGCTTGTTGCCTTTGACTACAGACGAGAGTGGTGTGATGCAGGCCAGCCCGTTCTTGCCGTTCAGGTTCATGCCGTCAGAACCGCAAACCCCCTCACGGCATGAACGACGATAAGAGAAGCCTTCGTCCTGTTCCTTGATGAGGGCGAGCACGTCCAGCACCATCAGGTCCTTACCATCGGTATTGACCTGAAAATCCTGCATGTAGGGCTTGGCGTCTTTATCCGGGTTATAACGATAAACGCTCACTTGCAACATATCGGCGACCTCAGTAAGTCCGAACCTTAGGTTCGAAAGTCGGAACAGTCTTCGGAGAGAAGTTCACGGCACGCTTGGCTACGCGCTTCTCACCCGGGAAGTACAGGGTGTGGCACAGCCAGTTCTCGTCATCACGCTCCTCGAAATCCTCGCGGGCATGCGCGCCGCGCGATTCTTTGCGATTCTCTGCAGCGATGGCAGTTGCTTCAGCCACTTCCAGCAAATTCTGCAGCTCCAGCGCCTCGATACGGGCGGTATTGAATGCCTGGCTCTTGTCAGAAATCTTCACATTGGCGATGCGCTGGCGGAGATCAGCAAGCTGGGCAATGCCCTTCTGCATATACTCGCCGGTACGGAATACACCGAAGTAATTCTGCATGCAGCTTTGCAGTTCTTTACGCAGCGAAGCGACGTCTTCGCCCTCGGTCCGCTCGTTCAAGCTGGCGAGACGACTCAGCGCAACGTCCAGATCGGCCTCAGTCGCACCGCGGTGCTCGATACCGTCCTTCAGAGCTTTTTCCAGATGAAGACCGGCGGCGCGACCAAATACAACGAGGTCAAGCAGAGAGTTGCCACCCAGACGGTTGGCGCCATGAACCGATACGCACGCCACTTCGCCTACCGCGAACAGCCCTTCAATGATCTTGTCATTTCCATTGGCATCCTGGGTCATTGCCTGGCCGTGGATGTTAGTGGCGACACCACCCATCATGTAGTGACAGGTCGGAACTACAGGCACCGGAGCAGTGACAGGATCAACATGCGCAAAGGTTTTCGACAGCTCGCAGATGCCCGGTAGACGACTGTGCAGCACTTCCTCACCCAGGTGATCGAGCTTCAGCATCACGTGGTCGCCATCTGGACCACAGCCGTTACCAGCCAGGATTTCTTTAACCATGGAGCGAGCAACTACGTCACGACCCGCCAGATCTTTCGCGTTCGGCGCGTAACGCTCCATAAAGCGCTCGCCGTGCTTATTGATCAGGTATCCACCTTCACCACGGCAACCTTCGGTTACCAGCACACCGGCACCAGCGATACCGGTCGGATGGAATTGCCACATCTCAATATCCTGAACCGGCACACCTGCGCGCAACGCCATGCCAATACCGTCACCGGTGTTAATCAGCGCGTTAGTGGTCGATGCGTAGATACGCCCTGCACCTCCGGTGGCCAAGACCACAGCCTTGGACCGGATGTAGACCGTTTCGCCGTTTTCGATGCAGATCGCGATGATGCCCACGATGGCGCCATCCTGATTCTTCACCAGATCCACGCCATACCATTCATTGAGGAAGGACGTGCCCGCCTTCAGGTTGGCCTGATAGAGAGTGTGCAGCAGCGCATGACCAGTACGGTCAGCGGCCGCGCAGGTGCGAGCAGCCTGCCCACCTTTGCCATAGTCCTTGGACTGGCCACCGAATGGACGCTGGTAGATGCGCCCCTGCTCGGTTCGGGAGAACGGCAAGCCCATGTGTTCCAGCTCGAAAACAGCCTCCGGACCAACGGAACACATATATTCGATAGCATCCTGGTCGCCGATGTAATCGGAGCCCTTAACGGTATCGTACATGTGCCAACGCCAATCGTCGTTCGGGTCGGCCGAAGCGATCGCACAGGTGATGCCACCTTGTGCGGATACGGTATGCGAGCGGGTCGGAAAAACCTTGGTTACCACCGCAGTTTTGTGGCCACCCTGGGCCAACTGCAGCGCGGCGCGCATGCCCGCGCCACCGCCACCAATAATGATGGCGTCATAAGAAAGAGTACGAATGCTAGCCATGGATCAGATACCCCAAAGAATCTGCACGCCCCAGACGAAGAAGGTGAACATAGCTATGCCACACACCGCCTGGAAGAGAAAACGCACGCCGGTAGCCCACTTACCGATTGCCATGTTGGTCAGGTAGTCAGTGGAAATCGTCCACATACCAACCCATGCATGAACACTGAGGGCAACGAGTGCAAGGAGACTGAAGATGCGCATCCACTGAGCGGAGAACAACGCATGCCACTGAGCGTAATCCAACCCCGGATTCGCAATGAGGTATCCGATCAGAAAGAGAAAATAAGCCGCCAGGACCACCGCTGAAACGCGCTGGGCCATCCAGTCATACAGACCCGAACGGGAAAAGTTGGTGACATTGGTTACCATATCCAAACTCCCGCCAGAACGATCAGCACCGCCGATACGGCCAAAACGATTTTCGAGCCCAGCTTCCCGCCTTCCAGCGTTTCGCCATGGCCGGTATCCATGACCAGATGGCGCACACCGGCCACCAGGTGATACAGCAACGCAGAGAGCAAAGCCCAGACCACCAGCTTCGCCAGCGGACTACCGAGATACGCCTTCACCTCTTCAAAGCCTTCGACAGACGACAAAGAGACATCAAGCGCAAGCAGCAGGACGGCCACACCAACAAACAAGATCACGCCAGAAATGCGATGAAGGATTGAGGTGTAAGCAGTGATTGGGAGTTTTATTGTCCTAAGATCTAGGTTTACAGGTCGTTGGCTTTTCACGGCTTTTTTTCACACTTGAGAGCCCCGAAACCGCAGGGCAAAGTTGTTGGGAAGAGCACGCAGCGGTACCCGCCACCCACGAGTGACAACCCACAGGAAACTGCCTGTAAGGCCCCTGCCGGTCGGTCGCCGATTATAAACAGTTAGGTCGCTAATGACAATGTGGTGAAGTGCCACTAAAGGCGGATGGCGCCTCGGTTTGTAATTCGCGTAAATAGCTTTTTCTGTGTTGCGAATTCACCCCTAACCCCCTCTACAACTGGCCGCTCGCCCAAATTGACTTTGTGATTTATCTCACTATAGTGATGCGGGCCCTGCGTGGGGGGCCATGATGATTCCAAGCATAAAACAGGAGGCCATACATGGCTGACAAAAAAGCGCAGTTGATCATCGAAGGCGCAGACGCCATCGAACTGCCCGTTCTATCCGGCACCGTAGGGCCCGACGTAATCGACGTACGAGGCTTGACCTCCACGGGTCGCTTTACCTTCGACCCCGGCTTCATGTCCACCGCCTCTTGCGAATCCAAGATCACCTATATCGACGGTGACAAAGGAGTTTTGCTTCATCGCGGCTACCCGATCGAGCAGCTGGCCGAAAAAGCCGATTACCTCGAAACCTGCTACCTCTTGCTGAACGGCGAGCTGCCTACTGCTGAGGAAAAAGCAAAGTTCATCAGCACCGTCAAGAACCACACAATGGTTCATGAACAGCTCAAGTCTTTCCTCAACGGTTTCCGTCGTGATGCGCACCCGATGGCCATCATGTGCGGTGTTGTAGGCGCGCTCTCGGCCTTCTATCACGACTCTCTGGATATTAACGACCCGCACCACCGCGAGATTTCGGCGGTTCGCCTGGTCGCGAAGATGCCAACACTGGCCGCCATGGTTTACAAGTACTCCATGGGCCAGCCGATGATGTACCCGCGTAACGATCTGAACTACGCTGAAAACTTCCTTCACATGATGTTTAACACACCTTGCGAAGTGAAGCCGATCAGCCCGGTTCTTGCAAAAGCCATGGACCGCATCTTCATTCTGCATGCGGACCACGAGCAAAACGCCTCAACGTCCACCGTACGCTTGGCCGGCTCGACCGGCGCCAACCCGTTCGCCTGCATTGCTGCTGGCATTGCAGCGCTGTGGGGCCCGGCACATGGCGGCGCCAACGAAGCCGTACTCACCATGCTGGACGAGATTGGCGACGTTTCGAACATCGAAAAATTCCTTGCCAAGGCCAAGGACAAAAACGACCCGTTCAAACTGATGGGCTTCGGCCACCGCGTCTACAAAAACTTCGACCCACGCGCCAAGGTCATGAAGCAGACCTGCGACGAAGTACTCAGCGAACTCGGCATCAACGACCCGCAGCTCGAACTTGCAATGAAGCTTGAAGAGATCGCACTAAACGATCCCTACTTCGCCGAACGCAACCTCTACCCGAACGTTGACTTCTACTCCGGCATCATTCTCAAGGCGATCGGCATTCCAACCAGTATGTTCACCGTGATCTTCGCGCTTGCACGCACTGTCGGCTGGATCTCGCACTGGAAAGAAATGATTGCGATGGGTCAGAAGATCGGTCGTCCACGCCAGCTGTACACCGGCCACCCGCAACGGGACCTGAATCGATAAGGCAACGCGAACCGCCTTACCCTGAATAGACCTACAGCTTTTTAGTGTTAGCTACCTCTCAACGCCCAGTGCAACGCACTGGGCGTTTTTATTTCTGGACCGAATCGGTCCGCACCCACCATTGTGATTTCCGATTACTCCACACCTAACTTACGAGCCGATCGAGACCGCGGTGCTGCCGAGGCAGCACCTCATTTTCGTTGACACACTCCCTCAGAACGCCCTGATGGTAGCCGCAACCCTCATCATCCATGCCGTGCAGGATGCGCTGATTTAGCTCGGCTGCACTGGCGTCCCGAGCGAGAATTAATATATAGCACGCCTGAGCCGAGGCAGGCGCCCGATAGCGGGCACGAGTGAGTGACACAAAAAATCGACGAGCAGCTTTTCCCTCCGCGCCGCTTCCTGACGCATCGCTTCGTCCAACTTGCCACCCCAGACCTTAGCGCCCCAGAACCGACTGCATTTTATGTCTTACAGCCAGCCAAGGCCGCACGCTGCCAAAAGTTGCACCAGTACAAGCATGAATCCAAGCCGGCGAAGCTTGGGGCGCTCCCTGGCACAGCCGGGCAGTAGCACGACTCGCTGACACTAAAGGAGTGAGGGCGCCTTCCTCAGCACTGGGACAATGAGGAGGGATATGATGAGGCCGCTAGCCGCAAACGACACAACACCACTGAAGAGTCGTGCGCCTAGCTACCGCAATTTTGCCGTCAGAGAGCCATACCGAAGCGACAAAACCATTACCACGCATCGCCACCCAGCAGGAGCTGCTACATTTGTAGCCGGAGCGCTCACAAACCCGGCAGACCTCAGCGGCAAGCAGAAAGCGGGAAAACTCTGAGGCATCACAAAACCTCAGACATAAAAAAATCCAGTCACCGTTAAGTGACTGGATTTTCTGGGGACTTTTGGTCGGGACGGAGTGATTCGAACACTCGACCCCTTGCACCCCATGCAAGTGCGCTACCAGGCTGCGCTACGCCCCGACTGCATCTTCAGGTTCGCTGAAAACGGAACGAACTATACATTAAGCGACTGAATATGTGAAAGTTTTTTCGTCAGCAGGGCTTAGGTTTTAAGGACCTGAAGCACGTCTTCAAGCTCAGTTATCATCTGCCTGATGAGCTGCTTGTATTGGGTAGTGTCCTCACGAGCCTCATCGCCTGACATCCGCTGGCGAGCACCGCCAATGGTAAAGCCCTGCTCGTAAAGCAACGAACGGATCTGCCGGATCATCAGCACGTCCTGACGCTGATAGTAGCGCCGGTTTCCACGACGCTTCACAGGATTCAGCTGTGGAAATTCCTGCTCCCAATAGCGCAGCACATGCGGCTTAACTGCACATAGCTCACTCACCTCACCTATAGTGAAATAGCGCTTGCCAGGTATCGTTGGCAGTTCGTCGTTATGACTTGGTTCCAGCATATGCTTCGACTCTGGCTTTTAATTTTTGGCCGGGCCGGAATGTCACGACACGACGCGCCGTGATGGGAATTTCTTCGCCGGTTTTCGGGTTACGCCCAGGACGCTGTCGCTTGTCGCGCAGGTCGAAGTTGCCGAACCCGGACAACTTCACCTGCTCATTATGCTCAAGCGCCTGGCGAATCTCCTCGAAAAAGAGCTCGACCAACTCTTTAGCTTCGCGCTTATTCAAGCCTAGCTCTTCAAATAGACGTTCCGCCATTTCAGCTTTCGTCAGAGCCCCCATACGCTATTTCCTTAACGTGGCGTTGAACCTTTCTTCCAAGGAGGAGAGGATTTGCTGCATCGCACCACTCACCTCGTCGTCGTTTAGAGTGCGCGAAGGGTGTTGCCAGGTCAAGCCGACTGCCACACTTTTGCTAAGAGGATCAATACCTTTACCCTGATAGACATCAAATAGCTTGAGGTCCGTCAGGTTCTCGCCCGCGGCCTTACGAATGCATAGCAACACATCGTCAGCCGGAACCTCACGCGCCACCAAAATCGCCAGGTCGCGACGCACCTCAGGAAAACGGGACAGCTCACTGAAACGCGGCAGCCGACCTTCGCTGATTTCGGCGACCAGCAGCTCGAACAGATAGACGGGCTGATCTATACCCAGCGTGGCGGCCAACTCAGGATGAAGACTTCCGATATAGCCGACCAGACGCCCTTCCCGCTCGATTCGAGCAGTCTGTCCAGGATGTAGAGCAGGATGCTCGGCGGCGGCGAAGCCATAGGCGGTAGCGTTACCGGCATATCCGAGTAAGGCTTCAACATCGGCTTTCATGTCATAGAAATCAGCTGCGGCTCTATCGTTGCCCCAACCCTCCGGCAAACGGCTGCCGGTGATGACACCGGCCAGCATCGGCTCCTGCTTCAACGCGCCAAGCTGGCCGACAAAACGTAGGCCGCTCTCAAACAGACGCACCCGCGTCTGTTGCCGGTTCAGGTTGTACTGCAGTGCCTTGATTAATCCTGGCCATAGCGTCGCGCGCATCGCCGCCATGTCCGAAGAGATCGGGTTCGCCAATTGCAGCGGCTCGGTGCCAGGGCTGAACAGCTCGAACATTTTTGGGTCGATGAAGCTGTAGGTGATCGCTTCCTGGTAGCCACGGGCAACCAGCAAGCGGCGCAGGGCGGGGAGTTCGGCTCGGGATTCAGGGTTGGCTTCGGGCGCCAGACGAGCCTGGGGATAACGCACCGGTAAGCGGTCGTAGCCATACAGACGCCCCAGCTCCTCGATCAGATCTACCTCTAGACTGATATCGAATCGGTGACTGGGAACGCTGACTTCCCATGACTCTTCGCCCAGTTCGGCAACTCCCAGCCCCAGAGCTGACAGCAGCGAGACGACCTGATCGCCCGCCATGTTCAACCCCAGCATCTGCTCGATTCGATCCTTGCGTAGCAGAATCGGTGCAACGCGGGGAAGATCGGCGTCGCTGACGGCTTCGACTACGGGCCCGGCGCTGCCGCCAACAATATCCAACAACAATGCAGTCGACCGCTCCATGGCCCGGCGGGCCAGCTGGGAGTCAACCCCTCGCTCGTAGCGATGCGAGGCGTCGGTATGCAGACCATAGGAGCGCGCCTTGCCGGCAAGGGCAATGGTGTCGAAGAAAGCACTTTCCAGAAACAGGTCCTGTGTCGCTGCACTCACCCCGCTGTGCTCACCACCCATGACCCCGGCGATTGCGAGGGCGCGCTGATGGTCAGCGATGATCAAGGTATCGCTGCGCAGGGTCACTTCCTGCCCATCGAGCAGGACGAGCTTTTCCTGATCCTCAGCCATTCGAACCCTGATGCCTCCCCGGATCTCGGCCAAGTCAAACGCGTGCAGTGGCTGCCCAAGTTCGAGCATTACATAGTTGGTGACATCTACCACCGCATCGATGCTGCGGATATCGGAACGACGCAACCGCTCGACCATCCACAGCGGAGTGGGTCGCGACAGGTCTACATTACGAATCACGCGTCCGAGATAACGCGGACAGGCTGCGGGTGCTAACACCTCGACCGGGCGCACCTCGTCATGGCTCGCAGCCACCGGAACGATATCGACAGGAGCGACCGTCGCGCCGTAGATGGCGCCTACCTCACGCGCTAGCCCTGCGACAGAGAGGCAGTCGCCACGGTTCGGCGTCAGGCCTATTTCGATGCTCGCGTCGTTCAGGCCGAGATACACTCGCAAATCGCTACCAACCGGGGCATCGCCAGCCAGCTCCATAAGCCCACTGTCGTCTGTACCAACCTGCAACTCGGTTTCCGAGCAGAGCATGCCGTTGGACTCGACGCCGCGAAGCTTCGCTTTCTTAATCTTGAAGTCGCCCGGCAGCTGCGCGCCGATCTGCGCAAAAGGAATCTTCAGGCCTGGACGCACGTTGGGCGCACCACAGACTACCTGAAAGGTTTCGCTGCCATTGCTGACCCGGCAGACGCGCAGCTTGTCCGCATCCGGATGTTGCTCGGCGCTCTGCACCTCGCCCACGATAACGCCACTGAACTCACCGGCCACCGGGGTGACCGCATCCACTTCGAGGCCGACCATCGACAGCCTCGCCACCAGCTCCTCACGAGAAACTTGCGGATTGACCCAAGTACGCAACCACTGCTCGCTGAATTTCATCCTGCTCTCCTAAAATTTCTTTGACTGGACTCTGGACCTAGCGAAATTGAGCCAGGAACCTCAGGTCGTTATCGAAGAACAGGCGTAAGTCGTTGACGCCATAGCGCAGCATGGCAAGCCGCTCGGCCCCCATACCGAAAGCGAAGCCCTGGTATATTTCCGGATCGATACCGGACATGCGCAGCACATTCGGATGCACCATGCCGCAGCCCATCACCTCGAGCCAGCCGGTCTGCTTGCAGACGCGACATCCCTTTCCGCCGCACATGACGCACTGCATGTCCACTTCGGCCGACGGCTCGGTAAACGGGAAGAACGAGGGCCGGAAACGTACGCCGAGAGGCTTTTCGAAGAACACCCGCAAGAACTGCTCGATTGTGCCTTTCAGATCCGCAAAGCTAATACTCTCATCGACAAGCAAGCCCTCAACCTGATGGAACATAGGCGAATGGGTGATATCCGAGTCGCATCGATAGACACGCCCCGGACAAACGATGCGGATGGGCGGCTGCTGCGACTCCATCGTGCGCACCTGAACGGGCGAGGTATGGGTACGCAACAGCATGTTGGCATTGAAATAGAAGGTGTCGTGCATCGCCCGGGCAGGATGATGGCCGGGGATATTGAGCGCTTCGAAGTTGTGGTAGTCGTCTTCGACCTCTGGCCCCTCGGCAACGCTATAGCCGATATGACTGAAGAATTGTTCGATCCGCTCTAGTGTACGCGTCACCGGATGCAGTCCGCCGGAGGCCTCTCCCCGTCCTGGCAATGTCACATCGATCCGCTCGGCAGCGAGCTTGGCGCTCAGCGCAGCTTGCTCCAGATCCGCCTTCTTGGCATTCAGCTCATCCTGAACACGGCTCTTCGCTGCGTTGATGAGCGCACCGGCCTTGGGGCGTTCATCTGCGGATAGTTTGCCCAGGGTCTGCATGACCTGGGTCAGCTCGCCTTTCTTGCCGAGATACTGAACCCGGATCTGCTCCAGGGCGTTGATGTCTTGACTATGTTGCACCGCCTCAAGCGCTTGCGAGACCAGTGCATCCAGGTTTTCCATGTACAACCTCCAGAGGTTCTTGCAGAACCGCACCAGACGATCAGCACTTAGGCTTTACGCGAGGTGCATTTTTGCAAATGCCCCTTCAGATACGAAATAGGGGAAGAGCACAAGGCTCTTCCCCTATCGGTGACGCTACGAATCCGAAGACTCGATTGTCGATGGGCTTAGGCCAGAGAAGCTTTGGCTTTTTCGACAATTGCAGCAAAAGCTGCTTTTTCATTCACTGCCAACTCGGCCAGGACCTTACGGTCGATCTCAATAGCCGCTTTTTTCAGACCAGCAATGAAACGGCTGTAGGACAGACCATTCACACGAGCGCCAGCGTTGATACGAGCGATCCACAGAGCGCGGAACTGACGCTTCCGCTGACGGCGGTCACGGTAGGCATATTGGCCAGCCTTGATAACCGCCTGCTTGGCAACACGGAACACTCGCGAACGAGCGCCATAGTAGCCTTTAGCGAGTTTCAGAATTTTCTTGTGACGGCGACGAGCGACGACGCCACGCTTAACACGAGCCATGAGTTATTCCTCTGAGTCTTGACCGAATTAACGAACGCGCAGCATGCGCTCTACTTTTGCTTTGTCAGACGGGTGCATCAGAGATGTACCACGCAGCTGACGCTTACGCTTGGTAGACATTTTGGTCAGGATGTGGCTCTTGAAAGCGTGCTTGTGCTTGTAGCCATTCGCCGTCTTTTTGAAGCGCTTTGCAGCGCCGCTTTTAGTCTTCATCTTTGGCATGTTCGGTACTCCACAGTGTGGGTGATTTCAAATAACCGCAAGGCCTGCCAGTGCCCTGGTGGTTACTTCTTTTTCTTGGGAGCGATGACCATGATCAGCTGGCGTCCTTCCATCTTTGGATGCTGTTCGACCGAACCGTACTCCACGAGATCAGCCTCGACCCGCTTCAACAGTTCCATCCCCAGCTCCTGATGCGCCATCTCACGACCGCGGAATCTCAACGATACCTTGGCCCTGTCCCCTTCACTCAGGAAACGCACCAGGTTGCGTAGCTTGACCTGGTAGTCCCCTTCTTCCGTCCCTGGACGAAACTTTATTTCTTTGACCTGAATCTGCTTCTGGTTCTTCTTCGCTGCAGCAACCTGCTTCTTCTTTTCGAAGAGGTGCTTGCCGTAATCCATGATCCGGCATACAGGAGGAACCGCATCGGCGGAAATTTCCACCAGATCCAGCTTGGCTTCTTCAGCTATACGAAGCGCTTCATCAATCGAGACGATGCCAACCTGCTCGCCATCAGCACCAATCAAACGGACCTCACGAGCCGAGATATTCTCGTTGATCGGGGCCTTGGGTGCAGCTCGTTTATCCTGTCTCATTTCACGCTTAATAGTCATTACTCCAATTCTTGGCGACCACGCCGGGAAACCGCTCGTGTCAGCAACTGCGCGAAGTCATTCAGGGGCATGGAGCCCAGATCGACGCCTTCACGGGTGCGCACAGCAACGGCTCGTGTCTCTACTTCCCTGTCCCCGATAACCAGGAGATAGGGAACCTTGAGCAAGGTATGCTCGCGGATTTTAAAGCCGATCTTTTCGTTTCTCAAGTCGGACTTGGCACGGAAGCCGCTTTGGGTAAGTGTTTTCTCCACTTCCAGCGCGAAATCAGCCTGCTTATCGGTGATATTCATAACCACAGCTTGCGTCGGAGCCAGCCAGGCCGGGAACGCGCCCTCATAGTGCTCGATCAGAATACCTATAAAGCGCTCGAACGAACCAAGGATCGCGCGGTGCAGCATGACCGGCGTCTTTCGACTGTTATCCTCCGCCACGTAACTCGCATCGAGACGCTGGGGCATGTTCGGATCGTACTGCAGGGTGCCGCACTGCCAGGAACGACCCAGGCAGTCGAGCAACGTGAATTCGATCTTCGGGCCGTAGAACGCACCCTCCCCCGGCAAATACTCCCAAGGCAATCCAGCCGCGTCCAGCGCACCTGCCAGCGCTGCTTCGGCGCGATCCCAGAACGCGTCGTCTCCGACGCGCTTCTCAGGCCGCGTTGACAACTTCAACTTGATGTCACTGAAACCGAAATCAGCATAGACCTGCATGGTCAACTTGATGAAATCAGCTGCCTCAGCACTGACCTGTTCCTCAGTGCAGAAGATGTGCGCATCATCCTGCGTAAAACCGCGGACGCGCATGATCCCGTGCAGCGCACCAGAAGGCTCATTGCGGTGGCAAGAGCCAAACTCTGCAAGACGCAGCGGCAGCTCACGGTAACTTTTGAGCCCCTGATTGAACACTTGAACGTGACAGGGACAATTCATCGGCTTGATCGCGTAATCGCGGCTTTCCGACTCAGTGGTAAACATGTTTTCAGCGTAGTTGCCCCAGTGCCCGGATTTCTCCCACAGGCTGCGATCCACAACTTGCGGTGTCTTGATCTCCTGGTAACCGTTCACACGCTGCACGCCGCGCATGTACTGCTCAAGCACTTGGTAGATGGTCCAGCCGTTCGGGTGCCAAAACACCATGCCAGGTGCCTCTTCCTGGGTATGGAAGAGATCAAGGCGCTTGCCAATCTTGCGATGATCGCGCTTTTCGGCTTCTTCAATTCGCTGAATGTAAGCTGCGAGTTGCTTCTTGTCCGCCCAGGCAGTGCCGTAGACGCGCTGAAGCTGTTCGTTCTTCGCATCGCCACGCCAGTAGGCACCGGACAGCTTGGTTAGCTTGAATGACTTGAGGAAGCGGGTATTTGGCACATGCGGACCACGGCACATGTCGACGTATTCTTCGTGGTAATAGAGACCCATGGCCTGCTCGTCAGGCATGTCATCAACCAGACGTAGCTTGTAGTCCTCACCACGCGACCTGAATACTTCGATAACCTCAGTACGAGGCGTAACCTTTTTGATCACATCGTATTCGGTATCAATCAACTGCTTCATGCGCTGCTCAATCGAAGCCATATCATCTGGCGTAAACGGTCGCTCGAAGGCAATATCGTAATAGAAACCTTCGGCGATGACTGGACCAATAACCATCTTCGCAGTTGGATAGAGCTGCTTGACAGCGTGACCAACCAGGTGAGCGCAGGAGTGGCGGATGATCTCCAGTCCCTCTTCATCCTTCGGCGTGATGATCTGCAGGCTCGCATCGCTCTCGATCAGGTCACAGGCATCAACCAGACGACCATTGACCTTACCGGCAAGAGTCGCTTTGGCTAAACCGGCACCTATGGATTGTGCCACTTCAGCAACGGAGACCGGATGATCGAACGAACGCTGACTGCCGTCAGGAAGAGTAATGGTGGGCATGGCGCCTCCTCTCCTAGTGGTGACCCCTACCAAAGGCCACATGGGTTGGGATGAGCCAGGAAAGCGACCCGCCGAATAACCTGCCGCACATTGGCAGGAGCCCTAAGGCGATCGAGACGGACCGAAGTCACTGGAAATACAGGAGCGCGGATGCTTTCAGAAAGCCGCCGCGCTGACAAGCAAGGCATAAAAAAAGGGTCGCTAGCGCGACCCTTTTCGGAATTGGTAGGCACAATTGGATTCGAACCAACGACCCCCACCATGTCAAGGTGGTGCTCTAACCAACTGAGCTATGTGCCTCCGATGGACGCGCATTCTAGAGACTCGCCTGAAAGAGTCAAGCGCTTTTTCGCTAAGCCACTGATATTTGTAATTTTTGACGTAACGAAAAGGAACCTTGCGCTGCTATAGCGCGCACAGCGCTCTCGAGATAGCATCTGCGTCAAGTATTTACAACGGGGCAACCATAATGTCGCACACCTCATACCCGGCTTCCTATTACGCAGCCTCAGCGAACCGGGCTCCAGTTCGCAGCCCCCTGAAAACCGACATTGAGACGGATGTCTGCATAATCGGCGCTGGCTATACCGGGCTGTCGACAGCGCTGTTCCTTCTCGAGCAGGGGTTTCGCGTCGTCGTACTGGAGGCCGCCAAGGTCGGCTTTGGCGCCTCCGGACGCAATGGCGGGCAGATCGTCAACAGTTACAGCCGTGATATCGACACCGTCGAGCGCACGGCCAGTACTGACGCTGCACGACTAATCGGGGCCATGGCATTCGAGGGTGGACGCATCATCCGCGAGCGGGTGGCACGTTATGGCATCGACTGTGATCTGAAAAGCGGAGGCGTATTTGCCGCATTCAATGCCAAGCAGATGCACCATCTCGAGTCGCAAAAAGCGCTCTGGGAGCGTTACGGCTACGATCAACTTGAGATGCTCGACCACGATGGCATCAGAAAGGTTGTTGCGTGCGAGCGATACACAGGCGGAATGCTGGATCACGGCGGCGGTCATATCCATCCACTCAACCTTGCACTGGGTGAAGCAGCAGCCGTCGAATCGCTGGGCGGCGTGATCCACGAACAAACCCCAGCAGTCCGTATCGATCGAGGAAGCAATCCGCGTGTCCATTCTCAGCACGGCCAAGTGACCGCGAAGTTCGTCGTCGTTGCGGGAAATGCCTATCTCGGAGGACTGATTCCGGAATTGGCGGCCAAATCCATGCCCTGCGGAACCCAAGTGATTGCTACAGAGCCCCTCGACCCTGAGTTAGCAGCTGCCCTGCTCCCACAAGACTACTGCGTAGAAGACAGCAACTATCTGCTCGACTACTTTCGGCTATCCGCTGACAAGCGGTTGATCTATGGCGGTGGGGTGGTCTACGGCGCGCGCGATCCAGCCGATATCGACTCGATCATCCGACCGAAAATGCTCAAGACCTTCCCACAACTCCAAAACATCAAGACGGAGTTTGCCTGGACCGGCAACTTTCTGATGACATTATCGCGCTTACCGCAAGTCGGTCGACTCGGCGATAACATCTATTATTCTCAGGGCTGCAGCGGTCACGGTGTCACCTATACCCATGTCGCCGGGAAGGTTATCGCCGAAGCACTACGAGGCCAGGCAGAGCGGTTCGACGCCTTTGCCAGCTTGCCGCATTACCCCTTTCCTGGTGGTCAGAAGTTCAGCGCGCCAATAAGTGCGCTCGGTGCGCTCTATTACAGCCTGCGCGACAGGATCGGCTTCTGACGCATCACTGATAGGGGCAAGCTGGAGCGGCCTCACACGCGCCCGGCTCGTCCGGCCCCCGGGGTAACTCTGCTCTCAATCGGCGGTCCTTCGGCGCCAGCTGCACCGCGCACGCATGGGCTGCAGATGCCTGAATACGGCATCCCCGCTCCGCCATCACCTGCGAAAGGTTGAACCAGGCAGGTGCGAAAGAGTTGTCACGTTGAACACTGGTCCGCAGGGCTTGCTCCGCAGCATTTCCGTCGCCTAGCGCGTACCGAGCGTTGGCCAGAACGAACCATGACAAGCCACTAGACCAATGTTGCGCAGCCGTTTCATACGCCTTCAAAGCCGCACCATTACGCCCGATTTGCTCAAGATCATTCGCAGCCTTCAGCCAGACAGTTTCCTGCGCAGTACGAGGCAACTGATCGGGCGAAACCGTCACCACAGCCCAACGCTTGCCCTTGGTCCAGCTTCGCTCGAACTGGCGAAAAGTTCCGGTCCAGCGTCGAGTAGTCCCGGAACGCAGTACGAGGGTCTGCGTCGCCAGGTCATACCCCACCACTACCGCAAAATGCCATTGAGGCCAGCGATCAAAGGCAAGGTTCTGCAGCACCAGAACAGGATTCCCGGCTGCCACTTCGGTCAGCATCGCTTCCAGCCGGGGCTCTAACGGATAAACCAACAAATCGTGAGCCCTGGCAGCCGCAACCATTTCAACCTGCAGACTGCCCTTGCGCTCCGGAAGATAAACCCGTTTGACGAGCTGCTCCGGCCGGGTAGCGATGCCACGCTGGGTAAGCATAGTCGCGAGTGCAGCAGGCCCGCATTGATAGTCTTCTTGCGGAAAGAATGGAACTTCGTCCAACTCAACCTGCTCGGGGAGACCCGCGACTCCAACCGGGACGATCGGCGCTCGCGCACACGCCCCGAGAAGGAGTACGGCAAACAGCAGTATCAGTCGCTGCATTAACGGTTGATACAGTTGACGAAGTTAAAGATATTCGTAGCGCACAGGAGGTCGGTCACGATGAAGATGACGAGAAACAGCACGATAATCCCAACCACCCCTGCACCAGCCGGCGCTTGATCCAGTTGCTGATTGAATTGCGCAAGTTCTGCAGGTGTCAGGCTGTTGATTCGCTGCTCGACCTGATCCTGCTCAACGCCCATTGAGACTAGCTTTTTCTGGACGTCTTCATTCTCAAGCATTGTCAGCAATTGCTGGCGATCTACCTGCTGCTGTTGTTCGGCAATTATCTCCGCACTGCCGATCATTGCCGCCTGGGCCAGTGGAATCTGTGCGAACAGCATGAAGTGCATCGCTGCTAGAAGGGTAGCAACACGCTTCATCACGGACGAGTTAAACATGGCGGAATTCCTTGATTTTGTTTGCGGCCAGTGCGGTGCGCAATGGGCCTTCAACGGTAAGACGGGCCGGCTGTTCCGCCAGTTCCCTTGTCCGCTGTGGTTTGCGCCAGCGACTCGACTGGATTTGCGGACTCGTGACTGTTATCAACAACGTCAAAACCGAAGGAGACCGATATGAACATCGTCCGCCTAGCTGCTCTGATGGCATGCAATGCCATCCTAACTGGCTGTCAGCCGCCATTCGGCACCGCGCAACCGGCAGGAAGCAACGCCGGTAAATGCGATGCCTCTTCTATCCAGACGCTTATTGGGGAGCAGGCCAGCCCGGCGCTTCTCGATCAGGCACGACGAAAAAGCAAGGCCGCCATTGCTCGAATCGTTCGACCGGGAGACGTTGTCACAATGGAATACAACGCTCAGCGACTAACCCTGACGACTGACGAATCGCTTGAAATTCTACGAGTCAGCTGTGGTTAAGCAAAACCGCTACTGGCCGCAAAAGATCCGAAAGCCTTTCGGATCCTGGCAGTAAAACGACACGGGGCGCAGGCAAGGCCAACCGTTACACCTGTAAATCTACCCGATCAATGTGCCATTGCCCTGCGTGTCAGCAGGCGGGTCGCGGAAAACGACTTCGGCGGAGCCAACAAGAAATACAGGTCGTACCGCTTGATGATCATCTGAGCCAGCAAGGGCGCGACAAGCCCGATCAAGGTTCCGACAATCAAATGGACAGCTATGGAGTCGATGCCCATAAAGCTGCCAAGGATCACTCGGATACCGCTCCCCGCCAGAATATGCATCAGGTAGATCGTCATGGATGAGGCGCCAATGAATAGCAGCCAGCCCATGCGAAACCGGCCGAGCCACATCGAAAGGGCGATCACGAACAGGATCGAAACAGTCGCCAGCGCAAGCACCGGCAAGCCGCCCACCTCCCAATTCAAGCCGAACGTTACGTGAAACAGGTACTGCCCAATTAGAAATGACGCCCCGAGCAACAAGGTGAGAGGGACATACCGGGTAAGAAAATACACCTTAATCTCGTTGAACCAGATACCGAGCGCAAAGAACACCGCATTGCCGAAGATAAACTTGCCGATACTGCCGACAGCCAGATCTCGACTGAGCACATAAAGCACACCGAAGACCAGCAAAAGCGGCAGAAAGTAGCGACGGTCAGTCTTGGCGTAAACCAAGGAGCAGACAACGAAGACCAGGAACAGCGCATAGAGAAACCAGAACTGAGCCCGTGGCGACCAGAGCAACGAGAACACCTCCCCTAACGTCACATCACCGTTCGTGTAGTTTGATAGCACGACCTCTACCACACCCTGCAACAAGGACCACACGATGAAGGGGTAAACAATGGTATCGACCTTGTTCACGACCAGTCCGGTTTTCCCTCGCTTAACAAGTGAGTCGTAAAAGAACAAACCCGACAGGAAAAAGAACAACGGCATGTGGAAGCTATAGATGACACTGTCGACGAGAAGATATTCGTCTTGATCCATCGGCAAACCGGCGTTGAAGACCCCACGCGCGACATGTCCGTAGACCACCAGAATGATCCCAATGGCTTTGGCGTAATCGACCCAGGCATTTCTCTCCTGCATCATATTTCTCCTTGGTTATGGGCAATACCAGACAAATCGCAGCCAGAGTTGGCAAAGATGGGAAAGGTAGACAGTAAAAAATCCGATCAGTTTGTCGCCGGCAGCGAGGGGCGACGATGTCCGACGTAATGCCTCGAGCGTTGGCGGCACGGTAGACATCGGGCCGAAGCCGATTTAGCCCTTAATAAAGGCGACTGACTGATAGCTCTCAAGACACCCATTCACGAAACTGCAGTGACGAGGGCGCCTGAAGCTAAACCCTGGCTACCCCGCCCTCCCTTTTCGCTCGATATCCAACAGAACGACGACCGATTAAGCCATCGCCTTGCCCCACCTTGAGGTTGTTGGAAAGCGCGACCGGGTGTTATAGACAGGATTTTGAAGGAGTATTCGATGATCCAGCACAGGCTCGCGAATTGTTCGATTCTGCTATTGGCGGGCGGGCGAGGACAGCGCATGGGCGGGCGAGACAAGGGGCTCGTAGACTGGAACGGCAAGCCCCTTTTGGCATGGCCGCATCGCATCGCTCGCCCCCTGACGGATGATCTCCTTATTTCCTGCAACCGCAACCAAACGCGTTACGCCGCTTTTGCCGACCGGCTGGTTAATGACGATGAGCCGGATTTTCCAGGGCCGCTTGCAGGCATACGAGCCGGGCTCGCAGCGGCTTACCACCCTTGGATGATGGTGCTGCCCTGCGACGCCCCCCTGATAGACGAAGCATTACTAAGACAACTGTACGAAACGGCACAACAGGACCCCGACACGCCTTTGATGACTCGAAGAGGCGCACAGTGGGAACCATTGTTTTGCATTATCCCGGTCAAACTCGCCCCCGCTATCGAGGCCGCCTGGCAGATGGGCGAACGAAGCAATTTGAAGGTGCTACTGACGCTGCAAGTGCGCGCCCTTGATCTCCATACAGACGACCCGCGCCTGGCCAATCTGAACTCACCGGAGCTGCTTTCGCAGCAGCTGCCTCCAAAGGGAACTTAGGCGCGTCGAACACCGTCACAGACGCAACTACAGAGGAGTTTCAACATGCGCACAATTACCGGGCCCGCTTTGGCCGCCCTGGTCGGAATGACCCTCCTTACCGGTTGCTCGAGCCCGAGTGTCATCACGCTCAACGACGGTCGCGAAATTCAAACGCTGGACCAGCCTGAATATGACGACGAAGCAGGCTTCTATGAATTTGAAGGCATTGACGGGAAACCGGGCAGAGTAAATAAGGATCAGGTTCGCACCGTCCAAGAGCTCTAGCTCACCGCTCTTTCGGGCGACGCATCATCCTTGGCACAGGTGAAAAAGCCTTCGCTAGACGCTTGTGAAGCAAAACTTTTTATGTAAAATGCGCGCCATCTTCGGAGCGTAGCGCAGCTTGGTAGCGCGTCTCGTTCGGGACGAGAAGGTCGCTGGTTCGAATCCAGTCGCTCCGACCAAAATCCCGCTCAGGCTTAATGAGCCCTGAAAAAAACCGGCCCTATGGCCGTTTTTTTTGCTTTGAAAACCATAAGGCATTGCCTAGGTTTACCTCCCTCGCCCCTTTTGATATCGATTCGTCATTACTGCCTCGAACGCATCCACCACGCGTCATCGAAGCTAGCTCCGCAAGAACCAAACGACTTGCTCTACCTCGAACGGCCAATCCAGTTCGGCGCCCGTGTCGACACGCCGGAGCACGGGTATACGAAGGCCATAATCGTCAAACCAATCCGGACGCTCCGCTATATCCAGCAGTTCAACTAGCAACCCATTCTCTACGAGCGGCAGCACTACCGCCTCGGCTTGCTCACACAGGTGGCAACCCAGCGTTCCGAACAGTTGACATTCTGGCAGATGCATAGTCAGGAGCTCATTAAGGGGCAGCGCAATTCTAGCAGGCCCGTCACGATGCAGCAGAATGCCCACAGCGTCTCGTTCTCTGGGCCTAGTCCGAATAAAAAAGTGTGACCTTGAACCCACTCAAACAACGGTTTGATTTTGCGAATCGACGCGACGCTGGCAAACGGCTAGGATGCTGCAGCCCAAGCGACCCCAGAGCCGCAGGGCTGGAGGCTTAGGCGCGTATCGGTAGTATTCCGAACCAACGTTTAGTTGGTCAGAAATCGCTACCGGAAGAGTTACCAACGCCCCCACTTAAGCCTTAAAGACTAAGGTCTAAAGGCTCAAATACTGAGGTAGTGTTTTATTACACGGCGCCAAAGAGCGACTTCAGAGCATCATCCAACGAGGAGAAATAAGAAATGCTCAAGACCCCAATCGCCCGGGGCGTGGCCCTTGCCACTCTGGGAGCAACACTAGCTATTCCAACCATGGCTCAAGCTGCGTTCGTTGAGGACAGTAAGGCTGGTTTGGAACTGCGTAACTTCTACATGAATTCTGACAACCGTTCCGTTCCTTCCTCGTCTCAATCGAAGAGTGAAGAATGGGCTCAGGGCTTTTTGCTGAGAGCAGAGTCTGGCTATACAGAAGGCACGGTCGGTTTCGGCGTAGACGCACTAGGCCTCCTGGGTGTGAAGTTGGATTCCGGACGCGGGCGTACTGGGACCGGGCTACTGCCTACTGATAACGACGGTTCTGCTCCAGATGAATATTCTGAACTGGGACTCACAGCCAAAGCTAAGATCTCCAGCACCGTATTGAAAGTCGGCACGCTTGAGCCGAAGAATATGGCAGTTGCACGGAGCGATTCTCGCTTGCTGCCGCAGACTTTCAAGGGCAGCCAGCTAATCTCGCAAGAAGTGAAAGGATTGACAGTTGACCTAGGCTATCTAACCGAAGTGAATGAGCGCAATGACTCACACTACGAGGATCTCAAAGGCGCTTTGAAAGGCGGCACCACCGCCAATGATATAGACAATTTTATCTTTGCTGGCGCTAGCTACAAGCTGTTAGACAACCTCACCGGCAGCTACTACTACAGCAATCTGGAAGAAGCCTACAAGCAGCACTCGTTCAACCTCGTTCACGTGCAGCCGCTTGGAGAAGGTCAGTCACTGAAAACTGATCTTCGTTATGCCCGTTCTAGCGATGACGGCTCTTCAACAGTTGACAACAAAGCGTTAGGTGGAATGGTGACCTACTCGGTTAGCGGCCACAGCTTCGGTCTTGCCTATCAGGAAATGAAAGGCGACACCGGCTTTGCTTACCTGAGCGGTACAGACCCATTTCTCGTCAATTACGTCATGATCGCTGCGGATTTTGCTAACGCGAATGAAGAGTCTTGGCAGGCTCGTTATGACTATAACTTCGCTGCGATCGGGATTCCTGGCCTGACCTTTATGACCCGCTATGTAACCGGCGACGACTTCGGCGCAGGTGGCAATGGTAAGGAATGGGAGCGCGATACAGATATCGCCTATGTCTTCCAGGAAGGCGCCCTGAAGAACCTGGGCGTGAAATGGCGTAACGGTACTTATCGCAGCAATAGCACTCGCGATATCGATCAGAACCGCCTGATCGTCAGCTACACTATCCCGTTGATGTAATAGCGGCTGCAGCGTGAAAACGCGGTAGAGAGGGAAACCCGCTTCGGCGGGTTTTCTTTTTCCTGGCCTTTTCTCATGCTGCGGAGCCTTCGTGAACTTCGGATAAATGGCTGCTCCAAGCGCTTTCAACCGAAACGGGAACCTTGCACCGCCTGCACGCTCGAAACCCTAAGCATCGGGCCTAACGTCCCTGCGAGACTCAAGAGGAACTGCAGATGTCTACCGAATCAACTTTCGGCACCAGCGACAACACGCCAATCCCTGACGGAACAACCGAAACCCACAGCTCATCCCTGATCGACAAGTCCGCTCATCGTCGCAATCTGCAGGCAGCTCAGAATGCGCTCATCGAAGAATTCCATACCCTGATCGGCGATACCGAGCGCCTTTTGAAACACACGCAGGATACTGCCGGCACCCAGACCGAAGAGCTCCGCGGCAAGATTAACGCCAACCTCAGCCGGGCCCGCCAGATGCTTAAGGATCAGGAAGGCACCCTGAAGGAACAGGGCCAGGCCGCCATCCAATGCACCGAGGAGTATGTTCATACTCACCCATGGCAATCGATCGGTATTGCGGCGGGAGTTGGCTTTCTCTTCGGCCTGATTACCCGCCGCTAATAATGTGGGGAACGGATCCAATGGAAACCAGACACGCTGATGACGCCCCTGCGCCGTCCATCAAAAAGATGGGCAGCGCGGTTGCTGGCCTCGTACAAGGGCATCTGGAACTCATCGGAATTGAGATTCAGGAAGAGCGGGCGCGGGTGTTCAAGCTGTTTCTTCTGGCCAGTCTCAGCTTAATCCTTGGGTTGCTGATTCTCGTTGGGCTGTCGGCGGCAATTGTGATCGCCTTTTGGGACAGCAACCCTATCGCGGCGATTCTGGTTCTCTGCGCTATCTATGCGGCTGTGCTGGCCGTTTGTATCAGCCGCGCCATACGTCTCGCCAAAGAAAGCGTCTCGCCTTTTCAAGCGACGGTCGAAGAATTGGCCCGCAACCGGGAGCGTTTACTGCCATGAGCCTTCCACTCAGCAGCTCCGGCGATCTAGCCATGCGCAAGGACCTGGTTCGCTTGCGCATGGAAATGAACCGCCAACAAGTCCTGTATCACTCACAGCCGTTAGTCCATCCTTTCCAACGAATCAAGGGAATGGTCTCGAGCCGTGGCACCACCTCGGAGCACCATAGCGGGAAAGGCCCACTGATGATTGCCGCGACTGTGGGGCTTACCCTCTTTGGCCGTCGACTGGGCAAGGTCGGCAAACTGGCCAGGGTGGGCATAATGCTCTACCCCCTAATCCGCAGGCTGCGGCACTAGCCGTAGACATGGTTTTTGTGCGTGACTCAGGTGATACGCCTCCCAGCTAAATGCTGATGGTCTCGCGGCCAGCAACTCCTGTAGGCTGGCAGCCTTCTACAGGAATGGTTATCAGGCTGCTCAGTTGTGCGTGCAGAGGAATCTGATCCGCTGAGCAAGCCGTCCCCACTGGCGACATCAAGGAGGTTGCTCTTTGGACTGGCACACGCTGCTCAATCGTGAGCGGCTCGGAAAATCTGTACGCAGCAATGAAGAGCTTGGTCGGAGTCCGTTCCACAAGGACCACGACAGGATCATCTTTTCCGGTGCGTTCCGCCGGCTTGGGCGCAAAACCCAGGTGCATCCGGTATCAAGCAACGACCATATTCACACACGCCTTACCCATTCGCTGGAGGTCAGCTGCGTTGGCCGCTCGCTCGGCATGCGCGTGGGTGAAGTGCTTCGCGATGACATGCCAGAGTGGTGCAGCCCAGCAGACCTCGGCATGGTGATCCAGTCCGCCTGTTTGGCTCATGATATCGGCAATCCACCGTTCGGCCACTCCGGAGAGGATGCCATCCGCCATTGGTTTCAACAGGCTGCCGCACGTGGTTGGCTGGATGACATGAGCAATGCCGAACGCGCTGATTTCCTCAATTTCGAGGGCAACGCCCAAGGTTTCCGGGTGCTCACCCAGCTCGAGTACCATCAGTTCGACGGCGGCACACGCCTGACCTACGCGACGCTGGGAACTTACCTCAAGTACCCCTGGACATCGCGTCATGCTGAGGCGCTTGGCTACAAGAAACACAAGTTCGGTTGCTACCAGAGCGAGCTGCCGTTACTGGAGCAGATCGCCGCTAAGCTCGGCCTTCCAAAGCTGGACGAGCAACGCTGGGCGAGACACCCCCTGGTCTATCTGATGGAGGCTGCCGACGATATTTGCTATGGGCTCATCGATCTCGAAGATGGCCTTGAGATGGACCTTCTGGAATATGGCGAGGTTGAAGCCCTACTTCTGAATCTGGTGGGCGATGACGTGCCTGAGACCTACCGGCAGCTGGGCCCAGAAGGCTCACGTCGGCGCAAGCTGGCGATCCTCAGGGGCAAGGCCATTGAGCATCTCACCAATGCCGCCGCGGAAGCTTTCGTCGAACAACAGCAGGCGTTGCTGACCGGTCAGCTTACTGGAGATTTGGTCGAGCATATGCATGGCCCAGCCAAGCAATGCGTCCTGCAGGCCAAGGCTATGGCCCGGGAAAAGATTTTCCAAGACAAGCGCAAGACACTGCACGAGATTGGCGCCTATACGACACTCGAAATACTGCTCAACGCCTTCTGTGGGGCAGCACTGGAGCAACACGGGGGGCGCACTCTATCGTTCAAGAATCGCCGCATCTTGGATCTGCTAGGAAACAACGCACCAGATCCTGACTGGCCGCTGTATCAATCGTTTGTTCGAATGATCGACTTCATCGCAGGCATGACTGACAGCTACGCGACCGAGATGGCCAGCGAAATGACCGGACGCTCGAGCCCGACGTGAGTCTGATGAAGAAGTCGCTATGGAAGTATGTCGGCTGGCAGCCTGGGCGCCCCGCCTGGGGTGCTGCCGCAGTCGCCGGTCTGGGTTGCGCCCTGCCCTTGCTGCTGGGACTGTTTAGCGGGCATCCAGGCTTCCTGTGGGCGACGGTTGGTGCATTCCAGGCAGCAAAGGCGAACCCACTCCACCGCCTCGGCATGCTGCGAATGCTGCTCTTGATTGGGCTTGGCGCCGGTAGCGCCGGGCTCGGCTTCTGGTCAGCGACACACCCCCTGATCAGTCTCGGCCTGTTTGCCTTTTACGGCCTGTTGCTCGCATGGCTGCAACGATATGGCAGCGAGGCCGGTAAGCTCGGGATAGGTCTGGCCATCTGCTTGTGTCTGGGCCAGGGCCAGCATGGCGTTGGCGATTTCAACAATCCTCAGGCGATTGCCGCGCTGTTCGCGCTGGGCGGCCTTTGGGTCACTCTTCTAGCTTTCGGTCTTCGAGGCATGCATGGCTTGCGTATGTGGCCGTATATGCCACGACTGTTGAGCTTGTTGAAAGTGTTGCGCCGCCGAGCACGGCGCACACCCATTCGACAGTGGCGGCTGCACGCGATTAGCTACGTCCTGGCAGCAGCAATTGGCGGCCTGATTGTAACCCTGGCAGATCTGCCCCGAGGCTACTGGCTGACGCTTGCGGTGTTCACCACTCTGCAGATGGACCTTCAGCGCAGCTTCGTTCGCGCCCTGCAAGCCAGCATCGGGATCTTCTGTGCAGCGGCGGTGTTGATCTATATGGGCCACAGCCTGGCCGATCCACCCATGATGGTCATGATCATGCTGCCGTTGGTAATGCTCAGCCGCGCATTCCAATCACACCACTATGGCTTATTCGTTCTGCAGACAACCTTGAGTTTCGTTCTGCTGGCCGAAACGTTGGCGCAAGATTGGGGTTTGCCACAGCTGCGTCTGATTAATGCCGCCATTGGCGTGGGCGTGGCGCTGGTTGTTACCTTACTCATGTACTTACTGCGCCGGCTGGTTACCCGGATTGCGTTGCGCAAATCCAGGCATCCAGCCGCAACCGATCAGGGCAGGGATGATTCGATCACGCCTTAGCGTTGATCTCGTTTTCCGGGTACCAAACGTCCATCAACGGGCTCACGTTGAATTCGGACAGTTCTTCGCGGCCCTTGAGCCAAGCCTCTACCTGACCGCGCTGCTCTTCATTGACCGAGCCGCGACTGGCCAGGCAGACGAAACCGTAATCTTCGCCGCCAATATAGCCCAGACCGTTGATCTCGATGGCTTCGCTCAGGAAGGCTTCCAGAAACGCATCGACCGCCTTGGCTTCG
Source organism: Pseudomonas sp. NPDC077451 (assembly GCF_044543345.1). NCBI lineage: Bacteria > Pseudomonadati > Pseudomonadota > Gammaproteobacteria > Pseudomonadales > Pseudomonadaceae > Pseudomonas > Pseudomonas sp. NPDC077451. Next base: position 609,322 of record NZ_JBITVX010000001.1, on the reverse strand, counting down.
AGACCATCACGGTAGGTCAGACTGACCTCGAAACCCAATTCCTGGAATTCATCGACACAAAGTTTTTTGCGCAAACGACGCGAGCGATTGGTAGCCATTGATTCGGTCCTTACATAACGATAATAACGGCGCGCACTCTAACAGCAACGGACGGCTAGTGCGATTGCCGGGCCGGCCTGCTAGACCAATATTTCCAAAACGGCGACAGCTCGCTAAGTCTTTATTTGCAGGGAAGGGAGCCAGACGTCTACGCTTGTCGGATGAGAAGCACGACACTTCTCGGACGTGGGCATAATGGCCCGCCATTCTTCCCTGAACGCTGTAGGGAACCTCTATATGCCATTGATCTCGAGTCTGTCTGCCCCAGTCAATCGGAGCGGCGCGATTAGCCAGTTCCTCTCCCGTGTCGCCGCTGCCGCGCTAGCGCTGCCGCTGGCGTTTCCCGCCTTCGCCGAAACCGTCAATCAAACCTTACCGCCCCGCGTGGCGCAGGCGCTTAAGGCAAACAAGATCGAGAACAGCGCGCTCTCCGTCGTCATGCTGCCGCTCAATGGCAACGGATCACCGACGTTCGTTAACGCGGACGTCTCGGTTAACCCAGCCTCGACCATGAAGCTGGTCACGACGTACGCCGCATTGGAACTGCTGGGTCCTAACCACCAGTGGAAGACGGAGTTCTATGCTGACGGACCGATTGAGAACGGCACGCTAAATGGCAACCTTTACCTCAAGGGCGGCGGTGATCCGAAGCTCAACATGGAAAAGCTCTGGTTGTTGCTGCGAGACCTGCGCGCCAACGGCGTAGATACCGTTACGGGCGATCTTGTCCTCGACCGCAGCCATTTCGTGCAACCGACGTTGCCGGTCTTCGACGACGATGGCAATGACAAGAACAAGCCCTTCCTGGTCGGACCAGATGCACTCTTGGTCAACCTCAAGGCACTTCGCTTCATCGCCCGCAACGATGGCGGCAACGTCAAAGTCTTGGTCGAGCCGCCAATTGCCACCGTTCAGATCGACAATCGCATTCAGGCATTGCCAAAAGCCAAATGCCCGGGATGGCCGGACATCCGCTACAACCCGATTGAAAACGGTAATGGGGTAACCGTGGTCGTCACCGGCAAGCTGCCGGCTGGATGCAGCGGACAGACTTACCTGTCAGTACTCGACCACCAGCGCTACGCCGCCGGTGCGGTACGGGCGATCTGGAAGGAGCTTGGCGGCACTATTCTCGGCGAGGATCGAGTAGCGCCGGTGGTCAAGGATGCAAAGATGATCGCACGAGCCTACTCGCCAGATCTGGTCGAGATCATTCGCGACATCAACAAGTACAGTAACAACACCATGGCGAGGCAGTTGTTCCTGAGTTTGGGCGCCGAATTCCGTAACGAAGCGGATGCAGATGATTCCATGGCCGCGCAGCGGGTCATCCGCCAGTGGCTGGCGAAAAAGGGTTTGATTTCGCCGCACTTGGTCATCGAGAACGGATCCGGCCTGTCGCGGGCCGAACGCGTCAGCGCACGCGAACTGGCCAGCCTGCTACAAGCCGCTTGGAAAAGCCCATACGCGGCAGAGTTCATATCATCCATGCCGCTGGCCGCGGTGGACGGCACCATGCGCAAGCGCTTGCGCAATACAGGGGTTGCCGGCAAGGCGCATGTCAAGACCGGAACGCTGAACACAGTGCGCGCAATTGCAGGTTATAGCCGCGACAACGACGGCAATACCTGGGCCGTCGTCGCGATCCTCAACCATCCTCGCCCGTGGGGCGCTTCCTCGGTGCTGGATCAGGTACTGGTGAGTCTGTACAACCGTCCGGCCAACGAAAATACCGCGCAACGTTAGTCAATTCAGTGCCGGCGCCGAGAGACCGCCGCCGGCGCTGGACTTACGGCAGCAACCCTAGGTAACCGCCTCAGGCACCACTCGTGCGCTGCGCTGGGACCGCAACGCAGTAGCGCCCCACCCAGAAGTCGATCAGCGTGCCTGCAGTTTCCAGGCACGATGAATCTTGCTGTTGCGGCGAAAATCCTCGTCCAGAGTGGCGCTGGTGATTTCTTCCACGGCGTAGCGCTCGGCCACGCCCGCGTCGAGTAGGAACTTGCGGAAGTTGTTGGAAAAATACAGCGTGCCGCCAGCAGCCAATCTCGCCATCGCCAGGTCGAGCAAAGCGACATGATCGCGCTGGACATCGAACACCCCTTCCATGCGCTTCGAGTTGGAGAACGTCGGCGGGTCGATAAAGATCAGATCGTATTCGCCACGATCCTCCTCTAGCCAGGCCATAACGTCAGCCTGCTCCAGACGTTGTCGATCTGACAGACCATTCAGTGCCAGATTGCGTCGCGCCCAATCCAGATAGGTTTTCGACAGATCAACACTGGTCGTGCTGCGAGCGCCGCCCTTGGCCGCGTGAACGGTTGCAGTTGCGGTGTAGCAATACAGGTTCAAGAAACGCTTGCCAGCCGCCTCGCGCGCGATACGTTGACGCATCGGCCGATGGTCAAGAAACAACCCGGTATCGAGGTAGTCGGTGAGATTCACCAATAGCTTGACATCGCCCTCTGTGACTTCAAGAAAGGTTCCCTGACTGGCCTGACGCTCGTACTGCCGCGTTCCACTCTGGCGCTCACGACGCTTGACCACAACACGGTCCTGGGAAATGCCCAGCGCCTGAGGGATGGCGCCCAACGCGTCGTACAGTCGCGCCTGGGCTTTCTCAGGGTCAATCGAGCGCGGCGGCGCATATTCCTGCACATGCACCCAGTCGCCATATAGATCGATCGCCAGGGCATACTCGGGCATGTCGGCATCGTACAGGCGGTAGCACTGGATACCTTGCTTGCGGGCCCACTTGCCCAAGAGTTTCAAATTTTTCTGCAGCCGGTTAGCGAACATTTGGCCGCCTTCACTGAGGCGCGCCAACTCCTGCACAGGTTTGTCTTCGTTCTTTGGCTCAGTAGCGGATGGACGTTGGCCAGTGACGAACTGGTCCAGTTCGACCTTAATCAACAACAATTTGCAAGGCAGCGCACCGTTCCAGAAGGCGTATTGCTTGTGGCTGCGGATTCCCATGCGCTTGCCCAGCTCCGGTGCGGAGGTCAACACCGCCGCTTCCCAGCCGAGGCAGGCCTGTCGCAGTCGCTCACCGAGGTTCTGGTAGAGATAAACCAGACTCGCCTCATCGCCCAGACGCTCGCCATACGGAGGATTGCAGATGACGAGGCCTTTCTGATTCTGGTCAGGCCGAGGCTCGAACGTCGCCACATCACCCTGATAGACCCGGATCCAACTCGCCAGCCCCGCTCGCTCTATATTGTTCTTCGCCGGTTGGATTAGGCGTGGGTCGGCCTCGTAGCCACGTATCCATAATGGCGGTTTGGCCATGCCCGCTTCGGCACGCGCCTGTGCTTCGGCATGCAGACGGTTCCACAGTGCCGGCACATGTCCGAGCCAGGCACTGAATCCCCAACGTTCGCGGCGGAGATTAGGTGCAATATCTGCCGCCATCATTGCGCCTTCGACAAGAAAGGTGCCGACGCCACACATCGGGTCGGTTAGCGCGCCGCCAGCAGCAGCAATGCGAGGCCAGCCCGCACGAATCAGTACGGCGGCTGCGAGGTTCTCTTTCAACGGCGCCGCGCCCTGCTGGAGACGGTAGCCGCGCTGATGCAGGCTGTGTCCGGACAGATCCAGAGATAGCACCGCCTGCCCACGATCCAAACGCAGATGGACACGCAGGTCCGGATTCAACTTATCGACACTGGGGCGTTCGCCGGTCGCCGTACGGAGTCGATCGACGATGGCATCCTTGACCTTGAGCGCGCCGAAGTGAGTATTGTCGATGCCAGATCCATGACCGCTGAATTCAACCGCCAGGCTACCGGTCGCCGCGAGATGCTCTGACCAGTCGACTTGGTGCACACCTTCATACAGCGTTTCGGCGTTCACCGTGGCGAAGCGCTCGATCACCAACAGTACTCGGTTAGCCAGCCGAGACCAGAGACACAACCGATAGGCAACCTCCATGCTGGCATAGCCGCGAATTGCTGCGGTTTGCTCACGCGTCTCCTCGAGCCCGAGCTCTTTGGCTTCTTGGAGCAGCAGGCCTTCGAGTCCTTTAGGACACGTGAGGATAAGTTCGTGGCGATCAGTCATGTCATGTCCAGTCAATTATTCGATTCGGTTGGGCAGCCTTCCGAATCTCGATTCGATATATCGCGCGGTTTCCGACTGTCTTTCGTCGCGAAGCAGACGCTGCGGTACAACACCGGGAGCGCCGGGAGCGCTCCCTGCCTGCCTTATAGGCGGTGCTACGATTTGGTGACCTACTTATTACAAAACGATCATTCCCGCTTTGCAGTCATTGGGTTAGAACTCGACTCAGCCCGGCATCGCAACGATGCCGGAAGAACCCGCCACGCCGGCAGCGGGCTTCACCGGCAGTCTATCTGCCAACCTCGCCATGAGGACAACGGAAACACCAGTCAACCACTGAGGGCAATACCCAATGAGAAGACTCAAGCGTGATCCGATGGAACGAGCATTTCTACGCGGTTATCAGCATGGCATACACGGTAAATCTCGCGATCTCTGTCCTTTTTCTCATCCCGAAGTACGCCAAGCCTGGATTAACGGCTGGCGGGAGGGTCGCGGCGACAACTGGGACGGTCTGACCGGCGCGGCCGGTATCCACCGACTGAACGAACTTCACGCGGTCGGCTGACACAATCAAACCGACTTCGACTGGCACGCCCCATCCGGGCGGCGGGCTTGAAGCCCGGGGCTCCCATCGGGAGCCCCACCGAAGAACAGCTTAACGATTCGTTTCCTTCCGAGATTGCAGTGCAGCGATGGCGTCTACAGCCTCGCGAATCAGCGCTGGCCCCTTATATATAAAACCCGTGTAAAGCTGGACCAGACTTGCTCCGGCCTCGATTTTTTCTGCCGCGTGGCGCCCTTGCGTGATCCCACCAACGGCAATGATAGGCAGGCGGCCCGCCAAGGTTTCGGCCAACACCCTGACGGTGTGGGTGCTCTTTTCTCGCACCGGAGCACCGGAAAGCCCGCCCGCCTCATCGGCATGGGCAAGCCCTGCCACACCGTCACGACTCAGCGTCGTGTTGGTCGCGATAACTGCATCCATTCCGGCCTGGAATACCGCTTCGGCAACCAGCCTGGTTTCCTCGTCGGTCATATCCGGCGCGATCTTGATGGCCAGCGGCACACGCTTACCATGAAGCACTTCGAGGTCTTCGCGGCGCTGGCCTAGCGCGTCAAGCAACTGCTTGAGCGAGTCACCGAACTGCAGGCTGCGCAGCCCCGGTGTATTGGGCGAACTGACGTTCACAGTGACGTAACTCGCCTGGTGATAGACCTTGTCTAGGCACAACAGGTAATCATCCTGAGCGCGTTCGACCGGCGTGTCGAAATTCTTGCCGATGTTGATACCCAGGATGCCCTTGAAACGAGCCGCATCGACCCGCTCCAGCAAGGCATCGACGCCGTGATTGTTGAAACCCATACGATTTATGATGGCTTCGGCCTCGGGCAGCCGAAAAATGCGCGGCTTTGGATTACCAGGTTGCGGCCTTGGCGTCACAGTACCCACTTCGACAAACCCGAATCCGAGCTGCGACATCCCGCAAATCGCCTCGCCGTTCTTATCCAGTCCGGCCGCCAGTCCCACCGGGTTAGGGAAATCCAATCCCATCACCCGCACCGGCAAACTGGCCGGTGCCTTGTTCAGCATGGCGTTAAGGCCTAAACGGCCGCCCGCGCCGATAAGATCAAGCGACAGTTCATGGGACGTCTCAGGCGTAAACTTGAAAAGCAGCTGGCGGGCCAGGTTATACATACGCAGCCTAGATCCTGGAAAGTGTGGCGCGAGAGTATAGCAGGCGGGCATTACTCACAGCGGGCGCAACGTAGCGCCCTGATCTGGATCATTCAAAGAAAGACGTCTATTCGAGTCGGCGCAAACGAATCAACTTGCCTTCCGGAGCAAACTCCATCTCGAATGAACCAAACACACCGGCAGTTGTCAGAAAGGGTCGCAGATGATGTGCCGGCAAGCTGACGCTCTTTCCTTCCCGGCTTTTGATCAGGATACGATTGGCGCGCCCCTGATAGACCGCCAGCAGCTTATCGGCGGGCAGTGCAATATCCAGCAAGAGGCTTGGCATGGAGGCTCCCTCATTGATCAGCGCAGCGATTTTGCCATACCGGCTCTCTAGCAGTGACCTATCACTGCTGTTCGTTGCCGAACTCGACGTAGAAAAGCTCGGCAAATACGGTGCACAGCGTGGACGGCTCTGCCACACTTCGACCGTTGCCCTATGCGTTCATCTACCATGATGAGTCTGCCCGAGCCGATGCCGCCCGTGACTTCACGAATCGTCAGATTTGCCCAACGCCTTGGATTGACCGGCAAATCGCCGCGTCAGGTCCTCGAGCACGCCAGCCAGATCAGCTTACCCTTTGCCCCGCTCTCCGAGCCGGCGCCGAGCATCTTCTGGCACGACGGCCCTTGTCTGCAGCGATTCGCTGATCTACCGAGAAGCGCCCTATCTGGCCCGATTCAGGAAGACAAGGCCAAGGCTCACGCTGCGTTGACGCGGCTCGTGCGTCAGGAACAGAGCGCTTATCCATCGCTCGACTTACGTCAGGTTGACGGTCTCGGTGGGCAAAGTACTGACGGAGCAGTCTACCCGACCTTCGAAGCACTGGCCGCTACACCCGCTTGTCGCCAGTTACGCGTGATCAGCTACAAGGATTTCATACGGACCATCACCGCTGCGCTGCCGGGCTACAACGAACAGACCCCAATCGAGCTTCGTCAAGCCAGCTGGCTCGGCGAGCGGATTTACTGGAGTGGCGAGCACCATGCCGAGGCCTTCGCCTGTGCAATCGCTTACGCACGGCTGCGGGGGCTGGAGGTCAACCTTCCCTGCGAACTCACCGATTACCGGCTCGATGCAGCCGGTCTACAGGCCCTCGATAGTGACTACCACGCCGTCACCATGCCAGCACAAGCGTGGAGCGACCGAGGATTCATGGGGCTGCTGCTCGAAGCGAAGATTCCTTATGCGCGCTTGACGCTGCTGCGCAACGCTAATAACTCCGAACTGCTATTGCTGGACAAGGCGCAACCCGCTGCGAATGCCTTGGGAGAAGGACTCAAGCTCGCCGGCGCTCCGGATATGGTTCGCTACTTGCGCGACTTGCCGCAGATCACGCGTTTCCGCCTCGGCAACCGGACGCTACAAGCGGATTGACCTATCCGACGCAACTGCGACAGAGCTCAGGCAACCCCTCCCCGACCAGCACCATTTGCAGCTGAATAAAAAACGCCGATGCACAAGGCACCGGCGTTTCATCTCAGACGAAATCAGCCGCCAGGAAACCCGGCGGTGAATCGCACCTAGCGTCTCGCACTTTCCAGCGCGAGGTCTTGTAGCTCGCGACCGGCAACAGCGTACATGGCGTAATCCACACTGCTGGCACTGCGCAGCTCGACCAGCATTCGCCGCCAACGCTCGACCTGATATTCCCGTTGCTCCAGCCAAAGCTGAACGCGTGCATCTAGGTTTTCAGGCGCCTCGGCCATCTGCAACACCGATACCGTAATGGCGCGCTGCTGACTGTCCAAATCATCGCGGAAGCTTTCCCGAGCCAGGGCTTGCCAGTTGTTGTCCACCGGCAGACCCGTCACCTGCTGAAGGTACCAAGGCAACTCCAACGCGCCGCCGACCGCGAAGTAAGCCGCGGCAACGTCGGCAGGTGGCTGCCCGGTTTCATCAGCAGCTTCCAGGATTGGAAGCAGCGTATAGAGATGATTGGTGCCGGCCACCATTCGCGCCAACAACTCGGGGACCCCGGCGTCGGTGTACCGCTCGTAACGCGCCTGCCAGAGCTCGCGTGTTCCGCCCTGCAACAGCGCATCGAGCTTCAACCCGAGCGCCGCGACCCGCGGCCCGAAGTGCCCAACGTCACGTGCAGCGTCCAGCTCGCTTCGACGGTTGCGCAGGAACCAGCGGGTCGCTCGCCGCCCCAGCCGCATCAGTTCATCCATGAGGTTGAGCTGCAATTCGGACGGGACCTTGTAATCGAGCGCTTCGATCTGGCGGAACCAATGGGGTAGATGGAAGATGTCCCGCACAATTACATAAGCACCCGCAACGTTGGCGGCACTCAGGCCAGTCGCCTCTCTGAGCCGCTGAACGAAGGTGATCCCCATGTTATTGATCAGGTCGTTGGCGATCTGCGTGCTGACAATCTCGCGCTTGAGACGGTGTTGCAGCATCGCCGGGCGATACTGCTCGGCTAGCAGCTGCGGGAATGCGCTTTCCATCTCCCGAGCAAGATAGGCATCGTCCGGCACGCGAGACTGCAGAAGCGCCTCCTTCAGTTCGATCTTGCTGTATGAAATCAGCACCGACAGCTCAGGTCGCGTCAATCCCTTGCCCAGGTTTGCGCGCTCGGCCAGCACCTCGTCGCTCGGCAAAAACTCAAGCGCGCGATCCAGCAAACCGTCAGCTTCAAGGGAACTGATCAGTCGCTTGTATTCACTGCCGCTCTCATGGGCGCGACGTTCGGCCTGCGATAGTGCCTGGGTCTGCTTGTAGTTGTCGTGCAGCACCAGTTCGGCCACGGCGTCGGTCATCTCGAACAGCAACTGGTCGCGCTGCTTGCCGGTCATGTCTCCAGCACTGACGATCTCGTTGAGGAGAATCTTGATATTGACCTCGTGGTCGGAGCAGTTCACCCCACCGGCATTGTCAATGAAGTCCGTATTTGCCGCGCCGCCCTGCAAGCAGTACTCGACGCGCCCCAACTGGGTGATGCCCAGGTTGCCGCCTTCGCCGATGACCTTGGCACGCAGCTCGTTCCCGTTGACCCGCAAGATGTCGTTGGCCTTGTCCCCAACGTCTGCATGGGTCTCCGCGGTGCTCTTCACATAGGTGCCAATGCCGCCGTTCCATAGCAAATCGACCGGCGCCTTGAGCAATGCGTGGATCAGTTCGGCCGGGGTCAGCTGATCCGCCTCGATCTCGAACCGCGCCTTCATCTGTGGCGTGATCGCGATGCGCTTGGCTGAACGGGGAAACACGCCACCGCCAGCGGAAATCAATGAAGAATCGTAATCGGTCCAGGATGAGCGCGGCATATCGAACAGGCGCTGCCGCTCGACAAAGCTGCGCGCAGCGTCCGGGTCGGGATCGATGAAGATATGTAGATGGTTGAAAGCGGCTACCAGCTGCAAGGTGTCGGACATCAGCAAGCCGTTGCCGAACACATCGCCAGCCATGTCTCCAATGCCAATCACGCTGACGTTGTCGCGCTGGACATCGATGCCCCGCTCGCGGAAGTGCCGCTGCACCGAGACCCAGGCGCCCTTAGCGGTGATGCCCATCTTTTTATGGTCGTAGCCAGCAGAACCACCCGATGCGAAGGCGTCGCCCAACCAGAAGTCGTACTCCGCAGCGATGCCATTGGCAATGTCGGAAAAGGTTGCGGTGCCCTTGTCAGCGGCAACCACTAGGTAAGGATCATCCTCGTCGTAGCGCAGTACGTTGACAGGCAGTACGACGATGCCTTCTTTGAGGTTATCGGTGATGTCCAGCAGGCCGCTGATAAAGATTCGATAGCAAGCGATGCCCTCGGCCAGCACCTCATCGCGCGAGCCGTTGGTAGGCAGACGACGTGGCACGAAACCACCCTTGGCGCCCCCCGGCACGATGATGGCGTTCTTCACCTGCTGCGCCTTAACCAGTCCTAGCACCTCGGTGCGGTAGTCCTCTTCCCGATCGGACCAGCGCAAGCCGCCTCGCGCGACTTTGCCGCCTCGCAGGTGTACGCCTTCCACACGTGGTGAATAGACGAATATTTCGAATTTCGGCGCCGGGCGCGGCATCTCTGGAATCGACCGCGAGTCTAGCTTGAAGCTGAAATAGCTCTTCGGTTTGCCGCTGGCATCGGCCTGATAGAAGTTGGTTCGCAGCGTTGCCTTGATCAGCGCCAGATAGCGCCGCAGGATGCGGTCCTCGTTGAGCACCGCCACATCATCCAAAGCCGTGATGATGGCCTGCTCCAGCCGCGCCTGTTTATCAGCGAGGTCCTCTTCGCCGAGTTTGCGCGCCAGGTAGAACCGCATCTTGAACAGCCGCACCAGTTCGCGTGCGATGTCGGTGTGGTTGAGCAAAGCGCTGGCGATATAGCCCAGATCGAAGCCCATGCGAATCTGCTTGAGGTACCGGCCGTAGGCGCGCAACAGCGCGACTTCGCGCCAGGTGAGCCCTGCGGTCAGTACCAGCCTGTTGAACGCGTCATTTTCCGCCTGGCCGTTATTGATGGCAATAAACGCGTCCTGCAGCGGCTCGTTGATCTCCATCAGATCGATCTCGAGCCCTTCTGCATAGGTGAACGCGAAATCGTGGATCCAGTATTCACGGCCATCTTTGCGCCGTAGATGGAAGGGAAACTCACCCAGAACTCGTAGCCCCAGGTTCTCCAGGATCGGCAACATGTCGGACAACGGCAGCGGTGTATCCAGGTGATAGAGCTTGCAGTGCAGGCGGTTTTCCATCGCCGTGATCGGCTGATAGAAGCTCATCACCAACGGCCGTTGCCCGCTGAGGCTAAGCACGTGCTGCATATCAACAGCCGCCGATTGCGGCGCGAAACGCTCCCGATATCCAGCCGGGAAGCCTTTAGGGAAGTCGGCGAGAATGCCGGTACCCTGGGCTTCGCCAAAACGCTCGATGACCACGTTCGAGTAGTCGTCTTGCCAGGTTCGGCAGGCCTGAACCACCTCGTTTTCCAACTGGACCGGATCGAACTGCACCTGCTTGTTCGGATCCAGACGCAGCAGGAACTGCACGCGGATCAAAACGGACTCGGAGAAGTAGGTGGAAAATTCACAGCCGCTGGCTTCCAGGCGGTCCACCAGCACCTGCTGGATACGCAGGCGCGTCTCGGTCGAATAACTGTCGCGGGGGACATAGGCCAGGCAGTAGCAGAAGCGCCCATACGGATCGATGCGCAGGAACAGGCGCAGCTTGTTGCGCTCCTGAATTTGCACAATGGCGATAGCGGTGCTGAACAGCTGATCGAGCGTCATCTGGAACAACTCGTCGCGCGGCAGCACTTCCAATACCTGAGTCAGCTCCTTGGCCAGATGCGCCGAATCATCGAATTGCGACCGCTCGATCACCTCCGCTACCTTGCTCCGAATATAAGGGATTCGCCGCACGCTCTGTGTGTAGACCGAGGACGTGAACAGCCCGAGGAAGCGGCACTCACGGGTAACCCGCCCTTGCTCGTCGAACTCACGAATGGAGACGAAATCCGGATAAGCCGGCCGGTGCACCCGGCTCGGAGTAGCCGCCTTGGCGAATGACAGCAGCAGCGGCTCGCGCAGATAGGCCAAGGCCGGCGGCATGATCAGTTGATCATCTGCTTCAAGGCCTGTGCGTAGATGGCGCGACAGACCTAGCAGCGACGCCTCGTCATATATAATGCGGCCGCCCTCGCCCTGGTCGACAACCGTGAACTCTTCGTATCCGAGGAAGGTGAAATGATCGTCAGCCAGCCAGCGCATGAATTCCATGCTTTCAGCCAGTTGCGCATCATCAGCCGTTTGCAGCATCGCCAGGCGGGAATGGTGCTCTTCGGCCTTCGCCTTCATCGCCGGAAAATCGGTGACGGCCAGGCGTACTTCAGCTAGCACGCCATGCAGCGACTGCTCCAATTCATGCAGAGCCGCAGCACTGGCGCAGCGATCGATTTCGACGAAGATCAGCGACTCAGCTTCGCTGTCTTCACCTGAGTTGCCCTTTGGCAGTAATTCGACCAGGCTGCCGTCTCCGTCACGGCGGACCTGCAGCACACTGTTCTGCAGGGTGTGAATGGCATAACCACGACGGGTCAGTTCCATGCGCACCGAGTCGACCAGAAATGGCATATCCGGGTGCAGCACCTCGACCACGCTGTGGGTCGACTGCCAACCGTGCTTTTCATAATCGGGGTTGAATACCTGAACGACAGGGCTGCTCGGGTCGAAGCGCTCCAGCAGACGCCAACTGGCCAGCGTCGAGCCAACCAGGTCGGTCATGCGCCGCTGAGTCAGCTCGGGCAATGCGACGATTCCGAAAAACTGTTCGGCGAAGAGCCCCACTTGTGGCAGGAGTTTCTCGTCGACATGCTGTGCCAGGGCCACTTTCAGTTGTTGCTGAAAATCGGCTTTGCTGGCAGCTGTAAAGAACGCCATTTTTTCGCTCCATTCTGGCTTGGAATTCGACTTGGGCAGTCGCGGGACCTGACCGGCAACGCAACCTGTAAGTTCAACGTTAGTTCAGCGGACCGGGAATGCACCCCACGCTGGTCTCCTTTGTCTGGCGACGCCAGCGACCCAGCAGTCACATTTAATTCAGGCGCATGACGAACAATGCGCGGCGCCGGCCAGTACAGACCATCGGCTGATCTGGCGTGACGAACTTGCCGAGCCGCGCATAGCCGGCCCCTCGGTAATGAATTAAAGTCGTGCCGGTCGAGCGCCCGCCCCGACACGCCCCTGCAGAAGAGCCAAGCGATGGATCACCGTGAAGCCATAGTCGCATTGCGACACTTTCTTTCAACTCAGATCCTTGGTCAGGAACGGCTAATCGAGCGTCTGCTGATCGCCTTGCTGGCTGATGGCCATATGCTCGTCGAAGGCGCCCCAGGACTGGCTAAAACGCGGGCGATCAAAGAGCTTGCAGGTGGCCTCGAAGCGGAATTCCATCGCATCCAGTTCACGCCCGATCTGCTCCCTGCCGACATCACCGGTACCGAGATCTACCGGCCGGAAACCGGCAGTTTCGTATTCCAGCAGGGCCCCATCTTTCACAACCTGGTGCTGGCGGACGAAATCAACCGAGCGCCTGCGAAGGTCCAGTCGGCGCTGCTCGAAGCCATGGCCGAGCGGCAGGTCAGCGTCGGCCGCAGCACCTACGACCTGTCGCCACTCTTTCTGGTCATGGCCACTCAGAACCCCATCGAACAGGAAGGCACCTATCCTCTGCCCGAAGCGCAGCTGGACCGCTTCCTGCTCCACGTTAAGTTGGGCTTTCCCGACGCTTCGGTGGAACGACGCATCCTCCAACAGGCGCGCGGTGAAGCAATCAATGGCGAAACCGCGCCCGAGCATCGAGTTTCTCAGCAGGCAATTTTTGCCGCACGCAAGGAAATCCTTGGCCTGTACATGGCCGACGCGGTGGAGGAATACCTGGTACAGCTGGTCATGGCGACGCGCACCCCCGCTAAGTTCGACGCAGAGCTGGCAGGCTGGATTGCTTACGGCTCCAGCCCGCGCGGCTCGATCTCGCTGGATCGCTGTGCCCGCGCCCATGCCTGGCTGGCTGGCCGGGACTTTGTCAGCCCTGAAGACATTCAGGCCGTGCTGTTCGATGTGTTGCGCCATCGCTTGATCCTTTCGTTCGAAGCGGAAGCCGCCGGTATCGATCAGGATCGCGTCCTGCAGCGCATCCTCGACGTGGTCGCGGTGGCCTGATGCAACCCTCGCGGTCCGCCGACGACAGGTCGCCGCCTACGAAGCCCGACGATGGGATCCGGGTGAGCCTTGCCGAGCTGATCGACATGCGTCATCGCGTCCGTGAAGTGCCCTTGTTTACCAGCCCGCATCGGCGCAGCCAGTTGGTCGGCTTGCACCACTCGAAGCTGCGCGGGCGTGGGGTGGATTTCGATCAGGTGCGCATCTACCAGGCCGGTGATGATGTCCGCACCATTGACTGGCGAGTCACTGCGCGCACGCAGGAGCCGCATACCAAGCTGTTTCATGAAGAACGCGAACGACCCATCTATTTGCTCGTAGAACAAAGTCCACGGCTGTTCTTCGGTAGCGAGCGGGCCTTCAAATCAGTGGTGGTTGCCCAGGCCGCCAGCCTGGTGGGTTGGGCCGCGCTAAGTCACAACGACCGCGTCGGCGGTCTCGTCTTCGGGCGCGGCGAACAGCAAGAAATCAAACCCCGGCGCAGCAAGCAGAGCCTGCTGCAACTGTTGGACCGCCTGGCCCGCGCCAATGCCAGTCTAGAAGCCGACCAGCCCGATGACCCCGAGGCCTTTGGCCTGGCCCTCAGGCGTGCACGCGAAGTGCTACGTCCGGGTAGCCTGGCGGTCATCATCTGCGACGAACGCGCCCTGAGCGATGCCGCGGAACAGCAGATGACCCTGCTTGCGCGGCATGTCGACCTGCTGCTGATCCCGGTCTGTGACCCACTCGATCGTGCACTACCGGCAGCCGGACTGTTGCGTTTTGCGCAGTTCGGCGCACGGCTGGAGCTGGACACCCATGACGCCGCGCTGCGACACACCTACCGACTGCAAGGCGAAGCGCGCAGCGCACGCTGGAAACGTCTGGCTGACCGTTTACGCCTGCCGTTAATGCCGCTGAATACCACGCGTGAACTAGTGGAACAGATGCGCGAGCACCTCATCGGGCAGCATAAAGGCGCGCCCCGATGAACGCTCTTGAGCTTGAACCCCTCATTACCCCAGCGGCTGTAAGCTGGTGGCCGCTGGCGGCCGGCTGGTGGTTCCTCGCCGCCCTGCTGCTCAGCGTTGTTCTTCTGCTGAAATTCCGACCCTGGAAGCGACTCCAGCGCGGGAAGCGAGGCGATTTGAGCCAACACGAACAACCCCTTGACCCGCAGCGCCAGACCGCACTGCTGGAACTTGCCCAGTTGGACAAGCCCTACAACGGCCAGCCGGCCAGCCACTGGCTGCAACAGCTCAATGCGTTGCTCAAACGCCTGTGTCGGATACGCTACCCGGACGATCACCCACATACGTTGAGCGGGCGTGCCTGGCTCGCATTTCTTGACAGTCGGTGTCCGGCGGCCGGATTGACTCGCTGGATGGTGTTGGTTGAAGGCACTTACCGCGCCGAGTGCCGGCTGGACGACAAGGCCATCCAAGGCCTAGAACAGTCCGTGCAGATCTGGATTCGCAAGCATGTTTGAGCTGGCCTGGCCGTGGGTCTGGCTCCTGTTGCCACTGCCCTGGCTGTTGCGCTGGCTTTTGCCAGTGTCCGAAAGTGGCGACGCGGCGCTGAAGGTTGGCTTTCTGGCCGAACTGGAAGCCATAGCCGGCCGCCGCGCCGCGATCGCCCTGCCCGGCTGGCGACAGCAGCTACCCTACCTGCTCATTTGGCTTCTGCTGGTATTCGCGGCTGCGCGGCCGCAATGGCTTGGCGAACCGCTGCCGCTTCCCACTAATGGTCGCGACCTATTGCTCGCGGTCGACGTGTCCGGGTCCATGGATTACCCGGACATGCAATGGCAAGGCGAAGAGGTCAGCCGGCTAGAACTGGTCAAACACCTGCTCGGTGACTTCATTGCCGAACGGCGCGGCGATCGCGTCGGGCTGATCCTATTCGGCAGTAAGGCCTACCTGCAGGCACCACTGACCTTCGACCGGCAAACGGTACGCACCTGGCTCGATGAGGCTGTGATCGGCATCGCCGGGAACAACACGGCCCTCGGCGACGCCATCGGCTTAGCCGTCAAGCGCCTGCGCGAAAGGCCAGCGAAAAGTCGCGTGTTGGTGCTGATTACCGACGGCGCAAATAACGGTGGCGAAGTCGAGCCCTTGCTCGCGGCTCGACTCGCCGCGGCGGCAGGCGTCAAGGTGCATATTATCGGCATCGGTGCAGAAGCGAGTGACAGCACGCTTAACCGCTTCGGTTTCAACCCCGGCGGCGATCTGGACGAAACGACCCTGCGCGCAATCGCACATGAAACCGGCGGCGAGTATTTCCGAGCGCGTACGCATGAAGAACTAGAAGCAGTCGGTACCACACTCGACCAACTCGAACCTGCAGCCCAACAGCCGGCTCAGGCACGCGTGGCCACTGCGCTTTATGCCTGGCCACTGGCGACCGCGCTGCTGTTCAGCTGGCTGCTGGTCGCGCGCAGCATCTGGCCGCTGTCGCTGCGTCAACTCGGCAGGCGGAGCACGCCATCATGAGCGAACTTCTGCCGCACTTGCTCAGACCGTTCTGGTTAATCCTTTTGCCACTACCGATATGGCTGTTGTGGCGGTTATGGCATCGACAGCGCCAGACAGGCCGCTGGCAGCGCCTGTTGCCCGAAGCCTTTCATAGCGTTCTGCTCACCCGCGGCAAGCTGCGTAACAGCAAGCTCCCTTGGCTTCTGCTTGGCTCCGCCTGGCTTTTAATCTGTCTGGCGCTATTGGGGCCAAGCTGGCAGCAGATCGAGCAGCCCAGCCTGTCACGCTCGGACCCGCTGGTGATCTTGCTGGAGACGACCCCGGCCATGCTGGCAACCGATGTGCGCCCAAGCCGGCTCGAGCAGGCCAAACGCAAGATCATCGATTTGCTCCAGACCCGTCAGGACGCGCAGACGGCGGTGGTGGTATTCGCCGGCAGCGCTCACACCTTGGTGCCGCTGTCCAACGACATGGCCACCACGCAAAACCTTCTGGATGCATTGAAACCCGACCTTATGCCCGAACCTGGTTACCGCGCTGATCTGGCGGTGATGCAAGGCATCGAACTGCTCCAGCAGGGCGCCAACGGCCGCGGCCGCCTGCTGCTGATCGGCAGCAGCCTGAGCGCGCCAGAACGCACAGCAATTGAGCAACTGCTCGAAGACAGCGATCAGTCGCTGCTCCTGCTCGGCATCGGAACCGAACAGGGCGCTCCGATTCCCCGTGAGGACGGCAGTTTCCTCAAAGATGATAAAGGCGCCATCATCATTCCTCGGCTGGACGACACTGCCATGCGGCGTTTTGCCAGCCGTATCGGTGGACGCTATCAGCAGGCTCGAGTCGATGATGCGGACCTGCGCAACCTCGGTTTGCTCGAACGCAACGGCAAGCTCGTGGCGCAAGACGAGACCACCCGTCTCGACAGCTGGCATGACCAAGGCTACTGGCTGCTATTGCCCCTGTTGTTGCTTGCCGCCTGTGCCGGGCGCCGGGGTTGGCTTTTCTGCTTGCCACTCTTCCTGTTCGTCCCGCAACCCGCCAGCGCTCTAAGCTTCGACGACCTCTGGCTACGCCCCGATCAGCAGGGCATGCGCCTGCTGGAGTCTTCTCGCCCAGACGAAGCCGCAAAACGCTTCAAGAATCACCAGTGGCAGGGCTATGCGCGCTACCAGGCCGGAGACTTTGCCGGCGCCGCCGAACAATTCAGCCAGGGCGACTCCGCAGACGACCACTACAACCGCGGCAATGCCTTGGCACGCAATGATGAGCTGAAAGCCGCCATCGAGGCTTATGAGCAAGCCTTGGAACTGGACCCCGGCCTGGACGTTGCGCGACGTAATAAAGCCGCAGTCGAAGCGGCCCTGCGCCAGCAACAGACTCAGGAAGAAGCCAATCCCGACGAGCCGACACCGCAAGAACGGACACCTGAAACCACGCAGCACAAGCAGGCGCGCGGAAGCAAAGGGCCAGCCGCATCGTCCGCTTCGACGGATCAAGCCACGACGCAGGCCCCGCCAAGCCAAGCGGGCGAGGTTTCGAGCGAAACACAGAACGAGGCCCCTCCCGAGTCCAACTCAGAAGCGACCGACCAGCCGATCGCACAGGCACAGGACGTGCCCGTCGATCCCGAGCAGGATCAGGCAATGAACCAGTGGCTGCGCAAGATTCCGGACGACCCCGGCGAGCTGCTAAGGCGCAAGTTTCTTTATGAACAACGCAAACGGCAGGAATTGAATCGATGATGCGCTGGCTGACATTGGTGTTTCTGCTGCTGCTGGGCCTGCAGACGAACGCCGCGACCTTGCTCGCTCGGGTCGACCGCACCGAATTGAGCTTGGACGAAACGGTCGAACTAACCCTGGAAACGGCCGATGGCACCGCCTTTGGCAAGCCGGACTTGCAGCCACTCGACGGCCTTTTCAAGGTGTCTGGTACTCGCCAGAGCAACCAGCTTGCCGGCGCCAATGGCGAGGCGAAGGCGATAACCCAATGGCAGGTCACGCTCCAGCCACAGCAGACCGGTTATGTCGTCATTCCCCCTCTGCAACTCGGCGATGCCCGCAGCGAACCCATCACCTTGCATGTCACCGAGCCCAGTGCGGGCGATAGCGATCTTCTTGCGCCGATTTTCATCGACGCCAGCCTCGATCAGGAAGTGGCCTATGTGCAGGCACAGGTGCTGCTGACCCTGCGTATCTACCATTCCGTATCGCTTTACGACGACAGCACCTTGTCCCCGTTGCAAATGAGCGACGCGCTGGTGGAGCGACTGGGCGAACCACGCACCTATGAAAAAGACATCAATGGGGTTCGCCACGGCGTGATCGAAATCCGCTACGCGCTGTTTCCGCAGAAGAGCGGCGAGCTGACGATCCCCGCACAGCTGTTCAGCGCCACCACGGTCGCACCGGCGACCGGTGATCAGTACGGCTCCAGGTTCGGGCGTTCGACTCAGGTGAAATCTCCCACCATTCCGTTGACGGTCAAAGCCAAGCCAGCTGAATATCCCGCCGACGTCCCCTGGCTGCCTGCCCGGAGCCTGACGCTGGTCGAAGCCTGGAGTCCGGAACCGGCGGACGCTCAACTGGGTGAAGCCCTGACCCGCAGCCTTTTGCTGAAAGCGGACGGACTGACCAGTAGCCAGCTGCCACCCATCGGCTCGACCGAGGTTCCAGGGCTGCGCAGCTACCCCGACCAGCCGACCCTGAACAACGAAATCACCACCAACGGCGTCAGCGGCAGTCGCGAGCAGCGCGAAGCCTTGGTCGCGACGCGCACCGGTGATTTCCAGCTCCCACCCGTTGAAGTGGTCTGGTGGAACACCCTTGACGATCGCCTGGAGCGCAGCACTTTGCCTGGGCGGAACCTGCTGGTCGCCGACAACCCGAACCTTCAACAGCCCACCATTGACACGCCAGACGTGCCTGAACAGCGTGAAGCGCGTCGGCTGTGGCCTTGGCAGCTGAGCAGCGCCTTGCTGGCGCTGACCACCCTGCTCGGTTTTGGCCTGTGGCTGCATGCGCGTAGCCAACCTGCGGTGATCCGCACCGTGCAGACCGGTCCGACCCCGCGCAGCCTGCTCGATGACCTGAAACGGGCCTGCCTGGCCAATGACACCCAGGCTACCCGCCATGCACTTGATGCCTGGGCGCGTCAGCAGCCCGAGACGTTGGCCGATATGGCGGCGCGCTTCGAGCCGCTGTCCGACGCACTCGATGGGCTAAACGGTGCACTGTACAGCGAGACCGGTCAACGCTGGCAGGGCGAAGCCTTGTGGCAGGCCATTCAGAGCCTGCCGGCAAGACAGGCTGGCGATGCAGAGCGGGAAGCCAGCGCACTGCCGCCGTTGTATCCGCGCTGAATTGCGGGATCCCGGTTCCGGGGTGACGACCAGTCCATTCGCCACTGCCGCTGTTCGTGCTCCGACTAGATAGACGCGTCGTGTCCTGCGCTTGGCATGTGGCTTGCTAAACCTGAGTCAGTTATCCCGGCTCGCACCGAACCCCTTCCGGACGGTGTGCGCTTCGCATGGCAAAGGTTCCCCTCAGCATGACCGATCCCACCCCTTCGCTCCGCCCTGACGCCAAAGCCTGGGTCGCCGGCAGCGACGCGCCAGAAAAGCATGTCGTGAACCTTGGTTTCATGGCGTTGACCGATGCTGCATCACTGATCGTCGCCGCCACCCAGGGCTTTGCCCAGCCCTACGGCCTCACGCTCAACCTGCAACGGCAGAGTTCCTGGTCCAGCGTGCGAGACAAACTCGTTGAAGGCGAACTGGATGCCGCTCATGGGCTTTACGGGCTGATCTACGCCGTGCATTTGGGCATCGGAGGCGGTGCACCGAAGGACATGGCCGTGCTGATGGGGCTGGCGCAAAACGGTCAGAGCATCAGCCTCTCCCGCGAGCTGAAGGCCGCCGGCGTGACCGATCCCGATGCGCTCGGCAAATGCGTGCGCCAGAGTGGTGCAAAACTAACCCTCGCGCAGACATTTCCAACCGGTACTCATGCACTCTGGCTCTACTACTGGCTGGCCGCCTACGGCATTCACCCGTTGGCCGACGTGCGCACGCTGGTGGTGCCGCCGTCCTTGATGGTGGCCCATTTACGGGCGCGTCGCATCGATGGCTTCTGCGCCGGCGAGCCCTGGGGCGCGCAGGCCATTGAAGAAGACATGGGCTTCACCATCGCGACCAGCCAATCGATCTGGCCGGACCATCCGGAAAAAGTGCTCGGCTGCACGCGCGAATTCGTCGATCAGTACCCCAATACCGCCCGTGCGCTGGTCATGGCCATCCTCGAGGCCAGCCGTTTCATAGACGAGAGCCAGGAAAACCGCCGCAGCACCGCACAACTGATCGCTGGTAGCGACTATGTCGATGCGCCCGTTGCGGCCATCGAGCCGCGCTTTCTCGGTCAATATGAAGACGGCCTCGGCCATGCCTGGCTGGACAAGCACCCGCTGCGCTTCTTTGGCAACGGCGAAGTGAACATGCCCTACCACTCCGACGGCCTCTGGTTCATGACTCAGCTACGCCGTTGGGGCCTGCTGCGCGAAGATCCGGATTACCTCGCCGTGGCGCAAAGCGTGCAGCAGACCAGCCTCTACCGTGACGCGGCGACTGCCTTGAACATCCCTGTGCCCGACTCACCCATGCGCAACGCCATTCTCATGGACGGCAGTCGCTGGGATGGCAGCGATCCGGCGGGTTACGCACGCAGCTTTGCGTTGCATGCACTGGCCGACACCGCACCGCACCCCAAGCCTTGAAAAGGGAGACTGTCATGCTTCGCGTTCTCCTGATCGACGATACCCCACGCAAGGTCGGACGCTTGCGCAGCGCTCTGATCGAAGCCGGTTTCGAGGTGGTAGAGGAATCCGGTCTGACCATCGACCTGCCCGAACGGGTCGAGGCGATTCGCCCGGATGTGGTGCTGATTGACACCGACTCCCCCGGCCGCGACGTAATGGAACAAGTGGTGATGGTCAGCCGTGACCAGCCGCGCCCCATCGTCATGTTCACCGACGACAACAACCCCAACGCCATGCGCCAAGCCATTCGCGCCGGCGTCAGCGCCTATATCGTTGAAGGCATCCAGGCCCAGCGGCTGAAACCGATCCTCGACGTGGCCATGGCCCGCTTCGAAAGTGACCAGGCGATCCGTGCGCAACTGCACGCGCGCGACCAGCAACTGGTTGAACGCAAGCGCATCGAACTCGCCAAGGGCATGCTGATGAAGATGCGCAGCTGCAACGAGGAAGAGGCCTACACCCTGATGCGCCGCCAGGCCATGAGCCGCCAGCAAAAGCTGATTCAGGTGGCTGAACAGATCATTGCGATGAACGACCTGCTGGGGCAGTAACCTGCAGCGGCGTTTCGGCCCTCTAGCGTTAGCCTAGCCAAATGGCCGAATGCATTCGGCCGTGCAAGACCATGCCGGGTGTCAGGTAAGGGTCCAGTGCTGAAACCTGCACGATGGCGTCCCTCGTAGCGGATCTGTTCGCTTCTCAAACCACGCGGTTCTGGGCCGAACCGTACTGCCCTCGCCCCCGCAACAACGCCTAGACAGCCAAGCCCACTTTCCGCCTCATGAGCAGCACGCCTGCGCTCCGTTCAAACGAACCAAAACGGAGCCAAGGGGTGCGCTGGCTGCACGTCTATCGCGCCGAACCGAGTTGCAGCGTGCCGAGACGGCGGCAACCCACCCATGACCGGCTCGATCCGCAAGCCATTGTATTGATTTAGCTTTTTTATTTTTAGTCGCTGCAAATCCCGGCATTGCGCGAATTGGCAAGCCCCTTGCAATCCCTCCAGTACCACGTCTTCGGGTCGCCAACGGCGGTGATCGGGACGAATTGACAAAGGCGTCAACGGTGCTCGCTCTGCTCATGCAGAGGGTGCGTCCGTTACGCCTTTTTTTCGTTTCGCGATTGAGGGAAGAATCATGCACAAGACTCGCCGTACGTTGCTGAAAACGCTGGTTGCCAGCCTCGGATGCTCTGCCCTGCTGCAATTGGTACCGATGACCGCCTGGGCTGCCGAACCGGAGAAAGAAGAGCTGAAGCTTGGCTTCATCAAGCTCACTGACATGGCGCCCCTGGCCATCGCCTACGAAAAGGGCTTTTTCGAAGATGAAGGCCTCTATGTCACGCTCGAAGCTCAAGCCAACTGGAAGGTGCTGCTGGACCGCGTGATCGATGGCGAGCTGGACGGCGCGCACATGCTCTCCGGCCAGCCGATCGGCGCCACCATCGGCTTTGGCACCAAGGCCGACATCATTACGGCCTTCACCATGGACCTCAATGGCAATGCCATCACGATGTCTAACGCCGTCTGGGAGCAGATGAAACCCAACGTGCCCATGGTCGATGGCAAACCGCAGCACCCAATCAAGGCCGACGCGTTGAAGCCGGTGATCGAGCAGCTCAACGCCAGTGGCAAGTCGTTCAACCTGGGCATGGTCTTCCCGGTCTCCACGCACAACTACGAGCTGCGCTACTGGCTCGCCGCTGGCGGCATTCATCCCGGCTACTACGCACCGAACAAGGGCGACATCAGCGGCCAGATCGATGCCCAGGCATTGCTCTCGGTCACTCCGCCGCCACAGATGCCATCGACCATGGAAGCCGGCACCATCCATGGCTACAGCGTTGGCGAGCCGTGGAACCAGCAGGCGGTGTTCAAGGGTATCGGCGTGCCGGTAGTGGCCGACTACGCGATCCGCAAGAACATGTCGGAGAAGGTCTTCGGCGTCTCCAAGGCCTGGGCCGAAGCCAACCCGGAAACTCACAAACGGCTGGTCAAGGCGCTGATCCGCGCCGGCAAGTGGCTTGATGAAAACAACAACGCCAACCGCCAGGAAGCGGTGGAGATCCTCTCACGCCCCGAATATGTGGGTGCCGATGCCAAGGTCATCGCCAATTCCATGACCGGCACCTTCGAGTTCGAGAAGGGCGACAAGCGCGAGGTACCGGACTTCAACGTCTTCTTCCGCTATCACGCCACCTACCCCTACTACTCCGACGCCATCTGGTACCTGACGCAGATGCGCCGCTGGGGCCAGATCGCCGAAGCCAAGCCGGACAGCTGGTACCTGGAGACCGCCAAGCAGGTTTATCGCCCCGACATCTACCGCGAAGCCGCCGCCGCGCTGATCGAAGACGGCCTGCTCACTGCGGACGACTTTCCCGCAGCCGATGAAGATGGCGTCCGCGAGCCGCTGGCCGACACCATTGATGGCATCACCTACGACGGACACACGCCCAACGCCTATCTCGAACAGTTCGCGATCGGCCTGAAAGGCGATACCACCCTCTGATCCCGCCACCAGGGAGCCGTTGCGGCTCCCGATACCCGGAGAGGACACGTCGATGAGCAATCCAGCCGTCGCAAAAAACATCAAGCAAACGCTCGAGGCCGGCCGCCAGGCCCGGCTCAAGCGCTGGCTGCCGCAGGTAATCATGCCGCTGGTGGGCATTCTGGCTTTCCTGCTGTTCTGGCAGCTGGTGGCATCGAATATCCAGACTAGCCTCGGCCAGTTTCCAGGGCCCAGCCAAGTAGCCGAGCAGTTCAACGGGCTGGTCGATGCGCATCTTCAATCGCGGGAGAAAGCCGACGCGTTCTACCTGCGCCAAGAGGAACGCAACGCCGCGAAACTGGCGAAGAACCCGGACGCCGAGGTGAAGATTCGCCCTTACACCGGCAAGCCGACTTTCTTCGAGCAGATCTTCACCAGCCTCTACACGGTGATGACCGGCTTCGCGATCGCCTCGCTGATCGCCGTGCCGCTGGGCATTGTCTGCGGGCTGAGCAAGACGGTGTACAGCGCGATGAACCCGCTGATCCAGATCTTCAAACCGGTGTCGCCGCTGGCCTGGCTGCCTCTGGTGACCATGGTGGTCAGCGCCGTCTATGTCAGTGACGACCCGCTGATGGCGAAGTCCTTCGTCACCTCGGCCATCACCGTCGCGCTGTGCTGCCTGTGGCCCACGGTGATCAACACCACGGTGGGCGTCGCCAACCTCGATAAGGATCTGCAGAACGTCAGCCGTGTGCTGCGTCTGTCACCACTTAGTCACGTGCGTCGCATCGTCCTGCCCGCTGCCATTCCGATGATCTTCACCGGCCTGCGCCTGTCGCTGGCAACCGGTTGGATGGTGCTGATTGCCGCGGAAATGCTGGCGCAGAACCCCGGCCTCGGAAAATTCATCTGGGACGAGTTCCAGAACGGCAGTTCCAACTCCCTCGGCCGGATCATGGTCGCGGTGATCGTCATCGGCCTGATCGGCTTCGCCCTGGATCGCATCATGCTGATGCTCCAGCGCCGCGTGAGCTGGGACAAGAACGCAGACCTGCGCTGAGGAATCCACATGAACCCTACCCATCTCGAACTCACCGGCGTCGGTATCAGCTTCCCCACCGACAAAGGCCTCTACTGCGCCCTGCAGAACGTCAATTTGCGCATCGCCAAGGGCGAATTTGTTTCGCTGATCGGCCACTCCGGCTGCGGCAAGTCGACGGTGCTGAATATCGTCGCTGGCCTCTATCAGGCCACCACCGGCGGCGTGATCCTCGACGGCCGAGAGGTCAACGAGCCCGGCCCGGAGCGCGCCGTGGTGTTCCAGAACCACAGCTTGCTGCCCTGGCTTTCCTGCTATGAGAACGTCGAACTGGCGGTGCGCCAGGTCTTCAAGGGCCAGAAGAGCAGACGTGAAATGCGCGACTGGATCGAGCACAACCTCGAACTGGTGCACATGACCCACGCCCGTGACAAGCGCCCCAGCGAGATCTCCGGCGGCATGAAGCAGCGCATCGGCATCGCCCGCGCGCTGGCCATGCAACCCAAGGTGCTGCTGATGGACGAGCCCTTCGGCGCGCTCGACGCACTGACTCGCGCGCATCTGCAGGACTCGCTGATGGAGATCCATGCCGACCTCGGCAACACGGTAATCATGATCACCCATGACGTCGACGAGGCCGTGCTGCTCTCCGATCGTATCGTGATGATGACCAATGGCCCCTCGGCCACCATCGGCGACGTTCTGCGCGTTGATCTCCCGCATCCACGCGACCGCATGACGTTGGCACACGACGCTCAGTACCACGCTTACCGTGCGCAAGTCCTCGAGTTCCTCTACCAACGCCAGCAGCGGCCCGCGGCATGACCGCCACGCGGCTCAGTTTTGCCTTGCATGACGCGCCGCGCCAGCACTTTTCGGATCAACGAGGTTGCTCGCGAAGCGTATCCAGTTCGAGCTCGCACAGCCTTCAGCAAATCAAACCGGAATCAACGACATGGACAGAGCATTGATCGGGACCAGCCAGACGACAGAAGCCTGCAAAGCCGAGCCAGGCACTGAGGTTAGCCAGCACCTGGACTGGCTGCTGCTTGCGGCCTGGGCGGGCGCCTGTCTCGCAGCCCTCTGGCAGCAGCCGCTGCTGTCGCTGATGCTCGGTTGCCTTGCCGGAGGCATGCAGCTCGGCCAGCAGCGCAAACGGCGCGCAAGCCAGCGTCATAGCGACCACCTGTTGAGGCTGCTTGGCCGGCAACAGCACCTCAGCGAGCCGCGCGAGCATCTGGTCGCTGCTTTCAGTGCCCAGTCGCTGCGCAGCGAACGTCTGCGCAGCGAGGTGCAATTCGCCAGCGATGCCCTGGAGCGCATGGCCGGTGCAGCCGAGCACACCAGCATCGACCAGGGTCAGCGCGTCCAGGCAATCACTGACGCCAGCAAAGCGCTGAGCGACAACCTCGCGCGTGTCGACACGCTGGGTCAGCAAGCCATGCAGGCCTTTGCCGAAACCCATCGTGACAGCCAGGCCGGTCGCGACCGCGCTCTGACTGTCAGCCATTCGATGAGCGATGTCCGCGAAAGCATGCAACGCACCGCCGATGCGGTCGGCCAGCTGCTTCAGGACACCGCCGCGGTGGGCAAAGCCGCGTTAAGCATCCAGAACGTCGCCAAACAAACCCAGCTGCTCGCCTTGAATGCCTCGATCGAAGCCGCGCGCGCCGGCGAGCATGGCCGCGGCTTTGCAGTCGTCGCTGACGAGGTTCGTCAGTTGGCGCTGACCAGCGACCGCGCCGCCCAGGACATCACCCGTGTGGTTGCGACAACAGGCGCTGCGGTCCGCCGTGTGGAGGTCGAGGTCGTTCAGCATCAGCAGTTGCTCGAGCAAAGCGGCCAGCAGAGCAGCGCGTTGGCGACCGAACTCGACCAGTTGGCGCGACGCAGTCAGCAGAGCCTCGCCGAACTCGACCATTTGCATGCGGCCCTTGATGAACAGCGCAACAGCAATCACCTGCTTCGCGTCCAGCTTGAGCACGTCGAAACAGGCGTCGATCAGCAGCGCGCCCAGGCCGAAGAACTGCACAGCCTGACCCTCTATCTCACCCGCCTCAGCCGTACGGAAGCCTGACCATGGAAGTATCAATTGCCCTGACCCTGGCTGCCTGCCTGGTCCTGCTTGGCAACCATCTGAGCCGCGTCGCGGCCGAGCGGCATCGCAAGCGAATCAGCACCACCGACGTCCAGGCGCTGCAGCAGGCGCTGGAAGTTCTACAGTTCGTCCAGAAGCATCGCGGCCTCGGTGGTCAACGGGATGCCTCGGCAGCAACGCAGCGCCTGGAAGTGGCTGGCCGGCTCGACCGGCTCTGGCAGGAATGGAATGGCGACGAAAACCGCCCCGCGATGCGCGCGCTGTGGCAGCAGGTTCGCCAGAACCCGGCCGACTTCGAGCCGCACTGCATCCTCATCGAACAGGTGCTCGAGAGCATTCACGTACTGGAGCTGCGCCTGGCCTACCAGGGCAATCCACAGGTCACCGGCCTATGCGAAGCCTGCCGCGCACTGGAAGACCTTGGCCGGTTGCGCGGCCTCGCGGTGCGTGCGGCCAATTTCGACACCTGCCCGCTGGATATGCAGATCCAAATGCGCTACCTGTGCCAGCGACTGGCCGACCCGATTGGCGGCAAGACGCTGAGCAGCCTCATCGAACACCTGGAGCAGAACCTGATCAATGCGCCGCGCATCAGCCTCGCGCCGGCCGAATGCTACGCGTTGATCACGCCGATTATTGATGAGCGCCTGCAGGGTATTCGCCATAGCATCGCCTAAGAGTCCTGACAGCAAAGGGCGCAGCCACTTGAGACGATTGTCGGACTTGGGCCTGGTCGGCGGACGCGTACAATCCGCGTCCCGCACGTTGCGCTGAAACGGCGCCACGCATCCAGCCCACGAGAGCACCATGGCCCGCCTGACTCTGCAGTTTCCAGAAGACCAGTTCTGTTTCACCACCCAACTGACGGTACGCATCACCGATATCAACGCCGGCAACCACCTGGCGAACGACTCGATGATCTCGATGATTTCAGAGGCCCGCGCGCGCTTCCTGTTTGCCTACGGCATCGCCGAGACCAGCAAGGATGGTGGTGGAATTATCGTCACCGACCTGGCCACCACCTACAAAGCCGAAGCCCATGCACGGGATGCCTTGTTGTTCGAGGTCGGCGTCATGGATTTCAACAAGTACGGCGGCGACATCACCTTCCGTATCACCCGGCCGGCCGATGGCACCCTGATTGCCATGGCCAAATCCGGCTTCGTTTTTTACGACTATTCGCAAAGCCGTGTCGTCGCCATGCCTGACGCATTTGCCGCGAAATTCCCGCGGGTCAACCGGATCAATTAGCCCAACATTCGCCATCGCCGAGCTGCAGCAGTCGCTGCACATCCTCGTGATGGCAGAGCTCGGTACCGGGGCGCATCACGGTTGCGCTCCCGGCGGCGATACCGAAGCGCACAGCCTCATTAATGCAGCGCCCTTCGGCCAGCGCCAGCACAATGGCACCGAGCATACTGTCGCCGGCGCCCACCGCACTGACGACTGGGACCTGTGGCGAGCGCAGCCGGTGTAGCTGCTCGCCATAGGCCATCAGCGCCCCTTCCGCGCCCAGCGAGAGCACAATTATTTGCGCACAACCGTTCGCCATCAGGCCGCGTAGCGCTTGCTCCTGTTCCACTTCGCTCGCGATCGGGCGCCCAACCAGAGTCGACAGCTCGTTGAGGCTCGGTTTCAGAAGGTATGCACCGCCCCGGCGTGCAGCGTAGGCCAGGGGCTCGCCGGACAGATCGACGACCAGGCTGGCACCGATACGTCGCGTCAGTCTGAGCAGATCGTCGTAGAACGTAAGCGCCACACCCGGCGGAAAGCTTCCGCTCAGCACCAGATACCTCGGCGCTGGATCCAGCGAGGCCAATGCGTCGAGGCAGCGGGTCAGCTCATCTGCGGACAAGCAAGGGCCAGGCAGCACGAAACGGTACTGCAGCCCAGTCTCGAACTCGTCCACCGTGAAACTTTCACGCGTGTCGCCAACGATCGGAACGGGGCGGTGCGCCAGGCCGAGCTGATCCAGCGCACGCGTGAGCAGATCACCGAACGGACCGCCTGCGGGATAGATGGCCACGGCGTCGCCCCCAAGTGTATCGACCACCCGCGCGACGTTGATCCCTCCGCCGCCCGGGTCATGGCGCGGCAGCGAGCAGCGCAACTTCTCGGTGCTGGTCACCCGCGCAGTGCTGACGGACAGATCCATTGCCGGGTTCAGGGTCAGGGTGGCAATAACGGGCATCGATCACTCCTCGAAGCTTGGCAGGCCAAGCCTAGCAGCCGCCGTGAGGGTCAATACCATCACCAAGGCAATGCCCCGAAATGGCCCTCATCGCACAACGGTTGTGCAGCCGACGCCGCCCGGTTGTCCGTGCCCAGCGTCACTGCTGCGTAAAAACGCGGTCTCCAGCAGACTGGCATGCTAGGTGCTTGGTTCTCGGCACGGTAGGCCAACGGCGGTCTCCACGTTAAGACAAAGGCGTCGCAACATTCCTGCTCCGGCAGGCGTGCTGCGGCGCCTTTTTGTTTTCGCCTCGAAGCTGGGGCGGCCTCTTTTGCACTAGATGAATGCCTGGAGCCTACCCAATGAATACCAGTTTCTGGAAAGCCGGCCACACCCCGACACTATTCTCCGCCTTTCTCTACTTCGACTTGAGTTTCATGGTCTGGTACGTGCTCGGCCCCATGGGCGTGCAGATCGCCGCCGACCTGGGGCTGACTACGCAACAGCGTGCCTTCATGGTCGCCACCCCCATTCTCTCCGGCGCCGTGCTCAGACTGGTGCTGGGCATGCTGGCCGATCGCACCTCGCCGAAGACCGCCGGGTTGTTCGGCCAGGTCGTGGTGATCGCCGCCTTGTTCATTGCCTGGCTGCATGGCATTCACAGCTATGAGCAAGCGCTGCTGCTCGGCCTTTTCCTCGGCATGGCCGGCGCTTCGTTCGCCGTGGCGCTACCCCTGGCCTCGCAGTGGTATCCGCCGCAGCATCAGGGCAAGGCCATGGGGATTGCCGGTGCAGGCAACTCCGGCACGGTGCTCGCGGCGCTGTTCGCACCGGTACTGGCCACGATGTTCGGCTGGAGCAACGTGTTCGGTCTGGCACTGATTCCGCTAGTACTGACGCTGATCATCTTTGCCACGCTCGCCAAGAATGCGCCGAACCGCCCTGCGCCGAAATCCTTCGCCGATTACATGAAAGCGCTGGGCGATCGCGACAGCTGGTGGTTCATGTTTTTCTACAGCGTGACCTTCGGCGGCTTCCTTGGCCTGGCCAGCACCCTCCCCGGCTACTTTCACGACCAGTACGCCTTCGACCCGGTCAAGGCCGGTTATTACACGGCCGCCTGCGTATTCGCCGGCAGCCTGCTGCGCCCATTGGGCGGTGCACTGGCGGACCGCATCGGCGGTATTCGCTCGCTGCTGGTGATGTACACCGTTGCCGCTATCTGCCTGTTCGTGGTCGGCTTCAACCTGCCAAGCTCGACGGCAGCGCTGGCGCTATTCGTTGTCGCCATGCTCAGCCTGGGTGCCGGCAACGGCGCGGTGTTCCAACTGGTGCCGCAGCGCTTCAACAAGGAAATTGGCGTAATGACCGGACTGGTCGGCATGGCCGGTGGCATCGGTGGGTTCCTGCTCACCGCCGGGCTCGGTGCAGTCAAACAGGCCACCGGTGACTATCAGATGGGTCTGTGGCTGTTCGCCAGCCTGGGTGCACTGGCCTGGTTCGGGCTCTATGGTGTGAAGCGTCGCTGGAGAACCACCTGGGGCTCCGCCGCGATGACCGCTGCGCGGGTGTAAAAGCGGCGGCAAGCTCAGACGCAGCTGGCTGCACCGGCCACACTGGACGCTTTTACTTGCCGCTTGCCGCTTGCCGCTTGCAGCTTGCCCTTGCCGCTTACCCCTTGGAGCTCGTTTGATGCCTTTGCAGCTGTCCTTCGGCGAAGCCTCTGCCACCGGCCCGCGCGACGAAAATCAGGACGCGCTGCGGATCGTCACGCCAACGCCGGAGCTCGCCGCGAGCAAGGGTGCGCTGTTCGCGATTGCTGACGGCGTCAGCCAGTGCGCTGATGGCGGCCTTGCCGCTCGGGCCACCTTGCAGGCATTGGCCACCGATTACTACGCCACGCCGGAGACCTGGACTGTCGCGCAGTCCCTTGACCGGCTGCTGGTCGCCCACAATCGCTGGCTGCAGGCCAACGGTGGTGGGCAACCGCTACTGACGACATTGACCGCACTGGTGCTCCGCGGCCGTCGCTTCACCCTCGCCCATGTCGGCGACTGTCGCGCCTATCGCTGGCTCGATGGCGAGCTGCAGCGGCTCAGTGAAGACCACGTATGGGAACAGCCGAACATGCAGCACGTGCTCAAGCGTGCCATGGGCCTGGACCAGCATCTGGTGGTGGACTACCTCGACGGCGAGCTGCGCCTCGGCGAATCCTTTTTGCTGCTGAGTGATGGTGTCTGGGCCAGCATTACCGAAGGCGATATCCGGAATGTGCTCAGCGCCGAACCTGATCTGAACCGCGCGGCTAGGGCGCTGGTCCATCTAGCCCACCAGACCGGCAGCCAGGACAACGCCAGCGCCCTGCTGCTGCGGGTCGATGAACTGCCGGAAGCGGCACTAGCCGATTCGCTCGCGCAGCTGCTGGACTGGCCGTTGCCGCCCAAGCTACGCCCCGGCCAGATGTTCGAAGGCTGGACGGTCCAATCACTGCTGGCCGAGTCGCGTCAGTCGTTGATCTACCGAGTGATTGATCAGCAGGGTCAGCCCTGGTTGCTGAAAACGCTGCCGGCCAGCCGCGACGATGAACCCGAAGCCGGGCCAGCCCTGCTGCAGGAAGAGTGGTTTCTGCGCCGCGTCGCCGGCCGTGCCTTTCCCGAAGTCCACGGACTGCCGCAGCGCCAGCACCTGTATTACGTGCAGCGTGAATACCGTGGCCAGACCCTCGGCCAGCAATTCAGTCAGCAGGGCCCGATGGCACTGACCGATTGGCTGCAGATGGCCCCATGTCTGGTCCGCGCATTGGGCATGCTGCACCGGCGCAACATCCTGCACCGCGATATCAAGCCCGAGAATCTGCATCTGGATGACAACGGCGAGTTGCGCCTGCTGGATTTCGGCCTCGCCTATTGCCCAGGTCTGTCCCGAGACCTGCCGCATCATCTTCCGGGCACACCAAGCTATATCGCGCCCGAGGCCTTTAGCGGCGAAGCGCCGAGTCGGGAGCAGGACCTCTATGCGGCAGGCGTCACCCTCTACTTCCTGCTGACCGGCCGTTTTCCCTACGGCGAAGTCGAGGCATTCCAGCGGCCCCGTTTCGGCAGCCCTGTGCCAGCAAACCGGTATCGCCCTGATCTGCCCCAGTGGCTGGATGACACGCTCAGGCGCGCCGTCGCGGTTGACCCCTCGCAGCGCTTCGAAACCGCAGAAGAATGGCTGCTAACCTTGGAACAGGGGGAGCGGTTGGCCAGCAACACGGCAACGCTACCGCTGCTGGAACGCGAACCGCTGAAGGTCTGGCGTGGGCTGGCCCTGATTTCGCTGCTGCTGAATCTGGTGCTGGTGGTCTGGTTGGCGAAAGGCAGCTAACTAATCACCTTGCGATCAGACCGACACGCGCCGGACGATCAAACCTTGCCGGGCCACACGCGTCAGTTGCCGCACGCAGTCTTCGAGACGTTCAGCGCTCGGCGCCTGGATCACGGCCATATCGAAACTGTTCGATGCAAAGTGCGCCAGCGACTCATCGACCCCGGTGAACTGAACCTGAAAGGCACGCGGCCTGCCCCAGCGCTTCGGCCAGCCGTCGAGATAACGTAACAGCGAAGGTTGATGGCTACCGCCAAGGAGGATTTTCGGGTTGCTGCGGACCAGCCCACTGGTGATAGGGGCCAAACGTAGAGGGGCGCGTTGCAGTGCATTCATTGGGAGAAGTCCCGCCTCGAAAATTCCGCTGGGCAGCGGTGGGAGGCGACACCGAACCAGCGCTTTAGCGGTATTTCGAAGCCTTGGCTCCAGGCGCCCCGCAAGTAGCTGACTAAATCGGCGCATGGGCGAAACAATAGAAAAGCGGGCCGGTGGCTGTCAACGGTCATTTCGCCATGCAGGCCGCGGACCCGTTCGTGATGGTGGGCTGAAGCCCACCCTACGGGTCTCAACCACCAAGAGCCGTCACGACACACGGCCTCAATGCGTAGGGTGGGCTTCAGCCCACCAAAAAGACTCGCAGCAGTCCACCGACGCACCAGTACTGCGCAGCTTGCTATATAGGGGTGCAGCTGCAAGTCGCTTCGGCCCGGTTGCGCAGGCTTGGCGAAACGATAAGACAGCGCAGCATTACATGTGCCTGTACCGGTTCGCTCCGTGCCAGGCGCCCGTCAGTGCTGGGCTGCGCGACGAAGACGTTGCGCAGGGCGACATGCGCGCTACGGCTGAACGCGGCCAGCCGCTGAACCGCGATCAGGTTGGCACAGCCTCTGCATTGTCAGGCTTACATCAAGCCGGACCTTCAACGTGGAGGGTCAGGCTCCGAATACGGAAAACAAGGACAAAGGCGTCCTCACTGGGAGATCAGTGGGGCGCCTTTTTCGTTGTTGGATATTTCAACGGCATGGCCCGACAGCATTCAGCGCGCCGGCCCGGCACGGAGAACAGCATGAAGAAACTCAAGCTGGTGATGATTGGCAATGGCATGGCCGGGGTTCGCACCCTTGAAGAGTTGCTCAAGCTCGCCCCTGAGCTCTACGACATCACGGTGTTCGGTGCCGAACCCCACCCGAACTACAATCGCATCCTGCTTTCCCCCGTGCTGGCCGGTGAGCAGACCTTCGAGGAGATCGTGCTCAACGACCTCAGCTGGTACGCCGAAAACAACATTCGTCTGATGCTCAACCGCAAGGTGGTCGAGATCGACCGCGCCAAGCGCCGCGTGATCGCCGAAGACGGCAGCGAGGCCGAGTACGACCGCCTGCTGATCGCCACCGGCTCGAACCCCTTCATCTTGCCGATCCCGGGCAACCAGCTCGACGGCGTGATCGGCTACCGCGACATTGCTGACACCCAGAAGATGATGGACACCGCCAAGACCCACAAACACGCCGTGGTCATTGGCGGTGGCTTGCTCGGACTGGAAGCGGCCAATGGCCTGAAGCTGCGCGGCATGGAGGTCACCGTAGTGCATATCGGCGAGTGGCCGATGGAGCGTCAGCTCGACAAGACAGCCGGCACCCTGCTGCAGCAGGCGCTCGAAGCACGCGGGCTCAACTTCAAGATGCAGAAGCAGACCGCCGAGCTGATCGGCAACGATGAGGGCCGCGTACGAGCCGTGCGTTTCGCCGATGACGAAGTGATCGACGCGGATCTGGTGGTGATGGCCGCTGGCATCCGTCCCAACAGCGAACTCGCTGAAAAGTCTGGAATTCCCTGCAACCGCGGCATTCTGGTCAATGACACCCTGCAAACCTACGACCCGCGTGTCTATGCAGTTGGTGAATGCGCCAGTCATCGCGGCACCGCCTACGGCCTGGTGGCGCCGCTGTTCGAGCAGGCCAAGGTCTGCGCCAACCACCTGGCGATGCTGGGCTTCTCCCGCTACCTGGGCTCGGTGACGTCGACCAAGCTGAAGGTCACCGGCATCGACCTGTTCTCCGCAGGCGATTTCCTCGGCGGCGAAGGCACCGAAACCATCACCCTCTCCGACCCCATCGGCGGCGTGTACAAGAAGCTGGTGATCAAGGACAACATCCTTGTCGGCGCCTGCCTGTACGGCGACACCGCCGATGGCGGCTGGTACTTCCGTCAGGTGCGCGAGGGCCATAACGTCAGTGAGATCCGCGATCACCTGATGTTCGGCGAAGGTGCCATCGGCGACACCGGTCACCAAGGCCAGAACAAGGCCATGGCGATGCCCGACAGCATGGAAGTCTGCGGTTGCAACGGCGTGTGCAAAGGCACCATCGTCAAGGCGATACAGGAGCACGGGCTGTTCTCCGTCGACGATGTGAAAAAGCACACCAAGGCCGCCAGTTCCTGCGGCTCCTGCGCTGGGCTGGTGGAACAGATCCTGATGAGCACCGTCGGCGGCGCCGCGGATGTGAAGCCGAAAAGCGAAAAAGCTATCTGCGGCTGCAGTGACCTGAACCACGGCCAAGTGCGCAAGGCCATTGTCGACGAACACCTGATCAGCATCCCGGCGGTGATGAGCTATCTGAACTGGCGCACGCCCAACGGCTGTGCCACCTGCCGCCCGGCCCTGAACTATTACCTGATTTCTTCATGGCCCGGCGAAGCCAAGGACGATCCACAGTCGCGCTTCATCAACGAGCGCGCTCACGCCAATATCCAGAAGGACGGAACCTATTCAGTCGTCCCGCGGATGTTCGGCGGCGTGACCAATGCCGCCGAGCTACGCCGCATCGCTGACGTCGCTGACAAGTACCAGGTGCCGATGGTGAAGGTCACCGGCGGCCAGCGCATCGACCTGCTGGGCATCAAGAAGGATGATCTGCCGAACGTCTGGAAGGACCTGGACATGCCCGACGGCCACGCCTACGGCAAATCCATTCGGACCGTGAAGACCTGCGTCGGCAAGGAGTTCTGCCGTTTCGGCACTCAGAATTCGACCGGGCTGGGCATCGATCTGGAGAAGGCACTGTTCGGCATGTACTCGCCGCACAAGGTCAAGCTGGCCGTCTCCGCCTGCCCGCGCAACTGCGCCGAATCGGGCATCAAGGACGTCGGCATCATCGGCGTCGATTCCGGCTGGGAGCTGTACGTCGGTGGCAACGGCGGCATCAAGACCGAGGCCGGCGAGTTTTTCGTCAAGGTCAAGACCGCCGAGGAAGTCGCCGAATACAGCTTCGCCTTTCTCCAGCTCTACCGCGAGGAAGGCTTCTACCTCGAACGCACCGTGCACTACATGCAGCGCGTCGGCTTGGAATACATCAAGAAAATAGTTCTGGAAGACGAAGCCCGGCGCAAGGCGCTGGCCCAGCGACTGATGTTCTCGCTGAGTTTCGAGGGCGATGGCTGGAAGAAGGCCATCGCCGAGCAATCGCTGAAGAAAGAATACGAAACCATCCAGTTGGCCCAGATCGAGCCCGCGTGACGATTCGCCGCTACCGGAAAGCTGCTTGATCAACCGAATTGCGAGGAAACAACGATGAAATGGTTCGACATCTGCTCCCTGGATGAGATCAACCCACTTGGCGCACGCATTGTCGCCGGGCCGAAGGGTGACATCGCGGTCTTCCGCACCGCCGACGATCAGGTGTTCGCACTGGACGACCGCTGCCCGCACAAGGGCGGCCCGCTGTCCCAGGGCATCGTCTTCGGCAAGCAAGTCGCCTGCCCGCTGCACAACTGGCAGATCAACCTCGATAGCGGCGAAGCCGTGGCGCCGGATGTGGGCTGCGCGCATAGCCACGAAGCACGGGTCGAAAACGGTCGTGTGCTGCTCTCCCTGAATAGCCAAAAAGGTGACTAAAGCGGAGCGCCGCCCGGCCCACCCTACCCGACCGCAGGCGGCCCACATCGTAGGGTGGGCTTCAGCCCACCATATGAACTGGCCCGAACACCGCAGGGTTTCCCCGAAGGACGCGAGCTCGGGCAACGATGTACCGCTGTACCAATAAATAACGGTGGGCTAAAGCCCACCCTACGAAGCCACCCTTCCTAGGAACCGACGCCATGCGCCAGACAACCGCTTCAACCTGTTGCTACTGCGGCGTGGGGTGCGGCGTGCTGATCGAGCACGACGGCGAGCGCATCCTCGATGTCACCGGCGACCCGAACCATCCCGCCAACTTCGGCAAGCTGTGCAGCAAGGGCGCGACCCTGCACCTGACCGGTGACCTAGATGCCCGCGCGCACTATCCCGAACTGCGGCTGGGCAAGGGTCTGGCCCGCGCACGCACCGATTGGGACAGCGCCCTGGACCACGCCGCCAACGTATTCGCAGAGACCATCGCCGAACATGGCCCGGACAGCGTCGCCTTCTACATCTCCGGCCAGTTGCTGACCGAGGACTATTACGCCTTCAACAAGCTCGCCCGCGCGCTGGTCGGCACCAACAACATCGATTCGAACTCGCGGCTGTGCATGTCATCCGCCGTAGTCGGCTACAAGCGCAGCCTCGGCGCCGACGCACCGCCGTGCAGCTACGAGGACATCGAGCAGAGCGATTGCCTGCTGATCGTCGGCAGCAACATGGCCTACGCCCATCCGGTGCTGTTCCGGCGTCTCGAAGCAGCCAAAGCCAAGCGCCCGGAGATGAAGGTCATCGTCGTCGATCCACGGCGTACCGACACCTGCGACCTGGCGGACCTGCACCTGGCGATTCTGCCGGGGACCGACGTTGCGCTGTTTCACGGCATCTTGCACATCCTGCTCTGGGAAGGTTGGATCGACCGCGACTTCATCGACGCTCATACCAATGGCTTCGATGAGCTGAAAAGCATGGTGCGCGACTACAATCCGGCCATGGTGGCGGACCTCTGCGGCATCGGTGTTGACGAACTGCAGACCACTGCCGGCCTTATCGGCACGTCGAAGCGCTTCCTCTCGCTCTGGTGCATGGGCGTCAACCAATCCACTGCCGGCAGCGCCAAAAACAGCGCGCTGATCAACCTGCACCTGGCCACCGGCCAGATCGGCAAGCCCGGCGCCGGCCCCTTCTCCCTGACCGGTCAGCCTAATGCCATGGGTGGCCGCGAAACCGGCAGTCTGTCCAATCTGCTACCTGGGCATCGCGAGGCCGGTAACGCGTCGCATCGCGCTGAAGTAGCGGAATACTGGGGCGTTCCTGCGTTGCCCGAAGCGCCAGGCCTATCAGCGATCGAACTGTTCGACGCCGTGCGCAGCGGCAAGGTCAAGGCATTGTGGATCGCCTGTACCAACCCGGCGCAATCCATGCCGGACCAGCAGAAAGTTCACGAGGCTTTGGTGGCCTGCCCTTTCGTGGTGGTGCAGGAAGCCTTTTTCACCACCGAGACCTGTCGCTACGCCGACCTCCTGCTGCCCGCCGCCAGCTGGGGGGAGAAGGAAGGCACGGTGACCAACTCCGAGCGCCGCGTCAGCCATGTGCGCGCCGCTATCGATGCGCCAGGCGAGGCGCGTGCCGACTGGGCGATCACCTGCGACTTCGCGCGTCGGTTGGAAACGCTGATGCGCCCCAGCCAGGCCAGCCTGTTCGCGTTCGATGCGCCGTCGGCGATATTCGAGGAATACAAGCTCCTCACGGCGGGCCGCGACCTTGACCTGTCCGGGCTAAGCCATGAATTGATCGATCGGCTCGGGCCGCAGCAGTGGCCCTTCCCGACCGGCAGCACGCATGGCACCACGCGCCTTTATGGCGACGGGGTCTTTCCTACCGACAACGGCCGCGCACGCTTTCTCGCAGAGCAGTACCAGGCGCCGAAAGAGAAACGCGAGGCACGCTTCCCGCTCACGCTGAACACCGGCCGCCTGCGCGATCACTGGCACGGAATGAGCCGCACCGGCACCGCCGCGCGGCTGTTTGGCCACGTCGAGGAAGCGCTACTGAGCATGAGTGGCGACGACATGCGCCGTCGCCGTCTGCTCGACGGCCAGCTGGTCAAGGTCCGTAGCCGCCGCGGCGAGCTGCTGATACCGGTACACAAGGACGACAGCCTGCGACCCGGCCAGGCCTTCATGCCGATGCATTGGGGCGACCGCTTCCTCAAGGGGATGGGCGTGAATGTACTGACGCTGCCCGACTTCGATCCCGCCTCCAAACAGCCGGAGCTCAAGCACGCCGGGGTGGAAGTGGAGAAGGTGGAGCTGCCCTGGCAATTCTTCGCCCTGGTAGAAGGCGGTGTGCAGAAGCGCTTCGAAAAATTGCGGCCCTTATTCGAAGGATTCGCCTATGCGAGCTTCAGCCTGACCGGGCGAGACCGTTCGGCGCTGGTCATCCGCGCAGCCTGTAACGAAGCCCCGGATGCGACGCAGCTGGCGCAGATCGAACAGCTGCTGGGGTTGGATGAAGGCCCGGTGGTGGCTTACCACGACCCACGACGTGCTGTTGGCAAGCGGGTGCGTATCGAGGATGGTCGCATCGTCGCCCTCAGCCTGTCCGGCGAAACCGCCGCACGCGACTGGCTGAAACAGCTCTGGCACGACGGCACGGCCAATCAGGCGCTGCGCCGCTGGCTGCTGGCACCACTGAGCACCCCGCCGGGTGGAGGCGTTCGTGCGGCCAAGACGCTGTGCAACTGCATGAACGTTGGCGAGGACGCGATCTGTGCGGGCATAGACCGCGGCCTCGACCTCAATGGTTTGAAGCGGGAGCTGGGTTGCGGCACCAGCTGCGGGTCCTGTGTGCCGGAAATCAAGCGGTTGCTGGTGAAGCAGCCAGCGGTGGCCTGAACGGCTCCACCAATAGACAGCTGGCGATGCTTGGCGTGTCGCCGACACCATTACAGCAGCATGAGAGGTAGAGACATGAGCGCAAAAGTCTGGCTGGTTGGCGCAGGTCCGGGGGACCCGGAACTGCTGACGCTCAAGGCCGTGCGCGCCATGGGCGAGGCACAGGTGGTGCTGATCGATGATCTGGTCAACCCTGCGGTACTCGAGCATTGCCCGAACGCACGGGTAATCCCGGTGGGCAAGCGCGGCGGCTGTCGCTCGACGCCACAGGCGTTCATCCATCGGCTGATGCTGCGCTACGCACGCCAGGGCAAATGCGTGGTGCGCCTCAAAGGTGGCGACCCTTGCATCTTCGGCCGTGGTGGCGAGGAAGCCGAATGGCTGGCGGAGCGCGGCATCGAGGTCGAGCTGGTCAATGGCATCACCGCAGGCCTGGCCGGCGCCACCCAATGCGGTATCTCACTCACCCAACGCGGCGTAGCGCGCGGCGTCACCCTGGTCACCGCACATACCCTGGACGGCAGCAGCCCCGAGTGGCATGCCTTGGCTAAAACAGGCACCACCCTGGTCGTCTACATGGGCGTGAGCAGCTTGCAGCAGGTACAGGCCGGCCTCATGGAAGGCGGCCTGCCTGCCAGCACTCCGGTGGCGATGATTGAAAACGCCTCGCTGCCGCAACAGCGCGAATGCCGCTCCGATCTTGGCGACATGTGCACCGACGCCGCTCGGTTCCAACTCAAAAGCCCGGCGATTCTGGTGATTGGCGAAGTGGCAGCGAAAGCCGTTACGCAAGTGCTGAGCCAGATTGCGTGATAGGTAGGAGCTGATACGTTAGCCCAGATGGTCGACGCTGACATTCAGTACGTAGGGGTTCATATCACACGAACAGTCCTACCGGGGAGCGTGGGCTGAAGCGGAGCGCCGCCCGGCCCACCCTACCCTGAGGTTCGAGCAGCGAGTGCCCGCAGGCGTGACCCAAAGGTAGGGTGGGCTTCAGCCCACCAGACAGCCCACAGTGGTAGAGCGATGAGATGGCAGGACTCCGCGTCTCCCGGCGCAGATACTCAAAACCCCGCTTTGCGGGGTTTTAGGTTTGAGGTTCGAGCAGCGAGTGCCCGCAGGCGTGACCCAAAGGTAGGGTGGGCTTCAGCCCACCAAAAAGCCCACGGTGGTAGAGCGATGAGATGGCAGGACTCCGCGTCTCCGGCGCAAGATACTCAAAACCCCGCTTTGCGGGGTTTTAGGTTTGAGGTTCGAGCAGCGAGTGCCCGCAGGCGTGACCCAAAGGTAGGGTGGGCTTTAGCCCACCAGAAAGCCCACAGTGGTAGAGCGATGAGACGGCAGGACTCCGCGTCTCCCGGCGCAAGATACTCAAAACCCCGCTTTGCGGGGTTTTAGGTTTGAGGTTCGAGCAGCGAGTGCCCGCAGGCGTGACCAAAAGGTAGGGTGGGCTTTAGCCCACCAGAAAGTCCACAGTGGTAGAGCGATGAGATGGCAGGACTCCGCGTCTCCCGGCGCAAGATACTCAAAACCCCGCTTTGCGGGGTTTTGAGTCTAGTGCTTGGCTGTGTCACGCTTTCTGCCGCAGCTTCTCCGGCTTGATCAGGAAGCGCGCCAGTGCAGGCAGCAGCCAGATCGCGCCAACCATGTTCCAGAGGAACATGAAGGTCAGCATCAGGCCCATGTCCGCCTGGAACTTGATCGCCGAGAACACCCAAGTGAACACGCCGATCGCCAGGCAGATACCGGTGAAGATGACCGCCTTGCCCGTCGATTTCAGCGTTTCGTAATAGGCATCCTGCAGCGTCATACCTTGGCGCAGGTAGGATTCCAAACGGCTGTAGATATAGATGCCGTAGTCCACACCAATACCCACCCCGAGTGCGATCACCGGCAACGTGGCGACTTTTACGCCAATCCCCATGAAGGCCATCAGTGCATTGCCGAGAATGGAGGTCAGCACCAGCGGCAGAACGATACACAGAGTCGCCGCGACGGAGCGGAAGGTCAGCAGGCACATGAAACTCACCGCGGCGTAGACCGCAATCAGCATGGTGGTTTCGGAGGCGGCGATGACTTCGTTGGTCGCTGCTTCGATACCGGCGTTGCCCGCAGCCAGGACGAACTCCAAACCTTCGCGGTTGTTTTCCTCGGCGAATTCACGCGCCGCGGACACCACATGCTCAAGCGTCTCGGCTTTGTGGTCATTGAGGAACACCAGCACCGGCGCCAGAGAGCAATCGCTGTTGTACATGCCTTCGGCACGAGCAATGGAGCTGTTCAGTACGAACTGGTTACGCGACA
Organism: Pseudomonas sp. NPDC077451; assembly: GCF_044543345.1. Lineage (NCBI taxonomy): Bacteria > Pseudomonadati > Pseudomonadota > Gammaproteobacteria > Pseudomonadales > Pseudomonadaceae > Pseudomonas > Pseudomonas sp. NPDC077451. Next base: position 568,238 of record NZ_JBITVX010000001.1, on the reverse strand, counting down.
GCGTTTCCCACTTCAGGCTGCCCTCGTTCATGCCCTTGATGCTTTGCCGCGCCACGGTGACCATCGAAACGGCCGACTGCACGCCTTCGGTGTTTTCCATTTTCCACATCAGCTCGTCCATGGCGGCGAGCGTGTCGTAGTGGGCACAGCCCTCGGGCGCCGTTTTCACCATCACCACCAGCACGTCCGAACTGGTCGAGTAGTTGCTGATGACGAAATCGTTGTCGAGGTTGTAGCGCGAATCCGGGTGCAGTTCCGGTGCGCCCTGGTCAAGGTCGCCGATCTTCAGGTTCTGTCCGTACCAGAGTCCGCCACCCACGGCGAGCAGCGCGATGACAATGGATATCGGCGCGACGACCGGGTTGGCAAAGTTGGACAGCAGGCGCCAGAACGGATGGTTACGCGCGGCCTCATCTCGAGCCTGCTTGACTGCGCGCTGGCTGATGCCCATGTAGGAAATCGCCACCGGCAACAGGATCAGGTTGGTCAGGATGATGACCGCCACACCCAGCGAAGCACCGATCGCCAGTTCGCGGATCACACCGATGTCGATCAGTAGCAGCGTCACGAAGCCAACGGCATCGGAGGCCAGCGCCACCATGCCGGGGATGAACAGTTGACGGAATGCCATCCGTGCGGCCGCAAGCGGATCGTCGGTTTCGCCGGAAGCCATGGCGATGCCGTTGATCTTCTGCACGCCGTGGGAAATACCGATGGCGAATACCAGGAACGGGACCAGCATCGAGTAAGGATCGAGCCCGAAACCCAGCGTGTGCAGCAGACCGAGCTGCCAGGCAACGGCGATAAGCGTGGTCACGACGACCGCGATGGTGCTCTTGAAGCAACGGGTGAACCACAGCAGCAGCGCCAGGGTGATGCCGATGGCAACAAAGAAGAACAGCGCAACGCCGACCAGACCGTCAATCAGATCACCGACTTTCTTGGCGAAACCGATGATGTGAATCTCCACATTCGGATTCTGCGCCTCGTACTTGTCGCGAATCTTCTCTTCCAGCTCGTGAGAAAATTGCTGGTAGTCGAGCTTGATCTGCTTGCCGCGGTCTTCCGGATCCGAGTAGGACTCCATCAGCGGCACGTCGATGATGCTAGACCTGAAGTCGTTGGCAACCAGACGACCGACCTGCCCGGACTTGAGAATGTTGCTGCGAAGGTCATCGAGGCTTTCCGGCGACCCGTCATAGGTCTGCGGAATGACCTCACCACCGGCAAAGCCTTGCTCCGTCACCTCGGTCCAGCGAACGCTGGGGCTCCAAAGCGACTTCATGTTGGAGCGATCGACACCCTGGATATAGAAGACTTCGTCATGGATCTGACGCAGCGTTTCCATGTAGTCCTTGGAGAAAATGTCACCATCCTTGGCTGCCACGGAAATCCGCACCGTGTTGCCCAGGTTGGCCAGATCGTCGCGATGCTGGAGCATGTTCTGAATGTAGGGATGCCCCAGCGGGATCATCTTTTCGAAGCTGGTCGAAGGACGAACCTGGGCGGCCTGATAGAACAGGAACACGCTGATCAACAAGCAGACGAGGATCACTGCCGGTCGATTGTTGAATATCAGGCGCTCGAGAAAAGACGCCGGCTTCTGCTGATGCTTGGTCATGTTGGCTCCGGCTTATTGTTGTTGTACGGGCAGGTTGGCGCCGGTCGGCGAAACGATCCGGACGCCGCTCTGCCCGACGAGGACCAGATTGCCATCCGGGTTGCCGACGACGCCTGACAAGGAGCGTCGGTCAGGGCGGCTGAACAGCTTGAAGCTTTGTCCGTCGTCCTCGCTGCTGAGCACGGTGCCGCCATGGCCGACCACGATGATGCGTCCATCGGCCAGCCGGTTGCCATCAGCCAGCCCCGATTCGACGGCATCACCGTCATCCAGCAGCTCGATCACCTGCCAGCTGTCGCCGAAATCAGTTGAGCGGAACAGATTGCCACGCAGGCCAAACGCGACGACGACGCCCGGTTCGCCGCCGCCAACAACGCCGAAGAACGAGCCCTGATAGGGCGACTCGACGCGCTCCCAGGTTTCGCCCATGTCAGCGGAGCGGAACATGCCACCCATCTCGCCGACGATGAACAGGCCGGACCCGGGAATCTCGGCAATGGCGTTGAGGTGGGAACCGTCCTCGTTATCGAGGCGATCAGCTACGTCTTCCCAGTTTTCCCCGCCATCGGTGGTTTCCAACAGGACGCCGTAAGCGCCGGTGGCAAAACCGTGCTGCGCATTCTCGAACCAGACGTCGAGCAGCGGCACTTCGCCTTCGCGGTTTTCGTACTGCTGCGTCCAGGTCTGGCCGCCGTCCGTCGTGCCCAGGATCAGCGCGTCATGCCCCACCGCCCAGCCGTGCTTGTCATCAGCAAAATACACCGCCGTAAGCAGCTGCCGGGTGGGCACCTTGGCCTGGGTCCAGCTGGCGCCACCGTCGTCGGAGTAAAGGATGTGACCGCGATCACCGGCTGCAACCAGACGTTTGCCAGCATGGGCAATATCGAGAAGCAAGCTGGTTGCGGCTTTCTGCGATTCGATCGCATAGCGAACGCCTGGCTCGGCAGGGCTTTGGGCCTGAGCAGGCGCGGCTAGAAATAAAATGGAGAGAACACTGCAGAGCGAGAGCGTTCTTGCCAGCGGCGATTGACTACTAAACATCGGCGTGCGGGAAGTTTTTTTCGCGCGGCCAACCGGTGTGCGCCACATGACGGGCTCACTCATACATACCCCCTTTATTTTTATTAGGTAGGGCCTGCGTATGGAGACAGGCGAGGCCATGCTATAGGGCTTTCGAAAGCGGCGGCAATTGCCTGGACGTTATGTTTTGTTAAGCATGGCTCAATGATGTTGCGTGATAGGTGGGCCTTATGGCATGGCGCTTTGCGTCCTTCACGTCACGCATCGGAAGGGGGTGTCTGACCAGGCCTTCTCTGTCTTCTGAAAGCGAAAATCCCGCAGCAAGTGCGGGATTTCGTCTGTCACTATCTAGCGTCGCAGGCCTGATCAGGCAAGGCTCTTGCTCACCACCTCGTACACATCGCTGGACAGCTCGCCGGACGCCAGAATCCGCTCCAGCTCGGTCTTCATCAGCGCCTGACGACTAGTGTCGTACTTGCGCCAGCGGGTCAACGGCGCCAGCAGTCGCGATGCGATCTGCGGGTTGAGCTTGTTGAGCACAATGACCTGGTCGGCCAGGAAGCGATAACCAGCGCCATCAGCACGGTGGAAGTTCACCAGATTCTGGTTGGCGAAGGCGCCGATCAAGGCGCGAACCTTGTTCGGATTCTTCAGCGTGAACGCCGGGTGCTGCATCAGATGCTGAATGCGCTCCAGACCACCCGGCTGGGTGTTACCAGCCTGCACGCTGAACCACTGATCCATGACCAGCGGGTTGTCCTTGAAGTGCTCGGCAAACGAGGCCAGCGCGTTGTCACGCTCGGCTTCGAAGCCTGAGTTGACCAGCACGGCGAGAGCGGTCAGACGCTCGGTCATGTTGTCCGCCTCCTCGAACTGCTCGACGCAGGCGGCGACCACTTCGGGCTTTCCACTGAGCATCAGGTAAGACAAAGCGATGTTCTGCAGGGCACGACGAGCGAAGTGGCCCGCTTCGGCAACATAGGGCGTCTGCCGCGACACCTCGCGGTTGGCCTGGTAACGCTTCCAGAACAGCTCGAACAATGCGGTGGCGATGCTCTGGCGAGCGAAGTCACGCGCGGCGTGAATGGCATCGACATCGGCGATCTCGCTGATCTCGGTCAGGTAGGCCTCGCTCGGCAGCGACAGCATTTCCGCGACCATCGCCTGATCGAGGCATTCGTCCTCCAACTGGCTGCGCAGCGCTGCGACGAGGCGTTGATCGAGCTGCAGCGCTTCGCCGCGCTGATGCTGCCCGACCATTTCCTGCAGCACTTGCACCGACAACTGCTGGCCGGCCTCCCAGCGGTTGAAACCGTCGGAATCATGCTGCATCAGGAACATCAGCTGATCACGGCTGTAGGGGAAGTCCAGCTTCACCGGAGCGGAGAAACCACGCAGCAGCGAAGGCAATGGTTGCTCGGGCACGTCGAGAAAGGTGAAGGTCTGCTCGGGCTGGTCGACGGCCAGCACGCGGGTGGTACCGACCGGTGCGTCTTCATCTTGCAGGCGCAGCGCAATTTCGTTGCCCTGCCCATCCAGCAGGCCCAGCGAAACTGGGATGACGAAAGCCAGCTTCTCGCTTTGCCCCGGCGTTGGCGGGCAGCTTTGGCGGAATGTCAGGCTGTAGGTTTTTGCGGCGGCGTCGTACTGCTCACTGACGGCCAGCCGCGGCGTGCCCGCCTGGCTGTACCAGCGTTTGAACTGCGTCAGGTCGGCACCATTGGCATCTTCCATCGCCTTGACGAAATCGTCGACGGTCACGGCCTGGCCGTCATGCCGTTCGAAGTAGAGGTCGCTGCCCTTGCGGAAGCCCTCCTCACCCAGCAGCGTCTGGATCATGCGCACCACTTCAGCGCCCTTCTCATAAACGGTCAGGGTGTAGAAGTTGGAAATCTCTATAAAGGATTCCGGGCGCACCGAGTGGGCCATCGGGCCGGCATCCTCGGCGAACTGGTGAGTACGCAGGTAGGACACATCCTCGACGCGCTTGACGGTCGGCGAGTTCATGTCAGCGGAGAACTGCGAATCGCGGAAAACGGTGAAGCCTTCCTTGAGCGAAAGCTGGAACCAATCACGGCAGGTCACGCGGTTACCGGACCAGTTATGGAAGTATTCATGGGCGACGATCGCCTCGACGCGCTGGTGTGCAGCATCGGTGGCCGTTTCAGCGCGCGCCAGCACAGCGCTGGAGTTGAAGATGTTGAGCCCCTTGTTTTCCATGGCGCCCATGTTGAAGTCGTTGACCGCGACGATCATGAAGATGTCCAGGTCGTACTCGCGACCGTAGGCCTCTTCGTCCCACGTCATCGATTTCTTCAGGCTGTCCATGGCGTGCTGGCATTTGTCGATGTTTTCCGGCTCGACGTAAATGCGCAGCGCCACGTCGCGACCGCTCATGGTGGTGAAGCTGTCCTCGACGCACCAGAGGTCCCCCGCCACCAGCGCGAACAGGTAGGCGGGCTTCATGAACGGATCTTCCCAGGTCGCCCAGTGGCGGCCATCGCCCTCTTCGCCGCTGGCGAGCGGGTTGCCGTTGGACAGCAGGATCGGATAGGCATGCTTCTCAGCGCTGACCGTGGTGGTGAATTTGCTCATCACATCCGGACGATCAAGGTAGTAGGTGATCTTGCGGAAGCCCTCGGCCTCGCATTGGGTACAGAACATGCCGCCGGACTTGTAGAGGCCTTCGAGCGCGGTATTGCTTTCCGGGTGGATCACCACGGTACTGTCCAGCGTGAAGCTGGCGGCATCGGGTTGCAGGGTCAGGCTTTCCTCGGCGATCTGGTAGTCACCGAGGCCCAGCTGGCGGTCGTTCAACGCAAGGGAGATCAGTTCGAGGTCCTGGCCGTCCAGCTGTAAAGGCGGCAAACCGGCACCAGCGTCTGGATTTCTCCGCATGACCAGCTGGGCATGCACCAGGGTGCGGTCTTCGTACAGCTCGAAGGTCAGGTGGGTTTCATCGATCAAGTAGTCCGGAACTTGATAATCCTTTAGATGAATGACTTTCGGTTGTTCGGTGCGCATGGAAACCTCGTCGGCTGAGCTTCAAGCGGCAAGCTTCAAGCTGTAATGGGGAAATGGACTGCCCGCCCGGTGGCCGGGCGGAGGATGACTTCGAGCTTAGCGTCTGTCGCGGCTGACTTGTAGGGTGGAAAACGGCTTAGGCTTTTCGACGCGTTTGTTCCAGGCCGTGCATCCTTGAGCCTGGTGTTGGCAGCCAGCGCTTATCGGTGGACAAGGCCGCGCCGTTGTCCACCCTACCCCCGCTACCCGCCTCGCATTCAGGCTGTGCTGCTGGCTGCGATCTGATACGAGGTGAACTTGCGGATATTGATAACCCCCGTATCAAGGATCAAATATTGACCCTTGATACCGCGCAGGGTGCCTTCGACGACCGGCGTCTTTTCCAGATCCAGGCTGACGATCTTGGTCGGGTAGGCCTCGACCGGATAGCGGATCTCAAGCACCTCGGCATCGGCCACTGGCTGGATCGCTTGCAACCCGTAGCGCTGCTGTAGTTCTCGCAACCCCTCGGCGCAGGCATCGAAAATCCGTTCGCGCATTTCGATAAGGTCAATGGGCTCGGCATCGCCCTTGAGCAGCGCGCGCCAGTTGGTGCGATCAGCGACCTGACTGCGCAACAGGTCTTCGACCATGCCGGACTGCTGGCGAGTCGCGACACGCATGATCGGCAGTGCCTGACTGGCACCTTGATCGAGCCAGCGGGTCGGTAACTGGGTAGCACGGGTGATGCCGACCTTGATGCCAGACGAGTTGGCCAGATAAACCACGTGGTCGGTCATGCAGAAGTCCATGCCCCACTGCGGATCGCGGCAAGTGCCGAAGTCGTGGTGGCATTTTTCTGGACTCATGATGCAGATATCGCACTGCGGCAGCTTCTTGAAGCAGGGGTAGCAATAGCCCTGGCTGAAGCTCTTGTTCGTCTTGCGACCACAATGGCTGCAATGGATAGCGCCCAGGTATTCCAGCCGAACCGTCTTGCCGATAAGCGGATTGACCGGCACCAGCGTGTCGTTCAGGCGGAAGGAATACTGGGCCTGATCACCCAGCTGAATCGACATCTTGCTCAGCGCGCCGCGTCCCAGCTCAAGCATCAGTGACGCGTTCCCGAAGCGGGTGAAAATAGGCTGGTGTCGATAGGCGCCTTGTTCTTGCTCTTGGAGGCGCACTCCTGGCCGCCCATATAGCCAGTGCGCTCCTCTTCCGGCAGGTTCTTCATCTCCCAGGCGATCATCGCACCGAGGCAGGTCTCTTTCTGCTCGGGCGTCAGCTTGCGCCCGTCGCTCCACTTGCCCAGCTCGACGGCGGTTTTGAGGTTTTCGTAGATTTCGGGGGTGATGTTTTCGATGGCTTCGATAAAGGACGACATGGCCGGCTCCCAGGGAATCAAGCGCGCATTCTACCGAGCAGCGCAGCTTTAGGGAAAAACCGATCAGCCTTTCAGCCGCCCATGCGCACCGCTCTGCGACGGGACAGCAGCCCGCCGAGAACGCCGGTCAAACAGCCGGCAACCAGACCGCCAACATGGGCCGCGTTGGCGATCGCCAATGCGCCGAAGCTCACCACTTCGATCACGCCCGTCAGGCAGACCACCAGCCAGACCAGCATCAGCACCACAACGCCGGGCGGCAGCCGATAGGCCTCATCGGGAGAGAGCTTTTGGAATAGCCAGCAATGCCCGAGCAGCCCGTACAGAACGCCAGATAATCCCCCGAATATCCCGGGGCCACCGTAGGTGTATTGAGCCACATTGGAAACGACGCCGAACACCAGCGTCAGGCCAAGCAACATCAGCGCGCCTTGTCGATATTCGATGCGCCGCCCAAGCTCCCAGTACCACATCGAGTTCATGGCCAGGTGCAAGAAGCCGAAATGCACGAAGATTGGCGTTACCAGCCGCCACCACTCCCCTGCTGCGAGGGTTTGTTCGAGAGTCGCAAAGTAGGCGTACTCACCGTCGATGCGGAAGTCACCAAAGCTGAACCAGCGAATGGTCTCGAAGTTCTCGCCAAGCATGGTGATGGCGGCTGCGATCATCGTCAGCAGCAATACCGCTGCAGTCAGCGGACTGCGGCGAAGGCTGGCGACAAAACCGCCGCCGCGCCGTGGCGGTTGTTCGGCCACCACGGCGCCGTCACCCTGGGGATAGCGCTGGTAGAGCTCGCGGACCTGCTCGGCTGTCTCTGCCGGCACCCGCAACACCTGCTCGCCCGACTCCTCGGAGACGCGGCAAGGCACCTGCAAACGCTGCAACAAGGCGATGAAACCGCTTAGGTCCTCTGACAATGGCAGGCGCAACGCCTCGATGATGGCCATCTATCGCTCCACGTCCACCCAGACGAACTTCGCCGGGTCGAGTCTGGTTTCCTCATCAAGCCGATAGGCGACGAGCTTGCCGTATTTCACCGCGCTGTAATCGAGACAGGCGAGGTTAGGTCGGATCGGCGCGGGTGTTCCGCTACGCCAGTAGTGCCCGACGAACAATAGCGGGTCATCCGGGCCATAGAGAAACAGTTTGCTCTTCTGGCTATCGCTGAGTGGCACCCGTGCGGCCTTTTCCGGCAGGCCGTCGGGCTGGAAGACGATGTCGCCGTAGGTCTGGGGATTTTCTTCCCAGAATTTCGTCCGGAAGAAGCTGCGGGTGAAGCCCTCCGCGCTGGTCAGCGTCAGCCCTTCAGGCAGCGGCATGTCGGTGCCGCGCAGCAGGCGATCCAGTGCCTTGGCAGCGAAGCCTTGGGCGAACGCCGCGTCCCGCAAGAATGCGGGATCAACGCATCCATTGACCAACCGCTCGCGCAGCTGACTGATCACCGCATTGTCCCAGCAGGCATGAACGACACGAAAACGCTCGTTCTCAAGGTACAGCGGCAACGTCATGAACCATTCGAGGAAGTCGGTCCATTCTTGCGGATAGGGCTCGAACTGCTGAAAGGTATGCTGCAACAGCATGGCGTACCGCGGCGTGTGTTCGCGAACGAAGGCCTGGCCGCTCTCGGAAGGCGCCGGGGTGTACCAACCCAGTGCGTTGAACTCGTGATTGCCCATGATGCAATGCGCCTGCCCCGCGTCGACCATTGCATGGACCAAGTGCAGCGCTTCGCGAATTCGTGGGCCGCGATCAATGATGTCGCCAAGAAAGATCACCTGCCGACGAGGATGCCGCCACACGTCGCCGTGCCGGCTATAGCCCAGCTGTTCAAGCAGACGAGCCACTGTGTGGGCGCAACCATGCACGTCCCCAATCAGGTCGTAGCTGCGCTCCGGGTCGACAAGCACTATTCCCCTCCACCGAGGCGACTACCCCAGCCAAGCTTGGTACGGCAGACCTCGTAATAGTTATGGTCAAGCGGGTGGATCAGGTGAAGCTTCTGCGGTTTCTTGCGCACCGTGACGGTATCGCCTGGCGCGCAGGTGAAGTGGTTCTGGCCATCACAGGAGACCTGCGGGTAGATCTGCATGTTCGGCGAGACGACGATTTTCAGTTCGCTGTTGCCATCCACCACGATGGGTCGGCTGGACAAGGTGTGCGGATACATCGGAACAACCACGATTGCATCCAGTCGGGGGTGCATGATCGGCCCGCCAGCGGAAAGCGCGTACGCAGTTGAGCCCGTGGGGGTGGCAATGATCAGCCCATCGGCCTTCTGACTGCAGACGAACTGACCATCGATATACAGCTCGAATTCGATCATCCGGGTCGACTTTCCAGGATGCAGCACCACGTCGTTGAGCGCGTCGCCTTCGCCAATGGACTCCTCGAAGCGCCGCACCTGGGCCTCAAGCAGGAAGCGATTCTCCAGCGTGTATTGCCCGCTTAGCACCTCGGCGACCTTCTCTTCCAACTCGTCCGGGCGAATGTCGGTCAGGAACCCGAGGCTGCCCCGGTTGATCCCCAGCACCGGCACCCGATGCTTGGCCAGCGCTCGCGCCGCGCCTAGCAGGCTGCCGTCACCGCCCACTACGATCACCAGATCGCAGGAGTCGCCGAGGCGCTGCCGCGAGGAGGTCTGCATGCCATGACCAGGCAGCACCTCGGCGATGTTTTCTTCGAGAATCACGTGCAGGTGGCGCTCCACGAGGAATCTCTTCAACCGGCGGATGGTATCCAGCACCTGGGAGCTGCCCAGGCGACCGATGATGCCGATATTGCGGAACTGGTCCATTGAAGCTCCCTGTAGGCGAGACGGGTGAAAGCGGTTGCGGGACAGGAGAAACACCAATCGGCCGATACGTATCTGGCATCAGTTTGGTGTCGCGCAGGCACGTTCGAGTTCAACAAACTGGTCGGCTCGGACTCCCCGTTGCAGTGCGGCCGGCGGATTATGGGCGAAAGCTGGAAGTGGCAGCAAACCAACCTCGGCTATGCTGCTTGCATGAACCTTCCCTATCTTGGCGATTTGCTCCCTAGCCTGATGCACCCGGCCGTGCGGGATCTCGCTTGGGCGCTGCTCTCACCACCGTTGCTGAGCGAGGCCCCGGCGCAACAACGACACCCTTTAGCGGCCAGCCGCTGGGCTGAGCACCCTGAAGAACTGACCGACTGGCTACGCCTGCTCGACACGCAGCCGGGGATTCTCGAGGCCTGGCTCGCGCAACGCAGCATCAGGCGGTTGGGACTTTATTACGAGCGCCTCTGGCAATTCGCGCTGTGTCAGGTGCCCGATGTCGATCTGCTGGTGGCGAACCTGCCGATTCACCATGACGGCAATACCCTGGGCGAGATTGACCTGCTCCTGCGTGACCGGGAAGGTGTCCATCATCTGGAACTGGCCGTCAAGTTCTACCTCGGACTGGGCGACGACAGCGCGCGGCACGATCGCTGGCTGGGTCCCGGCAGCCACGACCGACTCGACATCAAGCTGCGGCGCCTCTGTGACCACCAATTGAGGCTGCCCTCGATGCCCGCCGCGCAACTATTGCTCAGCGAGCTGACTAGCGCCCCGATCAACAGCGCGCTGTGGCTAGGCGGCTATCTGTTCCAGCCGCTAGCAAACTCCTGCTCCCCGCCTGCCGGCGCCAGTCCCCAGCACCTAGGCGGGCGCTGGCTGCGTCACCACGATTGGCCGGCATTCGCTGAAAGCGACCACGAAACAGTCTGGCAACCCTTGCCTCGCCATGCTTGGTTGGCCCCCGCTCGCGTGCCGTGGAGCGCCGTCTGGCAGCGTCCCGATTTTGATCGGTGGGTCATCGACGTCGAGGGCCAACGTCAGGCGAAAATGCTGGTGCGCCTGGAGGAGCACGCAGATGGACACTGGCTCGAACAGGAGCGTCTGTTCCTGGTCCCAAGCACCTGGCCGGCCCGCTGAACTGCACCTGACGTGAAAACGTCATCTGCATCCGGCAGACTTGTGCGGCAACAGCACCTTCTTCCACCGTCAGGGTCAGCCTCGATGAATCCGGACCATGTCCATTCAATCGCACCGGAACAATCGAGTCCGTGGACAATTTTCCTGCTATTCCTGCGCCTCGGGCTGACGTCATTTGGCGGTCCGGTGGCTCACTTGAGCTATTTTCGTGAAGAGTTCGTTCACCGCCGGCGCTGGCTTGACGAGCAGGGCTATGCAGATCTGGTAGCCCTCTGTCAGTTTCTGCCCGGCCCGGCGAGCAGCCAGGTCGGAATTGCCATCGGCCTGCTAAGGGGCGGCTATCGCGGTTCGCTGGCGGCCTGGACAGGATTCACGCTGCCTTCAGCAGTCGCCTTGGCGTTGTTCGCGCTGGGCATCGGCCAATGGGGCGATGGTTTGCCCGAGGGGCTTCTCCACGGCCTTAAGATCGTCGCGGTCGCCGTAGTCGCTCAGGCGGTATGGGGAATGGCGCGTAACCTATGCACCGATGGCCCGCGAATCGCGATCGCGCTGCTGGCTGCGTGCGCTGTTCTGCTGTTGGCCAGTGCCTGGGCGCAACTGGTCGTCATCGCAATCTCCGGCCTGGCTGGACTGGTGTTGTTTCGCCCTGCTGCCATGTCCAACCTCACCCCGTTCAGGCCTCGCGTGGGGCAAACAACCGGCGCCTTGACGTTGCTGCTGTTCTTTGCCTTGCTGCTTGTGCTGCCTGCATTAGCTGCCGCCTCGTCCAACCAGCTACTGGAAATGTTCGACAGCTTCTATCGCGCCGGCGCGTTGGTATTCGGTGGCGGCCATGTGGTGCTACCGCTACTGGAAGCAGAAGTCGTGCCCAACGGCTGGGTCAGCAATGACATTTTTATGGCCGGCTACGGCGCAGCCCAAGCAGTACCAGGGCCGCTATTCACGTTTTCTGCCTTTCTTGGGGCCTCGATTCACGGCGGCAGTAGCAGCCTGATCAACGCCGCGCTGTGCCTGATCGCCGTGTTCATACCATCGTTTCTGCTGGTGTTCGGCGCCATGCCGTTCTGGGACCGGTTGCGTGCCAATCGGCGCATGCAAGCAGCGCTGGGCGGGGTGAATGCTGCGGTCGTCGGGCTGTTGCTGGCAGCGCTATACGATCCGGTCTGGACCAGCGCGATTTTTGGCCCAGGCGATTTTGTCCTGGCGGCCATTGCCTTAGCGGCGCTGATGGTGTGGAAGTTGCCGCCCTGGCTGGTGGTGCTGGCTGGCGGCATCACCGGCTGTTTGCTCGCCATGCTGAGCTAGTTCACGTCGGTTCAGCCGCTGCGTTCGGTACGCCCGCCGGAACGCGCCAGATAACCGTGACCCCGCTCACAGAGCAATGTTGCATAATCCTCAGCCGACAGCCCGTCGAGGCCGCCTTGCAGCGGATAAGCGCTGAAGCCCAGCTGCGTCAGCAGGAACACCGCGCTGGCGCTGCGTTTGCCGCTGTCGCAGTAGCAAACATACAGCCGATCCTGCTTCAACAATCGCGCCTTAAGCCGCAATAGATGCAGCGGCATCGTCAGCGCTTGCGGAGCATGTCCCTGCTCATACTCCTCCAACAACCGGACATCCAGCCATTGGGCGCCCTGCTCGATCAGCGCATTCGCCTGTTCCAGGCTGAGCTCATCGACTACCGGCGCCTTCAACAGCGAAACGAAGTTCTCGCGTGCCAACTTCAGCACACAAGCATCCTCGATCAGCGTAACGGTAGCATTGCGCGGCCCGTCGGTAAGCAGGGCCTCTTCACCGAAGCAGGCCCCGACTTCCAGCTCCGCTACCACTTGCCCGGCGCTGCCAAGGCCGATCATGACCTCGGCGCGGCCGCTCTTGAGGAAGTAGCAACAATCGCCGGCCTCACCTTCGCGTAACAGCACCTGGCCGGCTGGCATATCGATGGCCTCAAGTCTGCCGAGCATGTCGCGTATGTTTGCAGGCGGCACTTTGGCGAACAGCGGATTCTCCAGCAATGTTTCAAGCCAGTCGGTCAACTCGCCTGCCGTCGCCAGCTCCAGCAGCAGATCGGCATTGGCATGCTGCCAGGACACTAGGCGATCGAGCTGCTCACTGTCGATGCACAGCACGCTGACATCATCCAGCGCGCAGGCTCTGCTCAGCCGGGCGCCGGAAACCAACATATGCCAACTTTCAGACGAACCGGCAACCAATCGCCGCTCGCCTTCCGGCGTCTGCAGCGAAAGGACGCCGCTGAGCAGGAAATAGCTCAAACCCGATGGCGTCTGCTTATCGCACAGCACTTCGCCTGCTGCCAGGGCGCGCGGCACCAATTGATGGCGAATCTCTTGCAGATACCGAGGCGACAGTGTGTTGAGCGGAATCAGGCGGTGGAGAAGATCGGGAGGCAGCAGCTTATTCATCCATGAGTTCCAAAGGGGCGGGAGGTCAGCGCAGCAGCCCGTCCAGCTGCGCCTGGGCAGCTCTCCGGCCCTGCAGACCGCCGGTATGCACGAAGATGAGCCGCGTGCCGCAGGCAAAATAACCGCCCCGCACGTAAAGGCGCAATGCCATCATCGCCTTAGCCGTGTAAACAGGCTCCAGAGGAACGCCTGAAACCGCTTCAGTCTCCAGCAGAAACCGAGCCAGCGGCTCGTCGAATCGACCGAAGCCTCCACGGCTGGCGTCGACCAGCTGATACCCGGAGTCAGCAGTGCCGGCGTCTCGCAACAGCCGGCTGACTTCGTCTGCAACGCCGTGCGAAGGCGGGCCTGCCAGCGCTCCGTGGACCATCCTTCTGCGCCGCTGCGCCTCGCCGATCACTAACCCAGCCAAGGTGGTACCCGTACCCGCGGCAAGCCACCAGCCCTCGTAATCATCCCAGCTGATGGCGGCCAGGCGCGTTTGCACGTGGTCGACCAGCGGGGTGCAACCCCGTGCTCCAGCAAGCCCGCCGCCGCCTTCGGGTACGCAGTAGTAACCGGGGAACCGCTCCTGCCAGGAATTGAAGAAATCCGCCCGGTGCCGTTCGCGATAGCCGCCATAACCTAGCCAATGCAGCTGCATGCCGAAGCGCTGCAAATCTTCGACAGTCGCTGTCTGCTGCGGATTGCCGCGCAGTAGCCCGACGCTGGCTAGCCCGTAACGCTTGGCCGCTGCGGCTAGCGCATGCAGATGGTTGGAGTGAGGGCCGCCAAGGCTGATTAACCCTGAGGCGCCGCTGGCTTGTGCCGCAGTTAGGTGATGAGCGAGCTTGAACCATTTGTTCCCGGACAGCTCTGGATCGACCAGATCCAGCCGCAGCACGGCAACCTGAACATCGGCCTCGCGTAGCCAGGGCAGATCAAGCCGCTGCAGCGGCACTGAGGCCAGGCTGGGAATAGATGCAGAAATGATAGAGACCCTGTCAGCTACCGGTACGCAGTCGATCCTGAGACCGGTGCCTGGCGCAACAATTGGACTCGCCGATCACGAAGTGTGCAGGCGAGTCGACTTTATCCAAGGGCATGTTGCAGCGTTCTCCAGTCGAGAGGCTGGCCACACAGGTAGGTTGCTGATAATGCTGAACCCACTTGCCGTACTGCTCCTCGGAGACCGCACATTTAGCGGCGGCGTACGCTAGCGGATTCGCCTGATAGCGCACCATATCCTGAAGCGCGATCGTCAGGTGTCCGGCGCCGGGATGATAAGCCATGAACACCACGCCGATCCGTGAAAGCCTTTCGAGCACTCGGTCCCCCGTCTGCTCGGCTAGCACGCCCACCTGCTTCTGTAACGCTTCGATCTCTTCCTGCAGCTGCGCATCCAGCTCGTTGCGATAAGCCAGCTCGACGTCCCGAATAGCAATCTGCTCCTTGTATTCAGCAACCGCTGCGGCGACCTGGACCTGCAGCTCGGTGTTGAAGCGCGCCCGTGCAGCGTCAGCTTCGTCACGACTGTTCTGCTCAACCGCGCGCAGCTGCTGGCTCATCTCTTCGCGGGTCTTCTGGAAGCCCTCGGCCTGCTCTGCGAGCTGGGCGCGAAGGTTCACTGCCTGCTGCTCATGCTCAAGCAGCTGCCCACGCAATCGGGTGATTTCACTTTGCAGCGTTGCCTGCTGTTGAGCGGCCAGATCCCGCAATTTAGCGAGGTCGGCCTCGCGCATTTGTTCCAGGCTGGCAATGCGCAAACGCTGCTGCTTGATCAACTGCGCAGCCTTGACCCGCTGTTCCTTTTCGAGCTGCTCGGCGCGGCGAGTGGCAGCCTGCTTGGCCGCATCCGGCGCGTACCAAGTGTCTTCAGCCACCATTTGCAGACGCTCGGTGGGCACGGTCTGTGGTGCCTCTTCTTCCACCAGCAGTCCCAGCTGGTTGCGCTTGATGCGATCACGCAACATGACGAAGTGGTTCTTGCCGGGCGTCAGGTCCGGGTCCCACAAGTGCATCTGGTGCCAGGACACCGGGCACTGGCTGCGACAGGCCAGGCGGATCGGCCCAGCGCCGAGATCCGGCCCGCGCCCGGTGCGTTCGGCAAGGCTGCGCAGCGGGATATTCCAGCCACTGTCGGCTGATCCGTCCTCGTTGAAATCGAGATAGAAGAACACCGCCGCGCGAATCTGCAGCCGTGCATTGACCAGCACATATGCGACCCGCATCTGCTGATCGGCGAACTCCGGCATGCTCACCACCCCATCGAGCATGGCCTCGAATTCTGGGTAGAGCATTTCCTTGCAGACGCCGCCATCATTGAAGAACAGTACGGCTTCGACCGTCTGCGGTTTGATCTGCATGCTCGGTTCCTCAACAACTTGAACGGCCCGCGGGATATCCGCGCTGCAGGCGCTCGGCGCTCGCTAGCCCATGGTTGGGCCGAAGTGTAGGGGAAAAAGCAAAACCGGCAATGTGACTGGGTTGGCAGCGACTTCGGCGCCAGGATTGGCTATCGAAACGCCACCGGCAAACTGTGAACGGGTTGGACTAAGCCGGTCGGCCCTTCATTGCTGCAAGCTGAGGTGCGAGACGCCTGCCCATTTCCTCACCGAGCGCCTGCAGCCCGCTCATCGGCCGGATCATGACTTCGAAATCGGTAATCAGCCCAGTCTCATCGAAGCGAATCATGTCGATACCCTTGAGCTGACGATCACCGACGCGAGCGCTGAACTCCAACACGACGTCCGTGCCATCGGTGCCGGCCAGCTCGCGGTGATAGCCGAAGTCTTCGAATACTCTGACCACGGTATTGAGGATCAGATTGACCGCCGCAGCGCTCTCATAGGGAGTGAAGGCCATCGGCGAGCGAAACACCGCCTGCGGGTGCAGCAGCTCGGGTAACCGGCTGAGATCGCCAGCTGCAATCATCTGATGCCAACGCAGTAAGGTTGCGGCAGCGGCCGGTTGTAGCGGAAGAGATGTGCTCACGTCGTTGCTCCTTTACAAAAAGCCCCGCTTGAAAGCGGGGCTCCGGTATCAAACTTCAGCGGCTAGCCGCGAACCCTGATTAATGGCGCGCTTGGCATCGAGCTCTGCGGCAACGTCGGCCCCTCCGATCAGATGGACCTGGCGCCCAGCCGCCTCCAGTTCGGCTTGCAGCTCCCGCAATGGATCCTGGCCGGCGCAGACGATGACCGTATCGACTGCAAGCACCTGCGGCTCACCATCTGCCACACGGATATGCAGGCCCTTATCGTCGACCCCCAGATAATCGACGGCGCTGATCATCTGCACGTGCTTGTTCTTCAGCCCTGTGCGGTGAATCCAACCGGTCGTCTTGCCCAGGCCGTTGCCAACCTTGGACTTCTTGCGTTGCAGCAGATACACCTGCCGTGCCGGTGCGTGTGGCTCAGGCTGAACACCGGCCACTCCACCCCGAGCTTCCAGCGCGAGGTCGATACCCCACTCGCGCCAGAACGCCTCTCTGTCGAGACTGGTCGAGAGGCCGTTGTGAGTGATGAACTCCGACACATCGAAGCCGATCCCGCCGGCACCGATGACTGCTACGTGCTGCCCAACAGGCTTACGTTGCAGGATTGCGTCGATGTAGCTGATCACCATTGGATGATCGATACCTGGGATATCGGGCGTGCGCGGCGCAATCCCGGTTGCCAGGATGATCTCATCAAAACCGCCGGCTAGCAGATCAGCAGCGCTAACGCGCGTGTTCAGCCGGACGTCAACGCCAGTGCTCTGCAGCTTGGTCTCGAAGTAGCGTAGGGTTTCGAAGAACTCTTCCTTGCCCGGCACGAGCTTGGCGATATTGAACTGACCACCAATCTCATTGGCGGAATCGAACAGCGTTACCTGATGACCGCGCTCCGCCGCTACGGTAGAAGCGGCCAGGCCAGCCGGGCCGGCTCCCACCACGGCAATCTTCTTGACCGTGGTGGTGGGGATGTAATTCAGCTCTGTTTCGTAGCACGCGCGCGGATTGACCAGGCAGGTGGTCAGTTTGCCGCTGAAGGTGTGATCCAGGCAGGCCTGGTTGCAGCCGATACAGGTATTGATGGTGTCGCTGCGGTCCGCTGCCGCCTTGTTGACGAAATCTGGATCGGCAAGGAACGGACGAGCCATGGAGACCATGTCTGCATCACCTTCTGCCAAGACCTGCTCGGCGACTTCCGGCGTGTTGATGCGGTTCGTCGTTACCAGCGGGATGCCGACATGGCCGCGCAGTTTCGCCGTTACCTTGGTAAACGCCGCGCGTGGCACCTTGGTGGCGATAGTAGGAATGCGGGCCTCGTGCCAGCCAATGCCGGTATTGATCAAGGTGGCACCGGCCTGTTCTATGGCCTTGGCCAGCATCAGCACCTCGTCCCAGGTACTGCCGCCTTCCATTAGATCGAGCATCGACAGGCGATAGATGATGATGAACTCGCGGCCTACCGCTTCGCGTACCCGGCGGACGATTTCTACAGGCAGACGCATACGGTTTTGGTAGCTGCCACCCCAACGGTCGGTTCGGTGATTGGTATGAGACACCAGGAACTGGTTAATGAAGTAACCTTCCGACCCCATGATCTCGACGCCGTCATAGCCAGCCTTTTGAGCCAAACCTGCGCAATTGACGAAGTCACGGATCTGCTTCTCGATGCCCTCTTCGTCCAGCTCGCGTGGGGTAAAGGGGTTGATCGGCGCCTGGATGGCGCTCGGGCCCACCAGCTGAGGGCTGTAGGCATAACGCCCGGCGTGGAGAATCTGCATGCAGATCTTGCCACCTGCCTCGTGCACCGCCTGAGTGACCACCTTGTGCTCTTCGGCTTCCTCGAGGGTCGACAACTTAGCTGCTCCGGCGCGCACCGAACCTTCCTCGTTCGGCCCTACCCCACCCGTGACAATCAGACCCACGCCTCCACGTGCCCGTTCGGCGAAGAACGCGGCCATGCGCTCGAAACCATTGGGCATTTCTTCCAGCCCTGTATGCATCGAGCCCATCAGCGTGCGGTTGCGCAGCGTGGTAAACCCCAGGTCCAGCGGAGCCAGCAGATGCGGAAAAGCAGTCATGTTCGTTCCTCGATCAGGCGGCACAGCCAGTGCCAGAATTCGTCGGTCGGATCGCCGCGCCTCTGTCGGGCGCAGTCGCAGTGCCGTGACGATAAACAGCACCCGCCACGCGCTCAATGACCGAAAATCACAACTACATGACTCAAATGTGCAAAACGCTTGGCAAGCGGCTGTGCGATGCCTAGTCTCTGCGGAAACATATCCAGCTCTGTAGCCCATGCGCACCTATAGCAAGTTGCTCGGCCTCGCCGTGCTCGCCCTCGTGGCGCTCGTCATCTACCTCGACTGGACCCAAGACCGGGGCAGCGGCCCTCTGCTTTCTGACCTTCGGGTTCTTCCTATCGAGAGCCAGGGCCAGCCGGGTGAAACCGGCAACCTGCTCGGGATCGAAACCCGACTGATGCCGGCGGACTACCAGAGCCGCGAGCGGCTGCAATTGAAGTTCGCCACCTACCTGGACCAGGCGCAAGAAGCCGGACTGCTCAATCCCCGAACGGTTGTCGTGCTGCCAGAGCATGTCGGCACGGGCCTATTCGCCCTCGGCGAGAAGCCTGAAGTCCAGCAGGCCCGCACGCTGCGCGAGGCCGTGCAGTGGATGGCCCTGAGCAACCCTTGGGACTACTTGCGTGCGCTGCTCGGCAACGAAGGGGATGATCACCGTACCGAGGCCGTTCTAAAGATCAAGGCACGGAAGATGGCTGATGACTACCAGCTAATTTTCGGGGGCCTGGCGAAGGCCTACGGTGTGACACTCGTCGCCGGCTCGATCGTGCTGCCCGAACCCTATCTGGACGAGGGTCGACTACGGAGCGGTACCGGGCCGCTTCGGCAGGTCAGCCTCAGTTTCACACCGGACGGCGAGGTACTGGGGCCACTGCAGTACAAGCATAAACTGAGTCGTTATGAGCGCCGTTACAGCGAAGCGCTCGAAGGTCAAGCGCCATCGGTACTCCAGACGCCGGCTGGTCGGTTGATCGTTTTGCTCGGCTGCGATGCCTATGCACGGCATGTTGCCGACGAAGCGGAGCTAATTGCAGTACCGGGCGCACGTGACGAACCGCTGGCCACCTGCGGCGAGAACCTGGGCGTAACTGCAAAACTGGCGCGGATGGATGTGCATACGCTGGGGCTGCCCTGGAATCTCGTCGGTTCTCCTCGCAGGCCGACACGACACCATCACGGCGAACCGGTGCGTTTGCGCAACCAGTGGCTGCCGAATCGACCATGAACCATCAACGGGTCCGCCTTGGTGATCTCTCGGTTGGCTTCGTGCACAGCTTGGTCAGTGCCCTGCAGGAAAAGCAGATCGACCCCCAACCGCTGCTGGATGCGTATGGCCTCGATCATGCGCGGCTATCGGAGCCGCGAGCGCGGCTGTCGATTCCTCGCTACATGCGTCTGGGTCATGCAGCCATGCAGCTGGCGGGTGACCCAGGGCTAGGGCTTGAAATGGGGCGGCTGCGCAAGGCCGGCCACCTTGGCCTCGTCGGTGTGACCTCGACGCAAGCCCCTACGGTGCGCGAAGCCGCACGTGCACTGATTCGCTACGAGCCGCTTTATGCGTCCAATTACCGGGGCGCCTCAGGGTTCCACGAGGATGCATCTGGTGCCTGGCTCAGGTTCTATTCGATCAGCCCGTACAACAGCTACAACCGGTTCGTCGTGGACACCGTATTGGCCAGCTGGGTTACGCAACTTGGCGCGGTCGCGGGCCAGCCGTTGACCCCGGTTGCAGTGCAGATTGAATTTCAACGCCCCGATTACGCTGCACGCTACGAAGCGTTCTTCGCAAGACCGATCGAATTCGGCGCCGAGCACAATCAACTGCGACTGGATCAGGCGGCACTGGCGCTCCGCAATCCGGAGCACTGCCCGGGCACCTGGCGCCAGCTTCTCGAACTCTGCGAGGCGGAACTGGAGATTCGCACTCGAACCCGCAGCATCCGCGAGCGAGTGGCTCAGCTCCTCGGTCCGATGCTCAAGGGCCAGGAGCCCGATCTGCAGCAAGTTGCAGGACGATTGCAGTTACCGCCCTGGACGCTGCGTCGAAAGCTGGATGAAGAAGGCACCAGCTACCGCGCGATTCTCAACGACACCCGCCGCGATCTTGCCATGGCCTACATTCGGGACACCGAATCGGCGTTCGGCGAGATTGCCTGGTTACTCGGATTCTCTTCGGCGGAAGCCTTCCAGCGCGCATTCAAACGCTGGAGCGGCCAGACACCGGGAGAATATCGGCGCGCACAACGGCGCGCCGACTGATTCCGTCAAAGCTCGAAGGCGTCGTCAGCAGGCTCCGGCCCGTCTTGCTCAGATGCGTGCCACTCGAGAATTTCGTCTTGATAGTCGTCCATAGAAACGATCCTCTTTTTCGGTTTGCCCAGTTCTGCGTTTCAAAGTCCATGCCAGCGAAACTACCCTGCGCACATGACCGAAACATGAACCGCTTCACACGGCGGATGACCAATAAATAGCCCGAGCGGCCTGCTGCCACAACGCGCCATATCGCCGCAGGCCGCAGATAGGCTCTAGCGCGGCGGTTAGGGCGACGTCAGACCCGCCGCGGTCATCGCCTGGCGCAGCAGCCAGGCAACCACGCCCAGCGCGAGAACGCTCGCTGACCAGATCAAAACCAACCAGGTCATACGCTTCCACAGCGGTTTGGGCCTGGCTGCACCGCTTTCGTGCTTGTTTTGCATATATCGCTCCGTGACGGCCCGTTTCAGTGGTAGCCGTCCTCTGCACTGACCTTGCCGCGGAATACGTAGTAGCTCCACGCGGTGTACATCAGGATCAGCGGGATGATCAGCAGCGCCCCGACCAGAGTGAACCCCTGGCTCTGAGGCGGTGCGGCGGCATCCCAGATACTGATGGACGGCGGAATGATGTTCGGCCAGAGGCTGATTCCGAGTCCGCTGTAGCCCAGGAAAATCAGCGCCAGGGTGAACAGGAATGGCGAGTAGTGAGCGTAACGCTTGATCGATCGAAGCAGCCCGAACGTACATGCGAGCACCAGAATCGGCACCGGCAGGAACAGGATCAGGTTCGGCATACTGAACCAGCGCTCAGCGATATCCGGATGGGTCAGCGGTGTCCAGATACTGACGATCCCGGTTACGGCCAGCACGGCCCAGACCAGCGGAATGCCAATGTCATGCATGCGCTTTTGCAGATCGCCAGCGGTCTTCATGATCAGCCAGGTGCAGCCCAGCAGGGCATACGCCACGATCAGCGCCACGCCGCAGAACACCGAGAACGGCGTCAGCCAGTCCAGCGGACCACCGGCATAAGCTCGATCAGCCACGGGGAAGCCATGAATGAAGGCGCCAAGTGCGACACCCTGGAAGAAGGTCGCCGCCAGCGAGCCGCCAACAAAGGCCTTGTCCCACACATGCTGACGAGACGCGCTGGCCTTGAAGCGAAATTCGAACGCCACACCGCGGAAGATCAACCCCATCAACATGAAGATGATCGGCAAGTAGAGCGCCGAAAGCACGACCGAATAGGCGAGCGGGAACGCTGCGAACAGCCCTGCACCGCCCAGTACAAGCCATGTCTCGTTGCCGTCCCAAATTGGCGCCACGGTGTTCATCGCGACGTCCCGCTCGGAGGTATCAGACAGGAACGGAAATAGAATGCCGATACCCAGATCGAACCCATCCATCACCACGTACATCATGATGCCGAAGATGATGATGACGGCCCAGATCAGCGAAAGATCTATACCCATAAGTCAGTTCCTCTCGCCCAGTTTGTCGCCATGATCGTGCGGTATCGCCTCGTCTGCGGCGGACAGCGGCCGCATTGGCGTGCGCTTCTCCCCCGGCCCACCGGCGCCCTTCTCGTCTCCCTCGTTGATGATTGGCCCTTTGCCGATCAGACGCAGGACGTAGACGAACCCGATGCCGAACACCGCAAAGTAGATCAGGACGAACATCGCCAGGGTCAGACCAAGCTGCCCGGCGCCATGGTTGGATACTGCATCGGCGGTCCGCATGATCCCGTACACCACCCACGGCTGCCGCCCAACCTCGGTGGTAAACCAGCCGGCGAGAATTGCGATAATCCCCGACGGGCCCATCAGCAATGCGAGGCGCAAGAAGGGCTTGGAGTGGAACAGCCTGCCACCCCGACGCAGCCACAGACTCCAGAAGCCTGTGAAGATCATCAGTAGACCGAGCGCGACCATCACACGGAAGGTCCAGAACACAATGGTGGAATTGGGCCGGTCTTCTTTGGGGAAATCCTTCAGCGCCGGGATCTGCTCGGTCAGGCTGTGCTTGAGAATCAGGCTACCAAGGTACGGAATTTCGACCTTGTAGCGGGTTTCTTCGCGTTCCATATCCGGCCAGCCAAACAGCAACAACGGAGTAGGCTCACCTGACGAGTTGTCCCAATGACCTTCCATCGCGGCGATCTTCGCCGGTTGGTATTCAAGCGTGTTGAGCCCGTGAAAATCTCCGACCACGGCCTGAATCGGCGCAACGATCAGCGCCATCCACATTGCCATGGAAAGCATCTTTCGCACCGCCGGGTTGTCATTGCCGCGCAGCAGGTGCCAGGCGGCAGACGCGCCGACCATGAACGCAGTCGCGAGAAAAGCAGCAATCGCCATGTGCGTCAGACGGTACGGGAACGACGGGTTGAATACGATGGCAAACCAGTCCACTGGGATCACGATGCCATCGATGATCTCGTGCCCTTGCGGTGTGTGCATCCAGCTGTTCGAAGCCAGGATCCAGAACGTGGAGATCAGGGTGCCGACTGCCACCATCAGCGTCGAAAAGAAATGCAGCCCGGCGCCCACGCGATTCCAGCCAAACAGCATGACGCCGAGGAAACCGGCTTCAAGGAAGAAAGCTGTCAGCACCTCGTAAGCCAGCAAT
Source organism: Pseudomonas sp. NPDC077451 (assembly GCF_044543345.1). Lineage (NCBI taxonomy): Bacteria > Pseudomonadati > Pseudomonadota > Gammaproteobacteria > Pseudomonadales > Pseudomonadaceae > Pseudomonas > Pseudomonas sp. NPDC077451. The sequence continues at coordinate 544,912 of NZ_JBITVX010000001.1, read as the reverse complement.
GGCCCCGTGACGCTTCCAGCGAATTCGGAATAGGCGCTCCAGTTCGTACCGAACTGGTAGGCCATGACGATCCCCGATACCACACCCATTCCAAAGTTGACGGCGAATATCTTGAGCCAGAAATGGTAGAGGTCTCGATAGACCTGGCGCTTGGTTTTCAGCCACAACCCTTCCAGCACTGCCAGGAAACTCGCCAACCCGATGGTGATCGCTGGAAAGATGATGTGGAAGGAAATCGTGAAAGCAAACTGGATCCGCGCAAGTTCAAGCGCTTCCAAACCGAACATTAACCACCCCTCGTCAGTACGCCATCAGCCCCTGGCTTGTTAGTCACAACACGCATTACTGACAGCATTTAACCGCAAGGGTGCGCCGGACACCCCGTTACAGGTTGACGCAGGTCAAGGTAAAACAGCCTAGAGTGTGGCCATGCCCCTCCGCTTTGTCCTTTTTTGTGGCTCAGCTGCGGCCATCAGCCGCGCCGGCAATACGCCTAACGCGTCCGAAGGTCACTTGCCGTGCACCAGCAAGGCTTAGGCCTCCTACATCAGCCCCGGAAGTAACCAACCTTTCGATTCAATTCCTGGGCGAGCGTCGTCAGGTCTCTGCTCGAAGCGGCAACCTGATTAGAGGCGGCCGAGCTGGCCACTGCGGAGTCATGAATGCGCGTCACGCTCTGGTTGACCTCCTCGGCCACCGCGCTCTGCTCCTCGGATGCCGTGGCGATCTGAGCATTCATTTCGTTGATCGAGCCAACCTCCTGGCGGATCTTCGACAGAGCGCCCTCCGCCTCGAGGGTCTGCTCGACCGTCTGCTGCGCCATTCGCTTGCTGGTTTGCATCACCTCAGCCGCCTTGCTTGCTCCCGCCTGCAACGACTCGATCATTTCGCTGATCTCGCTTGACGATTGCTGAGTCCGGTTCGCCAACGACCGCACCTCGTCCGCCACCACTGCAAAACCTCGACCATGCTCACCGGCGCGCGCGGCCTCGATGGCAGCATTAAGCGCCAGCAAATTGGTCTGCTCCGCAATGGCGGTAATGACCTGAAGAATCTTTTCGATGCTGCCGCTTTGCTTGGAAACCTGGCTAACCGTCTCGGTGGCTTGCTCGAGCACCTTGGCCAGATTGTGGATCGATATCGCCGTTTCACCCACCACTCGCGTGCCGGTCTCGACTTGCTCGTCGGCGCTCTTGGCGGCCATCGCGGCGCGGGCCGCAAAGTTTGCGACTTCACTGACAGTCGCCGCCATCTGATTGATGGCAGTCGCCACCTGCTCAGCCTCTGCGGACTGCTGCTGAATCTGCTGACTACTGTTGGACGATGAGGTAAGCAGTTCTCCCGACGCGACACCCAGCCCGTCTGCGGCAGCACGAACCTCGGCAATGATGCCGGTCAATCGACCGGCCATCTTCGCAGTCGCCCCCATTACGCTATCTGGATAGCGAGTTAGGATCACCTGGCCGAGATCGCCGTCAGCAAGGTTACCAATCACCCGCGCCACTTCATCAGGCTCAGCACCAAGGGTCGATCGCAACTTGCGGATGATCAGCATGGCGATAGCTGTGCCCAGCAAAATCGCTAGACCAGTGACCGTGATGATGAGCATTAGAAAGCCGCTAGCTGTATCGCGTACCACCGTCACCTGCTCGCTTATGGACGTTTCTTGGTGGTCGATAAAGGCATTGATCAGCCGAAGCCACTCGCTGTAAGCGCCAGCGACATTTTCCAAGAGAAAGGCGTATGCCCGCTCCGAGCCTTGAGCGAACCGCATGTCGATGACTTTTCGGGTCAGGTCGTTGGTCTTCGCTTCGATCGCTTCGATCTGCCCCATCAGCTGAAGCTCGACCGGGTCAGCCGTGCGCTGCGCAAGCATTGCCTTCATCGGGCCAGCGGAGTCGGCATATAACTTTGCAAGATGATCGATCTCCGCTACCCGACCTCGTGCGAAATCAGCGTCAGCCGCGCTAACCGCGTCCCGTACGGCAATTGCGCGATCATGAACGCTTCCCCGGAAGTTGATCGCGTAGCGCTGCTTCAGACCCGCCTGAGCGCTGATGCTCTTCATGGTCCGATCGATCGTGTCGACCTTGAGCGCACTGACCATGGCCACGACTGCCATCAACGCGAGAATGACGAAAAACCCGAGACCGAGGCGCTTGGATACTGACATCTGCTTGTTCATTGAGAGTCTCTGCATACGTGCTGCGCGGCAGCCGGGGATTAATGTCGTTACGCCGCGGCAAGAGAAAGCTCTAGGCCACCCATAACTTGTACAGCAAGATGTCACAATGACATACCTTTGTACAAGTATTTTGCTCTGACAACCCAAAACAGCCGATTTTTCGGCGCTAGAACACCTTCCAAGCAGTGCAAAGCGCTACTTTAAACCTGCGATGTACAACTTTTGAGGGTCGTCGGAGTTGACGACATGCAAGCGCATCGCGGCCAGACGCAAGCGCCCACGTTCGATGAAGCGAAGAGGAAATACAGACGATAGAAACGAAAAAAGCGGCCCTAAGGCCGCTTTTCGCGTGGCTTCCGCAGAAGGGAAGCAAATATGGCGCAGCGGACGGGACTCGAACCCGCGACCCCCGGCGTGACAGGCCGGTATTCTAACCGACTGAACTACCGCTGCGCGTCGGCTGGACTTTCGTCCGACTCGCAAGGCGTTTAGTGTCAACCGTTAAGGCTGATGGCTGATCGCCCTGCGAGGCGCGCAATTTACGCACCAAGGGAAATCAAGTCAACAGTGTGTCGCGATTTTTTCAAAATTATTCCGAGCCCTCGTGGCCCCATCGCTCATTCCACGACCTCCGGGCACCTTTTGCCTGAAAAACAGTCAGTTGCACTGGCATACTCAAGTGCTTCTTTGTCATGGTCCGGGTCTACACTGGCAGCCAAGCCCGCTGTTCATATATTCAGCAACCGCCGCCGCGAGTCAGCGTTCATGACCATCAAACATTTGGTTTCACGGAGTGCCTAGCTTGGCTTCCCCCGCAGCACTGCAGAAAATTCGCCGGTTTGCGCCCCTGATCCTCAGCGCAGTCATTGTCGTGCTATTTGGTCTCTACCTGGGCAGTCAGGTCATGGCCTGGCTCAGACTGACCCAAACGCCGCCTGCAGCCATCACGGACAGCAGCCAACCCGCCGGGGCCGCGCCTGATTTGGAGCGAATGGAAGGGTTGTTCGGATCCCCGGCCTCGAGCGGACAAAGCTATAGGCCCGGCGAATCGAGTTCTGATTTAACCTTGCTAGGCAGCTTCGTTCATGCCGACCCGGCTCGGTCGACTGCGATCATTCAGTTAAATGGCCAACCGCCACAGCTTTATCGGGTCGATCAAGAACTGGAGTCAGGGGTACGCCTGTACAGCGTTGAACCCGACAGGGTTGAGGTAAAGCGTGGCGGTCGTATTGACAGCCTATTCTTCCCAAGCGTCCGTTCTCCCACGGCCGTGCCCGATAGTCTGCCCGACTACAGTGAACCAGCGGAGATGGAAGCTCTCGATCCGCAAGCGGAGATGCTTCACCAGCAAATGGAAGCACTCCGGCAACAAATGGAAGGGGCTACAAGCCCGCCAGAAACCATGCCCTCCGACGAACAGACCACGGAAGACAACTGACCGATGCTGCCTTTTTCCTCCCGCCCGCTCATTGCATTGCTCGCCGCCGGTCTGCTCGCCGCCCCCCTGCCCCTGTACGCGGCCGATCCCGGAATCGAACCAAGCGAGACCCAACAGGACGGCTGGACGATCAACCTTAAGGACGCCGACATTCGGGCCTTCATTGACCAGATCAGCCAACTGACCGGACAGACCTTCATCGTTGATCCTCGCGTAAAGGGTCAGGTGAGCGTCGTATCGTCTACGACCCTCTCGCTGGAGGAGGTCTACCAATTGTTCCTGTCGGTCATGGCAACTCACGGCTACAGCGTACTCACGCAGGGTGAGGTCGCCAGAATCGTGCCGAACGCGGAAGCGAAATCGGAGGCCGGTGGCGGCCCGACTGGAGGGGATCTGCTGGAAACCCGCGTCATCCAGGTCCAGCACACATCCGCGACCGAGCTGATCCCACTGATCCGCCCACTGGTTCCACAGTACGGGCATCTCGCTGCGGTCAGCTCGGCGAACGCGTTGATCATCAGCGACCGTAGCGCCAACATCGCACGCATCGAAGAGCTGGTCCGACAGCTCGACCAAGCCCAGAACGACGATTACTCAGTGGTGAATCTGCAATATGGCTGGGCCGTCGACATCGCTGAAGTGCTGCGCAATACCCTGGCACGCGGCGAAGCTAAGGACACCGCAGGTGCGCAGATCATTGCCGATTCGCGCACCAATCGCCTGATCTTCACCGGACCGGAACTGGCGCGCCAGAAGCTGGCCAGCCTGGCCAAGACACTCGATACGCCCAGCACGCGCTCAGCCAATACGCGGGTGATTCGCCTGCGCCACAATGACGCCAAGTCGCTGGCCGAGATGCTCGACGATATTTCCGAAGGCCTCGCCGAACAAGGGGATGGCGAGGTCCAAGGGGGAGCGGGACGTCAGCAGAACATACTCATTCGCGCGGACGAGAGCCTCAACGCACTGGTCATGCTGGCGGAACCCGAACTGATCTCGACTCTCGAATCAATCGTTCGCCAACTCGATGTACCACGGGCGCAGGTGATGGTGGAGGCGGCCATCGTTGAAGTATCCGGCGATATCACCGACGCCCTTGGCGTGCAGTGGGCCGTAGATGCACGAGGCGGCACGGGCGGCGTAGGTGGAGTCAGTTTTGGCAATACAGGCCTTTCCATTGGTACCGTGCTCAACGCCATCAATGACAATGAAATCCCCAACAATCTTCCTGACGGCGCGATCATCGGCGTTGGCACTCGTAGCTTTGGTGCACTGATCACCGCACTTTCCGCCAACAGCAAAAGCAACCTACTCTCCACCCCGAGCTTGTTGACGCTGGACAATCAGGAAGCTGAGATCCTGGTTGGCCAGAACGTGCCGTTCCAAACCGGTACCTACACAACCGACGCTTCCGGCGCGAACAACCCGTTTACGACCATCGAGCGGGAGGACATTGGCGTCACGCTCAAGGTGGTTCCGCATATCAATGAGGGCGCCACGCTACGCCTGGAAATCGAGCAGGAAATCTCCTCGATTGCGCCATCCGCCAGCCTTTCTGCTCAGGCCGTCGACCTGGTCACCAACAAAAGATCCATCAAAAGCACCATCCTCGCTGAGGATGGCCAGGTCATCGTACTGGGTGGATTAATTCAGGACGATGTGACCCGAACCGATTCGAAGGTGCCACTGCTTGGCGACATCCCACTGCTAGGAGCGCTGTTCCGCTCAACGCAGGAAAGTCATATCAAACGCAATTTGATGGTGTTTTTGCGACCGACCGTGATCCGCGACCGCGCAGGTCTGGCAGCATTATCGGGCAAGAAGTACAGCGACATCCGAGTCATCGAAACCAACCCCGGCAGCCCGACCATTCTTCCGGCCACCCCGGAAGGTTTATTCGATGGACAGGGACAACCAGCCCCGGCAATCGACCTGCGCTCCAACGAGCCCGAGCAACGCAGCCGCATGCCCTCTACTCCCGCAACGCAACGTGCACCGCATAGCTTCACACCGCAAACGCAGCCGCCAATCCAGGCGTCCTCTCGCTCAGGCTGGGCAGTGCAACTAGCAAGCCTGCAAAACGGTGACAGTGCTCAGGCGCTGGTGAGCAAGCTACGCGAGGAGGGCTTTGACGCCTACCTGCGCATTACCGGCCGTACGCATCGGGTGTTCGTGGGCCCGATAGACAGTCGCCAGGAGGCCACTCGGATTCGAGAAGAACTGGCGACCGAACAGCGTCTTGACGGTTTCGTGGTGAACTTCGAGCCGGCAAAGGACTGAAGAGCCGGCAAAGGACTGAAATCGCAATTTCAGCCCCCCGACGCCCGCACTGATCCGGGTTTCATAAAAATGACCCTACTCTTAGCGGGGTCATTTTTTGCTCGAGCGTATTGTTTTAGAGCGCCGCCAACCCTCGGGCGAGATCAGCTTGTAGATCAACCACGTCCTCGAGCCCCACTGCCACCCTTATCAAGCTATCGCGAATGCCTGCTTTGGCACGGTCGTCGGCAGAAAGTCGCCCGTGGGTGGTCGAGCCAGGATGGGTGATGGTGGTCTTGCTATCGCCCAGGTTCGCCGTGATGGAAATCAAGCGGGTGGCATCGATGAAACGCCAGGCACCCTCCTTGCCCCCCGCTACCTCAAAGCTCAGCACCGCGCCAAAGTCTTTCTGTTGACGCTTGGCCAATTCGTGTTGAGGGTGGCTGGGCAAGCCTGCGTAGTAGACTTTCTCAATCCCCGGCTGTTGCTCCAGCCACTCGGCTAACGTACGAGCACTGGCGCAATGGGCCTGCATACGCAGGCGCAGCGTTTCCAGGCCCTTGAGAAATATCCAGGCGTTGAACGGGCTGAGCGTTGGTCCTGCGGTGCGCAAAAAGCCCACGACTTCCTTCATCTGCTCCGCACGACCGGCAACCACACCGCCCAGACAACGGCCCTGACCATCTATGTACTTCGTGGCGGAATGAATGACGATGTCAGCACCCAGTGCCAAAGGCTGCTGGAGAACTGGCGTACAGAAACAATTATCCACGGCGAGCATCGCACCATTGCTGTGACACAACGCCGCCAGTTCAGCGATGTCGACCAGCTCAGCCAGCGGGTTGGATGGCGACTCGACGAAGACCAACTTGGTGTTGGGCTTGAATGCCGGCGCCCAGGCTGCAAGCTCGGTAAGCGGTACGTAGTCGACCTCGAGCCCGAAGCGCTTGAGATATTTTTCGAACAACGAAACCGTAGCACCGAAAACGCTGCGCGACACGAGCACATGATCGCCAGCAGAACACAAGCTCATCACCATGGCCAGAATCGCCGACATCCCAGAGGCGGTCGCTACCGCTTGCTCGGCGCCCTCCATAGCAGCGATACGCTCTTCGAACGCTCGCACGGTGGGATTGGTATAGCGTGAATAGACATTACCCGACACCTCACCGGAAAAACGTGAGGCAGCGTCAGCGGCACTTCGGAACACATAGCTGGAGGTGAAGAACAGCGCTTCGCCATGTTCACCCTCAGGCGAGCGGCGCTGGCCCGCTCGAACAGCCAGCGTATCCATGCTCGCACCAGACAAATCACTGTCCAGCCGGCCTGCGTCCCAGTCGGTTGTCATAGTCGTTTTCCACCTTGAACCGAGGCGGCATGGCCGCCAGGTTGACGATCAGTTGTTATAGAGGTCGATTATCGCGCTGCCAGCGACACCCTTGCTCTTGCTGAGGTCATTGCGGGCCTGTTCGATCTTATGCAAATAGACATCATCGATGTCGCCAGTTACATACTTACCGTCAAACACTGCGCAATCGAAGTTCTCTATCTTTACCTTACCGCCACCAACTGCATCGATCAGGTCCGGCAGATCCTGGTAGATCAGCCAGTCGGCGCCTATCAGCTCTGCGACCTCCTCGGTGCTGCGATTGTGCGCGATGAGTTCGTGTGCACTGGGCATGTCGATTCCATAAACGTTCGGGTAGCGAACGGCGGGCGCTGCAGAACAGAAATAGACGTTTTTCGCCCCGGCTTCCCGGGCCATCTGGATGATCTGCTTGCAGGTCGTACCCCGGACAATGGAGTCATCCACGAGCATGACGTTCTTACCGCGGAACTCAAGGTCGATGGCGTTGAGCTTCTGCCGTACCGATTTCTTGCGTGCGGCCTGGCCGGGCATGATGAAGGTCCGGCCGATGTAACGATTCTTGACGAAGCCTTCGCGGAACTTCACGCCCAGTCGGTTGGCAAGTTCCAATGCAGCCGTACGGCTGGTGTCGGGAATTGGAATGACGACGTCAATATCGTGCTCGGGCCGCTCCCGGAGGATCTTGTCGGCCAGCTTCTCGCCCATGCGCAAGCGCGCTTTGTACACGGAAACGCCATCCATCAGCGAGTCTGAACGCGCAAGATAGACATGCTCGAAGATACAAGGCGCGTAGCGCGGATTCGGCGCGCACTGACGGGTGTGCAGCTTGCCATCTGCTGTGATGTATACGGCCTCGCCCGGTGCCAGATCGCGGATCAGCGAGAAGCCCAGCACGTCCAGCGCAACGCTTTCGGAGGCAATCATGTACTCCACACCCTGATCGGTGTGCCGCTGCCCGAACACGATCGGACGGATTGCATGCGGATCGCGGAAGCCAACGATGCCATAGCCGGTCACCATGGCCACCACTGCATAACCACCTACACAACGCTCATGCACCTTGGCCACGGCAGCAAACACATCCTCCTCGGTTGGCTGCAGCTTGCCCCGCACTGCCAGCTCATGGGCGAAGACGTTGAGCAGCACTTCCGAGTCGGAATTGGTGTTTACATGGCGCAGGTCGGACTCGTAAATCTCCTTGGTCAACTGGTCGACGTTGGTCAAGTTGCCGTTATGCGCCAGTGTGATGCCATAAGGCGAGTTCACATAAAACGGCTGTGCTTCCGCGGAGCTAGAGCTGCCCGCGGTGGGGTAACGCACGTGACCGATACCCATGTTGCCCACCAGTCGCTGCATGTGACGCTGCTGAAACACGTCCCGAACCAGCCCGTTGTCCTTGCGCAGAAACAGCTTGCCGCTGTCGCTGGTCACGATTCCGGCTGCGTCCTGCCCACGATGTTGCAGAACGGTAAGCGCGTCATACAACGCCTGATTGACGTTCGACTTACCGACAATGCCGACAATGCCACACATGCAAGGAACCTCTCAGTTGTTACAGGCTGATCCGGACGTCACACAGGTCTTAGCCGTGCAGAGTCCTTCTAAAGATTGCTCGTCTTAGCTTGAAGCATCGAGCGAGCCGGCCACCCACTGACTCCCAAACCCAAGGATTAGGTTCTTCGACCAGTCGGCAACCAACAGAAAATGCGGCAGCAATGTTGACTCTCGCCACCAGGGATCTTGCTGAACAGGGGCGAGGCTGAGAAGACCAACCAACACCACCACCAGCAAGCCCCCTCGAGCTGCCCCGAATACCATTCCAAGGAAGCGATCCGTACCGGAAAGGCCGGTGACGCGCACCAACTCTCCGACGAGAAAATTAACCAGCGCGCCAACTAGTAACGTCACTACGAACAGAATTACGCACGCTGCGATGACTTGAAAGGAAGGTGTGCTGATGAAGCCCGCGAGATGGTGCGAAAGCGCACCACCGAACATCCAGGCGATGACGCCGGCAATGATCCAGGTGAGCAGGGAAAGCGCTTCCTTGACGAAACCGCGTTTCAAACTGATCAGGCTGGAAATGACCACAACGGCGATGAACGCCCAATCGACCCAGGTGAATGCCACAGGGTTTCCTGCAAAGGAGAAAGGCGGCGCATTTTACCAGAGCGCAAGCCAGGGAGTAAGCACCGCGTAGGTGCCCACCCAGCTGCCGCTTAAACGAACTGGAACGCCGTTATATGTCAGCCTTGCTCTGGCTTGAAACGTACAACGAACCCGTCGAGCTTCTGCTGTCGCTGCAATTGGTCCCGCAGACGATTGGCTTCCGCCCGCTCCACCAAAGGCCCCACGAACACCCGGTTCATTCCGTCAGCAGTACGTATGTAGGCGTTGTAGCCTTGAGATCGTAGTGTTTTCTCGAGCTTGTCGGCGTTTTCACGACTGGAAAGACTGGCCAGCTGAACGGACCAACTGACCGGTAGATTGGCCGCGTCCAACCGCTGCTCATCATCCGCTGTCGGCTTGACCGATGGCGGCGGAGCGATTGCCGACTCGGGAGTGACCGGGACAGGCTGTGAACCCACAGGAGCAGGATTGATGGGGTCCGCTGGACTATTGGATTCAGCTACAGGCCCTTCTTCGATAATTTCGTAATTTTCTGGGAACGGATCGACCTCTGGCTCAGGTACCTCTACAGGCTGTGTCTCGATTACCGGTGTAACCGGTGCTTCTGGCATTACGGGCGCATCGACGGCAACCTGCTGGCCGGCATCATCGCGATTGAAAAGCATCGGCACGAATATCACTGCCAGCGCAACAAGCACCAACGCGCCGACGATACGCTGCAACAATCCTCTATCCACCAAGAGCATGCCCTCCACTCGATGCGTGACGATCAAGCCAGGCCAGCGCCTCAGCCACGCAATAAAAAGACCCAAACACCACTATCTCATCGCCCTCGCGCGCCTCATCACATTGCCGTTGGAGCGCCTCGGATATGCCAGTGTAGATAGTGACTGCCTCGCCGCGCTCCATCAATGCCGAACGCAACCCGTCCGCAGAGCGCGAGCGATGGGTGGGCAATGGTGCGACTGCCCAAGCATCAAAAACAGTCGTCAGCGCGTCAATGACGCCCACCAGATCCTTGTCAGCCAAAAGACCAAAAACCGCGAGGCGGCGGCCGGACTTCGACTCCCGAAGGAGCTGCTCAGCCAGATAGGCAGCTGCGTGCGGGTTATGCCCAACGTCTAGCATTACCGAAAGCTCAACGCCGCGGCAGTAGACGGTGCGGCGGTCCAGGCGTCCGGTAACTCGGGTGCTTTGTAGCGCCTCGACAAGTTGCTCAGGCCGCCAAGACGGCTCGAGCAATGCAAACGCCTGTAGCGCGAGCGCAGCATTATCCAGCGGCAGGGTGAGCATCGGCAGATCTAACAGCTCTCGGACGGCGCCTTGGGCGTCTCTGCCACGCCAATGCCAGCAGGTTGCTTCCCTACGCATGTCGAAATCGCGCCCACGGACCATAAGCGGCACAGCGGACCGAGCCGCACTTTCCAGCATCGATTCTGGAGGATCGGCGTCACCACATACCGCGGGCTTTGTAGCACGAAATATCCCGGCCTTTTCAAACGCCACGCTTTCGCGGGTCGTTCCAAGCCATTCGGCATGATCCAAGCCGATATTGGTTACCACAGCCACGTCGGCATCCACGATATTTACCGCGTCGAGCCGCCCACCAAGCCCGACCTCCAATACCACAGCATCAAGCGCCTCACGCTCGAAAAGCCAGAAAGCAGCCAGCGTGCCCATTTCAAAATAAGTGAGAGAAACAGAGCCACGCGCTTGCTCTACCACCTCGAACGCTTCGCACAATGCCTCGTCTGTCGCATCGACTTGGTTGAAACGAACCCGCTCGTTGTAGCGCAACAGATGCGGCGAGCTGTAGACACCCACCGTCTTGCCCTGCCCCGCCAACATTCGAGCAATGAAGGCGCAGGTGGATCCCTTGCCATTGGTACCGGTAACGGTGACGACCTGGCGAGCTGGACGCGTTAGCCCTAGCCTCGCGGCCACCTCTTGGCATCGTTCAAGGCCCATATCAATGGCAACGGGATGCAGCTGTTCAAGGTATCCGAGCCAGTCCTCCAGGCTCCGCTGGGTCATGCGTCAGCCGTGACCAGAGCGGGCTCACCTGGAGTAGGCATTTGCTGCAGCTGAGCCAGAAGACGCGACAGACGAGCGCGCAATTCGGAACGAGGAACGATCAGGTCAATAGCGCCGTGATCAAGCAAGAACTCACTGCGCTGGAACCCTTCCGGTAGCTTTTCGCGCACAGTCTGCTCAATCACACGCGGGCCAGCAAAACCGATGAGCGCTTTGGGCTCCGCGACAATGACATCTCCCAGCATGGCCAGGCTCGCGGATACGCCACCATAAACCGGGTCGGTGAGGACGGAGATAAATGGCAGTCCCTCTTCGCGCATACGAGCCAAGACAGCGGAGGTCTTGGCCATCTGCATCAACGAGATCAGCGCCTCTTGCATACGAGCACCACCGGATGCTGCGAAGCAGACCAGAGGGCAGCGTTGCTCAAGCGCCGCGTTCGCAGCACGCACAAAACGCTCCCCAACTATTGCTCCCATGGAGCCGCCCATGAAGGAAAACTCGAATGCACAGGCTACTACTGGCATATGCATCAAGGTTCCACGCATCGCAATCAGAGCATCCTTTTCCCCGGTTTGTTTCTGCGCAGCGGAGAGGCGATCCTTATACTTTTTGCTGTCCCGGAATTTCAATCGGTCAACAGGCTCGAGGTCTGCAGCTATTTCCTCACGCCCTTCCTTATCAAGGAAGATGTCCAGACGGGTGCGAGCGTCAATCCGCATGTGATGCTGACACTTTGGGCAAACGTCCAGAGTTTTTTCAAGTTCCGGCCGATAGAGGACTGCCTCACACGACGGGCATTTGTGCCACAGCCCTTCGGGCACTGAGCTTTTCTGCGTTTCCGAGCGCATGATCGAGGGGATCAGCTTGTCTACCAGCCAGTTGCTCATGCTTTTATTCTCCACAGCTTGTCAGTCCCGCGCGTAACGTCTGCACGCACCGGCAAATTCATCGTTGCGACCGGTCTCCAATCGGAGCTCACTGCGTCGCGTAAGCGATAGGCCGTAAGGCGCTGTCGCTGAGACTCGAGTCATCGCGCATCAACGGCGATGCATGAATGGCGGCTCGCCAGCACAGCGAACTGTAACTGGACGGCAAACGCCTTAGGTTCGTCACATCGACGCCCTTATCAACCGAACGAATTCCCTCACACAATCGGGATCTTTAATGCCTTTGCTGAGTTCCACTCCACCGCTGACATCGACGGCGAATGGCCGCACTCCGGCCACAGCTTGCTGGACGTTTTGGCACGTGAGCCCTCCAGCGAGTATCAAGGGCTTGGGCAGATCAGCCGGAATCAGTGACCAGTCGAAAACTTCTCCAGTCCCGCCTGGAACGCCTGCAACGAAGGTGTCGAGCAGAATGGCACTGGCTCCAGCATAGCGCGCAGCCTGTCGTCGAACATCCTCGCCTGCCTGGACTCGGAGTGCCTTGTACCAAGGCCGAAAGAACCCTTCGCAGTCGGCAGGTGCTTCGTCACCGTGAAACTGCAGCATGTCCAGCGGCACCGCTTCTAACGTTTCGTTGATCTCGCAACGCGACGCGTTAACGAACAAGCCTACAGTGGTGACGAACGGCGGCAGTGCGGCAACGATTCTCTGCGCCTGCTGAATGCTGACGGCCCGAGGGCTCTTGGCATAGAACACAAGGCCGATTGCGTCCGCCCCGGCATCAGCTGCGACAAGCGCATCCTCGACGCGGGTTATTCCACATATCTTGCTACGAACGATAGGCAACGGCGGACACCTGCAAAAGAAGACCCCGGATGGTAACAAAAGCACCAAAGGCTGCAACCTGCATCGTTCAGCCGGATCAACACCTGCACCGCGCCAGTTTCAGTTTGGACTTTTTACCTCAGCGCGGGAGTGCCCGTACATCCGGCAGACCGGACAGGAAGTGCGGCCCCAAATAGCGTTCAGGTAATTGGAACTGATCGGGATAGTCCACCTGGACGAGATACAGCCCGAAGGGATGAGCCGTCACCCCACCAGTTCGCCTTACGCGCGACTCCAATACGTCCCGCGCCCATGTCACTGGTTGCTCGCCGGCGCCGATTGTCATGAGAACGCCAGCGAAGTTCCGGACCATATGATGCAGAAAAGCGTTGGCACGTACGTCGAGCACAATAAGCCTGCCATGCTGGAGCAATTCAAAATGATGAATCGTCTTGATGGGCGACTTTGCCTGACATTGGCGCGCCCGAAATGCGCTGAAGTCATGAGTTCCGATGAAGGTTTTCGCCGCTTCACGCATTAGTGCGACATCCAGGGGACGGTGATTCCAGGTCACCTCCTCTGCTAGGTGAGCAGGCCGGATATGATCGTTGTAAATCACGTAACGGTAACGGCGGGCCATGGCACTGAACCGTGCATCGAAGCTGCTCGGCATTTCCTTGGCCCAGGTGACGCTGATATCGTTGGGCAGGTTTTGATTCGCACCCATCACCCAGGCGTGCATGGATCGTTTTACCGGCGTATCGAAATGCACGACCTGGGCACACGCATGAACGAGCGCATCGGTACGTCCAGCACAACTCAACGTGACCGGATGCCCTCCGGCGACCTTGCTCAAGGCGTCTTCTAAAGACAGCTGAATGGAGGGTACGCCGTCACGCTGCCTTTGGAAGCCACGATACCGGGCGCCTTTATATTCAACCCCGAGGGCAATTCTGAAAACGTCAGCGGCAGCCGATGAGGCTGCCGCTTGGTGTACTGCTTCGATCATAGTCAGGCTAGTTTAGCGAGCATCTCTCGCGCTTCTTGCTGCTGGTTGTCACTTCCCTCGCTCATGACCTCGTCAAGAATATCGCGAGCGCCCTCGGCATCGCCCATATCGATGTAGGCCCGCGCAAGGTCCAGCTTGGTGGTGGTTTCGTCGGTATCGGCAAAGAAGTCGAAATCATCATCCAGCGCCTCAGCCGAAGACGCGCTCGGTTCAACTGCGCTTTCCGTCACTACTGGCGATGGATCAAGCGTCTCATTGAAATCCCGTGAAAGATCCTCAAGCTCGGCTTCGACCACTCCCACCTCTGAAGAGAACGCTTCCGGCGCCGACTCTGCAACAGGCTCGTCATCCAATGAAAGATCAAATTCGTCAGGCATACCAGCAGGCTGCAGAGGATCAGCAAGCCCAAAGTCAAACTCTTCCACCGGCTCGGGTGATGCTGCCTTCGTGTCATCCTCTAGACCCAGCATCAGATCGTCGCCGCGAGCGGGACTGGTCAATTGCTCGTCAAGGTCAAGAGAGTAGCCGGCCAGTTCATCATCCATGGATTCATTGCCGGCTGTCGCTGGCTCGTCCAGATCGAAAGAAAAATCCTCGGCAGCTTGCTCCTGGCCTGCCGCATCGAGACTGAACTCTTCAAAGTTGACTTCATCCAGCTCCGCGGTGGCTTCGCTAGCTGGCGCTACGGGTGCAACCGCCAGGTCCTCGTCCAGCTCGAGATCATCGAGGTTCAGATCGAAGTCATCGTCCGCCTTTTGCTCCGTCACAGGGGCTGGCTCTTCCAGCTCGAGGTCATCCAGACTGAAGGTGTCAAAATCATCGCTTGTAGCGGCAGAGGCAGCCGCAGCACCAAAACCGGCCGCCGCCATCGCCGGATAACGCGCCTTTGTCTGCTCGATCTCCGCAAACGAACCACCTATTTCGCGAAGCTCAGCCTCTTGCCGCGCGAATCCATCTCGATCGCCCAGTTCGGCATAGACCTCCATGAGCTTCAGCCGCAGGTCGCTACGCTGCGGCTCGTCGTTCAACGCGTTCTGTAGCAGTTCGGCAGCCTGATTAAAACGACCGTAAGCAATATAGATATCCGCCTCGGCCAAGGGATCATTACCCGCGCCAGCAAGCGAATCTGCTGATACCTGTTCAGCATCGTGCGCGGCGCCTAGATCGGCCGAATCGCTCTCAGACGACTCCAGCTCCCCCTGAGCGACATAAAAATTATCAGTCGAATTGTCGGCAAGAAGGCTTTCCTGCAGTTCGGCCTCTTTCATCGCGTTACGACGTGACAGCACCATTAATCCGACCAGCAACAGCAGCAACGCGCTGCCGCCCAGAACGCCGAGCAGAACGGGACTGGCCAACAACTCGTCGATGTAGCCATCGGTCTCTGGATCTTGCGGAGCGACAACCGGCGCGGCCGGCGAAACAGGCGCCTGCTCGGCCGGCTTAGAAGGCTCTATGGCTTCGCCCTGAGGAGCCTGCGACGCTGCGTCCGGGCCAGCATCGGCCCCAGCGCCAAGTTGAGGATCCGCTTCAGTCGCGTCGGGCGCAAGCTCAGCGCTGGTGCCTGCCTCGTCGACCGAAGGGGTCAGGGGCGCAGCGACACCTGCCCCTGCTTCCGTCCCAGCCGCGAGCTGAGCCTGCAATTTTGCTAACTGGTCGTCTTTCAGTTGCATCAGACGCTGCAGCTTGTCCAGCTGCCCCTGCAGGTCGTTGAGACGATCCTTTAGGTCGAGATTTTCGCGACGGCTGGAATCGAGGCTCTCTTCGCTAACAGCTAGCTTGTCGCGCAATGCGGCCGCATCACCACCAGCCCCTTCATCACTTCCAATGGTTGACTTGCCAGGTTCTGGGGCAACTAGCCGGAGATTGTCACCCTGGTCGCTGCGCGACGGCGCAGCACCTGCCGAGCCACGCTGAGTGGCGTCGAGCTGACGAGCAGCAGGTGCTGCCGAGCCTGAAGCCTGGCGCCAGCTCGCGTTCTGCTGCGCGACCTGCTGAATCGCCTCGGCTTGCGAACGACTGCCAATTTGCTCGGCGTTAGGAAGACGGAGCACCTGACCATTCTTCATGCGGTTGATGTTATTGCCAATAAAGGCGTTGGGATTAAGATCCTGAATGGCCAACATTGTTTGATGGACCGTGCCGCCCTGGCGTGCACGCTCAGCAATCTCCCACAGCGTGTCGTTAGGCGTGACCTTGTACTGGTCGCTTGACGACGCAGCGCTGGAGGCGGACGAGGAAGCAGGTCGTGTCGCGACTTGCGGGGCTGCCGCAGGCCGGGAAATCGGAGCAGCAACAGGCAGTTGCGGCGCGACCGAAGCGGCAATCTCCGGCGAGTAAAGTGGTGGGTCCAGAAGCAACGTGTACTCACGCAGGAGCCGCCCGCTTGGCCAGAGCACTTCGATCAGGAAATTTAGATAGGGTTCGCGAACCGGTTTGGTCGAAGACACCCGAATGACGCTTTTGCCGTCTGGGCGCAAAATCGGGGTAAAAGTCAGGTCCGTCAGGAAGTATTGGCGATCGACACCTGCCCGATTGAAGTCTTCAGCGGACGCCAGAACCGGCACAACTTCACCGGGCGCTAACGTTTTCGCGTCCAGCAGTTCGATTTCAGCCACCAGCGGTTGATTCAGCGAGGACTTCAGCGTGACCTCGCCCAAACCCAGCGCATAAGCCATTTCGGAAGTCAGCGCGGTAGCAGCCGCGATTGCCAGCACCAGATTGCGAACCCGAACCATTGTGTAAATCCTTGTTTTTTAACTTTTCTCGGATCTTCGAGAGGGTCTTATAGTCACTGCCTGCGCCCGCCAGGTGGCGGTCCCCGTCAGCGATAAGCCTAAACAGCGTTGTTAGCTAGAATAATTCTTCGAACTTCCAGCAAGTATCTTTTACAGATAGTGTTTTATCAACAACTCACCAGACCAGGCAGCGTTGCCCACTACGCCTTTTCGCACGTTATCAGACCCAATCCACAAATTAGCTCCGCGAGCTTCAAGCAAGTCGCAACTGCTGGCGACCCGCGCTCGCCGAGTGCCGACTTTTCAAACCACCTAAAGCGCATCACTGTAGCGGAAAGTATTCTTGACACTGAACATTCGAGACTTAACCCGACGAAATACCAGAGAAACGCCACCTCGGCCATGCCAGCCCGCATGAGTCTCGGTGGGGTTCGGCACAAAAAAAGCGCCGCGGGGGTTGCCGAGGCGCTTCTGGTATCGCTTTTGTCTAGGATTAGCGCTCTAGGAGAATGCGCAACATGCGGCGTAACGGCTCGGCCGCCCCCCACAGCAGCTGATCGCCTACGGTAAATGCACCGAGATAATGCGAACCCATGTTCAGCTTGCGC
This sequence comes from Pseudomonas sp. NPDC077451, assembly GCF_044543345.1. Lineage (NCBI taxonomy): Bacteria > Pseudomonadati > Pseudomonadota > Gammaproteobacteria > Pseudomonadales > Pseudomonadaceae > Pseudomonas > Pseudomonas sp. NPDC077451. The sequence continues at coordinate 527,427 of NZ_JBITVX010000001.1, read as the reverse complement.
AGGCGGCCGACCGGGACACTCAATGTTCCAGTCACCGAAGTCGGACTCAGCTCCTGCATGCTTGTGTCACGATGGTTCGGAACAAGCTTTACCCAAGGGTTGTGCTGGCTAATCATGCCTTCGATATCGGAGATAGGCACGTCCTTGTTCAGCTTGATGGTCAACGCTTGGCTGTGGCAACGCATGGCGCCGACACGAACACAAATACCATCCACCGGAATCGGGCTTTTGAATCGACCCAGGATCTTGTTGGTTTCCGCCTGGGCCTTCCATTCTTCGCGGCTCTGCCCGTTCGGTAGTTCCTTGTCGATGTAAGGGATCAAGCTACCGGCCAGTGGAACGCCGAAGTTATCGACCGGGAACGCCTCCGAGCGCTGGCATTCGGCAACTTTTCGATCGATGTCCAGAATGGCGCTAGCCGGGTCGGCAAGCTCGTCAGCGACCGAAGCATTGATGCTACCCATCTGTTTGATCAGCTCGCGCATGTTCTGCGCACCGGCACCAGACGCAGCCTGATAAGTCATCGCACTCATCCAATCGACCAGCCCATGCTCGAACAGACCACCAAGCCCCATCAGCATCAAGCTGACGGTGCAATTGCCACCGATATAGTTGAGTGTGCCAGCATCCAGCTGATGGTCGATGACCTTGCGGTTCACCGGGTCCAACACGATAACCGCGTCGTCGTGCATGCGCAGCGTGGAAGCCGCATCGATCCAGTAACCCTTCCAGCCCGCCTCACGCAGCTTCGGGAAGACTTCACTGGTGTAGTCACCACCTTGGCAAGTGAGAATTACATCGAGAGTTTTCAGCTCGTCGATGCTGTAGGCATCCTTCAGCGGCGCTATTTCCTTGCCGATCGAAGGACCCTGACCGCCGACGTTGGAGGTGGTAAAGAACACCGGCTCGATCAGGTCGAAATCCCGCTCCTCCAGCATCCGCTGCATGAGCACGGAACCAACCATACCGCGCCAACCGATCAGACCTACACGTTTCATCGCAACTACACCTATATATGTGGCCCGCGTGACAGGCCGTCGATAAACAAAGACGCTTTCGGGTTCGAAAGCGCGGGCGCGTTGTTCCTACACAGCAAACACCACGCCTCGCACTACTCGGCGTTTCCGCCTAGCCGTCGCCCACTAGCGCTATCAACGGCCGGTGCAATGGGGCCAGAGAGATTACAACTTCGCGAGCGCCGCGACTACCGCATCGCCCATCACCTGAGTATTCGCTTTTTCACAACCTTCGGACCAGATATCACCTGTGCGCAATCCCTGGTCTAGCACGTTGCTGACTGCCTTCTCGATCGCATCTGCGGCAGCGACCTGGTTGAAGCTGTAGCGAAGCATCATCGACACCGAGAGAATCGTTGCCAGCGGATTGGCGATACCCTTGCCAGCTATATCCGGCGCTGAACCATGGCAAGGCTCGAACATGCCTTTGTTGTTCGAGTCGAGAGAAGCAGAAGGCAGCATGCCGATCGAGCCGGTCAACATGGAAGCTTCGTCCGACAGAATGTCGCCGAACATGTTGTCGGTGACGATCACGTCGAACTGCTTCGGCGCGCGTACCAACTGCATCGCTGCGTTGTCGACATACATATGGCTAAGCTCTACATCGGGATAGTCCTCGCCGACCTCCTCCACAACAGCGCGCCACAGCTGACTGGATGCCAGTACGTTCGCCTTGTCCACCGAGCAGAGCTTCTTGCCTCGAACAAGAGCCATGTCGAAACCGACCTTGGCTATGCGGCGAATCTCGCTTTCGCTGTAGGGCAGCGTATCGAACGCCATACGCTCGCCATTTTCCAGCACTTTGCTCTCACGGGGCTGACCGAAATAGATGCCGCCAGTCAGCTCCCGGACGATGAGAATATCCAGACCGGATACGATCTCCGGCTTCAGACTAGAGGCGGCCGCCAGCTGCGGGTACAGCAACGCCGGGCGCAGATTCCCGAAGAGGCCCAGCTGGGAGCGAATTTTCAACAAGCCACGCTCGGGGCGGATGGCCGGATCAATGGCGTCCCACTTCGGCCCGCCAACCGCGCCCAGCAGAATGGCATCCGCTGCACGAGCACGCTCCAGCGTCTCGTCAGCCAGTGGTACGCCGTATTTATCGACCGCCGCGCCACCCAGCTCGTCATAGCTCAACTCGAAATCGAGTTGAAACTTGCTGTTGGCCAGCTCCAGCACCTTGACCGCTTCGGCCATGATTTCAGGGCCGATACCGTCGCCCGGAAGAATTAAAATCTGTTTGGACATTGAAGGATTTCCCTTTGGAATAACTGAAAGCTGCGAGTAACTTGCCTGTGTTCGCCGCTTCTTTATTTACTTAATAGCGCCAAACAGCCAGGGCTGCTTCTGTTGATGACGGGTTTCAAATGTCTTGATGGCCTCAGCGTCTTGCAGAGTGAGGCCGATATCATCCAAGCCGTTAAGCAGGCAGTGCTTGCGAAATGCATCGACGTCGAAGCTGTACTGAACACCGTCCGGACGGGTAACTGCCTGAGCAGCAAGGTCTACAGTGAGCTGATAACCCTCACTGGCCTCTGCCTGTTCGAACAGTTCGTCGACCTCTTCTTCCTTCAGGACGATCGGCAGCAGGCCATTCTTGAAGCTGTTGTTGTAGAAGATGTCGGCAAAGCTCGGCGCGATGATCGCCCGGAAGCCATATTCTTCCAGCGCCCAGGGCGCGTGCTCACGGGATGAACCGCAACCGAAGTTCTCACGCGCAAGCAGGACGCTAGCCCCCTGATAACGAGGAAAATTCAACACGAAATCCTGGTTCACAGGGCGAGCCGAACAATCCTGGTTGGGCTGCCCAACGTCCAGATAGCGCCACTCATCGAACAGATTGGGTCCGAAACCGGTGCGTTTGATCGACTTGAGAAACTGCTTGGGGATGATCTGATCGGTGTCGACGTTGGCGCGGTCGAGCGGCGCGACGAGACCGGTATGCTGGGTAAATGCTCTCATGGTGGTCTCCTCAGGCCTGCATCAATTCACGAACGTCTACGAAACGACCAGTCACCGCAGCCGCGGCCGCCATTGCCGGGCTCACCAGATGCGTCCTGCCACCGGCACCCTGCCGACCCTCGAAGTTGCGGTTGGAGGTGGACGCGCAGTGCTCGCCACTGCCCAGCTTGTCCGGGTTCATCGCCAGACACATGGAGCAGCCCGGCTCGCGCCATTCAAAGCCTGCCTCAAGGAAGATCTTGTCCAGCCCCTCCTCCTCGGCCTGCCGCTTGACCAGCCCGGACCCCGGCACCACCATCGCCTGCTTGACCGTTGCGGCAACCTTACGACCCTTCGCCACTTCCGCTGCGGCGCGCAGGTCTTCGATCCGGGAGTTGGTGCAAGAACCGATGAAAACGCGATCGAGTTGAATGTCAGTAATCGGTTGGTTGGCTTGCAACCCCATGTACTTCAACGCGCGAGTAATGGAGTCACGCTTGACTGGGTCAGCTTCGACAGCCGGATCCGGCACGTTCTGGTCAACCGCCAGCACCATTTCAGGTGAAGTACCCCAGCTAACCTGTGGCTTAATGTCTTCGGCATTCAACTCCACGACCGTGTCAAAAACGGCGTCTTCGTCGGAAACCAGCGTCTTCCAGAGTTCGACAGCCCGCTCCCAATCGGCGCCTTTGGGCGCAAAGGGCCTACCTTCCACATAATCGATGGTTTTCTCGTCTGCAGCTACCATCCCAACGCGCGCCCCGGCCTCGATGGACATATTGCAGATGGTCATGCGCCCTTCCATCGAAAGGTCACGGATGGCACTGCCAGCGAACTCCAGCGCATGACCGTTGCCACCGGCCGTACCGATCTTGCCGATCACGGCCAAAACGATGTCTTTGGCGGTCACGCCAAAGGGCAGCTTGCCCTCGACCCGCACCTGCATGTTCTTCATTTTTTTAGCGACCAGGCACTGCGTGGCGAGTACATGCTCGACCTCCGAAGTGCCAATGCCATGGGCCAGTGCAGCGAAAGCGCCATGCGTAGAGGTGTGCGAGTCGCCGCAGACCACTGTCATCCCCGGCAGGGTTGCGCCCTGCTCTGGGCCGATCACATGAACGATGCCCTGACGAACGTCGTTCATCTTGAACTCAAGAATGCCAAAGTCATCGCAGTTCTCGTCCAAAGTCTGCACCTGGATACGGGAAACCTCATCGGCAATCGCTTCCAGGCCGCCCTGACGCTCGCCCTTGGTAGTCGGCACGTTGTGATCCGGGGTGGCAATGTTGGCATCGATGCGCCATGGCTTTCGCCCGGCCAGGCGAAGCCCTTCGAACGCTTGCGGTGAGGTCACTTCGTGCAGGATATGACGGTCGATATAAATCAGTGACGAGCCATCATCGCGACGCTTGACCTCGTGCATTTCCCAGAGCTTGTCGTAGAGCGTTTTGCCGGCCATCGGACTTTCCTCATCAGTGCGTTGGGCAATAGCCCTTTTGCTTATGAGGGCATGCTAGGGACTTACAATGGATTACTCAAATTCATATTTTTCATCTTACTCATTCCTTGCTGGAATGCAGACACCTATCCTTAGGCCTATAACGTCTGTCAGAAACGATGACCGGAGCCAGCCATGGACCTCGCCAGCCTTAACGCTTTTATAGCAATCGCCGAGATGGGCAGCTTCTCCCTCGCCGCTGAGCGTCTGCATCTGACTCAGCCAGCCGTGAGCAAGCGCTTGGCTTCGCTGGAATCACAGCTGAGCGTGCGACTGTTTGATCGGCTTGGTCGGGAGATCGGGCTGACTGAAGCTGGCCGCGCGCTGCTACCTCGCGCTTATCAGATCCTCAACGTGCTGGACGATACCCGTCGTGCACTGACCAACCTCAACGGCGACGTCAGCGGACAACTAAGTCTGGCCACCAGTCACCACATCGGGCTGCATCGTCTACCACCGTTGCTGAGAGCATTCACGCGTGCCTATCCGAAGGTGAATTTGGATATTCGTTTCCTTGATTCGGAGGTCGCTTACGATGAAGTTCTGCACGGCCGAGCCGAACTGGCCGTAATCACGCTGGCACCGCAGACTGCATCGCCGATTCGCGCGGTCAAGGTCTGGGACGATCCACTGGACTTCGTCGTCGCCCCCGAACACCCGCTAGCCCAGAAGCCTGACATAACGCTGGCCGACGTCGCCGGCTTCCCCGCGGTATTTCCAGGCGGCAACACGTTCACCCATCACATCGCCCACCGGCTGTTCGAACGTGAGAGGCTGACGCCCAACATCACGATGAGCACCAATTACATGGAGACGATCAAGATGATGGTTTCGATTGGGATCGCCTGGAGTGTGTTGCCCCGCACGATGCTTGATGATCAGGTCGTACGATTGCCCCTCTCGGGCATTCAACTGGCGAGGGAGCTCGGCTACATCATCCATACCGAGCGCACTCTGTCCAACGCGGCAAAGGCCTTCATGTCGTTGCTGGAGGCCGACTAAGCGCACTTGCACTTTGCCATTAGCTACGGATAAGTTCGCGGGACAACAACAAGATCCAAGAGAGCCATGAGCATCGCATACCGTCGAAACATCACGCAGACCCAGCTCTTCGAGGCCGCTCATGTTGCCGCCTGATAACACGGCCAATGCCTCCCCAAGCGGCGCACCACAACCATGGCAGGACGTTGCGCGCCTATTATCGATGCTTGACGGTGCAGGGCTCGGCCTGTGGTCCTGGAATGTTCAACGCGGCGCCATGCATTGGTCCCTTGGCACGGGGAAGCTGTTCGGCCTGAGCGCGCCGCTCTTAGAGCTTTCTCCAGATCGGTATCTCGAACTCATCGTCCCTGAAGACCGGCCGCATATCCAGACTGCAGTATGTTCGATGCTCACTGGCGCCGAATCACGATTCAGCTTCCGCCATCGCGTCTGCTGGCCAGATGCTAGCGTGCGATGGCTTGAAATCGATGGGCAACGACAGGTCAATGAGGATGGGCAGACGGTACTGGTGGGCGTCATCCGCGATATCACCGACCGCCACATTCAGGCGCAGGCGCTTGAAGACAGCCAAGAACGCCTTGAGCTGGCACTCGCCTCCGCAGAGCTGGGCAACTGGGAATGGCACATTCCAAGCGACCGGCTCTATGCCTCTTCCAGGGCATCCGAGCTGCAAGGTCTGGTAGAAGGCCCATTCGATGGATCGTTTCGTGAGTTTTTCCGCAGCGTCGCTGCGAACGACCGCAAGACCATGCGGGCGGCATACAGCGACCTCCTCGCCGGGCGTCGGCAAACCTATCAGGCCACGTACCAGGCCAACCATCCAGACGGCACGATTCGGCACCTCGAAAGCACCGCCAAGCTCTACCGAGACGAGCGTGGCACGCCCTTGCGCATGGCCGGAATTATCATCGACGCCACCGAACGGGTCTTACGTGCGCAACACCTGGCGGCGTCGGAAGCGAAGTTCTCAGCTTTGTTTCAAGGCAGTCCAGACCCGATCTCCCTGTCCCGCATCCGCGACGGAGTTTTCATGGAGATCAACCCGAGCTTTAGCGTGGTGTTCGGCTGGGAGAGTGCCGATGTCGTCGGCCGATCTGCTCCGGAAATCGGCATATGGCAGGACGAACGGCAGCGAAAATATCTGTTCGAGCAACTGATGCGTGATCAGCGGCTGGAGAACGCCGAGGCACAGTTCCGCACCAGGACAGGACAGTTCGTGACTTGCGTGGTTTCCAGCCGGTTCATCCGAGTCGACCGCCGCCTGTGCATCGTCACCACTTTTCGTGACATTACCAAACGACAACAGGCCGAGGCGGCGCTGAAGGCCAGCGAGGTTAAATTCGCCAAGGCATTCCATTCGAGCCCTGACGCCATCATCATCAGCGAGCGCGGCACTGGACGATTCATCGAGGTTAACGAAGGCTTCCAACGCCTCTCAGGCTACAGTCCCGAAGAAGCCATCGGCAGAACCTCATACGAATTGGGCGTCTGGCCCAGCACGCAGCGCCAGGAAATTCTCGAACGGCTCGAACGTGACGGCCGGGTGACGAACTGGGAGATGGTCGGCCAGGATCGTCACGGTCGTTTAAAGCACATTGAAGTGTCGGTAGAGCCTATCGTGCTGAACAACACAGACTGTCTGCTGTTATCCGCACGGGACATCAGCCAACTCAAGGCCGCCCACGCGCAAATTCACCACCTGGCCTATCACGACCCGTTGACTAACCTGCCTAACCGAACGCTGCTGATGGATCGCCTAACTCAGCAGACGGCGTTGCATAAACGCCACAAGCTGCGTGGCGCCCTACTGTTTCTCGACCTCGACCATTTCAAACACATCAACGACTCGCTTGGACATCCGGTCGGTGACGCTGTATTGAAGATGATCACTGCCCGCCTCGAGGCCAGCATCCGACAGGAGGACACCGTAGCCCGCCTGGGTGGCGACGAATTCGTTGTGCTACTCACTGGTTTGACTGGCAAGCGCTCGGAGGTGACCCGCCATGTCCGCCAGGTTGCCGAAAAACTTCGCACCCTTCTCGCCGAGCCTATGGTGTTCGAAGGCAACAGGCTGCAGGTAACGCCCAGTATCGGCATCGCCTTGATGCCTGATCACGGCGAGACGCCTGCCGATCTGCTGAAGCGCGCCGACATTGCGCTCTACCGGGCAAAGGACGCCGGACGCAATGCGATTCAGCTGTTCCGCACCACAATGCAACAAGCCGCCAGTGCACGCCTGCAGCTTGAGAGCGAACTGCGTCTTGCGCTGCAGCGCAACGAATTCGAGTTGTACCTTCAACCACAGGTCGACGCGCGCTCCGCCAGGGTGATAGGCGCCGAGGTCCTGTTGCGCTGGCATCACCCGGTGGATGGCGTGCGTTCTCCTGCCCAGTTTATCGACGTGCTCGAAGAAAGCGGCCTGATTGTCGAAGTGGGCAATTGGGTCATCAGGGAGGCGTGTCGCATCGCCGCATCGCTCTTGGTCGACGGCGTCGTTGATTCGGACAGCTTCAGCCTCTGCGTCAACATCAGTCCACGGCAGTTCCGCCAGAGTGATTTCGTCGAGCGGGTTCTCGAAGCGCTCAAAGCCGTTAGCCTCCCGCACGCGATGATCAAGCTGGAAATCACCGAAGGCATCGTTATCCAGAACCTGGACGACACCATTGCCAAGATGCGCCGCCTCTGCCGACAGGGCGTGAGCTTCGCCATGGACGATTTCGGCACCGGCTATTCTTCCCTCACCTACCTGAAGCGGCTACCAGTCGATGTCCTTAAGATCGACCAGTCCTTCGTTCGCGATGCACTGGATGATCCAAACGACGCCGAGATCATTCGCGCCATCGTCGCAATGGCTCGAAGTCTAAGGCTGGAAGTGATTGCCGAAGGGGTCGAACAACAGGCGCAGCTTGAGCTGCTCCAAGCGCAAGGCTGTCACCTGTATCAGGGATATCTCTTCAGCCGCCCTATTCCACCGGCAGATTTCGGAGAACTGCTCAAAACTCATTCACTCAGCTGAAAGGCGTTGCCAGAAAACGAAAACCCCGCCGTGCGAACTGCGTAGGCGGGGTTACTGTTCAAGCTACGTGCTGGCGGCTCGCTCAGCCCTCCAACGCCAAACGCTCACCGTTAATTGGGATGCGCTTGGGTTTGGCCTCCTCTGGCACGACACGCTCGAGCTCGATGCTGAGCAGCCCATTTCTCAGCTCTGCGCCCTTCACTTCAATATGGTCGGCGAGGCGGAACGAGAGCTTGAAAGCACGCTGGGCGATACCCTGATGCAGGTAGGTAACGTTTTCGCCACTGCTCTCACGCTTGCCACCGCTCACGGTCAGCACGCCTCGCTCGACCTGCAAATCCAGATCGGACTCCTGGAACCCAGCGGCGGCTACGATGATGCGGTACTGGTCATCGCCGTGCTTTTCCACGTTGTAGGGCGGGAACGAGCCGTTTGCATCATTGCGCAGCGCGGACTCGAACAGATCGTTGAATCGATCGAAACCAATGGACTGACGAAACAGTGGGGCCATCGAAAAACTAGTCATTTTGCTATCTCCTGATATTCAGCGAGTGGTTCATACAGGACCCGAATTCGGCATCCTGTGATGCCCTAATTAGGACCTACTCGCCTGTTTTCAAGACCGGTCGTCGAGGATCTTTTATGTCGAAAGTGATGTTGATAACGGGGGCCAGCCGTGGCATCGGCGCTGCCACACCAGGCTCGCAGCGGCTGAAGGCTACGCGTTGTGCTTGAACTTTCGATCGCGCCAGGACGCAGCCGACCAGCTACTGAACGAGCTGCGCAGCCGGGGCGCGCGCGCAATTGTGGTCGAAGCGGACGTAGCGGAGGAGTCGCAAGTCATACGCTTGTTCGAAGCGCTTGATGCCGAATTCGGCAGGCTCGACGTACTAGTCAATAACGCCGGCAGGCTCGAACGCCAGACGCGCCTCGAAGACATGGACAAAGCACGCCTGGAACGCGTATTCGCGGTAAATGTATTCGGTAGCTTTCTCTGCGCCCGCGAGGCGGTCAAGCGCATGTCCACTCGCAACGGTGGTACCGGCGGTGCCATCGTCAACGTCTCCTCAATTGCAGCCAAACTCGGCGCGCCCAACGAGTACATCGACTACGCGGCCGCCAAGGGCGCGATAGATAGCATGACCCTCGGGCTGGCCAAGGAAGTCGCTGCAGAGGGCGTCCGGGTCAATGCCGTACGGCCCGGCGTGATCCATACAGAAATTCACGCCAGCGGTGGCGAGCCTGATCGCATCGAGCGCGTAAGGAGCAGCGTGCCCATGGGCCGGGGTGGTGAAGCGAAAGAGGTCGCTGAAGCGATCCTCTGGTTGGCCAGCGACAAGGCCAGCTACACCAGCGGCGCTCTTCTTGATGTGAGCGGAGGACGCTAAACAGCCGCCTTAAAACCCTGCGCGTTTACGTCTAGACCCAGCAGTGCGTCGAGCCGATCGCAGCCGTTTTCCCGCCGAACCTGAGCGAACAGCGTAACGGCTTGCGGATAGTTACGGGTAAGCAGGGATAACCATTGTTTGAAACGACCTGGCGCATAGCGCGGAGACATCTTGCGTCGCGCCTGCATCCAGAAATCGGCCAAAATCGGTTGCAGATCTTCCCAACTCAGCGGCTCGAGCAGCGCACCGGCCTTTGCCGCCGCGATCTGCCGAGCCAGATCCGGCCGACAAACCAGTCCGCGGCCTAGCATGATGTCCTCAACTCCGCTGACCTCACGGCAACGTCGCCAGTCCTCGACCGACCAAATATCGCCATTGGCAAACACCGGCACATTGACGACGTCCCTAACCTTAGCCACCCACTCCCAATGCGCTGGAGGTTTGTATCCCTCGACCTTGGTCCGCGCATGCACAACCAGTTGCGCAGCACCGCCATCAACCAGTGCACGGGCACAGTCGAGCGCGCCGTCCTTGTGGTCAAAACCCAAACGCATCTTCGCGGTAACCGGTATCTGCGCCGGAACCGCCTTACGTACTTCGAAAAGGATGGAATGAAGCAGATCCGGCTCCCTGAGCAGAACGGCGCCACCGCGGGATTTATTGACCGTTTTGGCTGGGCAGCCGAAATTGAGATCGATTGCAGGGGCGCCGAGGCTACACGCGAAGGCCGCATTGTCAGCCAGGCAGAGCGGATCCGAGCCCAGCAACTGCACACGCAACGGCGTACCTGCGCGGGTTGCAGCGCCGTGTTCAAGCTCGGAAGCAAGCTTAAGAAAACTGGATGCCGGTAACAGACGATCCGACACTCGGATGAATTCGGTCACGCACCAGTCAACAGCGCCAACACGGGTGAGAACGTCGCGGAGAATGTCATCAACGAGCCCTTCCATAGGCGCCAAGGCGATCTGCATTAGAAACGACCCAACCGAGAAAGCGCTGCATTGTACGGACGCCAGCCATGGTAAGAAATGTCCGCGTCACGCCAATCGGCAGAACATCCGACGCCAAGCGATAAGCAAAAGGGTACTAGGGTTGAGCCTGCAAACGCGGACGCTTTATCTCAGTCACAGGGAATCAAAGTCCGAGTCTGGCCGCGCTGGCCTTGTAATGTTCGGCCTGCTGCACGTCTCGTGCGAGCCCATGGCCGCCCGCCATGTACAGCTGAGCCAACCTGGCCGCCGCTAAGGGGTGCCCTGCGTCGACGGCAAGCTTCCACCAATGCGCGGCCTTGGCGCCGTCTGGGCCGTGAGTAGCGTCTTCGCCCAGGCTGATGACACCCATCTGGTAAGCGGCCTTGGCATCGCCCTTTTCGGCGGCCAGACGCAGCAGACGTATGCCCTCTTGCCTGGCACCAAATCCCTGTCCTCTAAACAGCAGAATATGGCCGTAAAAGCTTTGCGCCTTCGAATCGCCAATCGCAGCCATACGCGAAAATTGGCCCTCCATCCAGCGCCACAGTTTCGGTTGCCGAACGGCCCAACGTGAGCTCATCAATTTGCGAGCAAACAGATAACCGACTCGCGCACGGATGTTATTCAGCATTACGGAATCCCTGGATAATCAAACTCGAACACTCGCGCAACCTCACCTGCGTGCCAGGATGCGGCAGCAGAACCGTCTGCCGGACCAGAAAAGCGCCCGAGGCGAGTAGCACATTCGAAAAAACCGGTTCTTGGCAGACGACTTGCCCCTTGGCTCACCACTAATGCACTACGTAGCGGCCGATCCGCACGGGCATCCAGGGCAGCCAGATGTTCCAGCGCGGCTGTCAAGGTTTGCATGGCCGGCGCCGGTAACTGGAGCCGCTCGACCAACGCGCGGTAAGTAACCAGATGGCGCTGTCGCCGGACCTCAGCCAACTCGTCCAACAATGCCTGCCAATGTGGACGGCTGATGCGAATTGACGCTGCGGTGCCTGTCACGCCTCCTGCTGCCATCCTTCGATCTCCAATGCGCGGGCGAGTGCGCGACGTATCGCATTATCGGGATCGCGTTCACCGCTTTCGATGAGGGCGAGATAAGCAGGGCTGATACCCACCGAGCGCGCCAGCGCTTCTTGGCTCAACCCCTTAGCCTCCCGCAACATCGGCAACGTTCCGAAAGTTGGCAATGCGCCTAGAGCAGTATCACTTGCTTCCACTGGCTTTGCGGCGCTTACGTTACGCCCGTTCGTCAGCAGAGCCTGATACTCCTCCCAAGGCAGCACGGCATACTCTGGCTTACCGTCCCGCATGATGACTTGAACACTCATCCGCTACCCCGACCGTAGTCTCAAATTGGAAAGTCGGGATCTTACCAGTCCGCGCGTCTATTTTTTCGACACCAGCCGGTCGCACCAAAGAATGAGGAAAGGGGCTGCACGAGCCATTCGAAAGAACTAATCCAGGGTCTTTTTAGCGCCCGACATTCCGCCCGTTGCTAACGTCACTATCCATTGGCTCGTCCAGGGTGGGTAACCGGTCGATACTTGCTCGTATATCCGCTGACTGGCTGTCTCTCCAGGTCCGAAACGCCTGCAACTCGCCAGACCACTTGCGGATTATCCAACCCAGTACTGCTAGATCATCAACGAAGCCAAGACCTGGAATCCAGTCTGGGATAGCGTCCAAGGGGGACAGGAAATACAACAAGCCAGCCACCGCAGCCACCAGTGCGGGCCTGCTGACCTGCCGATATTCGCCTCTCCACCACGCCACACACAGTTGCTGCAGCAAACCAAGATCTTCACGCAGACCTTTCATCAACCCACCCTGAGCCGAGCGTTTGCGCGCGACCGCAAGTAGCACGATGGGCAACCGGCCCCGAGCGAGCACACGTTGCGCCATCGGTAGGTATTTAAAGAAATTCCAAGGTGTTTTCATCAGATACCTCCGACTAGAGCTGCTTTGCTCGTTCTCTGAAAATATCCACAGAACCTGTGGATAAGCTTGTGAACAGCGGCTGGATGACTGGCTGGAACGCCCGCGTGACGTGCCTCTAAACAGATCGGCGGTTTTTTACTCAGCGAAAATAATCTTTTACAATCAGTAAGTTAGCAAAACCCAGTGAGTTGCTGCGCCGCGTACAGGCGTCTTCTCAGAAAAGACGGTATCAATGTGAATAACCGTAACATGTCAACACCTTTTTAAGGCTAGTTCGGCCTCAAAGGCGGTAGACAAAGTTAGCTGAGCGTTCTAACAAGGACAGCGCGCGTAGGCCCGCGTTCCTACCTACCGGACCGGGATAGCCAACGCAGCAGAACCGGCCCGATTTAAGACGGGGCTTCGCTTCACCGTTACGGACATAAAAAAGCCGATCGACTGACCGGCTTCGTTTATTCAAAAATAGGCTGGTCAGTTAACGCCCAGTTTGGTTCGATTTTTTTCTAAAGTGGCCGCACCGATTCCTTTAACTTCGAGGAGCTCGTCGACGGAGGTGAATGGGCCATGTGCTTCGCGATAAGCAACAATCGCCTTGGCCTTTGTTGCGCCAATACCCTTGAGTTCGCGGGTAAGGGTTTCGGCGTCGGCCGAATTGATGTTGATCGGCGCTGCTTGCTGGGCCGCTGCAACCACCACGGGGTCAGCAGGCTTGGTCGGGCCAGCGAAACTGCTGAGAGACACGCTAGCGAGCAGAGCGAATATGGAAGCGGATATCAAAGACTTAAGCATTGTTCATGTCCTTATGAGTGTTGAATTAGCGACGCGGTACTCCATGCGCCGCTAGGACACTCTAACCGCCGTCGCAGGGCAGTCAAATCCTGATCGGAATTCTGTGACCTGCTCCCCGCTATGCCGGCTACTACATCTTGTTGAACAAACTCAGTCCGGCGATCTTGACGTAGCTTTGCTGGGCGGCTTCGAGTATCACCGTCTGCATGGACAGGCGCGACAAGGCCTCGGCATAGTCCAGCTCGCGGAGATCGGCCTGGATGCCTTTGTTGACCAGCGTGACGTCCTGGTTATCTGTTTGCGTGGTTTCGATGGTATTCAGTCGCGCACCGATATTGCCGCGCGCCGCATCGACACTAACCATGCCGTGATCGAGGTTGGTCAGCGCTACTCCAACGGCGTCCCGGACGCCGATGTTTCCGTTAGCGGGGTTTTCCAGAGCGGAGCGGAGGTTGGCGATGGTGTCGAGGATGCCTTGTTTCTGCTCGTTAACGCGAGTTAACGACAGATCGCCTGCAGGAAAATTTTCCTTCAGCGTCATCGACAGGCCTATTCCTTCAAGCGCCTTGACATCCTGTGGACTAAGCGTCCCATCGGAAGCAGGCTCAAGCTGCACTATCGGCTCACTAAAGATAGTTATTTTGTTAACGCTGCCTGTAAGGGCCGGATCTGCCAATTCGACCTTAAAGTTAGCAGTGCCGCTTGGGAACTTAGCCGCAAAAGCAGTAGCGTCAGTAATGCGCAGATTCAGCGCTTCCGGCAGGCCATCCGTTAAGCTTGCGGTTCTGCTACTTGACACCGCCGGTGCCACCACAATGCTCTCGCCACCAACCGGCACTCCATCAAACTGAAGGTGCACGCCTCGAAAGGTCAAGGTATCCGATTTGTCTTGGTTGTCATCAAGGGTTCCGGACGCCAGAACCAGATCTGACTCACCCTCTATGACAGGGAAGGCTGTGGGCGGCGCAGCCAAGTCGTACACAACGTAGTCCGTACCCGACGTGAAATGAATGCCGATCCCGCCTGTTGGAAAGGACGGATTGCCACTGAACGCCACCTCATCCTGAACTAGAGGCGCTGAGACGCTCAGTGTCGACCCAGGCTGGGCGGTAGCCACAGCGCTCGTCAGCCGCCCGGCATTTGTCACGTTTTCGAAAATTGATTTGCCGTTATCGCTGATCGGAATATTCAGCGAGCTGGCAATCTGTAGCTTCCTCTGCCCTTCGTCGCCCTGATAGCTGTAACTGCCATCGGCGGCGCGAACGAACGGCTGAGTCTTGCCTTGAAAGCCGGAAAATAGATACTCCCCCCGGGCGTTACGCGTATTCATCAGCGACAGCAACTCATCCTCACGCTCGCCCAGTTCGGCGGCGATGGATTTGCGGTCTTCAGCACTCAATGCTCCGTTGCCCGCTTGTACTGCGAGTTCGCGTACCCGCTGAAGGATCGTGTTTACCGAGTTCAGCGAGACCTCTTCTTGGGTCAGGCTGTTCTTTGCCGCGGTCAGGTTCGAGTTGTACTGACTTAGCACATTCTGTTGCTGTTCAAGCTGAAGCAGACGTACCGACGCAACCGGATCGTCAGCGGGCGTCAGGATACGATTGCCCGTGCTGATCTGCTCCTGTGTGCGGGTTGCATTGAAGTAGTTGCGCTGAATACCGGCTACGCCGTTATTGAATGCTTGCAGAGTCGAGATGCGCATGGGCGGGCCTGTTACCTAAAGGTATTGATCAATGTATCGAACAAGGAGCGGGCAACTTGAATGATCTGAGCCGAAGCGTTGTAGTACTGCTCGAACTTGATCAGGTTCGCGGCCTCCTCATCGAGGTTCACAGCCGAAAGCGAATCGCGATTATCCGTGGCCTGCTTGAGAATCGCGCCGGTCGCTTCGCTGTCCATACGGGCCTGAGCCGTCAGTGTCCCGACGCGCTCGACCAACTCCCCATAGCCGTCGGTGAAACTGAAACCGGACCCCGCTGAGCCTGGGTCAACTCCAACGGTCTGCTTCGTTTGGAGGTCAACAAGCTTTAGCGCGTTGCGGTTGTCTGAAACCCCACCTTGGTTGTAAGTCAGCGAAAAGCTGTCGCTTGTTTGGGGTCTTCCGCTGACATTGATTTCAAACTGATAGGTTTCTCCTGGCGTGGCCGTGTATGCCAAGCGAACAGTGTTGGTCGTACCGGACTGAAGTGTTGGGGCCAGTAGGTTGCCACTACCGTCGACCAGCGGATTGCCCTTCGCATCCACGTAAGCCCAACCTGTGGGTAGGGCGCCAGCATCGGTCAAGGTGTAAGTGCCGTCGGTGTTGGCAGTTGTGGTTAGGCTCAGCCCGCTGCCAAATCCCGTTTTCAGGGAACTGATGTCAATCGGAGATGGAGCCGATGTCATATCCGGTTGGCTGATAGCACCCGTTCCGCCATTTTGAAGATTGCTCTGTCCGCTTGCTACCGCAGCGAAGGCCAATTGATCGGCCTGATCCAGGGCCACTCTGACGTCCGCCGCGCCACGACGGGTTGACTGAAGGTTGAACTTGTCACCCGCAGCCGGCAATGTGCTGCCCAAGGCAACCTGGAAACCCTGATCGCGACCATCCTTGTCGGTAAAAGACAAGGGGCCACTCGGAGCACCGGCTACGGTCATCAGCTGATTGTCGCTTAGCCGACGTACCTTATAGGCAGCACCGTCGTACTCCATAAGGTAGTCACTGGTGGTCAGCGCACTTGTATTGGTAATGTTTAGCGCTGGCTGTGCATTGGAGCTGTTGCTGGGAAAAGCGGTGACCCTTAGCTGCGCTAAGGCCGCAGCATTGTAGTCGCCGAACAGCGCCTTACCTACCCGGCCCTTCAGATCCAGCCCCTGCCCCAGCTGCGAGTTGACCTGATCACTTACAGCCAGCGCCAGCCGTCCTAACGAATTCATCGTCGAGTCCAACACCTCGCCGCGATAGCGAATCAACCCGCCCAACTCACCACCGGTGATCTGCGAGGTAATGCCCTGCTCCGAGCCACCGCTGACAAATCGAATCTCATGACGGTTGGGATCGCTCAGCCCCGGGACAACCTTGAGCTGACTCACCGTCTTGCCCACCACCAACGGCTGACCACTGCCAACCGAAATATTCAGACTGTTGTCATCCTGCGGCGTCACGCTGATGCCGATATACGTCGACAATTGCCGCACGGCCTCGTCGCGCGCGTCGAGTAAATCGTTGGGCTGTTTGCCGTTGGCCGAAGCGGTCGCGATAGCGTCATTCAAACTGCCGATACTGCCAGCGAGCCGATTGACTTGGTCGGTCACAGCCGCCATCTGCTTATTGGTGAAGTTGTTCTGCTCAGTCAGACGGTCGGACACGGTATTGAAACGGCGTGCCAAGCCTTCGGCTTCAGCCAACACCAGCTGACGTGCCGGAATATTGGCTGGGTCTTCCGCCGCCGTTTGCATCGCTGAAAAGAACTTCTGCAACGATGGGGTGATACCTGTCGTGCTACCGGCTAGCAGCGAATCAAGCTGGTCAATCTGGCTTTTGTACGCTTCAACGTCACTGCTCAGCGACGTGCTGCTGCGCAGCTGACTGGTGAGGAATTCGCTGTAGCTACGGCGGATCTCGACCAGCGTCGTACCTGAACCGACGTATCCAGCACCACTGAATTGCGGCGTGCGGGTCGCTTGGGAGGCATCCTGCCGGCTGAAGCCTGGCGTGTTGACGTTGCTGATGTTATGGCCAGTAATGGACAACTGGCTCTTGCTGGCACTCAGGCCAGACAGGCCAATATTCAGTAAGTCAGCCATGTTTAACCCCTAGTCCGCATCGCGGGCGACGTGCTGGCGTCGGCAATTGTCTGATAGGTCTGCACTTTACGAGCGATCTGATTGATCTTATTCGCGTACTGCGGATCGGTTGCGTAACCGGCCCGCTGCAATTCGTTGACGAAACGCTCGGAATCACCAGAGACGCTGGCGACCTGGATCGCGGGCTTATAGCGCTCGTTGTTCTCCAACAGCCGGACGTAATCGTTGAAGCTCTGCTCGAACGAGTCGTAAGCCCGGAACCCGGCTACCTGCTTGGTCGCTTTGCCGTTTACGTATTCGGTCGTGGTGACTTTCGCCGACTCCCCGCTCCAGCCATTAGCCTTAATACCAAACAGGTTGTGGCTGTTGCTGCCGTCTTTCTGCTTGATCATCGACTTGCCCCAACCTGTCTCGAGCGCAGCCTGGGCCACGAGGAAACGCGGTTCTACGCCGAGACGCTTGGCTGCTTTTTCTGCCATGGGCAACATGGTCGCAATGAATTCAGCCGGAGAGCTGAAGCGCGTCTTGCTCGGGGCGCTCGCCTCGACGCCATTGATGGTCAAAGCTGCTTCTTTGGGCGCCGCGAAAGCGGTGGCTGGCTTCCAGTCGAGATTGACCAACGGCTGAGCCACTCCCGCTTGGTTTGCTTGCTCGGCCTGGGGACTCGCGGCAGCGAGATCCGCCTGCGCCCGCTCGGCCAGACGGCCCGGCAAGGCCAGACGACGCTGGTTGAGCAACTGGGTATCGTTACGGGCCGGGTCAACCTTAGCGAGCGTCGTGTTGGCGTTAGGGTTGCTCGACCATTTGGCACCTTCAGTCTGTGCAACCTGTGCGAACGGATTGGGCTTCTCGACAGGTTTCTGATCCTTGCTCAACTGGCGAATCAGTACATCGGCCAGCCCTATGCCACCGCCTTCCTTGGACAGCGTGACTGAGAGCTGCTGGTCATGCATATCTTGGTACTGCTTGCTGGCCTGGCTGTTGAACGGATTGTCCTTCGCCATGACCTCGGTGGCCGAACGCATCGACTTGAGCATCTCGTTCATGAACAAGGACTCGAACTCCTGAGCGACCTTGCGCACGTTCTCGGCGCCGTCGCGGTCCTTGCCAACCTTGAGCTGGTTCAGCCGGTTGAGGTCGGAGTAACTACCGCTATCAGGGGTACGACGACCCAGTCCCAGACGATTTTCCATGTCCCGTTCCTCAGATAACGATCAGGTCGGCTTGCAGCGCACCGGCTTGCTTGAGCGCTTCGAGGATCGCCATCAGGTCGCTGGGGGCAGCACCTACCTGATTCACGGCGCGGACGATTTCATCAAGCGTGGTGCCAGGGCCGAACTTGAACATCGGTTTGGCCTCCTGCTCCGCCTTCACTTTGGAGTTAGGAACGACCACTGTCTGGCCGTCTGAAAGCGGGTTCGGTTGGCTCACCAGCGGATCTTCCGAAATGGTCACCGTCAGGCTGCCGTGGGTAACAGCTGCAGGTTGAACTCGGACGTTCTGGCCGATCACGATGGTGCCGGTGCGCGAGTTGATGATGACCTTTGCGACCGCCTGACCCACGTCCACCTCCAGATTTTCCAGGATGGACAGGTAATCCACACGTTGGCTTGGATCCAGCGGTGCCGTGATGCTGATCGAGCCACCATCGAGTGCCTGAGCCACGCCTGGGCCGAGCAGCTCATTGATATGATCGACAACGTTCTTGGCGGTAGTGAAGTCGGGGCGATTGAGATTCATCGTCAGGGTCGTACCCTGGTTGAAAGCGCTCGGCACTGGCCGCTCCACAGTCGCCCCTCCAGGGATCCGACCGGCCGACGGGATGTTGACGGTAATCCGCGAACCATCCGCGCCGCCAGCATCGAAACCACCAACGACCAGGTTGCCCTGGGCAATGGCGTAGACGTTTCCGTCAATCCCTTTAAGCGGTGCCATCAACAGACTGCCGCCGCGCAGGCTTTTAGCGTTACCGATCGACGAAACGGTGATATCGATCGTCTGGCCCGGCTTGGCGAACGGCGGAAGCTCGGCGTGTATCGACACGGCCGCCACGTTTTTCAACTGAACGTTGCCGCCCGCGGGCACCTTGATACCAAACTGCGCCATCATGTTATTGAAGGTCTGCACCGTGAAAGGCGTTTGGGTCGTCTGGTCGCCGCTGCCGTTCAAACCAACCACAAGACCGTAACCGATCAGCTGGTTGCTACGTACGCCTTGAATGGTGGCGATGTCCTTCAACCGCTCGGCATGGGCAGGAAGCACTGCAAAGCAAAGCAAGGCAATCAGAATCGAGCTGAACAGTTTCATTGCCTGCACCTGCTTAGAACGGCCACAACGGGCTGATGAAGAAACGGTCCAGCCAACCTGGCTGGCTGGCATCAGCGAAAGCGCCGGTGCCAGAGTAGGTAATGCGGGCATCAGCGATACGGGTCGACGGGACGGTGTTGTCGGTGGCGATATCGTCCGAACGTACCAACCCGGCAATTCGCACCAGCTCATCGCCCGTGTTGAGCGTCATCCATTTTTCTCCACGGATCGCTAGGATTCCGTTGGGCAGCACGTCCGAGACGGTCACCGTGATCGAACCGGAGAGACTATTGCTCTGCCCGGCCTGACCAGAACCAGAGGTATCACGCGCCGCTTCATACTCGGCGCCCAGGCTCATGTTGTTGCCGGTCAACGGATTGGCCATCGAAACAGCACCGCCGAACAGCGATCCAAGGCCGATATTGGCACTGCTGTCCTTGGAGATTTTCGAGTTTGAATTTTTGCTGGCCTGTGTCTTCTCGTTGAGCGTGACGGTGATGATGTCGCCAACCCGGTAGGCCTTCCGATCGTCGTAGAAATTAGTCTCGAAGCCCGCCTGGTAAATCGCCCCGTTGTTTTGTGCAGCAGGCAGCGGTGTGCGCGGCAGAACTGGCGAGTAGTAAGGATCGTTAGGCTTCGGAGCTGGCGCCATGCAACCGGACACAATCACGGCGGACATCAGCGGAAGAACAATCAACAAGCGGCGCATATTCACCTCAATCCAGCGGCTGACAGCGGTTAAAGCTGCTGGGTGACAAAGGACAGCATCTGGTCGGCCGTGGAGATGACTTTCGAGTTCATCTCATAGGCGCGCTGAGTGGTAATCATGTTCACCAGCTCCTCGACCACGCTAACGTTGGAGTTTTCCAAGGTGTTTTGCAGCACGGTACCCAGGCCATTGAGACCAGGTGTACTGACTTGTGGCGCACCGCTTGCGGCGGTTTCCAGAAACAGGTTGCTGCCCATCGCCTGCAGACCGGCCGGGTTGACGAAGTCAGCGGTCTGGATGTTGCCAATGATTTGTGGTGCCGGGTTACCCAGCGTTGTGACGGAAACAGTGCCGTCCTCGCCCACGGTGAATGTCTGCGTTTCCGGCGGTACGACAATCGCCGGCTCCAGTGAGTAACCGTTCGAGGTCACGATCTGGCCTTCAGCGTTCAGATGGAAACTGCCGTCACGCGAGTAGGAAACTGTTCCGTCGGGTAGCAGCACCTGAAAGAAGCCACGGCCGTTGATGGCCATGTCGAGCGGCTGTTCGGTGGTCTGCAGACTGCCGGCGGTGAACTGCTTCTGCGTACCGACGATCCGCACACCGGTACCCAATTGCAGACCCGATGGCAGCTCACTGTCCTGGCTGGACTGGCCACCAGGCTGGCGGCGGATTTGATAGAGCAAATCCTGAAACTCAGCCCGATCTTTCTTGAAGCCGGTGGTCGAGACGTTGGCCAGGTTGTTGGAAATGGTGGTCAGGTTCATATCCTGCGCGGACAGACCGGTCTTACTCACCCACAGTGCTGGAAGCATGTCGTTCTCCTATGGCGCCGGAATCTGGTCGCGCCGACTAGTTTGATTAGCTGATCTGCAAGACTCGGGCCGCAGCGGCACCATCTTCTTCGGCAGTACGCATCATTTTCACGTGCAGCTCGAACTGCCGGGACAGGGCCAGCATCGATGTCATCTCGGCAACAGCGTTGACGTTACTTGCCTCAAGGAAGCCGGAGGTCACACGAACCGCGGCGTCAGCCTCGACAGGCTGCCCATCCTTCAATCGAATAAGGCCGTCGGTACCCTTCTCCAGCTGCTTTGGATCGGGATTGACCAGCTTCAGGCGATCGACCGTCACCACCACATTTGGATCTTCACCCAGCGCGCGGATGCTGATCGAGCCGTCAGCGCCGATCTCCACTTTTTCCTCTGGCGGCACGGCGATCGGCCCGGCATTGCCGAGCACCGGCAAACCGTCGCCGGTCCTGAGCATGCCAAGCGTGTCGATATTGAGGCTGCCGGTACGGGCATAGGCTTCGCTACCATCCGGCGCTTGCACAGCTATCCAGCCATCGCCCTCAACCGCTACGTCCAGGTCCCGACCGGTCTCTTGCAAGGTGCCGGAGCTGAAGTCCGTACCCGGCCGCTCGGTCATGGCATACACACGTGCTGGAAAAGTGTCGCCAAAGACCTGCATGGAGCGCGCCTGCTCGAAGTCACGCCGGAAGCCCGTGGTCGAGATGTTTGCCAGGTTGTTGGCATGCGCCTGCTGGGCTTGAGCGTTCTGGCTCGCGCCCGTCATCGCCACATAAAGCATCTTGTCCATGGAACCTCCGCTGCACCCGAATTGACACTAAACAGACCTATGCTGCAAAACAAAGCAAGCCATGTGCCAACTACTCAAATTAGGCTTAAGCCTTTGAAAAAAAAAGCCTTTTATAACAAAAAAAAGGCCCCGAAGGGCCTTCTGAAAACGAAGCGGCAGTTTCCCGCCACCCCGCGCAGTGCTAGGTAGCAATTACCGCAGATTGATGATCGTCTGGGTAATTGCGCTTTCAGTTTCGATGGTCTTGGCGTTCGCTTGGTAGTTGCGCTGCGCAACGATCAGGTTGACGAGCTGATCTGAAAGCTCGACGTTGGAATCTTCCAGTGCGCCAGCCTGAAGAGCGCCCATGGTGCCGGACATTGGGGTACCGACTACCGGTTCACCCGACTCGTATGACTGAACCCATTGCGTCTTGCCCGCCGGAGTGAGGCCCTGCACGTTGGCGAAGTTGGCCAGAACGATTTGCCCTTGCACTTTTGACTGTCCGTTGGTGTAACGAGCAAAGATCAGCCCGGTGTCGTCGATCTCAAGCCCGGCCATCTCACCGGTGGTGTAACCATCTTGGGCGACACTATTAACCGCGAAAGAGCTTGAGAACTGGGTGGACTTAGTAAAATCCATCACGATGCCCTCGGGATTCGCTAGTGCGCCGTTTGGCGTCCACTTTGCTGGCGTGCCGCCATCGGAAATGGCTGGGACCCAACCGTTACCGTTTCCAGCTGCGATCTCGCCTGCAGTTGCGCTGCGAAGCGTTACTTTCAAATCGGGCCCCACGGAAAATGGACCGTTTTCCGGATTGGATACTCCGGTTAGGTTACCAGCAGAGTTGAAAGTAAGCCCCATTACATACTCTGAATCATCGCTAGGATTTCTTGGGTTGCGCCCATCAACCAATACCCGCATGTCCCACGTGTTCGCACTCGTCTTAACGAAGTACTGGGTCATAACGTGGGCGTTACCCTGCGAATCATAGATATTCAATGATGTGGAACTGTTATAGGTGGTCGGATCAGTCGGGTTGAATGTATTAGCAGCTGCAGTGGAAGCAGCTAGTGTATTAACAGGCAAAGCCTTTGCGGCGGTTCCATCAGCCTGAGCTTGAGCAATATTAGTCGCATCGAGGAGAGCAGCACTGCGCGCAGCGTCAGCGTCTGCCGGTGGAGCACTGTCATATGCAGCCTGGCCTGCGGCTGTTAACGAGTCGTTATAGGCCGTTTCATACGCCGATTGAAGAGTCGCGTCATAAGTAGCCTGCCATGTAGCGGGCGGACTTTGCGTTGAGTTCAGGTTGAATGCCGTATCAATCTTACTGCTAGCTTTGGGCGCCTGGTTGGCAGTTTGAATCTGCAAGTCGCCTACAACTCCGTTCTGCAGATTTCCATTCTTATCTACAGGAAAGCCCTGCAGCTTATAGCCGAAGTTATCAACCAAAGCTCCTTCCCGATCCGTACCAAAATAACCCGCTCGTGTATAACTCAACGCGCCGTTATTACTGACCTGAAAAAAACCATTGCCATTAATCGCAAGGTCCAACGCATTCTGGGTGTAGTTGATGTTTCCCTGGTTGAACTGCTGGGAAATATTTGAAAGTAATACACCACTACCGACCGGATTTTTACCTGTCCCCATCACCGACGCCGCGTAGACGTCTGAAAACTCCGCCCGCGACTGCTTGAAGCCAGCCGTGCCAGCGTTGGCAATGTTGTTACCCGTGACATTGAGGTCTTTGCTGGCGGCACGCATGCCGCTAAGGCCGATATTGAACGACATGAATTGCTCCTGTTACCGGGCGCGCCGGTAGTTACTGACCGATAACCTGGACTTGAGATAGCCCGATGCTGCCGACACCGGCCAGATTGAGCTGAAGCTCACCGCCGTTTTGTCCGAGAGTGACGCTGTCTACGTTGGCAGGAAGCAAGGTGTACAACCCCTTCGTCTCGCCTTGATAAGTGGCTTGTGCTTCGAATCGATAGGTACCCGGCGGCAAGGTTTTGCCGCTCG
The DNA here is from genome assembly GCF_044543345.1 of Pseudomonas sp. NPDC077451. Lineage (NCBI taxonomy): Bacteria > Pseudomonadati > Pseudomonadota > Gammaproteobacteria > Pseudomonadales > Pseudomonadaceae > Pseudomonas > Pseudomonas sp. NPDC077451. The sequence continues at coordinate 503,451 of NZ_JBITVX010000001.1, read as the reverse complement.
AGTCTTTGCCATCCCACATAAACGAAACATTGCCAGCTTCCTGCTGACCCATGTTGATCCGATTCACTACCGTACCGGCGCTGTCATAGACGTTGACCGCCACGTTGCTGCTGGTCGTCGGAAGCACGATGCTGGCCTTGAATGTCTCGCTGGTATCAACCACCGCCTTGTCAGTCGGCACGATTACTTTGCGGCCGACGAGTGAAGATGCTTGCAGCGCTTGGGATGACTGATACCCGGACAGCATGGTTTCCATGCTTGAGTTCAGTTTTTCCACACCTTCAACGGTGCTGAACTGTGCCAGCTGCGCGATGAACTCACCGTTCTCTTGCGGCTCCAGCGGGTTCTGGTTGTTCAACTGAGTAACCAGCAATTCGAGAAACTCGTTTTTGCCGAGGTCGTTGCTTTTAACTTCGCGATCTTTGATCTGGTATTGGTCAAGTACCGAGCCGGTACCGCTGACGCCGCCTGTCGTGCTCATGGCTATATCTCGTAGTGGTTACTGGCCTAGGGTCAGAACTTTCTGCAACATGGTCTTGGCTGTATTCATCAGCTCAGCATTGGTTTGAAACGACCGGCTGGCAGAAATCATGTCGGCCATTTCTTCAACGACATTGACGTTCGGGTAATACACGTAGCCTTCGGCATTCGCCGCCGGATGGTTGGGCTCGTACCGGGCTTGCAGTTCGCTCTGGTCTTCCACCACTCCCAGCACCTGGACGCCGGCCCCCGCCTGGTCCTGCTCAGCGAATAACGACCCGTTCGGCGACCCGTCGGCCTGCTGCAGCATGGTTGCGAACACGGGGTGACGCGCGCGATAAGTCTGGTCGACGCTAGACGACACCGTTTCGGCGTTAGCAATGTTGCTGGAAATGGTGTTGAGACGAGTGCTCTGGGCACTCATGCCGCTGCCGGCGATGCTGAATACACTGCTGAGGGACATGGTTTTGCTCCTTTTATTCGCCGCGCAGGGCGCTCATGAGCCCCCGAAATTTACTGTTGAGCAAGGTGAAACTCGCCTGAAAGTCGATAGCATTCTCGGCATAGGCCGCTTGCTCAACCTGGGCATCAACAGTGTTTTGATCGAGCGACGCGTGTGCCGGCGTGCGGAAACGCAAGCCGGGATCGGCAATCTCCATGCCTTCGGCGGCAATATGCTTGCTGCTAGTCACCGCCACACCGAATCCGCCCTGGTTCTTGCTGTTTTGCGCAGCAAGCACTGAGCTGAATTCCAGATCACGCGCCTTGTAGTTGGGGGTGTCAGCGTTGGCGATGTTGTTGGCAAGCACCTCGGCACGCTGAGCGCGAAAACCGAGCGCCTTCTCATGGATACCGAGTGCCTTGTCGAAACTGATGCTCATGATCTAGCCCTTTGCCGGGTACAAGTCTGCTTAGCAAACACACAGCAAAGCCCATGCCATTTCGGCAACTGACTGATTTATAAGCTTTTTTGAAGAGTGGATTGGACTAGGCGTCAAAAGCGGCAAAGCGTGACCTATGTTTTTGCCGCTCATCCAGCCGATAGCGACAGATTCCTGCCGCCTTTGCTAAGAACCAACCATTACTTTGCTTTGTAGATGATGCCCGGGCTGCATTGCACCATCTGATACAGCTCAGGAAGACCGTTCAGCGCTTCGGATGCTCCCAGAAAGAGGTATCCGCCTGGCTTCAACGTCGCGTGGATTCGTTTGAGGATGTCTTTCTTTACATCAGCGGAAAAATAAATGAGCACGTTGCGGCAGAACACCACATCGAACTTGCCGAGCACGGCATAGCTGTCGAGCAGGTTCTGCACCCGAAACTCAACACGACTACGAATTGCCGGCTTAACCACCCAACGACCCGGGCTTTTCACCTCGAAATGACGCTGCAGCCGCTCACTGGATAAACCTCGAGCGATAGCGAGACTGTCATATTCGGCTGCCTTCGATGCAGCAAGCATGGCGCCTGACAATTCAGTAGCCACGATCTGAACTGCCGTTTTCGGGTGGCTAGGACTACTGCGCTCGTACTCGTCGATGGTCATCGACAGCGAGTAAGGCTCTTGCCCTGATGAACAAGCGGCCGACCAGATACGCAAACGCTGTCCCGGCGCGTTTTTCAGCAGCTCAGGCAGAACGCGGTTTTTCATCACCTCAAAAGGATAGGTGTCACGAAACCAGAGCGTCTCGTTGGTTGTCATGGCGTCCACGACCTGCTCGCGCAGGCCGCTACGCGGCTGGGCCTGAATCTTCCTGACCAAATCGCCAAGCGTTTTGAGCCCTTGCTGCTCCATAAGCTTGTTCAACCTGCTGGACACCAGGTACTGCTTGTTGCTGCCCAGCAGAATGCCGCACGTCTTCTCGAGGAATATTCGGAACTGATCGAAATCCGGATCACCTGACACTAATAATGCCCACCAGTCATATTAAGAGGACGACGCCTCAATTCTTATCCGTAGTCCGGATCCGCTCTATCACTCGATTGGCCAGATCATCTGCCTGAAACTTGGCGAGAAAATCGTCCGCTCCGACCCGCTTGACCATGCTCTGGTTGAACACACCGGAAAGCGAAGTATGCAGCAGAATATGCATATCACGCATAGCCGGATCCTGACGAACCTCCGTCGTCAGGGTGTAACCATCCATTTCTGGCATTTCGATATCGGAAATCATCATTATGAATTCGTCAGACGGCTTCTTGCCCTCAGCTACAAGCTTTCGCAGATAGGTGAGCGCCTGCCGCCCATCATTGTGCGCAACGACCTCGATTCCCAGATTCTGCAGACAACGCATGATCTGCTTACGCGCCACAGACGAGTCATCGACAATCAGTACCCGACTGGTTGACGCCTTGTTACTGGTTGCCTCGTCCGCAATGCTGACCGAGAGCACTTCGGACACCGGCGCCACTTCGGCGAGTATCTTTTCAACGTCGATGATTTCCACCATCTGTTGATCTACATGAGTCACGGCCGTCAAATAATGGTCGTGCCCAACACCCTTAGGGGGCGGAAGAATATCTTCCCAGTTCATGTTGACTATCCGCTCCACCGAGCGGACCAAGAAACCAAGCACCTTGGTGTTGTATTCGACAATGATGGCAAAACTATTCGGCAAATCCTGTAGCACTGGCTTTCCGGTAGCAGCGGACAAATCGAGGATAGAAAGCGTGCTTCCCCGAATGTTCGCCACCCCTCTCACCACCGGGCTCGACCGAGGCATGACCGTGAGCCGAGGGCACTGCAGCACCTCTTTGACCTTGAACACGTTGATGCCATAAAGCTGCTTGCCGTCCAGTCTGAACAACAGCAGCTCCAAACGGTTCTGTCCCACCAGCTGCGTACGCTGGTTAACCGAATCCAATACACCGGCCATGCCAGTTCCTCTTGCGTGTGAGATGGGCGGGCAGACATCTGTAGCTCAGACTATCTGGCGCTGAAGTGGCATGCATGCCAACACCGATTTGCAAAATACCTGTCTCGCCTGCCCAGTCAGTTTCTGAACGGTCAACAAACGGCACGTCCCTTGCTTCAACCAACACATGAGCAAACAGACGACTTTTTTCCGGCATCCGTGCAAGACGCTTTTCCAAACGTTTCTGTTGGCGACTCTGTGCGCGCTGAGCCAGCTGGCTGACTCAGCAAGCTTTACGCGACCTGAACAGCTTATCGACGCGACCCGCGCTTTTCTTGAGCGGGAAGTAACTGACTATTTACAGCGTAGTCAAATCCAGGCGCGCTACGAGATCGAGCTGAACAGGCTGGACCCGCGCCTACGGCTAGCGGCCTGCGATCAAGGATTGACGACCAGACTCGAAAGCCCGGCACAACCCGTTGGTCGCATTACCGTGCGAGTTAGCTGTGAAGCTACTTCGCCCTGGTCCGTTTTCGTCCCTGCACAGGTCCATTTGTTCCGGGAAGTAATCGTAGCCAGACGGCCCCTGGCCCGAGAGAGTGTCGTAGAGCTAGCCGATGTTACCCTTGCCGAGCGCGACGTCAGCCTGCTCAATCAAGGCTATCTGACCTCGTTCGACCAAGTGCTGGGCAATAAGATTACCCGTAGCGCCCTCCCCGACCAGGTGCTACCTCCAACCTACTTATCACCAGCTGAAATAGTCCGAAAAGGCGACCAGGTGGTAATCAGCGCGAAAAACTCTACGATAAATGTAAGAATGCCTGGCGAGGCGCTGTCCGACGGCGCGCTTGGCTCTCAGATCAGAGTCAAAAACCAGCGCTCCGGACGGACCATCAAAGCCCGCGTCGTTGGTCCCGGGCAAGTAGAAGTCGCAATGTGAAGGCGGGCGCCGCTACGCCAGCCGCCCGTATGAAAAAAGACTAAAGTTTTATTTGGATTTGCCGAAAAGCAGGCAAGCGTCCTGACTTATTCGAGGTTTCGATCATGGTTATCGATTTCAATCGGCCTAACAGTGCCGTCAATTCAACCAGCAATGGGCGTAGCAGCAACGTCCAGAACACTGAGCGACCAACGGCTCAGCAGCCCTCTACTGACGAAGCAAAGACCACCGGCAACAGCCCGGTATCGGGGGAGAGCGTTCAGCTGAGCCCCGAAGCCCAGCGCCTTCAGCAGACCACCGAGAAGTTGAACCAGCAGCCCGCCGTTGATCAAGAGCGTGTTGCTCAGATCAAGCAGGCAATCGCCGATGGTAGCTATCAGGTGGACAGCCAGCGAGTGGCATCGAAGCTACTGTCGTTCGAAAGCCAGCGCTGAGCCTGACACCAATGCGAGCGGGCGTGAGTGCAACAGAGGCCACTATGCTAGATTCCGAATTGCTCCAGCAGCTGACCAACGATATCGACACCGCCAGAACGCTACGCGAGCTCACCGACGCGGAATATCTGGCCCTCTCTGAGCGTAATCTCGGTGGGCTGGAGCAGCTGCTCACGCAAAAACAGGCACTGCTGGCACTTTTGGGCCAACACGGCACGCTACGCAGCCAGGCATTAGCTAGGGCACAGCTGAGCGCCGACCGCAACGGCTTGGCACAGTTTGCCGCAGCTTCGGAGATAGGCGGCGAGATCCTTGCCCAGGCAGAACAGCTGGAGATCATCCTTGAGGACTGCCGCAAAGCCAATGAACGCAATGGCAAGCTTATCCGGGCCAACCAGAGCGCCGTAGGGACCATGCTGCAAATACTGCAAGGCACGTCCCAGACCCCGGACGTTTATGATCGCCGGGGAGCTGCCGCCAAAAGCACTCATCATCGCCCGCTCAGCCAGGCCTGAACCATCCGCAGCCGTATAGCATCAAAGTGCTATCATTGGTCTGTCGTCGTTACATGCCGGAGAGCAACGCCAAGTGTCTAGTCCTTTCGCTGAGGGAGAAGGCCCTCAGCCCCCTCAGATACTCAAGACTCCAGTCGAAATTCAGGCAAATTTACGCCCCCTGCTGGATAACCATATCCCACTGCAGGTCCGTTTTGCCGAGCGCGCTCAGCGGTACCAGACTTACCTGGTAGAGATAAACCGCGAAAAGGGCTGGCTTGCGTTAGACGAGCTGATACCTAGCGATGGTGAGCGACTAATGGCGTCAGGAGAAGCTTTCCAAATAGAAGGCTTTTACGAGGGCGTGCGAATCGCTTGGAATAATCCACATCCAGTGCATCTTGGCGAACTGGACGATGCGCGCTGCTATTGGGCTCACCTGCCAGACGAAATTCTTTACCACCAAAGGCGAAACGCCTATCGCGCCACACTGAGCGGGCAGCCAATCGCAGCGCAACTGAACGGAAAGACGATCAGGAAACCTCTGGTGGGCAAAGTCTTGGACATGTCGGCAACGGGTTGCAAGCTGAGCTTCCCAGGGAATCTACAAGCTGGCCTACAGTCCGGCCAAGTCTATGATCAACTTTCCGTACACTTGCCTTTCGGCGCCATAACAACCGCAGCTGAGCTGCGCCACGTTATCTACGATGAGAAACTTGATCTAACGTTCTGCGGGATACGCTTCCACCGAATCAGTGGCTTAACGCAGAGACAGGTTGAACGGTTCGTCTATCAGCTACAGCGCGAAGCCCGACGTGATCAGGTGACCGACCGGTTTAGTTGATACAGCAACGCGCACGCTTCTGATCGGCGTTGATCAAAAGCCACCCTCCCTACCCGGCACCTACTCGTCAGCTCGCGACCAAAGCAAACGGCGAGTCAGTCTGAGCATGGGAACCGACGGCGCAAGACACCGGCTTGTATTGATAGCTGACCCTATGCACGGTGTGATTAGCTAGAGGCTCGAATGTTGAGCCAATGTGACGCCTGGCGCCCATCTTCAAATGCCCCCGCAAACGCGTCCCGCACGTTCAGACCACCTTGGAAGGCCTGAACTATCGGGCACTCGGTACGTGTCGATGGTGCTTGGTAGTTGGCTGAGACAGAGATCGACCCGATCGGTGGCAGCAGAGACGATGGCAATGGCACGTCTTCTCCGAATCTTGCCAGCAGCGTGAAAGGACCTGCTGGTTCGCGGTCCGTTATGGAGCCGCCAAGCGTCCGTGTAGCTGGGACACTGTAGTAGGTACGTAGGACCAGCACTAAGCGCCAGTTGTGAGGATAGGCAGGAACGGAGGGTCCGAAGCCGGCTTCAATCAGCACGGAGATGCGCCATCGAAGCAGACCTAAAGGCAATGACCTGCACGACCTGTCCATCTTGGCCAGATGGGCAAATGCTCTCATGTGGTGTCCCAGGCGAGGTTCGAACTCACAACCTTCCCCTTAGGAGGGTCAAAAGACCCTCTTACATATCAAGCACTTACCTTGCAAATCAACGACTTAGCGTCCCGTTGCATCCGGTAAATCAGCCCCGTATAGTCTTTCATGCTGGTACGTTGCTGGTATGGAAGATGAAAGCCAAGATCACTCAAAAGCTAATCAACAGTCTCACCCCTGAGGCGAAGCATTACCGCGTATACGATACCGAGCAGCCGGGCCTATTCATTCGCGTCCAGCCCAGCGGTCACAAAAGCTATATGGTGACTTGGGGGCGCAACCGTGAGCGCTCATTAGGTCAAGTCGGAACTCTGACGCTCGCCCAGGCGCGCACCGATGCCGCTCGATATCTTGCCGATGCCTACGAGCACGGCGAACCGCTGGCAGTCTCCCAGGGCCGCAAGGGTGCCGGCCTCCCTACCCTGCGCCAGTTCATCGACGATCAATATATGCCGTGGTTCGAGGCCCACCACAAAGGGCACGAAAAGACACTGCACACCCTGAACACCAGCTTCGAGCCGATCATGTTCCGCCGTCTCGATGAGATCGCCGGCCGCGACCTGGAGCAGATCCGCACCGCCTGGCTGAATGCAGGCAACAAGCCGTCAACAGCGAATCGCAAGATGGGCAGCATCAGCGGAGTATTCAGCCGCGCCGTCGAATGGGATTACCTGCCCGCCTCGCCTCTCGACCGGATCAAAGCACTCAAGGTCGATTCGATTGGCCGCATTCGCTACCTGTCGAAAGAGGAAGCTATGGCCCTCAGGGGCGCGCTAGAGGCACGGGAGAAGATCGCCCGAGCACAGCGTGACAGTGCGAACGAATGGCGAGCCAAGCGCAACCGGGAGCCTTTGCCGGATCTTCACGCCCTCGCCTTCGCAGATCATCTGAAGCCCATGATTCTGCTGTCACTCAATACGGGAATGCGGCGCGGCGAAGTGTTCAACCTACGCTGGCAAGACGTGAGTTTGCAGGGCAAGACGCTGACCGTAGCGGGCGAAGGGGCGAAGACCAGCGAGACGCGACATATCCCGCTGAACGCCGAGGCGCTGGCTACTCTCAAGGCTTGGAAGGAACAAGCGAGCGGAACGGGTTACGTTTTCCCAGGCGAGAAGGACAAGCCCATGACAGACGTTAAAACGGCCTGGCTGGAGTTGCTGAAGAACGCCGGCATCATCGGCTTCCGCTGGCATGATATGCGCCACGACTTCGCGTCGCGGCTCGTGATGGCTGGCGTACCGCTCAACACGGTGCGCGATCTGCTAGGACACGCAGATATCAAGATGACGCTGCGCTATGCCCACCTTGCACCGGATAGCAAGGCGGCTGCGGTGGAGCTGATCTAGAGCACCTCGAAGATTTCGTCGAGCTCGCCGCTTTTGCGAAGCATATCGACATAATCAGGGAAGCTGAGATTGAGCGAGTTGTTCGCCAAGAAGCGAGCGTAATCATTCAGTAAAGGCCAGTAAATGCTGACCAGTGAAAGGCTGAGCTTAGGAATTGCCGGGCTATCCACAACCAGCTCCCGAGCCCTCTTATCGAATAGATCGTCGTCACCAGCGAAGATGTCGAGATTCTTAAATACCGTTCCGGTAACGACCTGATCCCTATCGTTGAGCGCTGCAGGCTCAATCAAATGCAGCCTCAGCTTAAAAAGCTCCGAATCCTCTGTCCAAACGGCTCGCATTAGCTCGCCTAACAGAATCCGCGGCTCGCCTTGCTTTGAGAGCTTGTCCTGCCGAATAAATGCCGGCGGCGCGATCGACTTCCGGTCAAAAGCGTGCTCAAGCAAACCCTCGATGGCGTCCGGAAGACTCTTCTGCTCGATAGCTGCAAGCACGTCCAAGCATGACTTGGCATAGCCGGACACCCTAACCGATAGCACCGTTTTCTTTGATCTGTTCGCCATTACCATCTCCTTAGTGCAGCCAGAGTAAGCGACGATAAAGAAAGTATCAAGACACGCTTGCATCAACTGTTACTTACACATAGGATGCACACATCTGGCCCGCACCCCTTCCCTCCAAACTCAACCGGCCAGATGGAGAAAAAAACATGAGCCAGCTCGCGACCCTGCAACCCATTGCCGTCGGCCCCGAAGAAGCCGCCCGCGCATCCGGCACCACCCGTTCCGCCGTATATGAAGCTATTGCCCGTGGCGATCTGATTTCCTTCAAAGCAGGCAAGCGCCGGCTGATCCTCGTCGAGGAATTGCGGGCTTGGCTGAATAGGATGGCAAAGGAGAACGCTCGGTGAACACCGAAACGCTGAAGGTGAAACTGATTGGAAAGGCCGGCGCCGTGCTGGGCTGGCTAAACCTACCAGGGACCGCCAAGTTGGCGGATCTCGAACTGCTCCGAAATCTTGGAGCGCATCGACTGGAGGTCGTATGAGTAAAAACGAAGAGAGGACGCTCGAGGCAGAGCTGCAACTCTGCCCAGAGCAAAACCACATTGGCGAGCACCAACGCGAGGTTCACATCGTGCCAGATATCCCCTCCCCGGTAAACCACACAACTGAGGCGCAGGCGTTGCGACTCGTTCAAGCCCTCCGCACTGGACCAATCACGACGATTCGTGCGGCCCAGGAGCTAGACATCGTCCACCCGCCAAGCACCGTTCGTTATCTCCGCCGTAAGGGCTGGGGAATTCTCACCGAATGGGCATACGAGCCAACCGAGCGCGGTCGCCGACCTCACCGGGTTGGCCTGTACGTGCTTGTAAAGGAAGCGGCCTAAACGCGAGTGCCGGCAGCTAAACCTGCCGGCATCAGCCGAGAGCACTTATGGCGGGCAAACCCACAAAGAAGTCGACGGCGCCGTTCTTCAAGCTTGAGCGAAGGCTTGTGCAATCACCTGGTTATAGGTCGCTCTCAGCAACCGCCAGGCTTGTTCTGGTCGAGCTCATGGCGCAGAGCAACGGCAAAAACAACGGTGACTTATCGGCCACGCGAACTATGGCGAAGGAATGGGGCATTGGGTCGCCTGCAACCCTACAGAAGGCGCTAACCGAACTAGGGAACGCCGGCTGGATCGTCCAGACGAGAAGTAGCCTGTTCAGTAGGCACGGCTCGAGATGTGCGCTCTATGCGTTGGCTTGGCTACGTATCGACGAGTGCCCCGGTAAAGGCCTTGAGGTAGCGCCGACTAATGCACCGCCGCGGCCGCTGCCCACCCTGCTCGGTTCGATTTCTTCCGGTTCAGAAAGTGAACAGGGACCGGTTCAGAAAGTGAACACGTAGAAATCGAGGATCGTCCGGCTTCGTCCGGCTCTGTTTCTGACGGCTCGCTACGTGTTCAGAAACTGAACCATCCCATCCGTTCTACGTGTTCACAATCTGTACACCTTTTTAGATCTGCCACCCACTACAGGTTTTGCTCACCGACGAGCTGCTTCAAGTAAGACATCCACAGACAGATAACCAACACACATTCACGCGGCACCGTGAACCTAGGGAGGGGGACCGGCGCCACGACAGGAGTAACACCATGAACGCACCAATTGAAAACAATGCTTGCCCCATCGACGCTATCGACAACGTGACCCAGGCTCGCGAAATCCTGCAATGGATGGAGGCGCTAGGGGCTGCGACGCGTGACGCGCTAAATAACAATCAGCTATCACGCGCTAAGGCGCTCGCCAGTCTGACCTCCTATCTAGGGTGCGACTGGTCGAATCATTTCGACTGCAAGGCCGAAGAACTCAATGCGGCCCACGGGGTGGCCAAATGAGCCACCTTGACTGGAGTGAGCTGCTGCCTTCCGACGCCACTCTTTCAGCAATGTCGGCCGAGGAGCTGAGGCGAGTCTCAAACCTGGCCGAAGGCGAGGCCGCGACAATAAGGTTCGGGATCTCGGCTATCGGTCATCTCATGGCGCTCACTGCTGGAGCCAACCAGCTTAGCCAAGAGACCGCGGTCGACATCGGCTGGCTGCTGAAGTCGCTGGGCACGCTAGCGGAGCGCTTGACAGAAACCGAAAACCGAATCGATGAAGTGCGGGGGCTAGCGAGCAAAGCGGCTTAAGCAGTAATTCACCAAACCCCGCCATCGAGCGGGGTTTTTGTGGCCGAAACCCAGCCGTAACCGGCCGGGTTACCGCTGGGTTTCCAGGATGCCCCACAAGTCGATCAGAACGGTCGAGATTACCAAAGTTGGTAGTGTCGACAGCCTGCCACCACCGTGTCGAAATCAACACACTGTGTCGTTTTCAACACTAAGTGCCATTTCCGGCACGGCCAGACAGACCAACCTGTCCGACTCGGACCAGATTGGCGGTTTCACTCGATCAAGTTAGAGGGTTTCCCGCTATCAAGGCAGAGGGTTTTCCCCAGAACTGGGGATATCTCACCGAGACCAAATCGTCTCAGTGAGACCAAAACGCCTCACTCGCCCGCCCAACGATGACCGTTCGTCGGGTTTATTCGCTGCAGTTTTCATGTCGAAACAAGTCCGGACAAAGCCGGACAGATTGGCTGGAGGCCCCGAAATATCGAGGTTTACGCCCCGTAAATAAAGCCTAATATACGTGCATCAGGCGACGACATGACGCCAAACACGACATATCGAGGCTTTACAAAATGACCCATCCAATCCCGACCAGGGGCCGTCAGCGTCGACCGACTAAGGCAGAGATCAACAAGGCGATGGACTTCGTTCGGTCGCAGGCGGATCTGGGAAACCTAGACGCCGCCGCACTCCTGATCGGCCTCGATGCGTCCCGCAAAGCTCATGAGGATCTGCTGGAGAAAGTCCTAGCCCCGGTAATCAAGGGGCTCGACAAATGAAGCTGACGCTCGACCTGCCTATGCAGCTGAAGGGTCTCGGCGAATCAGGGGAGTTCTCCGCAGTCGCTTGGGATTACGCGAAGGTCGACCGTCACGGAGACATGATCCTGCCAGGCGCATTCGACAAGTCGCTGACTGATCACGCCGAACTGGGCTCGATGCCCGCGATGCTCTGGCAGCACAAAGGAGACGAGCCTATCGGTGCGTGGCTTGGCCTTGAAGATACCGGCCAGGGTCTAGAGGCCCACGGCAAGCTCGAGCTTTCAATCCCGCGAGCTGCTGAGGCATACGCCCTGCTCAAGTCCAGAGCGCTGAGCCTGTCGATCGGGTTTCAGGCGAAGGCCTCAGACGTCTACAACAAAGACGGGATTCGCTACTTCAAAGGCGTCGACCTGACCGAGATATCGCTGGTCAGCGTGCCGGCTAACCCGGGCGCCGTGGTGCGCTCCGTGAAGTGCCTGTCCGACTGCGAATCACCTCGAGATTTCGAAGGCCTAGTGCGCGATGCGCTGGGTCTCTCACGCCGCCAAGCCAAAACGCTCACCGGCTTGGCGTGGCCCGCTCTCTCTGGCCGGGATGGCGAGGAAGCGGAAGAACAAGAGCGAGACCTTGCCGCGGTCGCGGCCCAAATCAAAAACATCACTGCGCTCATTCAAAAGCGCTGAGGAATAAGCATGACCACTGAAATCATCACCAAGGCCCTGGAAGAGCACGGCGCCGCAGTTGCAACCATGAAAGACGAACTCACCAAGGGCGTTAAGGGCGTAACTGCACGCATCGAAGATCTCGAGCAGAAGATGGCGCGCCGCGGCGGGGATATCGAGCCAGGATCGTTCGGCCGCAAGTCCAGCCCGGTTGACTCGTTCATTGAGTCGAAGCAACTCGAAAGCCTGCGCGATGGCGCCAACAGCACCGGCCGCGTGGTGCTCAGCAACGGCGATCTTCCGTCCCTGCGCAAGGCCTTAACTAGCGCCGGAGTTGACGTACAACCGCAACGCGCCCCCGGCCTTTTCAATAATCCGCAGGTGCGTCTGTCGCTTCTGGATCTGCTGCCAGTCGTACCGGTTAACAGCTCATCGTTCGAGTTTATGAGCTTGGCCACCGCGGCAAACGGTGCCGCTGTGCAAGTCACCGAAGGCAGCCTGAAGGCAGAGTCCGCGCCCGCCTTCGAAGTGAAGAACGCCAACATCATCACCATTGCGCATTGGGTGCGCGCTTCGAATCAGATTCTTTCTGACGCGCCGGCACTGCAGAATCAGCTCGACAACCTGCTGCGCTACGGCGTCCAGGCCAAGCTCGAGGCGGAGCTGATGAAAGGTGATGGTACTACTGGCCACATCCTCGGCCTTGAGCTGCAGGCCACCGCTTACACCCCAACCGCCACCCACGCATCTGATCGTGTCGGCCAAGCCAAGACCGCCCTGGAGGCCGCTGGCTGGAACCCGTCTGTAATCGTGATGCACCCCGCCGACTGGTTTGCCATCGCTTCCGAGCGCGCCGAAACAGGCAACGGCCAGTACGTGCTCGGCTCCCCTCGTGACCCGTCCGGCCAGAACCTTTGGGGCCTGCCGGTCGTGACCGCGCCGGGCATTACCGTCGGTACTGCTCTGGTCATGGATACCTCTCAAGTCGCGCTCCTGGACCGTGAGCAAGTCACTGTCATGGCAAGCCGTGAGGATAGGGACAACTTCGTAACAAACCAGACCACCATTCTGGCCGAGGGACGTTTCGGTCTGGCTGTATTCGCCCCCGGTGCTGTGCTGAGCGTAGCTCTGAACCCTACCCCGTGAGTTGACGGGTTGGTACCGCTGCCGGAGCGGCCCGCGAGGGAAATCCGGCCCTGGGTAAAGTCGTGAGTCACCAGGCGGAAAAAGAACCGCGACAGCCTGCGCAGCAGATTCCTAGCCGAATGCAAACGGCGCTGGCGGCAGGCACCTAATCATCAATCGAGGCAGACATTATGCGACGGAACGATCTGCTCGACTTCCTGCATATCTACAAAGCTAGAACGCTCCACAGCGACCATACAAGCGAGACGCCGCCGTACCACTACCAGGCATCAACGAAAGCCCTAGAAGAGCTCCATCGCTGGCCTGTGAGGCAGGGGGCGGGTGAAAAGCTGAATGGATCGGCTGCCCGAACGACGGGGGGAGCCTCTTTTCCACGTCGTCACTTCAAACATTCCGGACGGTGACTGATGGCTAACCGGCGAACCCCTGACAACGTGCTCAAACTGAAGGGCACTTATAGAGCAGACCGGCACGGTTTGAAGGCCGAAGGGTACGAACCCCCGGCCGCTGGCTATCCAACAGCACCGGACTACCTGAAAGGCCCCCAACTGGCCGTATGGCGCGAAGTAGAGGCGGTTATGGCCCGCTGCAACCTCTATACCCAGGCCGACGCCGCCAAGCTTGCCCGGTACTGCTGTATCGAGGCTGAGTTTCGGGCAGATCCAGCTGCTTTCCCCGCTTCAAAGCTGGCCCAGCTGCGCCTAACCGAGCGTGACCTATACCTAGATCCTGAATCCCGGGCGCGTATTGGCTCCGGCACCAGGCAGAAGAAGACCAACCCATTCGCGGATCTTGGCTAACCATGACGAAAGAGCAGATCGCCGAAGCCCGACGCGCAATCGAGTGGCGGGCAAACCTGTACGCGCTAGCCGCCGAGATCCTTGCCGACGCCGAAGCCGGCGACCCTCTCTCCCTACGAATCGTCCAGCGCGTCGGGCTCGGTGAGCCGCTGCGCCTGGTCACCAACGACGGAAACGACCATGACCATTGATTACCTTGACCCTACTGATGAAGCCACGCTCGACGAGATCCTGCGTGCCGCCTTGATTGAGCTAGAAGAGCGCGCCCCTTACATGGACCCTGCCGACGTTGCCCGCTCACGGCATGAGATTGAGAAAGCCCTAGCCCGTGAGCCTGAGGCTTGGAAAAGAGCCCTCCAAATGGCCAAGCAGCTCCACATCGATGAGCTCGGAGGCTCAATCCAATGAGCACGATCAAAACCCAGCTGGTCATCGACGGTAAAAACAACTCGAAGAAGGCATTCGACGAGGTAAACACCCAGCTTGAGACGATGAACAAGCGGATGGCTGCGAACGGCAAGGCACTGGTCGCGCTGCTGTCCGGTGCCGCCGTCGTTGGGGCAGCCAAGGGCTACGCCAGGCTAGCCGATGAAAGCAACCAGCTTCAGGCCCGTCTGAAGCTTGCCACCGACTCACAGCAAGAGTTCAACAAGGCGCTGGAAGACGTGCGGCGCATAGCCAACGAGAACGGGGCCTCTCTGACCGCGGTGACGCAGCTTTATGCCCGCCTGACTCCAGTGCTCCGCGAAGCCGGACGCAGCCAGGACGACGTTGCGAAGATCACCGAGGCGATGACGAAGGCGCTGCGCATCTCGGGTGCATCGGCTGCTGAGTCTGAAAGCGCAATCACCCAGTTCTCCCAGGCTCTCGGTGCCGGCGCGTTCCGAGGTGAGGAGTTCAACAGCGTGGCCGAGGCGGCGCCGCGTCTGATGCAGGCACTAGCGGATTCGATAGGCGTTCCGGTTGGCAAGCTCCGAGAAATGGCGGGAGCCGGTGAGCTCACGGCAGAGGTTGTATCGGGTGCGCTGCTTGACCAGCTGCCGAAGCTGACCCGAGAAGCGGCCGAGATGGGCGAAACGTTCGGCGCTTCCGGTCAGCAGCTATCAAACTCCGCCGTCGAGATGGTCGGCGCGTTCGACAAGATGACCGGGGCCTCCCAGAAGGCGACCCAGGCCATGAATGATCTGGCCTCGGCAATGGCGAAGGTTTCGAGCGGAGAGTTCGCCGATCACTTCAGGGAAGAGAAGCAAACGATCGGCGGCCTCAACACTGCTATCTCGCTGCAGATCAACAATCTGCGCGAGCTCAACAACCAGCGGAAGAAGCTTCAGAACGGTAATTGGTTCGAAAAAATGGCGTTGCAAATGCGCGGCGTCACCGAGGAATCGATTGATGCTGAAGAGCGCCAAACGCGTCGGCAGATCCAGGCGCTGCGTGACCGGCTCGACGAACGAAAAGGTATCAATCAGGAGATCTCTGCCGAGGAGCAAGCGCATAACGCCCGAATGGCGACCCTGAAAGGCCAAAGCCTTAAAGATCTGCGGAGCAACCTGGCAGCCGAAGAGAAGGCTCAGAAATCGGCCAACACTGCAATGGAGCGACTTAAGGCCGACCGCCTGAAGATTGAGGAAGAGTTTTCCAGCTCAATCGCCAAGACGCGCTCCGGTGCTGCTGGGGACCCGACTTTCAGCGGTGCGATGGACCTGAAAGTGGGAGCGAAACAGGCTCTCGGTGGGCAGGACGGCGAGCGAGCCCTTACGCAGGCCAGGCAAGCACTTTCGATTCTCGAAGAGCTGGAAGCATCAGGCGTGAATACCTATGGTTTCGTGGGCATTAAGCAGGAGCTTCAAGAGATCGCCTTGGCTGCGAACGATCTGCAGCAGAAGCAGGCTCAGGCGAGCATTGAACAGATTGGCAGCAGCATCGACTCGCTCAAGAGCAAGATCGAGAACGTGCCAAAGGTGAAGGTCGGGTTCGAGTATTCGGACGCTGACGACGCAGCGATCAAGCAAATGGTGGACGCGCTGGCTGCAGATTTGAAAAAGCGTCTGACAATACCGGTTAGCGTTACAGGCCAGGGCGCATCAGTAAGCAGCGACGTACCGGATTTGCCCCAGTTCGCCACTGGCGGCTACATCCGAGGCCCCGGCACCGGAACCAGCGATAGCATCCCGGCGCTGCTCTCCAATGGCGAGTACGTCATTCGGGCGGCTGCAGTACGCAAGCTGGGGTTACCGAACCTGGATTGGATAAACAAAGGGCTGCCCATCCCGCGCTTTGCTGACGGCGGAATGGTCGGCACGGTCGCGACCGTCTGGACACCAGTGCTTCGCATATGGGGAGCATCGACATCAGCTTCGGCGGTGGCGAGCCAGTCACTATAGAAGGGCCGTCTGACGGACTCCGCCAGCTGGCTATAGCTGCCCGTAAGTTCGGCCGCACCAAACGATAACCGGAGAAACCCATGACTATCGCTTACGGCCGACCAGAGCAAGAAACCACCAAGATTCCGACTGAACTCGCGGTTCTAATCGTGAAAAAGGCGTGTCGATTGGCAGAGAAGCTAGAGAACGAGGCTATCGACCAGATTACCAGGGACGTTCGACGAGCCCTGCAGCGGGGGACAGATCCAGCCGTCATCGTTAGTCAGCTTGGCCTGTAGGAGCGTCGCGTTAGCTGCTGGTATGCTGCTGGTATGGAGAGCGGAAGCTAGTAAGGAGATACGCTGCAAGCCCCGGATTATATGGTGTCCCAGGCGAGGTTCGAACTCACAACCTTCCCCTTAGGAGGGGGATGCTCTATCCAATTGAGCTACTGGGACACGCGGGCGGCAGCATGTTAGCGAGCATTGGCTCGTTTGTCATGCCCGCGCATTTATAAAGCAGCAATGCCCAATGGTTGGCCATGACAACACACACCACCTATTGCATTTTGCATGACCGAGAAGCGGCAATCTTGCAAAGCGCACTGAGCAAATTTGAAAAGAAAGGTTAACACATTGATATATAACGATTATTTACCAACTATCTGTTGGCATGAGAGGTGCTTAATTACCTGACCGTAACGCGAAGGAGACGCCGATGCTACGCCCAGCCTACCTGCTCAGTACCGCCCTTTTGGCCGCTGTCGCAATTCCGCTGCTTGAGACCATGCCGACAACGGACCTTCTGAAGACAGTATCGGACCCCTCCCAGGTGACCACACCTAGGCTTTCTGTGCGGGCGAGCACCATTAGCAGCAACGCCCAAAGCAAGCCCGCTCAGGCGCAGCGCTGGATTTTCTAGACCAAGATGGCTGCATGCAGGCTTTATCGGAGATCAAAATGTCTATTTACGGATATCTATTCCTTGCGCTCGGCATGCTGTGCGGCGCCCTGAGTATCGGCTCAACCCTTTCTGAGTTCTGGGATACGCTTGTCACAGGCGGCACAGTGGTATTCGCGGTGCTGTTTACGATTACGCTGCTGCTAGGTCGGCGAATCAAATTCGATCCAGTGCTGCGCTAGACGAACCACGCATACGAGATAAGCGCTGGATCACAATAAAGGCTATTGGCCACCACAGAGTCTTTACTCCAACTTTTGTCGCCGTATAATTGGCGTCATTAAGTTGTCCAGCATCTTTTTCGCAGGTCGTGGAACAGCATCTGCTGTTTGGTGTCAGACCGGTGACTAGAACGGCAATAAGCCACCATCGCCCACCTGACTAACCGGTTTAATATGCGCCCAATGAAGCAGGCAGTTTACTCCAGCCGCACGGCTGACAAATTCGTGGTTCGGCTCCCGGACGGAATGCGAGAGCGCATTGCAGAGGTTGCCCGGAACCATCATCGAAGCATGAACTCCGAGATCATTGCTCGGCTAGAGCAAAGCCTTCTTCAGGAAGGTGCGCTTGATGACGATTCCGCAATGCGCCTGGACAGCCCGGAACTGTCGCTGCACGAGCGCGAACTGCTGCAACGCTTTCGCCAGCTGGCCCACCGCCAGCAAAACGCACTGATCGCCCTTATCGCGCAGGATGCCGAAGCTGCGAAAGAAGAAGATTGAATCCGCTCAGTACTGACGAATAACGCAAACCGCCCTGACAGCACGACAGGGCGGTTTTCATTTGGTAAGACTCACTGTTACCACTTGGCGATAGGCTGGATTTACCAGCAGCATGAAACGAAAATGCCTACGCCTTTATCAGCGTAGGCATTTTCTCGTGCCTCTTTCCCACGCCGCGCATCAGCAGTGGCGCTAGCCTACAAAGCTAAGCAGAACGCCCGCCGCAACAGCTGAGCCAATCACCCCAGCTACGTTCGGGCCCATGGCATGCATCAGCAGGAAGTTCTGAGGATTCGCCTCAAGCCCGACCTTGTTCGATACCCTCGCTGCCATTGGCACTGCCGAAACGCCGGCCGACCCAATCAGCGGGTTGATCTTGTTCGCGCTGAACATGTTCATGACCTTGGCCATCAGCACGCCCGCCGCCGTACCGCCACAGAAAGCCACCATTCCAAGCAGCAAGATCCCAAGGGTTTTCATCTGCAGGAAGGCTTCGGCGGACAGCTTGGAGCCAACAGTCAGCCCCAACGCGATGGTCACGATGTTTATCAGCGCGTTACGTGAGGTGTCGGCCAGACGATCCACGACCCCGCACTCGCGCAACAGGTTACCAAAGGCGAACATGCCTACTAGCGGCGCGGCATCCGGCAGTAGCAAACCCACCATCAGAGCAAGCATGAGCGGAAAGACGATCTTTTCTGCCTGACCGACATGGCGCAGCTGCGTCATGACAATGGCGCGTTCTTCCTTGGTCGTCAGCGCTCGCATGATGGGCGGCTGAATCAACGGAACCAGCGCCATATAAGAGTAGGCCGCAACAGCGATCGGCCCCAGCAGATGCGGCGCGAGCTTTGCCGTAACGAAGATTGAGGTGGGGCCGTCTGCACCGCCAATAATCGCAATCGAAGCAGCCTCACGCAGTGTGAATTCCATCCCCGGAACCCCCATTGCAGCCAGCGACAAGGCACCAAGCAAGGTGGCGAAGATACCGAATTGCGCTGCCGCACCGAGCAGTAGAGTCTTGGGGTTAGCCAGCATTGGACCGAAGTCTGTCATGGCGCCGACGCCCATGAATATCAACAACGGAAATACACTGGTAGGCAGACCCACTTCATAGAACAGATGGAGGATGCCGGCACCCTCGGCCATGTTGGCGACGGGAATATTGGCAAGCACGCCGCCAAATCCGATTGGGATCAGCAGCAAGGGTTCAAACCCCTTGCGAATCGCCAGATAGATCAGCCCCAGACACACCACGATCATCAGCAGCTGACCGGGCTCTATATGATAGAGACCAGTGCTGTGCCACAGCTTGAGCAACTTATCCATGCAGCGCTCCTTAAGCGATGGTCAGCAGGCTATCGCCCACCGACACCGCGTCGCCGACCTTGACGTTCACACCTGAAACGGTACCGGCTTTGAACGCACGGATTTCAGTTTCCATCTTCATGGCTTCGAGGATGATCACCAGATCTCCTTCCTGAACCAGCTGACCGGGCTGCACGAGAACCTTGAAGATATTGCCAGCTAACGGAGCCGGTTGAGGTTCGCCTGTACCAGACGCCGGACCGCTAGCGACTGTCGACGGGACGGCCGAGCCACTGCCAATAGCCTTGATGCCCTCGATGTCGCCGCCTTCATTGACCTGAACGACGAAGGATTTGCCGTTGACTTCGACGGTGTAGACCTCGGGTACGCCCGCCTCCCGTGGCGCTTGCTCCTTGCCGGTCGGCACCGGTTCGAAAGCAGAGGCATTGCCTCGGTTTTCAAGGAACTTAAGGCCGATCTGAGGAAACAACGCATAGGTGAGGACGTCATCAATCTCGTTCTCGGCCAGCTTGATGCCTTTTTCCTGCGCCAACCCCTTCAGCTCGGCCGTAAGCTTCTCCATTTCCGGCTGCAGCAGGTCAGCCGGGCGGCAGGTGATGACGTCTGCACCGTCGAGGACGCGCTGCTGCAGTTCGACATTGAACGGGGCTGGTGCTGCTCCGTACTCGCCCTTGAGGATGCCTGCGGTTTCCTTGGTAATAGATTTGAAGCGCTCGCCGGTGAGCACGTTGATGACCGCCTGGGTACCGACGATTTGCGAGGTCGGCGTTACCAACGGAATGAACCCGAGATCTTCACGAACGCGAGGAATCTCGGCGAGCACCTCATCGAACTTGTCGAGTGCGCCCTGCTCTTTTAATTGGCCTTCCATATTGGTCAGCATGCCACCCGGCACTTGAGCCACAAGGATGCGCGAGTCGACGCCCTTGAGCGTGCCTTCGAATTTTACGTACTTCTTGCGCACCTCGCGGAAGTACGCAGCGATCTCTTCCAGCAGCAGCAGATCGAGCCCGGTATCACGCTCGGTGCCCTGGAAAATCGCCACCACCGACTCGGTTGGCGAATGCCCATAGGTCATCGAGAGAGAGGAAATGGCTGTATCGACATTGTCGATGCCCGCCTCGACCGCTTTGAGAATGGAAGCTGTGGATAGGCCCGCCGTAGCGTGACACTGCATATGGATTGGAATGGACAGGCTTGCCTTCAAGCGCGAAACCAGCTCATAGGCCATATACGGCGTGAGAATGCCGGCCATGTCCTTGATCGCCACCGAGTCGGCACCCATGTCCTCGATCTGCTTGGCCAGGTCGACCCACATCCCCAGGGTATGCACCGGGCTGGTGGTGTAGGAAATGGTACCTTGCGCATGCTTGCCATGCAGCTTGACCGCGCGCAGAGCGGTTTCCAGGTTGCGTGGATCGTTCATCGCATCGAACACACGGAACACATCGACGCCGTTAGCCGCAGCTCGCTCGACGAACTTTTCAACCACATCGTCGGCGTAATGCCGATAGCCCAGCAGGTTCTGGCCACGCAGCAGCATTTGCTGCCGAGTGTTGGGCATCGCCTTCTTCAGTTCGCGGATGCGCTCCCAGGGATCTTCGCCCAGATAACGAATGCAAGAATCAAAGGTTGCCCCGCCCCAAGACTCGACCGACCAGAAGCCAACCTGATCGAGCTTGCCGGCAATCGGTAGCATGTCTTCAAGGCGAACGCGGGTAGCCAGAATGGATTGATGCGCATCACGAAGCACCACATCGGTAATGCCGAGCGGCTGTTTGACAGATGTCATGAAGGGAACTCCCTGTTCTGAATCAACCACGACGAGCGCGGTGCTGATGGATAGCGGTCTGGACTGCCGTAATGAGATCGGCATCCACTTCAGCCACGGCGGGTTCGCTGGAAGCCAACTGAGCGGTGGGCGCACTGTCGAAGCGGCCGATCACAACAGACATCAGGCGAATGCAAGCAATCAACAACACGAGAAAGACAAAAACGGAACCTAAGCCGAACAGCATAAGTTCGACGCCTTCTAGGAGGAGTTCGCTGGGGGTCATCGGGATTCCCTTTCTATCAGCGGCTCGAGCCGCCTGTTATTCGCTTCGAGTTTGGGCCTTCGCTAGTGCGAAACCTCAGAACAGTAGCCCGAACAACAGGCGCAAGGCAAACGCCAAGTCGACGCAGGCGGAACGAGTCAGAGGAGAAAAATTGTTGCGAGCCCGAGAAAAATAAAGAAACCGCCACTGTCGGTAACGGCAGTAATCATGACACTGGCACCCAGCGCCGGGTCTCGCCCCATTCGCGCCAAAGTCACCGGAATCAGCACGCCCATCAAGGCCGCCAGCAAAAGATTGAGCGTCATCGCCGCAGTCATCACCACACCCAACGACCAGCTGCCGTACAGCCAGTAGACCACGACACCGATAACCCCACCCCATATCAAGCCATTCAGCATCCCAACACCAGCCTCCTTGCGCAGCAAGCGAGCACTGTTGCCGGTACCCATCTGGTCCAGGGCCATTGCCCGAACAATCATGGTAATGGTCTGATTGCCTGAATTGCCGCCAATGCCAGCGACTATTGGCATCAGCGCAGCCAATGCAACTAGCTTCTCGATCGAGCCATCGAATAGGCCGATCACACGCGAGGCAACAAAGGCCGTGATGAGATTGACTGCCAGCCAGGCCCAACGGTTACGCAGCGATTTCCAGACCGAGGCGAAGATGTCTTCTTCTTCGCGCAGACCCGCCATGTTGAGCACTTCGCTTTCGCTCTCCTCACGGATCAGGTCAACCATCTCGTCAATGGTCAGGCGCCCGATAAGCTTGCCGCTTTTGTCTACTACCGGGGTCGAAACCAAGTCGTAGCGCTCGAATGCCTGGGCCGCCTCATACGCATCCTCATCCGGATGAAATGTCACTGGATCACTGGCCATCACCTCGGCCACATGCCGCTCCGGATCATTGACCAGCAATCGCTTGATGGGTAGAACGCCCTTGAGCACGCCGTCGTAATCCACAACGAAGAGCTTATCGGTATGACCGGGCAGCTCCTTCAGCCGCCGCAGGTAGCGAAGCACGACTTCCAGACTCACGTCCTCGCGGATCGTGACCATTTCGAAGTCCATCAGAGCGCCAACCTGATCCTCCTCGTAAGACAGCGCCGAGCGGACACGCTCACGCTGTTGCGCATCCAGCGTTTCCATTAGCTCGTGAACGACGTCTCGCGGCAACTCGGCCGCCAGGTCCGCCAGTTCGTCCGCGTCCATTTCCTTGGCAGCAGCGAGAAGCTCGTGATCGTCCATGTCGGCGATCAGCGTCTCGCGGACCGCGTCGGAAACCTCGAGCAAGATATCGCCATCGCGATCAGACTTGACCAGCTGCCAGACCGTTAGGCGGTCATCAAGGGGCAAGGCTTCGAGGATGTGAGCGATGTCAGCGGGGTGCAGCGCCTCCAATTTGCGCTGCAGTTCGACGAGGTTCTGGCGATGCACAAGGTTTTCGACAAGATCCTGATGCTGCCCTTCCTGACTCTGACGATGCGCCAGATCCTCGACGATCCTGTGCCGGTGGAGCAACTCGACGACCTGCGCCAGACGATCCTGGAGACTTTCCTGCGGCTTTTTTGCTTCAACTTCAGTCATGGCGCACTCCACCCCCAGCGGTTGGAGCACGCCAGGGGATCAATCATTCAAAACGTGATTGGCAAGCGAGGGTTTTATACGACTACTGGGCAAATCCATGAGGCGGATCCAGAAGCCCAAACGGGCGGACCGCGCAATAATACCACCGCAACCGTGATGCACGACCGCGAAATACAGGCAATACAATCGCTTGCGCGTCGCC
This sequence comes from Pseudomonas sp. NPDC077451, assembly GCF_044543345.1. Classification (NCBI taxonomy): domain Bacteria; kingdom Pseudomonadati; phylum Pseudomonadota; class Gammaproteobacteria; order Pseudomonadales; family Pseudomonadaceae; genus Pseudomonas; species Pseudomonas sp. NPDC077451. The sequence goes on along the minus strand of NZ_JBITVX010000001.1, from coordinate 480,158 downwards.
ACCGAAGGATCGCGCTATCAATGTGGACGCATTCACGTTGCGGAAAGGCACCGCTGCGAGCCAGGCTGTATTTGGCTAGGCTAGTTCGACCCATCGTCAAGGAGGACGACTATGAACAAACTTATCGCAGGAAGCTGCTGCGCCCTTCTCCTCTCCACCGCGCCAACGTTTGCTGCAAGCATCTATCGCTGCAGTGACGCCGCAGGGAACCTCACGTTTACTCGGCAGGGATGCCCGATCGATCAGACCGCGCAGATTCAGGAGGCAGCGAATCCTACACCCAGCTCCGGCAAAGCCGTACCTCTGGCCAAATCTAAAGGGCGACGCAAGACGCCTAAGGAAGAGTCGGCGCGAAGCCTTACCGTTGTAGGCGCACAGGATGATGGGTGCGGAAACCGCATAACCGGGAGCGCAAGGCGAGATGCGCTGATCAAAAAGCAGATTCATCCCGGCATGACCCGCACCGATATCGAGAGCACCTTCGGCACACCCGACACAGTGGCCACTCGCAATGGCCAGATGCAGTACCGCTACAGCAACGCTAAGGGCAGGACACGCACCGTCACCTTCGATGAAAACGGCTGCGTTCGAGGGAAACGCTAACGTCACAAACGAAAAAAGGGTCTGCATCGCTGCAGACCCTTTTCCGATTTGGTGCACTCAGGAGGATTCGAACCTCCGACCGCTCGGTTCGTAGCCGAGTACTCTATCCAGCTGAGCTATGAGTGCAAAAGCGATTGATAAACCAGGTCACCGCTGGCTACAGCACGAACCACATTTCTGAGATCCGACAATATGGTGCACTCAGGAGGATTCGAACCTCCGACCGCTCGGTTCGTAGCCGAGTACTCTATCCAGCTGAGCTATGAGTGCACTGAGGGTGCGCATTATAAGTTTGTGAACTCGGTGGTCAAGCTTTTTGGTTCAATGTTTTTTATCAAACCGCACCGCTAAAACCGACCCACAACCCAATCATGCAAAATGGCGGAGAGGGGGGGATTCGAACCCCCGACACCCTTTTGAGATGTACTCCCTTAGCAGGGGAGCGCCTTCGGCCACTCGGCCACCTCTCCGCAACACGGGGCGCATGATACCCATCTTCGCCCCGCTTGCAAAGCCAAAAATCACATAAATATTAATGGCTTGGTTCTTGATCTTTTTCTTTCTGGATCCGTTGATAAATCTCCTCGCGATGCACCGCTACCTCTTTGGGTGCATTCACTCCTATACGCACTTGATTTCCTTTGACACCCAGTACAGTGACAGTCACATCGTCACCCACCATCAGGGTCTCTCCGACCCGGCGAGTCAGAATCAGCATTCCTTTCTCCTTAAAACGGATTCAATTCAGTAAACAGTCTGCAAAGATAAAGACGGATAATGTTCCGTGAAACATCGACCTAGAGCCTTTCACCAGCTATTGACCAGTAACAACGACTCTAAAGTTCCTTTACCCCCGGCGAAAACGACGGAAGGCTCGAATCAGTCCGCAGTCAGCGCGTCATTCCCCCTTGCCAGCGGGAGCATCCAGCTCGAATGCGGTGTGCAATGCCCGTACCGCCAATTCCAGGTATTTTTCCTCAATCACTACCGAGACCTTGATTTCAGAGGTAGAGATCATCTGTATGTTGATGTTCTCCTTCGCCAGCGCCTCAAACATCCGACTCGCGACGCCCGCATGAGAGCGCATACCTACGCCGACAATCGATACCTTGGCGATGTCGATATCACCAATGACTTCGCGAGCGCCCATGTCACGGGCGATACCTTCCAGCACTTGCAGCGCGTTATGGTAATCGTTCCGGTGGACAGTGAAGGTGAAATCCGTGGTGTTATCGTGCGCGACGTTCTGCACGATCATGTCCACCTCGACATTGGCCGCACTGACCGGGCCAAGGATCTTGAAGGCCACCCCGGGGGTATCCGGCACACCACGAATGGTCAGCTTGGCTTCATCACGATTGAAAGCGATGCCGGAAATGATGGGCTGTTCCATGGATTCCTCTTCATCAAGGGTAATGAGGGTTCCTGGACCCTCTTGAAAACTATGCAACACGCGCAACGGAACGCTGTATTTACCTGCGAATTCCACGGCGCGAATCTGTAACACTTTCGACCCGAGACTTGCCATCTCAAGCATTTCTTCAAAGGTAATCTTGTCCAGGCGCTGCGCCTTGGCAACGACGCGAGGATCGGTCGTGTAAACCCCATCGACATCGGTATAGATCTGGCACTCGTCTGCCTTCAACGCTGCGGCGAGAGCCACACCGGTAGTGTCTGAACCGCCACGACCAAGCGTGGTGATATTGCCGGCTTCATCCACGCCCTGGAATCCGGCCACTACGACGACTCGCCCGGCCTTGAGCTCCTTATGAATCTGCTGCGAATCGATCTGCAGGATGCGTGCTTTGGTATGGGCGCTGTCGGTCAGGATGCGGACCTGGGCACCCGTATAGGACACCGCTGGAACGCCAATCTTCATCAGCGCCATCGCGAGCAGAGCGATAGTGACCTGCTCGCCCGTCGACACCATCACGTCCAACTCGCGGGCGACCGGCTGTTCGCTGATCTGTTTGGCAAGATCGATCAGCCGGTTGGTTTCACCGCTCATGGCCGAGACCACCACGACAATGTCGTCTCCGTTATCACGGAATTTTTTGACCTTCGCCGCCACTTGCTCGATGCGCTCGACGGAGCCCACCGAGGTACCTCCAAACTTCTGTACGATCAAAGCCATCTCATCGCCGCCTAAGCCCGTCAAGGGCGCTTATTAAACAATCAACCCAGCACCGCAAAGTGCCTACGGACAGCAACCGGACCAGCCGCTGACCGAGGTGGTCACCAGACAAACAGCCCATCGCGACCAACCCAACCTGACACGCTGCTGCTACACGCCCTGCTCGACGAACGCCGCGGCAATGGCTAATGCTTCGTCGAGGCGATTCGCGTCGCTCCCACCGCCTTGAGCCATATCCGGGCGACCACCACCTTTGCCACCAACAACCGCAGCAGCCTGTCTCATCAGATCGCCGGCCTTCAAACGGCCGGTGAGATCCTGCGTGACACCAGCGACCAGTACGACTTTTTCATCCTGCACGCCACCGAGCAGAATGACGCCGCTGCCAAGCTTGTTCTTCAGTTGATCGACCAATGCCAGCAGCGCCTTGCCATCCAGGCCATCCACGCGCGCGGCCAGGGTTTTGACGCCCTTGACCTCGACGGCGGAACTGGCCAGGTCATTGCCGGTAGCACTGGCCGCTTTGGCCTTGAGCTGCTCGAGTTCCTTTTCCAACTGCCGATTGCGCTCGAGAATGGCGCCCAGCTTGTCCAGCACATTGTCACGAGAGCCTTTGACCAGCGATGCTGCCTCTTTCAGCTGCTCTTCCGCCGTGTTCAGATAGGCCAGCGCCTGCTCGCCAGTAACTGCCTCAATACGTCGCACACCCGCAGCCACACCACCTTCGCTGATGATCTTGAACAGACCGATGTCTCCAGTACGCTTGACGTGAGTTCCGCCGCACAGCTCGACTGAGAAGCCGCCTCCCATGGTCAATACGCGCACCTGGTCCCCATACTTTTCGCCAAACAGGGCCATAGCGCCTTTGCTCTTAGCAGTTTCGATGTCGGTTTCCTCGATCTCCACTGCCGTGTTGCCGCGAATTTCGGCATTGACCTTGTCTTCCAGGACCTTCAACTGTTCAGGCTTAATCGCCTCGAAATGGCTGAAGTCGAAGCGTAGCCGCTGGCTGTCGACCAATGACCCTTTCTGACTGACATGCTCACCGAGAATCTGACGCAGTGCCGCATGCAGGAGGTGAGTCGCAGAGTGGTTCAGCGCAGTGGACTGACGTACTGATGCGTCGACCGTAGCTTCGACGGTCGCACCGACCTGCAAGCTGCCACTGTCCAGAATGCCGTGGTGCAGGAACGCACCGCCGGCCTTGCTGGTGTCACGCACATCGAAGCGCAGACCGTCCGCCGAGAGGTATCCGCAATCGCCCACCTGCCCACCTGACTCGGCGTAGAACGGCGTCTGGTCGAGCACGACCACGCCCTCCTCGCCCGCCGACAGGCTCTGCACCGCCATGCCTTCCTTGAACAGCGCTAGCACCTTACCGCTGCCGGATGTACCGAGGTAACCCGTGAAACGCGTTTCGCCCTCGACCTTGACCAAGCTGTTGTAGTCCAGGCCAAAGGCACTGGCCGAACGCGCCCGCTCACGCTGCGCCTGCATCTCGCGTTCGAACCCTTCTTCGTCCAGCGTCAGTTCACGCTCACGAGCGATGTCGCCGGTCAGATCCATCGGAAAACCGTAGGTGTCATACAGCTTGAATATCACTTCCCCAGGAATCACGCTTCCCTGAAGATCGGCCAGATCCTGCTCGAGGATCCTCAGACCTTGCTCCAGTGTCTTGGCGAACTGCTCCTCTTCAGTTTTCAGCACGCGCTCTATGTGCGCCTGCTGGGTTTTCAGCTCGGAGAAAGCATCGCCCATCTCAGCCACCAGCGCGGCGACGATCTTGTGAAAGAAGCTGCCCTTGGCGCCGAGTTTGTTGCCATGGCGGCAGGCGCGGCGAACGATGCGGCGAAGCACATAACCGCGCCCTTCATTGGATGGCGTCACGCCGTCGGCAATCAGGAAACCACAAGAGCGGATGTGGTCAGCAACCACCTTGAGCGAAGCCTGACCCTCGTTGCTGCCGCAACCGATGGCCTGAGCGGCGGCATTCAGCAAGCTTTGGAAAAGGTCGATCTCGTAGTTCGAGTTGACGTGTTGCAGCACCGCACTGATGCGCTCCAGGCCCATACCGGTGTCGACACTCGGCGCCGGCAGCGGATGCATCACGCCATCTGCGGTGCGATTGAACTGCATGAAGACGTTATTCCAGATCTCGATGTAACGGTCGCCGTCTTCTTCTGGCGAACCCGGCGGGCCACCCCAGATATGATCGCCATGGTCGAAGAAGATCTCGGTACAGGGACCGCAGGGTCCGGTATCACCCATTGCCCAGAAGTTGTCAGACGCGTACGGCGCGCCCTTGTTATCACCGATGCGAACCATGCGCTCGGCCGGCACGCCGACCTCTTTTGTCCAGATGTCATAGGCTTCGTCATCGCTGGCGTAGACGGTGACCCAGAGCTTTTCTTTCGGCAGGCTCAGCCATTTATCGGAAGTCAAAAACTCCCAGGCGAAGGTGATCGCGTCGCGCTTGAAATAGTCGCCAAAACTGAAGTTGCCGAGCATCTCGAAGAAGGTGTGATGGCGTGCGGTATAGCCGACGTTCTCCAGGTCGTTGTGCTTGCCGCCGGCGCGTACGCATTTCTGGCTGGTGGTGGCACGGGTATAGGCGCGCTTTTCCAGCCCGAGAAAGCAGTCTTTGAACTGATTCATGCCGGCGTTGGTAAACAGCAGTGTCGGATCGTTCGCGGGAATCAGCGAACTGGAGGCCACGCGAGTGTGGCCCTTCTCTTCGAAGAAGCGGAGGAAGGCTTCACGGATTTCTGCGCTTTTCATAGATCTCTTCCAGAGGACTGCGGCCGAACGGCTGCAAAACGACGCGGCGAGGCGGCACCGGGAGCCGGTTCACAGCTACCCAAACGGATAGCCGGCAAAGGGCCGCATTATATCGGCCCTGTGCCGCACGCATAGAGGATAAATAAGATTGAATCAAGCTATTCGACAGCGATTCGAACCTATGCTTTGAGGAATGCTGCAAAGCTTTCGAGAATCGTATCGACGTGCTCTGGGAGCACGTCCAAATGCGTCACCAACCGCAACCGAGGCGCAGCAGTGATGACGATGCCGCGCTCGGCGCAGAACGCTTTCAGCGACGTCGCGCGGTCACCCATATCGACGTAGACCATATTGGTTTGGACTGGCTCGACGCGATAGGCCAGTGCTTCCAGTCCCTCGGCGATGTCGTGGGCGCGCTGGTGATCCTCCGCCAAACGTTGAACCTGATGATCCAAAGCGTAGAGGCCTGCCGCGGCCAGCACTCCAGCCTGGCGCATGCCGCCGCCGACCATTTTGCGCAATCGCCTTGCCTTGGCAACCAAGGACTCGTCACCACAGAGCACCGAACCGACAGGCGCACCCAGGCCTTTTGACAGACACACCGACACCGAATCGAAGTGGTGCCCTATCTCTTCAGCGGTGCAACCAAGCTTGACCACCGCATTGAACAAGCGAGCCCCGTCTAGATGAAGCGCAAGCCCACGTTCATGCGTGAACGCCCTTGCCTCCGCCAGATAGGCGAGCGGCAGGACCTTGCCGTGCATCGTGTTTTCAAGCGCCAGCAAACGCGTACGGGCGAAATGAAAGTCGTCCGGCTTGATCGCCGCCGCGACGCGCGCCAGATCCAACGAGCCATCCGGCTCCATTTCGATCGGCTGCGGCTGGATCGAGCCAAGCACTGCAGCACCGCCGGCTTCGTACTTGTAGGCGTGCGCCAACTGCCCAGCGATGTACTCATCGCCCCGCTCACAATGCGCCATCAGCGCCAACAAATTGCTCATGGTTCCGCTGGGCACAAACAATCCAGCCTGTAAACCCAGCTGCGCCGCCAACGTCTGTTCCAGCTGGCGGACCGTCGGATCCTCGCCATACACATCATCGCCAGTGGTTGCACCCAGCATGGCGTCGCGCATCCCCAAGGTCGGCTGGGTGACCGTATCACTCCTAAGATCAATCAGACTCATCACAGGGTCCTTGCTCGAATGGATTCATCACCAAGACAGGCACCGCCTACGCACCACCCCGCCCCTAGCGCAACAACCGGCTATCAAGAACCTTCGATCCGCCACCCAGCATGGTTTCAGTGATGTTGATGAAGTCGTCAGTGGTTACCCGATCCAGTCGCATCAAACCCCGCGCAACATCATCGAGCGAGTGGCGCCCTTTGCTGCGCTGGCGGATCTCCCGATCGAGCTCCTGCAGCAGAAGCACGGCTCTGGCTGTGACCGGACCACTGGATCGCTCGGTCCGCAGGCTATCGACCTTGCGACTCCATTCAGTCAGATGCTCTCGAACCGCCTGGTAGCGATCCTCGCTCATGCCGCCGGCGCGACGCATCAGCTCGATCGCGTAGTACTCGGCCAGCCCCTCGCTTATCCAGTCACTGCGATCGGCATCGGAGATTCGACTGAACACATGAACCAGCTCATGCACCAGCGAACTGGTGCCGTTCTCGCTGACCAATGGACGGTCGGCGTGCATGAACAGCGAATTGGGGCCAGACAAACCGCCTCTCCACATCGGGTCGCCGGCCCCGACAACCAGCAGCTTCTCAGGATCCCGGGGGAATACGTTCTGCATTTCGGGCCAGACGAAGGTCAGCAGCGTAAGGATGTCCATCCTGCGCATCCCTTCGCCCACCGGGGCAGAAACCGCCACGTCGGTTTCACCGAGTCGGGCCCGGCGACTGCCAAGCTTGCCGGCGAGGATCCATCCGGTCGGACGATCGAACAGGCGCTCAGGATTGTCGATGCGAAAGCGATTCTTCCCGATACGTGGCCAACCGGTCTCGACGCTCTTCCAGCCGCTGGGTAGTTCGAACTGCAGCCGAGAAACCAGTCTGACTCCGTCCTGCTGATCAAGGCGGCCGGCCGGCACCAGATCGTCTCCGCGCAGCAACGTCCAGTCATCCGTCATCCGCGCATCGAAGCGGCCACTTTTGCGCTGATGACTGACCTTAACCTGATAACTCAAACGTGCTTTGCCAGGACCTGGCCGCCAGACTCCGCGCCCACTCTCTTCCTCCCAGCTGCTTTCGCTGTTGGTCTGGAAATCGCTATAGGTCTGTTCCTTGCCAAGATTCAGATCTAGAAATTTAACCGCGCCGCCGTCCTCGAGGGCGAGCTCCACTTCCGCAATACCCTGCTCGGGAACGAACTTGACGGTGTAGTCCAGGTCGACCCGCTTGGCCGCCTGAAGTGGCGCAACGAACGAAAGCAACAGAACGGCAAGCAGCGGTAACTGACGGCGGGACATCGAGCGGCTCCAGATTGGGTTCAGTGCTATGACGACGCGGACCGAGGTAGATTCAACCGGCCCGGAATATCAGATGATCTTCCCAGTCCTCATCAGCCACAGAGCCCTCGGTAATCATCCGGCCCGATTGGGAAATCCGCTCGGCATGCACGGCATCTGGATCGCCACACACCAGATGATGCCAAAGCGGTAGATCCTTACCTTCGGCTACGAGGCGGTAGCCACAGGTAGGCGGCAACCACTTGAATTGTGCAGCGTCCACCGCAGTCAGCTGGACGCAGTCAGGGACACTGGCGCGGCGGTTGGGGTAGTCGGTGCAACGGCAGCTTTTCAGATCGAGCAGTTTGCAGGCGATACGGGTGTAGTAAACGCTTCCATCCTCTTCATCCTCAAGCTTTTGCAGACAGCAAAGACCACAGCCATCGCAAAGCGACTCCCACTCGGCTGAGTCCAGCTCGGCCAGAGTTTTGCGCATCCAGAAGGGTTCGACTTTTGCTGCCATGAATAGCCATCTCGGAGAAATGCCGGGAGTCTAGCCATTGCCGCAGGTCTGGCCAAGCATGGGGAAGCTCGGAGCGTTTCTGCTGAAAGGTAATCGACCGACGGCCGTGAGCTGCCCGCGATTCACACCGGGTCGTTGCGACGAAGCAACTCTTCGGGCAGGTGCTCTATATAGTCATCATCGGGCGGCGGCATCTGCAGGTGGTAACCCTGCTTATCCAGATTGTCGAGGACCGTAGCGATGTCCTCCTGCGCAAGCTTGCGCTCAGGCGTAAGGACGATGTCGAAGGCAAGCTGCGGCGGACCGAAAGCGGCAAGCAAAGCTTCCGGCACCCGGGCGAGCGCTTCGCTGCGCTCGACGTACAGGTACATTCCTTTCTTACGCGGGCTTCTATAGATGGAGCAGATGCGTTTCATGATTTCTCTTCCAGCACTTCGAGAAGGGCTTGCCCCATTCGTTCGCGGCGCCAACCGCGCAGCGACTCAGGCAACTGATAAGGACCGTCGGGATATCCGGATTTCAACAAGGCTTCCAGCACCTTCTTGCGCAGCATCAATTCTGGCGCGATGTTCATGGCTTGGGCTTCGCGCTGACCGACAGTACGCAATTTTTTCAGCAGCGCCGACGCGTCGAGTGGCAATGGCTCCGGTAAAGATTCTGGCCAGTCCTGCTCGGGCGTCGCAGCGGCAGTACGGATTAGCTCGAGTAACGTCTCGCCATCCTGGCGTACCGTTCGCGGGTGCATGTCATCGATACGCGCCAGGCTTACCAGATCGGTTGGCTGGGTGCGGGCCAGGGGCCACAAGCTGTGTTCGCGTAATACGCGATTACGGGGTTGGTTACGTGCACGCGCCTGCCGCTCACGCCAGCCCGTCAGGACTCGCAACACCGCCAGCTGACGCGGCTTCAAGCGCCAGGCCTGCTTGACGTCACGATAGGCTTCATCCGGATCGGTCTCGCGCTGGAGATTGGCGACCAACTCGGCGCCATCTTCCATGACCCAAGCACGCTTCTCGTCGGACAGCTTCGGCAGCAGGGCCTCGTACAGCTCAGCCAGATGCTGGGCGTCTTCGGCTGCATAGCGCACCTGCATCTCGCTCAAGGGTCGCTGAAGCCAATCGGAGCGCGTCTCGCCTTTGGGCAGCTCAATGTTCAGCACGCTCTGCACCAACCGCGAGTAGCCCATGGAAAAGCCGATATTCAGATAGCCAGCAGCCAGCTGCGTATCGAACAACGGTACCGGAAGGCTACCGGTCAACCGCCAGAGCACTTCCAGATCTTCACTGCACGCATGCAAGACTTTCACGACCGCCGGATCCGTCAGCAGACCGGCAAATGCAGCCCAATCGGTAATCAGCAATGGATCGATCAGATAGGCACAACGTCCATCACCCACCTGCAGCAGCGCGGCGATCGGGTAGAAGGTATCGACCCGCATAAACTCCGTGTCCACTGCTATATAAGGCAGCTGGCGCCATTCGGCACACAGGCGGGTCAGTTGCGCATCATCCAGCACCCATTGAGTTTCGATGGCCACTAGGCCCTCCTTGTTGTCCGATGTTACGACCGACGAGCGGGCGAAAAGGCACGCAGTATATATCGCGCCCCCAACTCCAGCGCGTTGATCGCCGTGTCAGTCTGCGTGATAACGTTTCCCCCGAATTCGAACGGAGCCCTGCCATGCCGCTTGCTCAACTGATCGACACTGCGGAACTGACCGCACGCCTTTCGCAGCCGAATCTGTGTATTTTCGACTGCCGATTCGCCCTAGAAGACCCCGAATACGGGAGGCGAAGCTACGAACAGGCGCATATCCCCGGTGCGCGCTTTCTCGATCTGGAAAAGGACCTGTCAGGCCCGGTTGTCCGCGGCCAAACCGGTCGACACCCGTTGCCGCAGCCGGGACAGTTGGTTGCGCGACTCCGCGCGGCAGGCCTGAATGATGACAGCGAAGTCGTGCTGTACGACGACGGCCCCGGCGCATTTGCCGCAAGGGCATGGTGGCTGCTGGCATGGCTGGGCAAACGCAGCGGTGTGTATTTGCTGGATGGTGGGTTCAAAGCCTGGCGTGATGCCAGCGGGCCAGTAACTGGAGAACCGGCCAACGCTCAGCCCGGCCAGTTCAACGGGGCTCCCGACGACCTTTTGCTGGTTTCCACGCAACAGCTGGCAAAACGCCTCGGGCAGCCTGGTCTGACCCTATTCGATGCGCGTGCCCTGCCTCGCTTTCTCGGCGAACAGGAGCCTATCGATCCTGTGGCCGGGCATATTCCTGGTGCTCGCTGTGTGCCGTTTACCGAAAACCTCGATGCGACCGGATATTTTCTCTCGCCCGAACAGCTGCGTTCACGATTCGAACGGCACCTGGCCGACCAGCCAGCAGATGATCTGGTGGCCTATTGCGGATCTGGCGTGACGGCCTGCCATAACCTGTTTGCCCTCTGCCTGGCCGGCTACCCACTGGCCAAACTGTACCCAGGCTCCTGGAGCGAATGGATCACCGACCCACAACGACCTATAGCCTGATCCAAACGATTCGAATGCGACCGATCGGTCAGCTTCAGCCCAGCGGGTTTTATCGGCAATTCGACCTTTTATCGGCGCCGATCGTCGTGCTTTACGAAAAATTGCACTCTTTCGTTTGCGACAGATCAGAGAAGCTTGGTAGGGTCCGAGCCGCTTTTTCCCCTGGAGTACAACAATGAAAAAAACATGGTTGAAGACCGCGATTGCAGTAGCCGTAGGCGCCCTTTCCACTCAAGTCATGGCTGCCGGCTTCGCGCTTAACGAACAAAGCATCAGCGGCATGGGCACCTCATTCGCCGGTCGCTCTTCTTCTGCCGATGACGCCACTACCCTGTTCGGCAACCCAGCCGGCATGTCTCGCCTCCAGCGCGAGCAGGTCAGCTTCGGCATGGCGGCGATCAATGCGAAGACGGATATCAACGACACCAGCAGTTTCCCCGCCAGCGGTAGCAACGATGGCGATATGGTCCCTGTCACCGCGGTCCCGATGGGCTATTACGTGAAGCCGCTGGACGACAAATGGGCGGTTGGCGTTGGTGTGTACGTACCCTTCGGCCTGATTACCGACTATGAGAGCGGCTTCGAAGGGCGCTATTTTGGGGATTACAGTGAAGTCCGTGTGATCACCGTACAGCCAACCGTCAGCTATCGTTTCAACGAAAAGCTTTCGGTCGGCTTCGGCCCAACGATCAACCGGATCGACGGGCAACTTGAAAGCGCGGTCCCGCCAGCTACCGCCGGGGCGACAGCCGACAGCCGCGTCAAGATCAAAGGTGATGACACGGCTTTGGGTTTCAATGTTGGCGTACTGTACGAGTTCACCCCGCACACCCGCGCTGGCATTACCTACCGCTCCAAAGTCGACTACACCCTCGAAGGTGATACTCGAGTATCTGGTAACGACCCGACTCTGGCCTTCATAGGCGCGTACGGCGAATACGATGCGTCGCTGGATCTCGAAACGCCTGAATCTATCGACGTCTCGATTACTCACGAACTGAACGATCAGTGGACCCTATACGGCGGCGCGATGCTGACCCGCTGGAGCCGCCTCGAGTCGATTATTGTTGAAAACGACGGTGTTGCGGCCGGCCCGGCTACTGCCTCCTTCGGCACCATTGAAGAAGAGCAGGACTGGCACGACACTTGGTCCTACGCGCTTGGTGCAGCCTATAAGCTTAACAAGCAGTGGACGCTTCGCACCGGATTGGCGTTCGATCAGAGCCCGACCAACAATACCCACCGCTCGCCACGCATCCCGACTGGCGACCGTACTGCGGTGAGCTTTGGTCTGGCCTGGAACCCAACCGATGACATGACCGTCGATCTGGCCTACTCCTACTTGTGGGAAGAGGACACCAAGATCCAGCAGGCCAGCGCAACTCGTGGCGTCTACAACGCCACCTACGAAAACAGAGCTCACGGTTTCGGCGCTGCCATGACCTACCGCTTCTGATGCACCCCGCCCCGGCCGACCGGTCGGGGCACCCCTCCCCGCTACTCGGCCAACGCCTTCTCCACTGCACCGATCAGCTCTGGATCGTCCGGCTCGACTTTGCTCGAGAAGTAGTCGACGACCTTGCCGTTGCGATCGACTACATACTTATAGAAATTCCAACGCGGTGCCCCTCCGGCCTGCTCGGCCAGTTGCCGAAACAGTGGTATCGCATCACTGCCGCGTACGGGCTGTGTCTGCGCCATCGGGAAGGTCACTCCGTAATTCACATAGCAGACCTCCGCCGTTTCAGCCGCATCATCAGACTCTTGAAAGAAGTCATCGGACGGCACGCCGAGAATCACCAGCCCATCACCCTTGTAGCGCTGATACAGCGCCTCCAGCCCCTTGAACTGCGGTGCGAAGCCACAAAAGCTGGCGGTGTTGACCACGACCAACGCCTTACCCTGAAACTGCTCGCACAGATCAATGGTTTCCTTTGATCGCAGCTTCGGAAGTTCATGCTGCAGCAATGCCGGGCACTGTTCAGCCGCTGCGGGACCAGCCAACAGAAGCAGCGCAAGTGAGGCGGCCACCCATTCAATTTTCATGACGAAGCTCCAAAAGCGGTATCGAGGCCACGCTACTCCCGAGTCCCGTCAGGAGCAACGGTCACCCAACCGCAATAACTGAGGCCAACGCTATAACGCTATATACAAATCTATATAGCGCTTGCCAAAATGACCGCTCCTTATGGGAGGCAGACATGAGCGATCCGAGACAATTCGAGCCGTTGCGCATAGACGGGCAGCTCTGGTTCAACCGTGGCGAGAAGGGCTATCTCGGTGGCAAGCGCATCGAGCTGCTCGAACAGATCGAGGCGACGGGCTCGATCAGTCGCGCCGCCAAGGCCATCAAGCTCAGCTACAAGGCGGCCTGGGATGCGGTGGATGCCATGAACAATCTCTCCGAGCGGCCGCTGGTCATACGCTCAGCGGGCGGCACCAAGGGCGGCGGGACGCAACTGACGGAATTCGGTCGGGAAATGCTGCATATCTGGCAGCGCATGCAACACGAGTACGAACGCTTCCTGGCGCAGGTCGCCCAGGGTATCGATGGGTTCGAGGATTTCGACAAACTGCTCAGGGCAATCGCCATGAAAACCAGCGCACGCAACCAGTTTCGGGGCCGCATCACCCAGGTCGAACGAGGCGCGGTGAATGGCAGCGTCAGCCTGGATATCGGCGACGGACAAACGATGACCGCGACGCTGACCAACGACAGTATCGACGAGCTTCAGCTCGCACCGGGCAAGATCGCCATGGCATTGGTCAAAGCCAGCTTTGTCCTGCTGTCGCCTGATCCCGACGTGAAGATCAGCGCCCGCAATCGCCTGAGCGGAACCATCGGGGCCATCACGCCTGGTGCGGTCAGCTGCGAGGTCAAGCTGCTACTTCCCGGCAACCGAACGCTGGGGGCAGTCATCACCAATGAAAGCACCGAAGCGCTCGGATTGGCCGTCGGTCAGCCCTGTACGGCGCTGATCAAAGCTTCTCACGTAATCATCGCGGTAGATTGATGAGCATGATGAATCGTACTCGTATGACCCTTGTCGCGGCGCTGGCTGCACTTACGCCTTTGACCGGCCATGCCGATGAAATCCAGGTTGCGGTGGCGTCGAACTTCACCTCGCCCATGCGCGTCATCACTGAAAAGTTCGAACGCGACACCGGCCATAAGGTACTACTGTCCTTCGGCTCGACTGGAAAGCTCTACGCGCAGATTCGCAACGGTGCGCCTTTCTCAATACTGCTGGCAGCGGATGAACAGATTCCAGTCAGGCTGGAAGACGAAGGGTTGGGTGTTGCTGGAAGCCGCTTCACCTACGCCATCGGTACATTGGTGTTGTGGTCAGCCAATGATGGTTATGTCGACGATCAGGGCAAGGTGCTTACCGATCAGCCATATCGTCACCTCGCGATCGCCAACCCAAAAACCGCACCCTACGGCGCCGCAGCGATGGCGACGCTGACAAAGCTGGGTCTTGCCGATTCGGTCAGGGGCAAGCTGGTGCAAGGTGAAAACATTGCACAAACCCATCAATTCGTCGCCAGCGGCAACGCCGAACTCGGCTTCGTCGCGCTCTCTCAGGTAATCGAAAGCGGTGAAATCCGGCAGGGGTCCGGCTGGGTAGTACCCGCCACCTATCATCCACCGATTCGCCAGGACGCTCTGCTGCTGACCAAAGGTCGCGACAACCCGGCGGCGCACGCACTGCTCGATTACCTGCGAAGCGCAGAGGCAACCGAGGTGATCAACGCCTACGGTTATGGTCGGTAGGTGATGGTAATGCCCGCCCTGGATGACGCCAGTCTTTCGGCGATCTGGCTGACACTCAAACTCGCCAGCATCACCACCGTTCTGCTGTTACTACTCGGAACCCCCATCGCATGGTGGCTGGCACGGACCCGCTCACGCCTGAAAGGCCCCATTGGCGCCGTGGTGGCGCTCCCCCTCGTACTTCCACCCAGTGTGCTCGGCTTCTATCTGCTGGTAGCGATGGGCCCCAATGGCCCCGTTGGGCAACTGACCCAAACGGTCGGTCTGGGCGTCCTGCCGTTCACCTTTGCCGGTCTGGTCGTGGGCTCGGTGTTCTACTCGATGCCCTTCGTGGTGCAACCGTTGCAGAACGCCTTCGAAGCGATTGGCGAACGTCCCTTAGAAGCCGCAGCAACCTTGCGTGCGGGCCCGCTGGACACCTTCTTCACCGTCGTATTGCCGCTGGCACGGCCAGGTTTCGTGACGGCCAGCATTCTCGGCTTCGCCCATACGGTAGGCGAGTTTGGTGTCGTGCTGATGATCGGCGGGAACATCCCCGAGAAAACCCGCGTGTTGTCCGTACAGATCTACGATCACGTCGAAGCCCTGGAATACGCCCAGGCGCACTGGCTAGCCGGCGGGATGCTGCTGTTTTCCTTTCTGGTACTACTCGTTCTCTATGCAAGCCCGCTGCGGCAGGGGTGGCGCGGATGAACAACAACCTGAGCGGGATACATGCACAGCTGCGTCTGGCCCATCCAGGCTTCGCTCTCGACGTGGACGTCAAACTACCGGGCCGTGGTGTCAGCGCCCTGTTCGGCCCCTCGGGCTCGGGCAAGACCAGTTGCTTGCGCTGCATCGCCGGGCTCGAGCGCAGCAGCACCGGAACACTGGTGGTCAATGGCGACTGCTGGCAAGACTCGAGCCGCCAGTGGTTCGTGCCACCGCATCAGCGCCCGATTGGTTATGTGTTTCAGGATGCCAATCTGTTCGCCCATCTATCCGTCAAAGGCAATCTCGAATTCGGCATAAAGCGCGTCCAATCACAGGACCGGCGTGTTGTCTGGGATCAGGCTGTCGAACTGCTTGGCATCGAGCATCTTCTGGATCGCATGCCAGAGCGACTTTCCGGTGGCGAGCGACAACGGGTCGGCATCGCACGTGCGCTGCTGACCAGCCCCCGTCTGCTGCTGATGGACGAGCCTCTGGCTGCCCTCGACGTGAAGCGCAAACAGGAAATCCTGCCGTACCTTGAACGTCTGCACGACGAGTTGGATATACCACTGCTTTATGTCAGCCACGCACCAGACGAAGTGGCGCGACTGGCTGATCACCTGGTTCTGCTCGATGAGGGCCAGGTCGTTGCGCAGGGGCCGCTGCACGAAACCCTTGCACGCCTCGATCTACCGACTGCGTTCGGTGAGGATGCAGGCGTCGTCATCGAATCCGAAATTGCCGGGCATGACACCGATTACCACCTCACTCGCCTGACGTTTCAGGGCGGTGACGTTCTGGTGGCGCAACGGAGCGAAGCGGTCGGTCATCGGCTGCGCTTTCGCGTCCATGCGCGGGATGTCAGCTTGACGCTGGAACGTGCGGGAGACACCAGCATCAGCAACCTGCTACCGGTGCGGGTTGCTGAAGTGGTCACCGCCGATACGCCAGCCCATGTTCTGGTTCGCCTGGACGCCCAAGGCACACCGCTGCTGGCGAGAATTACGCGGCGTTCGGCCGATCAGCTCGGGGTTACCGAGGGCAAGGCGCTCTGGGCGCAGATCAAGACAGTCGCATTGCTGGGTTGAGGGCTCGCCCTAGCCCAGCAGCGCCAAGCCGACCAGCACCGCGCACTCCACCAGCTCCAACAACGCGCCGGCAGTATCACCCGTGGTACCGCCCAACCGCTGAACCAGGGCGCGGCGCACCAGCACTCCCACACAAGCGGCAACGGCCAGCGCAACCCAACCACCAGCACCCATCAGGACGCCACCGAGCACAATCAGCCCCAACACCAGCCGCGCTTCCGATCGCGGCATGTGCTCGGCCAGGGCTTGGCCCAACCCGCCGGGCCGTACGTAGGGCGTAGTCAGAAACAAACCCAACATTGCGCTTCGCCCTACCAGCGGCACCGCCAAAAGCACCCATAGATTGCCTTGCTCGAGCAGCGTCCATAACGCGACGAACTTCAACAGCAGGACTAACACCAGCACGGTGACCGCAACCGGGCCGCTGCAGGGGTCTTTCATGATCGCCAGGGTTCGCTCCCGGTCGCCGAAGCCGCCCAGCCAGGCATCCGCACTGTCGGCCAGGCCGTCAAGGTGCAGCGCACCGGTGAGCCAGACCCACGCGGCCAGCAGCAAAGCGGCCTTCAAGGGTGGCGCCGCATTGCCGAGAGCCACGCCGAGCAAACAAAGCATGCCGCCGAGCAGCAACCCCACCAGCGGGTAATACAGCAGCGACCTGCCGATCTGCTGCGGCTCGGGCATGCTGCGCAGTCGCACCGGGAGGCAGGTGAGAAACTGCAGCGCGATCAGAAAGGGCTGCATCCTTCCTCCAGCCAGAGCGTGGCGTCGGCGAAGCCCGTTCTCAGCCCGAACAGCGCCCCATGACTGACCTCAACCTGCAGCAGGCCTTCGCGCGGCAGACCACGCGCCTGCGCCAGGAGCAGCCGCATCACGCCCGCGTGCGTGATCAGCAGCACGCGTTCGCCTGCACATCGATCGGTCAGCCGCTCGATTGCTGCCAGCACGCGCGCCTCAAAGTCAGCGACGGGTTCCGCGCCGGGCGGAGTGAAGCCGTACGGGTCGCTCCAGAAGCGGCCCAGGGCTTCGCTCTGATCGACCATCAGGTCCGCAGCGGTGCGCCCTTCCCAATCGCCGAAGTCCAGTTCGCGAAGGTCGGGCTCAAGTTCGAGCTCAAGTGACCGTTGCTCGGCGAGCTCAGCTGCGAAATCCGCGCAGCGGCGCAGGGGTGAACTGATGATTCGGTCCCAGGGTCCGGCGCCGACAACGGCTGCTCGCAACTGCTGCCAGCCTGTTGCGGTGAGGGCATCATCCAGCCGCCCGCGAAAACCGCCGCCGGCTTCGGTTTCACCGTGACGCAGCAACTCCAGCTGCACGCTCATGAGTGTTTCACCGCAACGGCGGCTTCTTCGAATGTGGCCATGCCGTCGTGCAGCGCGCAGGCCATCCGGAGCAGCGGAACCGCCAGCGCCGCGCCGCTGCCTTCGCCCAGACGCAGGCCAAGGTCGAGCAACGGCTGAGCATCCAATGCGCTGAGCACAGCGGCATGGCCTGGCTCAGCCGAGCGGTGGGCGAACAGCAGCCAGTCACGACAGGCTGGGTTCAGACGCACCGCACACAGCGCCGCCACACTGCAGATAAAGCCGTCGACCAGCACGACGATGCCTTGCTGCGCGCAGGCGACATAGGCGCCGGTGAGCGCAGCCAGTTCGAAACCACCGAGCCGCTGCATCCAGCCGAGGGTGTCGTGCGATCCCGCGTGCAGCGCCAGTGCCCGCTCGATGACTGCGCGCTTATGCGCCACTCCAGCCTCGTCCAAGCCGGTGCCCGGCCCGGCCAATTCGTGCGGCGCGCAACCCAGCAAAGCGCAGGCCAGCGCAGCCGCGGTGGTGGTATTGCCGATGCCCATCTCGCCGCCAATGAACAGCTCGCTCCGCTGCTGTTGCGCCCGCAGCACGCTGTCGCGCCCGGCCTGCATCGCGAGCCGGCAGGTGTCGGCACTCATCGCCGATTCCCTGGCGAAATTGCGGGTGCCCGGCCCCAGCGAAAGATGGCGCACCCGAGGCAGGGACAACAGTGCCGCTGTCCCCAGATCAACCACTTCCAAGGTCGCCTCGAGCTGCTTCGCCAACACACTGATCGCTGCGCCCCCGTTGACGAAGTTGGCAAGCATCTGGCCAGTCACCGATTGCGGGAAGGCCGAGACGCCTTCTTCGGCAACGCCATGGTCACCGGCAAAAATGGCGATGAATAGGTGCTCCGCTGACGGACGAGCGCGACCCTGCAAAGCCGCCAGCTGCGGCACCACCGCTTCGATACGCCCCAGCGAGCCCGCCGGCTTGGTCAACAGGGCATCGCGCTGACGTGCCGCCTGGCGTGCCGCTTCGTCCGGGACCCGGCAGGGTTCCAACCACCATTGCTTGTTCAAAGCGCCGCTCCTTTCAGGGTCATTGGCAAACCCGCCACGGTGAACACCACGCGCTGACAACGCTCGGCGATGGCCTGGTGCAGCAGGCCCGCCTCATCGACATATCGGCGGGTCAACTCCCCCAGCGGCACCACGCCCAGGCCTGTTTCATTACTGACCAGTAGCACCCGCCCCGGTAGGTCAGCGAGGCACTCAAGCAAGGCCTCACGTTCTTCCGTCAGGCGAACCAAGTCGTCCAGCATCAGCAGATTGGTTAGCCAGAGCGTCAGGCAATCCACCAGCAGGCAGCGATCCGCACGGGCGTGTTCACGCAGGACAGATGCCAGCGTCAGCGGTTCTTCAATCAAGGCCCAGCTGGCGGGGCGCCGGGCACGGTGATGAGCGATGCGTTCGTTCATCTCGCCATCCAATGGCTGGCTCGTGGCGATATAGGTAACCGCCAGGCCACTTTCAACCGCAAGCCGCTCGGCCAAACGACTCTTGCCGGACCGCGCACCGCCGAGGATAAGCTCAATCATGCCCCCGTCTCCGTTGGAAGACCGCAAAGCGCCAGCAGTCGCCTGACATCCAAGTGCTTCTCGACCAGATCCGCCAGACGTTCGATGTCGCGTTCTCGCAATGCCTGGTAGTCGACCCGCTGCGCCCTCTTCAGCCCCGCCCAGCGCAACAGCGCCTCGCAGGCAGCTGGTGACTCGAACAGACCATGGAGGTAGGTGCCGAGCACCTGACCGTCCTCGCTGATCGCACCATCTAGACGGCCATCGTCGAGTCGTACGGCGGCACGCTCCAGTGCGGGTCCGTCGCTGATACCGGCGTGAATCTCGTAGCCGCTGATCTCGACGTCATCAATCCTCAGTCGTCCATGCACGTTGCGCAGCTGTTTGTGGGCAGCCAGCGTTGTGGAGAACCGAAGCAGTCCCAACCCGTCGCTCTGCCCAGCCGGCCCTTCCAGACCGAGCGGATCAGCAATGCATTTGCCGAGCATTTGCAGCCCGCCACAGATTCCGAGCAGCTTGCCGCCGTAGCGCAGATGCCGTTGGATAGCTGCCTCCCAACCTTGCTCGCGCAGCCAGGCAAGATCCGCGCGCACGCTTTTCGATCCCGGCAGAACAATCAGGTCCGCAGTCGGGACCGCTTGTCCGGGCCCGACGAAACGCAGATCAACCTGAGGATGCAAACGCAGCGGATCAAAGTCGGTGTGATTGCTGATCCGCGGCAGGACCGGCACCACGACCTTCAAGGTCTGCTCGCTCTTCGCGGACTGACGCACGTCGACGGCGTCCTCTGCTTCGAGGTGGAAATCCATAAGGTAAGGCAACACCCCGAGAACGGGCTTGCCTGTACGCTGTTCGAGCCAGTCGAGGCCCGGCTGCAGCAGGGCAATATCGCCGCGAAAACGGTTGATCACGAAGCCTTTGATCCGCGCCTGCTCACTGGGGCTAAGCAATTCCAGCGTGCCGACCAGGTGTGCGAACACGCCGCCCTTGTCGATATCGGCAATCAGGATCACCGGGCAGTCGACCGCCTCGGCGAAGCCCATGTTGGCGATATCGTTGGCGCGCAGATTGATCTCGGCCGGCGAACCCGCGCCTTCGACCATTACCACCTGATAGGCATCGCGCAGGCGCCGGTGCGATGCCAGCACCGCCTCCATCGCCACGCGCTTATAGTCGTGGTAGGCCACGGCATCCATATTGCCGACGGCGCGACCGTGGACGATCACCTGCGCACCCACATCGCTGTTGGGCTTGAGCAGGATGGGATTCATGTCGGTATGCGGCGACAATCCTGCGGCCTGGGCCTGCACCGCTTGTGCGCGGCCGATCTCGCCGCCGTCGGCGGTTACCGCGCTGTTCAGTGCCATGTTCTGCGGTTTGAACGGCACGACGGCGACACCTTGGCGCTTGAGCCAGCGACACAGCGCGGTCACCAAGGTGCTCTTGCCGGCATCGGAGGTTGTGCCCTGAACCATCAAGGTGCTCATGCGCTCAACGCCTGATAGCTGCTCAGCGCCCGCGTCAGCCTCGCCCATCCCGCTTCGTCCGCCGGCAGCCCGAAGCGCACACTCGGCGGATAAAGAAAGCGGCGCACCAGAATGCCCTGGCAGGCTAGAAACTCACGGAGCATCGTCGCCTCCTCCGTCACCACCCAATGGAAAAGTCCGCAGCCGCCGGCTGGTGGCAACCCGTGCGCTGAGAGCAGCTGTGCCAGACGCGCGCTGTCGCCGAGCAGGCGCTCGCGTTGACGACGCTGCCCGTCGCGATCGGCAAGCAATACGGTGCCAATGAAGCGTGACGGGCCAGCAATCGGCCATGGCCCGAGTGCATCGCTCAGCACAGACAGCAAACTCTGTTCCGCCAGCACGAACCCGAGCCGCGCACCGGCCATACCGAAAAACTTGCCGAACGAGCGCAGCACAATCAGCCCCGGCAAATGGCTATGGGGCGCCAGGCTGTGAGACGGGGTCGGATCCATGAACGCTTCGTCAACGATCAACCAACCGCCACGCTCGGCGAGACGGCCGTGCCAGGCGAGCAGTTGCTCCGGCGGTAAAAGGCGGCCGGTGGGGTTGTTGGGATTGACCACGACCAGCACGTCAAGCCCATCGAGCGCCCGCGGCACACTGCCCTCGCTGAATTCGCTGAGACGATGCCCTTCGCGGCGCCAGGCCTCGGCATGTTCCGCATAACAGGGCGAGACGATTCCGACCTGCAATGGCCTGCGCAAGCGCGGCAACATCTGGATCGCAGCCTGGGAACCAGCCACTGGCAACAGCGAGGCGGCACCAAAATAGCCCTGCGCAGCGGTCTCCAGTTCGTCTACGGTTTCCGGCAGGCGCAGCCAGGCGTCGGTTGGAATGGCCGGCAGATCGAAACCGTATGGCGCAATGCCGGTAGATAGATCCAGCCAGTCCTGCAGCGGTATATCAAAGTGCTCGGCCGCCCTACGCAGTTTTCCGCCGTGCTCAAGCATCCAGCCAACCTCCAAGCAGCAATGCCAGCAACCAAAGACCGACGCCGGCCCAGACCATGTCCAGTGCGCGCTCGATGTCTCGAGCCTGAGGCGCTTCGCCTTCTCCAAGCACCGGTCTGTGATGCAGCTCGCCGTGGTAGACGGCTGGACCGCCCAACGCCACGCCTAACGCACCGGCGCCAGCAGCCATTACGGGGCCGGCGTTGGGGCTGTCCCACAGCGGCGCTTGCGTGCGCCAGCAACGCCAGGCACGGCGCGTATGGCCGAGTAATGCATATGTCAGCGCAACCAGCCTGGCCGGAATGAAATTCAACACATCATCGATACGCGCCGCGGCCCAGCCGAATCGCTCGAAGCGCTCATTGCGGTAGCCCCACATGGCATCGAGTGTGTTGCTCAGCCTGTACAGCACGACACCGGGTGCGCCTGCCAGCACGAACCAGAACAGCGCGGCAAATACCGCATCGCTACCATTCTCCAATGCCGACTCGGTCGCGGCTCGGGCGACGCCCTGCTCGTCGAGTTCGCGTGTATCGCGGCTGACAATGAAACCGACGCGCTGGCGCGCTTCAGCCAAATCACCCTGACGCAGGGCCCGTGCTACCGGCAGCAGATGGTCGCCAAGGCTGCGCAGTCCCAACGCCATGTAGAGCAAGCAGATCTCAACCAGCCAGCCAACAGTCGGCAACGAACCGAGCAGCCACGCCACTGCCGTCAGCGGCAGCACGGCGAGGCACCAGGCGGTAACGCCATGGCTGCGCCAGCCGCGACCGCCGGGGCCGTTGAAGTGATGCTCGAGCCGATCGGCCAGCTTGCCGAACGCAACCAGGGGATGGCCGCGACGGGGTTCGCCGAGCAGTACGTCGAGTGCAACACCGCCCAAGCAGCTCAGGGCAACGCTCATGACTGCTGGCCCCAAAGGTTGTCGAATAGCAACTCACAGAGCGGTCGCGGCTCGGTCCAGCCTTCGAGCGCAAGCATTGGCGCAGGATAAAACTCAGCCACCGGCCCCAGGCAGATCACCGCAACCGGCTTGGCCCCAGCGGGCATCTGCAGCAGATCCGCCAGTGCCTGGGGATCAAACAGCGATACCCAACCCATGCCCAGGCCCTCGGCCCGCGCAGCGAGCCAGAGATTCTGGATCGCGCAGGCGGCCGAAGCGAGGTCCATTTCCGGCAGCGTGCGACGACCAAACACGTGTGTCTCGCGGCCATCCATCAGCGCGACGACCAGTAGTTCGGCGCAATCGTGAATGCCCTCGACCTTGAGCTTCATGAATGCCTCGCCCCGCTCGCCCAGCGCAGCGGCAGTGAGCAAACGCTCCTCCTCGACTAGCCTGGCAATGGCGCTGCGCAAGTCGGGACGGCTGATGCGAAGAAACCGCCAAGGCTGCATCAAGCCCACGCTAGGCGCCTGATGCGCGGCCTCGAGCAGGCGCGCCAGCAACTCGGGTGCAACCTCGCCTCCGCTGAAATGCCGCATGTCACGACGTTCGCCAATCGCCCGGTAAACGCCGGCGCGCTGCTCCGCGGTAAAGGCAAACTCGCTCATGGACTGAGCATCGCCGCAGCCGCGAACGGGTCGGACGGCATGTAGAAATGGATGTAGGAAGCCGTCAGCCGGTCCTGCCGGTAAACCGCCTCGGCCGTGCGCTTGTAATTCGGACATTCACCCCGCGCCAGCGGCTGCATCGGCGACTCAAGGGAGGAATGGTGAAAGGTGTGGCCGCGCAGGCGCCCTTCCGGCAGCTGTACTTCCTGCAGCGCCATCGCGGTATAACGCTTCTGCATCGTCGCTTCGCCGGGCATCAGGCCAAGCATGCTTTCACGCACCCCATCCTGGCCGGTCAGGCCGTCGAGCAGATAGAGCATGCCCCCGCACTCGGCAAGGGTCGGCTTGCCCGCCTCGTGATGGGCGCGTATCGCCTCGGCCATCGTGCGGTTACGGCTCAATGCCCGCATGTGCAGCTCCGGGTAGCCGCCCGGAAGATACAGACTGTCGACTGCGGGTAGGCGGGCGAATCGCAGTGGCGAGAAGAACAAGAGTTCTGCACCGAGCGCTTGCAGCAGGTCGAGGTTAGCCTGATAGACGAAGGAGAAGGCAGCGTCACGTGCCACACCGATACGCACACCGCTCAACAGTTTCGGCAACGTCTCGGGTGCCGGTGGTGGAAAGCTGATCGCCGTCGGCATTCTGCAATCCGCGCTCGCCGCCAGAGCGTCGGCAGCCGCGTCGAGCCGGGCGTCCAGATCTGCCAGTTCCTGCGCCTGTACAAGCCCCAGGTGGCGGCTGGGCAGGCCTACCGAATCGCCGCGTGGCAGGGCTCCGAACCAACCAATCTGCTTTGGCAAACAGTCGCGCAGGATCTCGCCATGGCGGCTGCTGCCGACCCGATTGGCCAACACACCGGCAAACGGTAGATCCGGCTGATAGCTGGCCAAACCGTGAGCCAGCGCGCCGAAGGTTTGCGCCATGGACGATCCATCGACCACCGCCAATACCGGCACGCCAAACTGCCGCGCCAGATCGGCAGCCGACGGCGTGCCGTCAAACAGTCCCATCACGCCTTCGATGAGGATCAGGTCAGCATCACGCGCCGCTTCCCATAGCAGGCGTCGGCTTTCCGCCTCCCCCACCATCCACAGATCGAGTTGATAGACCGGGTGGCCACTGGCACGAGCCAGCACCATGGGATCGAGGAAATCCGGACCACACTTGAAGACACGCACACGTTTGCCTTGGCGCGTATGCAAGCGAGCCAGGCCAGCGGTCACGGTCGTTTTACCCTGGCCGGAGGCTGGCGCGGCAATGAGCAGCGCCGGGCAGTCATGTGGCGTATTCATTGCCCTCCCCAGCGTTCAGCAACTGCGTATGCCTTGATTGCAAACATCAGAACTCGATTCCCTTCTGCGCCTTCACGCCAGCTTTGAAGGCATGTTTGACCAGGCTCATTTCAGTCACGGTGTCGGCTGCCTCGATCAAACCCGGCGGCGCGCCGCGGCCGGTGACCACCACATGCTGCAATAGCGGTCGCGACTCGATATCAGCGAGGATCGGGTCGAGTTCCAGATAGCCGTACTTAAGCGCGATGTTCAGCTCATCCAGCACGACAAGACCAATGTCCGGATCAGCCAGTAGCTGCGCGGCGACGTTCCACGCCTCCTTTGCCTTGGCGATGTCACGCTGGCGGTCCTGGGTTTCCCAGGTGAAGCCTTCCCCCATCACGTGGTAGCGGACCTCATCAGGAAAGCGACGAAAAAAGCGTTCTTCGCCGGTACTGGCCGCGCCCTTGATGAACTGAACCACGCCCACCTTGATGCCATGGCCGAGTGCGCGGGCGACCATGCCGAACGCCGAGCTGCTCTTGCCCTTGCCGTTACCGGTGTGCACCAGCAGCAGGCCGTACTCGTCCTGCGCTTCGGCGATCTTCTCGTCGACGACTGCCTTCTTGCGTTGCATCCGTGCCTTATGGCGATCATCGCGTGCGCTGAACTCATTCATGCGCGAGCGCCTTCACGCTGTGCGCTCCAAGCACGCAGGCCGGCGAACAGGACCGCTGCGGTCCCCACATACAACGCCAAGTTACCCAGGTAGCGCGGGTAGTAGACGCCAATGCGCTCGGCCAGCTGCGCCAGGCTCGGGTCTGGATAGCGGCCGGAGAAAAACAGAAAACCGCCGCCCGAAAACAGGTAGCACACGAAGGCACTGAGCACCACGACGCCCGCCAGCAATGCCAGGCTACTCAGGTGGTCACGGTGCAACCGCGCATACATCCGTCCGCCGAACCACAGCGAGCCGTAGGCAGGCACCAGCATCCAGTACGCCGGTGACATGCAGTAGCTGCTCACGCCCTGCCATTCGATGGCGGCGAAATCCAGCAGCGACGCCTCGACGAACAAAGCCGGAAACACCCAGCGCGGCGACAACAGCACGCCCGCGAGGAAGAACACCGCCCAAGAGGCGCTTGGCAGGTTGACCGAAGCGAAGTGCTGGCCACGGGTCATGGCCATCAGTGCGACCAACGCAATACCGACAGCCAGTTGGGCTCCAGGGGACAATTTGATCATCGGTGTTCTCCTTGGGGCGAAGCGCCGAAGCGCGATTAAAGTGCCTGGTAGCGAACCGTGAAATGGATCGCGCGGCCGGGCTGTTCGTAGGTCTGGGCGGTTTCGTAATCGCGGTCGAACAGGTTGCTCAGTTTTGCCTGCAGTCGCCAGGCATCATCGAGACGGTATTCGCCACGCAGATCGACCAGGGCATAGCCGGGCAAGCGCTCGGCTTCGGTGTTGCTGGATTTGTCGAAACGCTCGCTTGCGGCGTACAGCGTCGTGCCGACAGCAAAGCGCCCAATGGCACGGTCCAGGTCGACATTCAGCGTCCGTTTGGCGCGACGCGGCAGCAAATGCCCGTGATTGGCCTTGCTGCGATCCTGCGGGTCGAGGAAGGTCACCGAGCTGACGACATCCCAGCCCAGCAGCTCGGTGCCGACAACGCCTTCGATCCCGCGAATACGCGCCACGTCGACGTTCTGGGGCTGCATGGGACTGCTTCCCGTCCAGACAATCAGATCCTCAATCTGGTTTTCGAACGCGTTGAGGCTCCACTCGCCCCATTGCTGTTCACCCTTCAGGCCCAGCTCATAGCTTTGCGACTCTTCCGGCAGCAGGTCAGGATTGCCAGCCGTGAAGCCGGTGTCTGGTGCATAGAGATCATTGAAAGTGGGCGCCTTGAAAGCCGTGCCGTATGACGCGCTCAGCATCAGGTTGTCGCGCAGGTCATAGCTCCAGCCGAGATTGCCGGTGTCATGGTTCCCGAACTGCTCGTTGTCATCGCGACGCAGGCCAGCCAACAAGCCGTGGCGGCCGAAGCGGCCCTGATACTGCAGGTAGGCGCCCTTGTTATCGCGGGCGTCCACTGCATAGTCGTCCGTGACGTCGATGCGGTCTTGCTGGTAATCAAAACCCAGGGTGAGCAACTGGTCGTCGGCCACACTGAAGTCGTTCTGCCAATTGAAAGAATCACGCTTGGTGTCAAAGCGAGAATAGAAACGACCGTCGCGGAAGTTGTCAGTGTTGTCTTCGCTGTGACCGGCCTGCAGCGTCACCAACCACGGTTCGAGCGGCTTGAATCGTGCCCGGCCACCGATGACTTGCTGGCTTCCGTCGCTATAGGCGAAGCGACCTGTCGCACCTGAGGTAGACCGAGAGTCGTAGTCACTGTGGGTGTCGACGTGCAGCCAACTGCCGTCCAGCTCCAATCCATTGTCGAAGCGATATCCACCTCGCAAGGCACCGGACAGCTCGCGATAGCCGTCCGCATCGGGTTCGTAGGAGCGTGGTGCTGACGGCCGATAGGCCCTTGAATTGATACCGTCGGTTGACGCGCTCGCCACGCCGAGATTGAACCATCCGGCACCCTGGCTACCGGATATGCCAGCGGTACCGTCGAAGCTGGAGCGGCTGCCCGCGCCAGCGGAAAAATAGGGCTTGAACCCTTCGCCCTCTCCACGCCGCGTGAAGATCTGCATGACGCCGCCTACCGCTTCCGAACCGTACAGGCTGGAACGAGGGCCGCGGACCAGTTCAATACGCTCGATTTGCTCGACCGGAATGTTCTCCAGCGATGCACCGCCTGATGTGGCCGAACCGATTTTCACCCCATCGACCAAAACCAGCAGATGCTGGCTGCTGGTGCCACGTACATAGACGGCCGAAGTCTTGCCACGGCCGCCGTTGGCGGCCACATTGACGCCCGCGAGGCCGCGCAGCAGCTCGGAAACGCTCTGCGCCTGGCTGCGTACAATCTGTTCGCGAGTAATGACGCTGGTGGAAGCAATACGGCTGAGCGCCTGCTCGGTGCGCGTGGCTGTAACCACCTGGTCGTTGAGGTTCAGCGGTTGGACCGGCTGAGCATGGGAAAGCGAAACATAGCCAAGCAGCAGGCACGCCGCTGAGGTGTTGAGGGTCTTGCAGATCAAGTCCAGGTCTCCGTCGTGCCCGCCGCACGACATCAGTCGATAAGGGCAGACGGAGAATGCGAAAGGAGCGCAGGTGCAAGCAGCCGCACCCCGATCAGCGCCCGCCGCCCTGCCGTGGAATGCGACAGGCCGGTCTCCGGGCTTGCGAGCGGATGCCTTGCATCCCGGAACCGCGGCCTTCCCATGCCTGTGGCACAGTGGCTGTGAGCGGTGTCCTGTCTCGCCTACCGTTGCGGGGGCAGCGCCGGAATCTTCATCGAATGAACCGGCTTCCCTGTTTCACCCATTGGCTTTTAGCCAGGGGGCACCTGAAGCAGCGCGGAGGTTAGTCCAAGGCCCTGCACAGCGCAACCGAAAGCGATCAGGGCCAACGCCGCAACACGTTTCGATACCGCTGCCTGCGATTTACCGGAACGCCGGGCGCCGAATGGCTTCGAATGCAACAATGCCACCCGTCACGCACACCAGACGAGAAGACGCCCACCCATGACCAGCATCGTGCAGATTTCCGACACCCACTTCGGCACCGAAGAGGCCGCCGTCGTGCAAGCCATGGAAGACCACGTGCGCGAGCATGGCGCGGATCTGCTGATCTTTTCCGGCGACATCACGCAGCGCGCCAAGGCCGGACAGTTCGCCGACGCCCAGGCCTTCGTCCAGCGCTTGCATGGTCACGGCATCCCGGAAACACTGGTGATTCCGGGTAACCATGACATCCCGCTGTACAACGTCTTTGCTCGCTTCCTCATGCCTTACCGCAACTACCGTCGCCACTTCGGTGAGGATTTGGAGCCAACCTTCGAGAATGACGAGGTGTTGGTGATGGGTCTCAACACTACCCACCCGCGACGGCACAAGGATGGGCTGGTGACGGACGAGCAAGTGCAGGCCGTGACGCGGCGGCTCAAGCAGAGCGATCCGAACAAAGTGCGTATTGTCGTGGCGCACCAGCCTTTCGGCGCGATGGTGCTGAGCGATCTGAGCAATCTGCAGCACAACGCCGATGCTGCGCTGCACCGCTGGGCCGATGAAGGATTGGACCTGGTTATGGGCGGGCACATTCACCTGCCCTATGTATTGCCGTTGTCCAAGCAGTACACCGCGTTGTCACGGGAGATCTGGATGGTTCAGGCCGGAACCACCCTGTCATCACGAGTCCGTGGTACATCGCCGAACTCGTTCAATCGCATGAAGCTGCACCCTGGCGCCGACAAGAAGGTCTGCGTCGAACGCTGGGACCTGCTCGATGATCAATTCGTGCTCGGCTCGCACTTCAACCTGCACTGGTAAGCGCGGCAGCTCACCCAACGGCTATGAGCGACCGCGCCCAAGCGCGACTCAGCCCAGCGAGCCCGCCACTACCAGGCCGGTCAGATAGACGCCAGCGAAGCCAAGATTGAATGCGATGAACAGATACAGGCTGTACTTGAGATAGCTACCGAAGGTCAGCCCCGGCACCTTACTCATGGCCACAATGCCCGCCGCGGACCCGATGACCAGCAGCGAACCGCCCACGCCGACTGCATAGGTCAGTACCATCCACTCGGCAATCCCCATCTCGAGCCCGGACTTCAGCAGTGCAGCGGTCAGGGGTACGTTGTCGATCGCAGCAGACAAGATGCCCATCAGGTAGTTGGCCACCACTGCAGGCACCTGATCGTAGATTTGCACCAACCCATCGAGCACATTGATTTCCTTGAGCATGCCGACCAACAGCAGGATGCCGAGGAAGAACAGCAGGGTCTCGAATTCGACTTGGCGCACGTATTCCAGAATCGGATCGGTTTCAATGTCATCGCTGAAGAAGCGCGCCACCAGAAACATAATCGACAAGCCGGTCAGGAAGGTCAGCACGGGCGGTATCTGGAAGAAGAAGTTACCAGCGATGGTGCACAAAATGGTGCCAAGGAAAATCAGTGCGATGGCAATATCAACCCGGCGGACATCGGTGCGATGGCTTTCCACCACCACCTGACCGTTCATGCCCAGCGAGAGCATCGCCGCCAGCAGCATCACCGCCAGGAACGCCGGAAGCGCCAACAGCAGCAGTTGCAGAATCTGTACTTTCCCGGCAAGGAAGATCATCAAGGTGGTTACGTCACCAGTGATCAGCGCCACGCCACCCGAGTTCACCGCAAACACGACCAGCGCCGCGTATTTGATCGTCTTTTCGGCGCTGAGCTTGAGCGACATGATCAGCGTGATCGATACCAGCGTGGCGGTAATGTTGTCCGCCAACGAGGAAAACACGAAGCAGAACGTCGCGGTCAGGAACAGCAGCTGCCGTTCGCTGATTTGTTTTGGCAGGACCAGATAGATCAGGTTTTCAATCAACCCTTTCTTGTTCAGATAGGCAACGAAGGTCATCGCGGCGACGAGGAATATCCACAGCCCGGCGATTTCGGCAATGTTCTCGTTGAGGCTTTCCAGAACCAGATCGCGCTCGGCGCCTTCTGGGGAAAAAATGAACAGCAACATCCAAGCAAAGGTTCCAAAGAACAGCGTGACCTTGGCTTTGTTGATGTGGGTGATTTCTTCAAGAACGACACCGAGCAGAGCGGCCACGGCAAGGCCGATCAGCACATACTGAAGTATTTCAGGCATGGGGCACCTAGAGCATAAGGGGAACGGTCTGTGCGCAGGATGCGCACCCGAGAAGTTGGGGCGCCGATCATAGCCAAAGTGCGACAACTCGACACCTGGCAAATGTCAAACCGGAGAGTATTTCGAATTATTCCGACGCACTGACCCAGACACTGTCGAAACTAATGGCGCGGCACGAACCCGGCCGGCTTGGTCGACAGCCAGTCCACAAAGGTGCGCAGGCCTGGATCGGCTAATAATGCGTCGCGGCTGTTATAGCGGAGCGCCAGCTCCTTCTCGCTGAACAGGCGATGAATCTGGTTATGACAGGGCCGGCAGACCCAGAGTGTTGCGGTGATTCGCTCTTCGCGCCCGAAGCGTTTGCGTACGTAGCTTTTGCCATGTAACGCCTTGGGAATCAGGTGATGGCGGGTCAAAGGCGTCTGACGTAGGCACAGCTCGCACGCTTCAGGTGGGTCAGGCAAACGCAGGAGAGGTGCCATCGAAAGATTCCACAGTCGCAGCCCCAAGCAGAAAAGTGGCCGCGCCTGTCATGTTCAGCTCCAGCCAGCGTTACGGATTTTGTGCGAGACGCTCACTGTCGAGCACGCGCTTGGCGCTGAGGTAGTTCTTCTGCCAGTAACCGTTGGAAAGACTGTCCAGACGTACCGTTCCGCCGGTTGAGGGCGCATGGACGAAACGTCCTTCGCCGACATAGATGGCCGCGTGGCTGACATGGCGCCCGCCGCTGGTGGCAAAGAACAGCAGATCACCCGCTTTCAAGTCATTACGCCTGATAGTGGCGCCCCGCATGGCGTTCATCTCGCGAGTCGTACGTGGCAAAGCGACACCGGCCGCGCCTCGGTAGACATAGTTGATCAGACCGCTGCAATCGAAGCCGCCATCCGGGGTGTTGCCGCCGTAGCGATACGGCGTACCGACCAGACCCAAAGCGGAGAACAAAACCTCCTCAGCTGTGCCGGGAAACTGTTGGGGTGGTGGTGAAGGCGCGGCGACGATGGGCTCGACCGGTGCTTGGCTGGAACAAGCAGCAAGCAGCATCGCGGCCAGCAGAACAGCTGTAGAACGAGCCAGAGAAGGCATGGCAGAGCAGTCCAGGCAAATGAGCCATCACTCTGCCGGCATGCGGAAGTGGATGCAAGCCTGATGCGGGCCTATCTCAACACTCAGTGATGAGTGGGGATGGCGCTTGAGTTATGGGCGAGCGCCAGGACACGCTTGGCCTGCATGAAGCTGGAACGCCAGTACTTGTCATCAAGGCTATCGACGCGAACGCCGCCGCTGCGACTGCTGGACGAGTGAATGAACCGGTCGCCGCCAATGTAGATGCCGGCGTGGCTGACCTGGCCGCGCCCGCGGTTATTGAAGAAGACCACATCGCCCGGCTCCAACTCGCTGCGTTTGATCTTCGGCGCGTCCAGATTGATCATTTCGCGGGTCGAGCGTGGCAGCTCGATGCCAGCCTCCTTGCGAAACAGGAAGCTGACGAAGCCGCTGCAATCAAAGCCAGTTTTTCTGGAGCTACCACCATAGCGGTACGGGGTGCCCACCAGCGTGAAACCGCGCTCAAGCAAACTGTCGGCTAGAGCCGGCAACTCGTAGCTCTGGTCGTCGGCGAACTCAGGAAGTTGCTGCTCGGTGGGTTCGGCTGTTACCGCTTCAGGGTCGGCATCCGCCTCCGACGTTTCAATCGGGAAATCGAATTGAAAGCGCTGCGTCAGCAGCGGACTTTCGGTTTGCTCCGGCTGCATGGCACAGGCCGTCAACAACGTGATCAGAGCAAAGGGCAACAGGGGTGCGAGGCGTTGGCGCATAGCACTGACAGGCCGGGAAGTCGAAAGTGGCGAGACTATGCCTGCCATCGTTCCGATGAGCAAATTCTATTGCGGAAAATGTGACCGACTAACTGCGGCAAAACGTCTGCGCGGCCTGCACTTCAACTCACAGTTGATCGTCCGCGGCGGCGGTTTTCACGGCACAACCCGAAGATCGCCCCTAACAGGTTATCGCCTCTGAGTTGGTGGACCACAGCGAACATTACGTGGCCATACCAGTAGTACCAGAGCAGCTGGCCGAAGAATTTATGCTGCAAGGTGTAGCGTGTGAACGCCAAACCGTCGGCTGGTGGGCCGACGTGCCCCGGAGGGATCATCGCGAACAAAACCATACCCGTCGCTGCACAGCCACTGAGCGCCAGCAGGCCCAGCCCATGCACGAAGCTGGAAAGCCCGCGACGCGGGCCGCTTTGCGGCAACTTGCCGTGCACCAGGTCTAAACCCTCGCGCAACACCATCCGGCGGCCTTCGCGCCCCCACGGGAACAAGCGCTGCAGGTCGTACACGGCATAGCTGTAAAGCCAGAACAGCAGCACAATCAGTGCCGCCAGCATGCCGACCAACCGATGCCAGGGAAACAGGTATTGGCTGCCAGGATCGGACATCCACAAGCTGCTGAACTGCTGGAACATCGCGGTCACGGCGACGGCCCAGTGCAACAGGCGCAACCTGATATCCCAACGTTCAGCCATGATCGTCCCGCTGTTCAACGCCCACAGCGCTCGCCTCCAGGCGTCGAGGCCGAGCAGCCGAAGCCGCCACCATCGCAAGTACGTGGCGCATCATTGCGCAGCATCTCGGCCATTTGCATGATCGCCTGCTCGAGGCGAACCCTCAGGGTGGCGTCCATGGTGATATCTGCCAATGCTTGGCGCATGCACAGCATCCACTGGTCGCGCTCGGCCTCACCTATCTGGAAAAAGCGATGTCGCATTCGCAGCCGCGGATGGCCGTGCTTCTCAATGAAGCGGGAAGGTCCGCCCAGCCATCCGGAGAGAAAGTCGAAGAGCCGCTCGCGGATCTGAGTGGTATCCGCGCCGTGCATGTCGCGCACTGTCTCGACGCCGGGTTCGCTGAGCATGACGTCATAGAAGCGGTCGACCAGCTGGCGTAGCGGCGTATCGCCGCCCAGTTGCTGGTAAGGAGTGGGCTCAACGGTTGCGTTCACGTATTGCTCCTCTGAATAAGCCGAACCGGTTGCAAAGAACTGTGCCGCCGCGGCAGATCGGCCAGCCGCGCTACTGCTGCGCCCGCCACAGGATCAGGTAGCCAAGCCCCATCAGCAGCCAGGCGGCGGCTGGATGGAACAGCAGGCGCCAAAGCCAATGCTGCGGCACGAAGCCGACGCCATGAATGAAGCCCGCCGATATGCCCCACATCACCAGCATCAGCCGCGAATGGTCATATCCACCTGCTCCGTCGAGCATCGCCGCAGGGTGAATCAGCAACAGCAGGGCCAGCGGCGCGGCCAGCAGCAGCGAGAGCACGCAGCCGGGCCTGCGGTAGAGGATGCTATTGACCGAGCCGATCACGGCCTGGCTCCGCATCGAGGTCTTGGGTCGCTTCGAACCAGAGCGCGCTGATGATGCCGAAGCTACAAGCCAGCAGTACGCCGAGAATCCAGGTGAAGTACCACATGATGATTTCTCCGTTGGGACGTCAGAGCCAGGCGCGCTGGCGCCAAGCCAGGGGTTCAGTACAAACCGTGCGGGTTGGCTTCGATGGTCTGATCGTTGAGTCGGCCCCACATGCGGATATAGCTCCACAGCGTGTAGCAGAGAATCAGCGGCACGAAGATGCAGACCACGACGAACATGATGCCCAGCGTCTTGTAGCTCGATACGGCGTCCCACAGGGTGAGGCTGGACGCCGGATCGAGGCTTGACGGGAAGACGAAGGGAAACAAGGCAAAGCCCGCAGTGCAGATGCTGCCGACAATCATCAGACTGGTACCGAGGAAGCTCACCCCGCCGCTGTTGCGACGAACGCCTAGCAGCGCTATCAGCGCGCCGATGATTCCGGCGATTGGTGCGATCTGAGTGCTGGGGTAACGGCTGTAGTTGCCGAGCCAACCCGCGTTGTTCTGCATCACCTGCTTGTCCAGCAGGGGATTGAGCGCCGCCCCCGGATCCGTGACCGACAACTGGTTAAAGCCTTGAATGCCGAACGCCAGCCACAGGCCCGCCCCGACGAAGCCAACCAGAAATACCAGCGCACACAAGCGGGTAGCCAGACGCGAGCGCTCGCCCAATGCACCTTCAGTGCGCATCATCAGCCAGGCACCGCCATGGGCGCAGAGCATGCTCAGGCTGACGATGCCGCAAAGCAGCGCGAAGGGGTTGAGCAATTCGAAGAACGAGCCGTGATAACTGGACCGCATCAGCTCGTCGAGCTGGAACGGCAGGCCGAGAAACAGGTTGCCGAAGGCCACACCGAACACCAATGCTGGCACCGCGCCTCCGACGAACAGGGCCCAGTCCCAGGCACTGCGCCAGCGCGGGTCTTCCACCTTGCTACGGTAGTCGAAGCCCACCGGCCGGCAGAACAACGCGAAGAGCACCAGCAGCATTGCCCAGTAAAGCCCGGAAAACGCCACTGCGTAGACCATCGGCCAGGCTGCGAACAGCGCGCCGCCAGCGGTGATGAACCACACCTGGTTGCCATCCCAATGGGGCGCAATGGTATTGATCGCCACGCGACGCTCGTTGTCGGTCTTGCCGACAAAGGGCATCAGCGCCATGGCGCCCATGTCGAAACCATCGGTCAGGGCGAAGCCGATCAGCAATACGCCAATCAGCACCCACCAGATGAGCTTGAGAACCTCGTAATCGAACATCTCGTTTACCTCACACGGCGGTCGGTTCGGTGGGCGCGTCTTTGGCAGCTTTCGGCACGGCAACGGCGTCGCGCAGCTTGCGCATGTGGTTTGCGGCGGCTGCTTCGAGCTCGAAGTGATAGCGGCCGGTGTGCAGGCTGCTTGGCCCGAGGCGGGCGAAGCGGATCATGAGGAACATTTCCACCACCAGCAGCAGCGTGTAGAAAGCCACCAGCGCTACCAGCGAACCCCAGATATCTCCCGCCGCCAAGGTCGAGGCGGACAGGTGCGTCGGCAGCAGTTCGGCGATCGACCAGGGCTGACGACCATGCTCGGCGACGTACCAGCCGGTTTGAGCTGCGATCCATGGCAGCGGCAGGCTGAACAAGGCGAACTTGAGCAGCCAAGGCCTGTTCTCGGCATTGCGCTTGATCGAAGCCCAGCTGGCCAGACCAAACAGCAGCAACATGAGGAAGCCCGCCAGGACCATGGCGCGGAAGGTCCAGAACAGGCTGAACACATCGGGGATGGTATCCAGTGCGGCCAGGCCGATCTGCTCCTCGCTGGCATCGACCACATCGGCGGTGTACTTCTTCAGCAGCAGCCCGTAACCCAGGTCCTGCTTGACCTCATTGAACGCGGCGATGGCTTCGGCCGCCTTGTCGCCGCTACGCAGCACCTGCAGGCGCTCGTAGGCAAGCATGCCGTTGCGGATGCGCAGCTCATGCTCGGCGATCAGCTGCTTGATGCCCTTTACCTCCTCGTCCACCGAACGAGTGGCGATCAGCCCCAACGCGTAGGGAATCTTCACCTCGTAGTCGGTTCGCTGTTCCTCCTGATTGGGCAACCCGAACAGGGTGAAGCCGGCCGGTGCCGGGTGGGTTTCCCACTCGGCCTCGATCGCCGCCAGCTTGACCTTCTGCACGTCGCCAATCTCATAGCCAGACTCGTCGCCGAGGATGATCACCGAGATGGTAGAAGCCAGACCGAACACTGCGGCGATGGCGAACGAACGACGGGCGAAGCCCAGGTCGCGCTTCTTCAATAGATAGAAGGAAGAAATCGCCAGCACAAAGATCGCCCCGGTGACGTAGCCCGCGGACACGGTGTGGACGAACTTGACCTGTGCCACCGGGTTGAACAGCAGCGCGCCGAAATCCACCAGCTCCATGCGCATGGTCTCGAAGTTGAACTCAGAGCCAACCGGGCTCTGCATCCAGCCATTGGCGATGAGGATCCAGAGCGCCGACAGGTTCGAACCCAGCGCCACCAGCCAGGTCACGGCCAGGTGCTGTACCTTGCTCAGCCGGTCCCAGCCGAAGAAGAACAGCCCTATAAAGGTGGATTCGAGGAAGAATGCCATCAGCCCTTCGATGGCCAGCGGGGCGCCAAAGATGTCACCGACGTAATGGCTGTAGTAGGCCCAGTTGGTGCCGAACTGAAACTCCATGGTCAGCCCGGTCGTGACCCCCAGGGCGAAGTTGATGCCGAACAGCTTGCCCCAGAACTTGGTCATGTCCTGATAGACCTGCTTGCCGGTCATTACATAGACCGATTCCATGATCGCCAGCAGGAAGGCCAGCCCCAAGGTCAGCGGCACGAAAAGAAAGTGATACATCGCCGTCATGGCGAACTGCAGGCGTGACAGATCGACAACGCTTTCCGAGATCATCTCGGTCCTCCCTCAGGGATAGAATCCCGTGAATCAAGCAAATACTCGGCAACCCGCGCCGAACCGTTTTCCGGAGTGCTGGGCGCATCGAACCAGATCGTTTTTATGGTTATGAGGATCGCGAGCTTGACCAGCAGAACCAGCGCGATGTCCCGTCTGAGCGATGACCTAAACATGCCTAGCTCCTTGCATTTCAGTGTCGAACCCTGTGCGAGCGCGTCGAACTCCGACTGCATGAGGCGATTGAAGCCCCCTTTGGGGAGGGGGCCGAAGCCCGGTTGTCGCGGCCCGGACTCAATCGCTTCACCTCGAACCTACCGTGGAACTCTGCTCGGATCCGAGGCAGGGAAAGTGTCCGGCGCGACCGTCACTGCGGCAACTGCGACAACCTGCCTCGCCCCAGCCACACCGCCGACAGCAGGCAGGCCGTCACACGCGAGCGCGGCCAAATCACGCACCGGAGCAGACTCAACATCAGCAGCACGGTGCCCGCTAGAGGCCTCGCGAGGCCTGGCAACAACCTCACAACGCGCGCTCAACGCCTGGCTGCCAAAAGCCATATCATCCCGCGGCGCACTGTCGCAGTCAGGGCACCCTCAGCCAGCGTCGAAAGCCGTTGCCACTCGTAGTGGAAAGCGGGCTCCAGGCGAAATCCCAAGGAGCAGGAGGAAGCTCCTCCTGCTCGGCCGCGGGTGGCCGCATCCCCAGGCGCACCCGCGGCTTCCAGTCGAATACGTGCTGATCACCGCCTTGCCAGCCAAGCACGATGCCGATTGCCGCGCTGTCGTCGCTGGCCACCCAGCGCGCCGCAGCGGCGATCATCATGGTTTCGATATGCTCCGGCTCGACCAGATCGCGGTAACCGGAACTCAGCAGCCAGCGGCAGACGCCGAGGTGAAAGGTCCAGCCAAGCGCTAGCTGGCAGCCGTAGGCCCAGGTCATGAACTGACGAAACACATTCAGGCCATCTGGCGGATCGAGTTTGAGCAACCTCGGGCAAACGTCGAACAAGGCATGCCAGTACGGCAACAACCGGGCGTCCAGGTGGACAAAACTGCGTGCATTGCTGGGGTAATCCGGAAAGGGAAGCCGAAAGCCGATGCGGCCTTCGGTGCGAGCGAATTTTTCCATCATGGCCATGGTGAAAGCCCCTGAATTGACCGTACCGTCGGGTAACCGACGATCTTTTCGTCCGCTCCGCAGCCAGGCTGCATTCGGACGGTTAAGGAGTCCGGGCGGGGTATCAGGGTGCGCGGGGATTCAGCGATGGCCAGTGGTAACGCGGACCGCGCTGTTGCGGGCCAGGTCGAGGCAGCGGCACGGTTGCCGGAAACCCCAGCCAACCCAGTGCAAACAGCACAGCAATGGCAAGAAAGACCGAGCCGCATAGCGGGCAATCCAGCCCGTGCTCAGCCAGCTCATGAACATCGGCGGGGAACGCATCGCCGCTAGCTGACAATGCATTGCTGGCACAGAACGGCTCCTGCCCCATGGCCAGCTCGAATCCCATGTGGGAACCATGGTTCAGGCTGCAGACAAAAGCGTTGAGCAGGATGCACGTGAAGAGCACCCATATGATCTGAATACGCTTGTCTTTGACGATGGTCATGCTTTGACTGTACACCGCCTGCGCTTGGGCGGCGCTGCGCCAAACCGCCGCAGAACATCGGGCTATGCGCTGCTTCTGTCACGAGCGGCATCGCCGGCCAACGACGCCACGCGTACAGGCTTCGACACTCCGCTCGTAGGCCCAGCTCGTCAGTGGTTGACCGTAAATGCCAGCATTGCCGAGAGCTGAGACATGGGTCGACCACTCTCGCTGTGCCATTGGTTGAACACCGATTGTACGGCCGCCTGATCCCGTTGGCTGCTGGGCACCTTGTCCACTACCTTTTGCGCCTTGAGCGCAGCGACAACGTCATTGCTGGGGATGAACGTATCTTTACCCGCCATGCGCAGCAGACGCGGCGCCGACAGGCCTCCCAGCTGGGTGCCGTGCTTGGCAAGATAGCGCCACAGGCCGACGATATCGGTGACCGGCCAATCAGCGATCAGGTTGCCGAAACTCTCCTTCTCCTTCGCCACGTCACGCACGAACTGGGCGTTGCGCGGCACGCTCTTGAGTTTGCCTAGGTGGCGGATGATGCGGGCGTCCTGCATCAGTCGCTCGATGTGTTCGCCTCCCATCAACACCAGCTTTTCGGGATCGAAACGAAAGAACACCTCTTCGAACGCCGGCCACTTGGCGTCGACCAAGCTGTGCTTGAGCCCAGCCCGGAAGATACGCAGACTGATCAGCGAAAGGTAACGGTCATCCGCAATCGCGCGAAGCTCATCGCCACTGTTGGGTTGCGGCAGGCGGCTCTCCAGTGCTGCGGCCGAGCCGAAACGATTGAGGCAGTATTCGTGCAGCCATTTGTAGTCGCGCATGCAAGTCCTGAGTCATCAATCGAAACCAGCGGCACAGGTTGCCCTCGACTACCCGACGTCGCAAGCCCGACCGTCGCAGCCGGGCTCGTTCACCCTAGCGGCGCAGTCGATCCGCCGCGCGAAGCAACATCCGCTCGGTCGCACTCCACCCAAGGCAGCCGTCGGTAATGGATACGCCATATTTCAGCTCGCCAGACAGTGGCTGGCAGCCGTCGAACAGGTGGCTTTCGAGCATCACGCCGCGCAGACTCGAATCGCCAGCCACGCGCTGATCGACAACGGACGCCAGCACCGCTGGCTGACTCAGTGGGTTTTTACCGCTGTTGGCATGACTGCAGTCGACCATGATGCGCTGGGCAATGCCCTGGCGCTGCAACGTATCCCGCGCCTTGGCGACGCTGTCTTCATCATAGTTTGGCCCCGAGTGCCCGCCACGTAACACTAGGTGGGTATCGGCATTGCCGCTCGTGCTCAGCAGCGCAGGATGCCCGAGCTCGTCGATTCCGAAGTGCTGATGCGGATGCTCAGCGGAGCGCATGGCATCGCAAGCAATCCCCAGGCTGCCATCGGTGCCGTTCTTGAAACCCACCGGCAGGTCGAGCCCGCTGACCATTTCACGATGGATCTGCGACTCGCTGGTACGTGCTCCGATCGCCGCCCAGCCAAGCAGGTCATCGAAATAGCCCGCCGCCAGGGGTTGTAACAGTTCGGTCGCTATCGGCAGCCCACACGCCAGGATATCCAGCATCAACCTGCGCGATATGTGCAGCCCTTCCGCCATGTCACCGCTGCCATCGAGCCGCGGATCGTAAACCAGCCCCTTCCAGCCGACCGTTGTACGTGGCTTCTCGACATAGGCACGCATCACCAGCAGCAGCTGATCGCTGACCTGCGGGGCCAATTCAGCCAGCCGCGCCGCATATTCGAGCGCGGACACCGGATCGTGCAACGAACAAGGGCCAACCACCACCAGCAGGCGTGAGTCATCGCCGTTGAGTACGGCGCGAATGGCTTCTCGTTGATCTCGAACGCGCTCGTCAAGCGTCGCGCTGAGGGGCAGCCGTTGCCGCAGTAAAGCGGGACTCGGTAACGGAAGAGCGCTACGTCTGGCTGGCGCGGAGGAGGCGTTGCAGGTGATGACTGGAGCGTTGAGTGGTGCATTCATGACTGGCGGTCCTTTGGCCGGCGCGGCATCTGTGCCGCGTCGGCGCTAGCGAAGTGTTCGGTCTAGGTATGTCGGTGCGGCGGCGGTGAAGCGGCTAAATCGCCAGTCATAGCGGTAGGTGCGGTAAGCGCTGGTGCCGTTGTACATGGTGCTGCCCTCGGTACGTGAGGCCTTCTCAGGCCAGAAAAAACAAAACCCCCGATCGGGTGGCCGACCGGGGGTTCGAAAACTGTCTGGTGGCGACCCTGGTTGCTAGGGCGCCTGTGGGGTATCAGGCGCGCCGATGGCTAAACCAATACCCAAAAAAATAACCGTCAGCCGTAATCGCCTGACCACGCAGCAACGCCGAGCGCATCGCGCCAGTGTGTGCAAGGATCAAAGGAATCAGGTTGAGCTGCATGCTGTTCTCCAAAGGATGTCCGAACCATACTCCAGCGCGTCGACTCGTTTCAACCGGTAGAACGCCAGAATCGGGACCCCGCTGCCCTGTTCAGCGGACCTGAGCTCACCTCAGTTGCAATGTCGCTGCTTGGGGTTCCGGCTGGAGACACGCCTATTCGGCTGAGCATCAGAGCCACCCTCCCGAAGCAAGTTGAAGGAACGCTTCTTCGCAAGGTAAGCGCACCCCTCTCATGCCAGATTCCACACTTCAGGATGGAACCTCCTACATGCCGCGTGTGGGCGGCCGCCACTGCTCACCGTCCCCAAAAAAAAACGAAACCCCGCATTAAGCGGGGTTCGGTCTCAAGTCACCCGGCGCCAGGCCGGGCTTGTCCGTGCAGGGCTGAAATCAGGCCTTGATACGGGACTTGTACTCGCCGGTGCGAGTGTCGATTTCGATCGAGTCGCCGATTTCGCAGAAAGCAGAAACCTGCAGCTCGGCGCCATTCTTCAGGCGCGCAGTCTTCATCACCTTGCCGGACGTGTCGCCGCGAACGGACGGCTCGGTGTAGACGATTTCACGAACGATGGTGTTCGGCAGTTCGACCGAGATCACCTTGTCGTTATAGAAAGTGGCTTCGCAGACGTCACTCATGCCGTCTTCGATGAAGGTCATCACGCCTTCGAGGTCATCTTTTTCGATTTCGTACTGGTTGAACTCTTCGTCCATGAAGACGTACAGCGGGTCAGCGAAGTAGGAATAGGTCACTTCCTTGCGCTCGAGAATGACCGGCTCCAGCTTGTCATCAGCCTTGTAAACGGTCTCGGTCGCCGAACCATTGAGCAGGTTCTTCAGCTTCATCTTGACCACGGCACTGTTACGACCGGACTTGTTGAACTCGGCTTTCTGGATGATCCAGGGTGCGCCGTTGATAACGGCCACTTGGCCGGCACGGAACTCTTGTGCGGTTTTCATACGAATATCCGAATGGAATTAGAGACATAAAACAGGCCGCGTATCATAGGGTCTGTTCCTGTTTCGTCGCAAGCCGCGTTACTGCGACGCATGGCGCCGTTGCCGCCCCATATTGGCAGCCTTGCCGATCGATCAAGCCAGAGCAGCCACGGGTCAAACCGAAGCAGGCCCTAACCAGTCTGCGTAAAAAAGCACCAGCTTCCCGGCCAGATCGCCGTTGGCAACCTGCTTGTGTGTCCAGCGGTCAGCATGCGCCTGCAGCTCTGCCTCATGCTCCAACATTGCGGTCCAGGCCTTGC
Organism: Pseudomonas sp. NPDC077451; assembly: GCF_044543345.1. Classification (NCBI taxonomy): domain Bacteria; kingdom Pseudomonadati; phylum Pseudomonadota; class Gammaproteobacteria; order Pseudomonadales; family Pseudomonadaceae; genus Pseudomonas; species Pseudomonas sp. NPDC077451. The sequence continues at coordinate 438,092 of NZ_JBITVX010000001.1, read as the reverse complement.
CGCTGCCTGTGCCCTCGTTCCAGGCTCGCCAGAACTCACGTAGCGCTAGCTCCGCCTGCGGGGAAAGGTCGCGGACATACAGATCCAGATAAGCGTTGAGCTTGTCCCAGTGCGCATCTTCCTCCTGAGGATAGATATGCCAGACCAACGGCCGCCCTGCCCACTGCGCCCGGATGAACGATTCCTCGCCGCGCACGGCATTGAAATCACAGCACCAGAGCAGCATGTCGTACTGGTTCTGGGTCATGAACGGCAGCACTGCAATCTGCAGCGCACCACGGGCATGACGGTCACCGACTCGCAGCTGCTCGAGTCCCAGCCAGGCAGCCACGTCGCCCAGAACCCGGCCCTCAGGCACCAGCAGCTGCGATGGGCGCGCATCAGCAGCCAGTGCATCGAGCCATCCGGCGACGGCGCGATTCTCGTAGGCGAACAGTGAGAGCAAGCGCGCGCCGGCCGGCGCGGTCAAATCAAAGCTCTGGAGAAAGGCTTCACGTAGCACCGGATTGGCTTGAAACGCCTCCCGGCGTGCCAGTAGATCGCCCTCGCGAATCAACCCGCCGGTGCCCTGCTCGAAGCCCGGAAAGAAGAAATACTTCTGCAAGCCATCGGGCTGCATAGAAGGCAGCGCATGGCAGCCCACCACCCAATCTTCTGCACTGAGGTATTCCAGATTGAGCCAGAGGATGCGGCGCTCGCTGCCGGCCATTTCCTTTATATAAGCGTCGGGAAGCTGGCAGGCAAAAGCCTCAATCACCACATCTGCCGGCTCGGCGCCGGGCCAATCAGGTGTCCAATGACGCACCTCGACACCTTCATGCCATTGCTGATCGGCGGTGGTGCTGCTACCCGGACAAAGCCGAGCGAAGGTATCGAGATCATCGACCCACAGCCGCACGCGCTGGCCGTGCTCTGCCACCAACTGCCGCGCCAGCCTCCAGGTCACGCCAATGTCACCGTAGTTGTCGACGACTACGCAAAAGATGTCCCAGCTTGTTTTAACTGACAAACGAAACCCCTTGAATGATCCGTTCCAGGCTGTTTGTGCCTGCAGGATGCCTGCAAAAGAATACTGACAACGGCCTACCAACCGCGTTTAAAGCGAGGCGCGTGTCGACAATGCCAAGTGCTCTCAACTGCTTCCGTGGGCAAGCTTGTATGCGTTTTTTGAGCATTGCTGTCGGTAAGCTGTCGCCCATCAGGCCGATAAGAAGGCGTGAGAACTCGCTCCGGCTCACCGGAAGCCGATGCTAGGGGGAATATAAAGAGGGGGAAATACTATCGTCATGGAGGTGAACCCTACCAGCCACACCCCGGCACACAATGTCACCGCTGCGGCTGCTCCCTTCCGGGCCTGACCGGGTTCACGGCTGATCGTTGCGGGGGGACCGGCAGGGCCCACCATGACAAACCCGCCTGGCGGCGAGCGGCGCCATTGTACCGGCTTATCAGCAACTTACAACCACTGCCTACGAACAGCGGATTCCCGGCCGAATGCGCTACTCGACGGGAGCATAACCGTCGGTCAGCAACCCTGAAAACCGGGGAGCTGTTTACCGCATTGCGTCGAAACCCTCTAGCCAAAGACGGGCGTCTGTCCGAGGATGGGGAGGCTAAGCGCTATCGAACGCTTGTCATGAAATCATGCCGCAACAAATCGTTTGTGCGGCTGATCGCACCAGCATACGAGGTAATCATGAGCAAGGCTCCAATCGCCATCATCGGTACCGGGATCGCGGGCCTTTCCGCAGCCCGTACACTTCACGATGCCGGGCAGCCCGTACATCTGTTCGACAAGAGCCGCGGCAGTGGTGGCCGCATGGCCAGTAAACGCAGCGATGCAGGCTCGCTCGATCTGGGCGCGCAATACTTCACCGCCAGGGATCGCCGCTTTACCGACGCCCTGCGTCAGTGGCACGCCGAGGGCTCGGTCGACCAGTGGTCACCGAGCCTTTTCCAGGCTCGCGACGGACAGCTGACGCCTTCTGCCGACGAGCAAGTGCGCTGGGTCGGCACGCCGACCATGAGCGCAATCACCCGCGGCCTGTTGGGCGAACTGCCGGTCACCTTCAGCTGCCGCATCACTGAGGTGTTTCGCGGTGAGCAGTTTTGGACACTCGTCGACGCCTCCGGCGCCAGCCATGGCCCCTTCAGCCACGTGGTGGTTGCGGTTCCGGCTCCCCAGGCCGCCGCGTTGCTAGCAAGCGCCCCCAAGCTCGCGGCCGTTGCTGCAAGTGTCGCGATGGAACCGACATGGGCAGTTTCGCTGGGCTTTGCCACACCGTTGAGCACCCAGGTGGAAGGCTGTTTCGTTCAGGACGATGCACTGGACTGGATAGCTCGCAACCGCAGCAAACCGGGGCGAGACGGCGAATTCGACACCTGGGTGCTGCACGGCACCAGCAACTGGAGCCGCCAGCATCTCGATCTATCAAAGGAAGCGGTGATCGAGCGCCTGCACGGCGCTTTCGCTGAGCTGATCGACTGCGTAGTGCCGGCACCGGAGTTCACCCTGGCACATCGCTGGCTGTATGCCCGGCCGGCCCAGGCCCATGAGTGGGCGGCGCTAGCCGACGCCGGACTGGGCCTGTATGCATGCGGTGACTGGTGCCTGTCCGGCCGGGTCGAAGGTGCCTGGCTCAGCGGTCAGGAAGCCGCCCGCCGGCTGTTGGAAAATCTATAAGCAGAGCCTGCGCCTGCGCCTGCTCGATCAGATCCGCCGGGCTGCCTAAACGCGGCAGCTCGGCGCTAGCTGAGCTCAACCCAGCGCGGTGTCCAGAAACATCATCACGGCGAAGCCCAGCATCAACCCGAGCGTGGCGGGCGTCTGATGGCCGTTGCGGTGGGTCTCAGGAATGACTTCATGAGACACCACGAAGATCATGGCGCCCGCAGCCAAGCCGAGACTGACCGGATAAGCAATGGCGAATCCGCTGGACATGCCGATGCCAACCAGCGCACCGATGGGTTCCATCAGCCCGGAGGCTGCCGCTATCAGCACGGAGGCCCGCGCCGAAAGCCCCGTCGTGCGCAGCGCCAGTGCAACGGCAAGACCCTCCGGGATGTCCTGAATTGAGATCGCCGTGGTCAATGGCAGACCGACACTCAAGTCGCCATTGGCGAAACTCACGCCAATGGCCATGCCCTCTGGAATGTTGTGCAGGGCGATGGCGAGAACGAACAGCCACACTCGGTTAAGCCGCGCGAATTCGGGGCCGCGGGGTCCAGTGCTCTCATGCTCATGCGGTGTGAAGTGGTCCAACCCGAGCATCAGCAAAACGCCAAGGCCAAGCCCGACCACGACGGTCAATGCTGCAGCGGGCCCATTGCCAAACAGCTCACGGCCGGCTTCCAGCCCCGGCAGGATCAACGAGAACGCGCTGGCTGCCAGCATCATCCCGGCTGCGAAACCCAGCATGCTGTCCTGGGTGCGAGTCGAGATATCACGCAGGCCGATCGCCAGAAAAGCGCCAACAGCGGTGGCAACGAACCCCGCGCTCCCGCCCAGTATGGCGTAGCGAACGTTGCTGGACTCATTATTGAAAGCGTTGACACCACCGGCCACCAGCAGTAAGAGCACGACCACCGCGGCAGCGGCAAGACTGAAGGTAATCCACGGACTGGCCTGGGCCTGAGCGAGCCAGACGGAGCGTAAAGTGGCAGCGGGGCTTTGAGCGGTTGACGCCATGATCAGCAAATCCTGACAGCGGGAAGGTTGATTGTACGCAGCCTCTTCTCAGGGCGAGGCTATGGCTGTGATAGTCCTGCACTACGAAGGGACTCACTGTTTGAACCCAAGAGCCTGCTGATGATTCAACGCTGTTGGGCTGTCTCCGCCGAGTGATACCTGCGCTGTACCCATAACGCGTGATTGTCCGTAAGCTTGTGGCGTCCGATGGTCGTCATGTGCCGCACAGGGAGTGGTCCGTTTTGCCTGCCGCCAAATCAATCCGCCGCGCGTTTGTATTACTCATTGTGCTGCTTTTGATTGCAGGCTGGCTGGGGTGGCGTCAGTTGCAAGGGCCCGAGCTGCCTGGTTACCGGTTGGAAACACGGCCATTGGTGCAACGCGTGGTCGCCAGTGGAGAGGTGGACACCCAGTCGCTGGTCCAGATCGGCAGCGAGATCACTGGCGTCGTTGCCACGCGGCATGTGCGTGAAGGCGACACGGTGAAAGCCGGTGACTTGCTGCTGGAGCTGCGCGACGACGAGCAGCGTGCCCGTTTGCGCGAAGCCGAAGCTGCCCTGCAGCAACTGATCGACTCCACTCGCCCGCAGGCAGAAGCATCAGCACGCGAGACCCAACACAACTTCGAGCAGGCAAACCGCGAGCTGAAACGCCGGCAAGTACTGTTCGACCGCAAGTTGCTGGCTTCCGAACCGCTTGAACAGGCGCGCCGCGCGGAACTGACGGCGCGCGCTGTGCGTGATCGTGCACGGTTCGCCGCTGCAGCGCTGGCCGCGGGCGGTAGTGAAGAGCAGGTGCAGCGCCAGCGCCTGGAAGCAGCACGCGCAGCGCTGGCGAAAACGCGCATCCAAGCGCAGGTGGAGGGCATCGTACAGACACGCGACGTCGAACCCGGTGATTTGGTCCAGCCGGGCCGCACGCTGCTGACTATCGCGCGCTCCGGCAGCAGCGAAATCCTCCTGCCTCTGGACGAGAAGAACCTGGCACCAGTCGAGCTCGGCCAGGCAGCCAAAGTCGTCGCTGATGCTTATCCCGAACGGGTGCTGCAAGCACGGGTCAGCTTCATCGCGCCGAGTGTCGATACGACTCGCGGCACCATCGATGTCCACCTCGACCTGCAGGGGCCAGCCGATTTCTTGCGTCAGGGCATGACGGTATCGGTGAACATCGAGACCGGCCGCCGTGAGCAGGCGCTGGTGTTACCCAACGATGCCCTGCTCGCCCGCAATGGCACTCGCGCTCAGGTGCTACGGGTAAACGCCGGTGTGGTCGAGCGCGTTGATGTTCGCCTGGGCCTGCTGGGTACTGCACTGAGCGAGGTGGTCGAGGGCCTGACAGCTGGCGACCTGGTGCTCGCTGGCGATGCCGAAGCTGGCCAGCGCGTGCGAGTTCGTGAGCAACCGATGCCTCGCGGCATCCAGGATTGACTGCCGTGCGCCTGGTGGATTCACTCTGGACGGAATGGTTGATTGCCCTGCGCTTCCTCCTGGACAACCGCATGCAGTCGCTTCTGATCATCTTCGGCATTGCTGTCGGCTCTGCCGTCATCGTGTTCATCACCGCATTGATTACTGGGTTGCAGGCCAACGTCATCGAACGGACCCTGGGCACCCAGGCGCATATCCGTATCCTGCCGCCCGATGAGGTCAACCGCATTCTCCCTGCCGACGATGGCAGCTGGTCGTTAGTACTGGAGAGTCCACGAGCGCAGCGCCTGCGCTCGATCATTAACTGGCAGGACATACGCGACGTGCTCGATGAAGATCCGCAGGTGCTTGCCGTGTCGCCAGTCATCAGCGGTCCGGCTATCGCCCGACGCGGCGTCGCACGTGCATCCGTCGCGCTGCTCGGCATCGACCCGGTGCGTTATCAGCAGATCATCCCACTGACCGATGACCTGATCGCCGGCCAGTTCATCGTCGGCGCCGGCAATGCAGTGATTGGCAAGGAACTCGCCCGCGACCTGGGCCTTGGCATCGGTGACAAGCTAAAGCTAGACGCCGGCGAAGGCCGCGAGGCGGTGGTCGACATCGCCGGGATCTTCGAACTAGGCGTGCGCGAGCTGGATGCGCGCTATGTATACCTCGACCTAAAGCAAACCCAGACGCTGCTCGACCTGGCTGGAGGCGTCACTGTCATCGACACCACCGTCGGTGAAATCTTCGAAGCCGACCGCATCGCCAAACGACTGGCCCGCCTGACCGGCCTGCGTGCCGAAAGTTGGATGGAAACCAACGGTCAGCTGCTCAACGCGCTCAGTTCGCAAAGCATGACCACTGAGATGATCCGCATCTTTGTCGGGATTTCCGTTGCCTTTGGCATCGCCAGCGTGTTGGCCGTTAGCGTCGTCCAACGCACCCGCGAGATCGGCATCCTGCGGGCGATGGGCAGCCCGCGTGGGCAGATACTCCGCGTGTTCCTGCTGCAAGGGGGCTTGCTCGGTTTGCTCGGCTCGGCTTGTGGGGGCGCCGTCGGCTGGGGGCTGGTACAGGTCTTCAATCTGGCTGGGCCACGCCTGTTTTTCATACCGGTCGACCCCACGCTGGTACCACTGGCAATGCTGGTCGCAACGGTTACCGGCGTATTGGCCGCCGCCATGCCGGCACGCCGCGCAGCGCGTTACGACCCTGCCGTGGCGATCCGCTATGTCTGAATCCGCTGCCAGCCAGAACGTCGAAGAAGTACTGCGTCTCGAACAGGTACGCAAAGCATTCAACTTAGGAACACCTCTGGAAACGGAAGTGCTGCACGGCATTGACTTACGTCTGTGCCGCGGTGAGCTGACCGCGCTCATCGGACCATCCGGCTCCGGCAAAAGCACCCTGCTCAACCTGATCGGGCTGCTCGACGCGCCCAGCTCAGGCGAGCTTTATCTGCTCGGCCAGGCCACTCGCAACAGCGATGATGAAACCCGCACGCGTCTGCGCAACCAGGCCATCGGTTTCGTGTTTCAGTTTCACCATCTGATTTCGGCATTCAGCGTACTGGAGAATGTGCTGATGCCATTGATGATCCGCCATGGGAGGCCCTCGAGCGCGGATATCGACCTGGCCCGCAGTCTGTTGAACGAAGTCGGGCTCGACGCGTTCGCCGACAAGAAACCCACGCAAATATCCGGCGGTCAGCAACAAAGGGTCGCCATTGCCCGCGCGCTGATAACCCGCCCTCCGCTGCTGCTGGCCGACGAGCCAACCGGGAATCTCGACACTCGCACTGCGCAAAGCGTGTTCGAGCTGTTCCACCGTATTAATGTCCAGTTCGGTTGCGCCGTACTGGTTGTGACCCATGATCCGCGACTGGCCGCCGACTGTGCGCGAACCATTCAATTGGTTGATGGCCGTATCGTCAGCGACCACTCCCGCACCGAAACACGCTGATCCCTGCCCCCGCCCGAGCCGGTCAAAACCTTCGTCAGCGAAGTCAGCTTCGCCTTGAAATACCGGCAGAATTGGCTCGCCTCTCTTAATAACTATTAAATCTAAGCATATAACCGTATCTAGCGATAAAATCCTTCCAGGTATACTCCCACCCGTATCAAGCCAAGCGAAGGAGCAAGCCATGAATGCCCGTGTTGAAGCGTTCTTCGATCCCGCGACCTTTACGTACAGTTATGTAGTCAGCGACCCAGAAACGCGTCAGTGTGCGCTGATTGACTCGGTGCTGGATTACAATCCGGCGTCGGGCCGCACCTCGCATGCCGGGGCTGAGCGGTTGGTCGACTACGTGCGCGAACACGACCTGAAAGTGCAATGGTTGCTCGAAACCCATGTGCATGCTGACCACCTGAGCGCCGCGCCATACCTAAAACAGCAGCTGGGTGGGACGTTAGCGATCGGTGATCAGATCACCGTAGTACAGGACACCTTTGGCACCCTGTTCAACGCAGGCAGCGAGTTCGCCACGGATGGCCGTCAGTTCGATCATCTCTTCCACGACGGTGATGTTTTTCAAGTTGGTCACATCCAGGCGCGGGCGATTCATACGCCAGGCCACACGCCAGCCTGCATGACCTATGTGATCGGCGACGCCGCGTTCGTCGGCGACACGCTGTTCATGCCCGATTACGGCACCGCGCGCTGCGACTTCCCCGGTGGAAATGCGCGGACGCTATACCAGTCGATCCAGAAACTGTTCACGCTACCAGCCGAGACCCGAGTGTTCATGTGCCACGACTACAAGGCACCGGGTCGCGAAGAGTTCCGCTACGAGACCAGCATTGCAGCCGAACGGGAGCACAACATCCACGTACACAGCGGCACCAGCGAGGACGAGTTCGTCGCCATGCGTACCGCGCGCGACGCCACCCTGGCGATGCCCACGCTGATTCTGCCGTCGGTGCAGATCAACATGCGTGGCGGTGAGCTGCCAGCGCCTGAAAGCAACGGTACTCGCTATTTGAAGATCCCTTTGGACGCGCTGTAACTGCCTGTGTGGAGGACGTCATATGCAAACCCTAAAACGCCTGACCCCCTTCATCTCGGTGGCCGCCCAGCTGGATCCGGCCGATATGGCCCTGCTGGCGGGAAGCGGCTTTCGCTGCGTCATCAACAACCGTCCGGACAACGAGGGCGAAGGCCAGCCGTCCAGCAATGCTATACGCGCTGCGGCCGAGCAATCAGGGCTTGAATACCACCACCTTCCGGTAGTTTCCGGGCAGATCAGCGATACCGATGTCGCCGCCTTTCGCGCGCTTCTGGAGCGGGTCAAAGGCCCCGTGTTGGCGTTCTGCCGGACCGGCACCCGTTCAGCCTCTCTCTGGGCGTTGGCCGAGGCTCATCATCTGGACCCTGATGAACTCATCCAAACCGCTCGACAGGCTGATTACGATTTGACTGCCCTGCGACCGCGCCTGGAGCAGTACTGGCAATATGCAGCGGGCGGACCGCCGCTGAGCCCTACTCCCACGTTCTCCGCCACGCCACGTTATGACGTGCTGGTAGTCGGCGGCGGAGCGGCAGGCTGCGCCGTGACGGCCAGTTTGCTCAAGCGCGACCCCGACCTGCGCATCGCAATCATCGAACCACGGGAACAGCATTACTATCAGCCGGGCTGGACGCTGGTCGGTGCCGGCGTGTTCGATCGCGCCAACACCGAACGCGCCATGAGCCGTTGTATCCCGACAAAGGCACAGTGGATTCGCGCAGCCGTAGAGGCCTTCGATCCGGAGCATCAGCAGGTGGTGCTCGAGGACGGCAGCCGCATCGGTTACCGCTCGCTGGTGGTCTGTCCGGGCCTGAGCCTCGACTGGGACGCTATCGAAGGTGTGCGTGACAGTCTCGGAAAATTCGGCGTGACGTCCAATTACGCCTTCGAGCTGGCGCCTTACACTTGGCAACTAGTACAGCATCTGCGCCATGGCAGAGCCCTGTTCACTCAGCCTCCTATGCCCATCAAGTGTGCCGGCGCACCGCAGAAGGCCATGTACCTATCCTGCGACCACTGGCTCAAGGGAAGCGTGCTGAAGGACATACAGGTGGACTTCTGCTCAGCTGGGGCGGTGCTGTTCGGCGTCGCCGAGTTCGTGCCTGGCCTGATGCGCTACGTGGAACGTTACGGCGCAATGCTCAACTTCAATAACAACCTGATTGCAGTCGACGGTCCGGCGCGTAAAGCCTGGTTCAAGGTGACCGACGGAACCGGCCAGAGCAGCACGGTCGAACGCGAATTCGATCTGCTGCACGTCGTGCCGCCGCAGCATGCCCCCGATTTCATTCGCCAAAGCCCACTGAGCAACGCCGATGGCTGGTTCGAAGCCGAGCATGAAACCCTTCGCCACCCCCGCTTCGGCAATATCTTCAGTCTCGGTGACGTCTGCTCTGCACCAAACGCGAAGACTGCTGCAGCGGTGCGCAAGCAAGCACCCGTTGTGGCGGAGAACGTACTGAGCGTGCTCAGGGGCAAGGGACCGCAAGCCATCTATGACGGCTATGGCTCCTGCCCTTTAACGGTCGAGTTTGGCAAAGTGATCCTCGCCGAGTTTGGATACGGCGGCAAACTGCTGCCGACTTTCCCCCTTGACCCCAGGGTGCCCCGGCGCCTGGCCTGGAAACTGAAGACACGGTGGATGCCGTCGATCTACTTCGACATGATGCTCAGGGGCCATGAATGGCTGGCCGAACCGAAACATCTGGACTTCGAGCCTCGGCCAGCCGAGGCCGTCAACGCCTGTGATTTCACTCAGGAGAAGAAGGGATGATGCAGCGGCTCGCCCGCCACCTACCGTGTCTGGAATGGGGGAAACAGTATGACAAGGCCGCTGCGGCCAAGGACAGTCTGGCCGCGCTGATCGTAACGCTCATGCTGATCCCGCAGAGCCTGGCCTACGCAATGCTTGCAGGCCTGCCACCGGTGACAGGCCTGTACGCCAGTATCCTGCCGCTGATTGCATACACGCTTTTCGGCACCAGCCGCACTTTGGCGGTCGGCCCCGTCGCCGTGGTATCGCTGATGACGGCTGCGGCCCTCGGCCCTTTGTTCGCATCCGGCAGCGCCGCGTATGCAGGCGCAGCATTGCTGCTGGCACTGATGTCCGGCGCGACCCTGCTGGCCATGGCGGTTCTACGGCTGGGTTTCCTCGCCAATTTCCTTAGCCATCCGGTGATCTCCGGCTTCATCAGCGCCTCGGGCATACTGATTGCCCTCGGTCAGCTCAAGCACATTCTCGGCATCTCAGTCACTGGTGACAACGCGCTGCAGCTGCTACGAGGATTGATCCAAGGCCTGCCAGAAACGCACGTGCCCACACTCGCCATCGGCACCAGCAGTCTGGTTTTCCTGTTTTTAGTGCGCAGCCGCCTGGGCCGCTGGCTGCAACGGCTTGGCATGAACGCCCGCACCGCTGGCACGCTGACCAAAATCGGGCCGGTCGTTGCCCTGCTCCTGGCGATAGCGGCGGTCAGCGGCTTTCAGCTCGCCGCTGCAGGGGTTCGAGTGGTCGGCGAAGTGCCCCAGGGGCTTCCATCATTGAGCCTGCCACCGCTAGACCTGGCCCTTATTGCTCAGCTTCTGCCTGCGGCAGTGCTGATCAGCCTGGTTGGCTTCGTCGAGTCGGTCTCGGTGGCACAAACCCTGGCCGCCAAACGCCGCGAACGCATCGAACCCAATCAGGAGCTAGTCGCCCTGGGTGGTGCCAATATAGCCGCGGCGCTGAGCGGAGGTTTTCCGGTCACCGGCGGTTTCGCCCGCTCGGTGGTTAACTTCGATGCCGGTGCACAGACGCCACTGGCTGGTGCGCTAACAGCAGTCGGCATCGGCGTGACGGTATTGTTCTTCACACCGCTGTTTCACAACCTGCCACATGCTGTGTTGGCCGCCACCATCATCGTGGCCGTACTCAGCCTGGTGGATCTCACCGCGCTCACCCGCACTTGGCGGTATTCCCGCCAGGATGCCGCCGCCATGGCTGCCACCATGCTCGGTGTACTGCTGATCGGCGTCGAGACCGGCATCATCATGGGCGTGGGCCTATCATTGCTGCTGTTTCTCTGGAGAACCAGCCAACCGCATATTGCGGTCGTAGGACAGCTCCCCGGCAGCGAGCACTTTCGCAACATCGAGCGTTTCGCCGTGGTACAGAGCCCCAGGGTGCTTTCGGTGCGGGTCGATGAAAGCCTCTATTTTCCCAACGCGCGGTTTCTCGAGGACCGCATTGCCGAGCTGTTGGGCCAATACCCACACGCCGAGCATCTCGTGCTGATGTGTCCCGGCGTCAATCTGATAGATGCCAGCGCGCTGGAAAGCCTCGAAGCCATCTCCGCACGTCTTCACACTGCTGGCGTCCAGCTTCACCTCTCCGAAGTGAAGGGCCCCGTGATGGACCGGCTGCGCCGCACCGATTTCCTCGAACACTTCGGCGGGCAGGTGTTCATCAGCCAGTACGAAGCGCTGCTCGCCCTGGATTCACAGACCACTCGACACGCACTTGAACGGCAGCGTTGCAACTGAACCAGCATGGGAGACCGTAGATGAAAAATGCACACGACCTCGTCGAACAGGCCCGGACCCGTATCCAGGAAATACCCCTAGGCGATGCCGAAGCGGCAATCCAGGCGGCGGATATTGTGATCGATGTACGCGAAGCCGATGAGTTTCGCGAGGGCCATATCAATGGCGCCACGAACATTCCGCGTGGCCTGTTGGAGTTCAAGCTAAGCGGTACGCCCGAGCTGGGCGCACGAGACATGAACATCGTGCTCTACTGCAAGACCAGTGGCCGCGCAGCGCTGTCAGCTGCATCGTTACAGGACATGGGCTATCTGCACGTGAAATCGATCGCCGGCGGTTTCGATGCCTGGACCGAAGCCGGCAAGCCGGTAGCGAAACCGAGCCTGCCGAGCTTTGAGTAACCCCGCAACGTCAGCATGTCCATAAAGCAGAAAACCGGCGTCAACGTCGGTCTTCTGCTGGACGAGCCTGCCCTCGCATCCTTGTCAGGGCTTGGTACTGCACGCCTTGCAAGTCTTGATACCGAGCAGCGTATAGGCCGGGCAAAAGCGGAAAAGGCCCGTGGCCAAAGGTAGCAGACCAATCCAGCCCCAGACGCCAATCATGCCAGCTAGAGTAAGGCCGATTAGCGCTAGGCCGATCACGATCCGCAGTGTGCGGTCAATGGTTCCGATGTTGGCTTTCATAATGACCTCCAGGTCAGCAAGCGCGCCGGCTTTCCAGCGCGGAGAACAGCAACATCCCGCCGAGCATGGCAAGGACAAACAAGAGCACCTGCCAGTGACCGCTGAGCAACACGGCGATCGCCGGGCCCGGACAAATACCGGCAATGCCCCAGCCAATACCGAATATCAGACTGCCGCCGATCAGACGCCCGTCGAGCTCGCGTTTGCTGGGCAATTGCATCGGAGCGTCGAGTAACGAGCGCTGGCGCGCCTTGGCCAGGCTGAAGGGCACCAGCGCCGTCCCGATCGCACCAACCATGACCATCGCCAGCGACGGATCCCAGGCGCCGAACAGATCAAGAAAGCCAATCACCTTGGCTGGGTTGGCCATGCCCGACAGCAACAACCCCAGCCCGAATAGCAGGCCGGCGGCAAACGAGGCCAGCTTGCGCATAGTCAGCCCCCGAGAAGATGACGAAGGACAAAGACGGTAGCGAAGCCGGCTGCCATGAAGGTCAGGGTCGCCACGATAGAGCGCGGGGACAGCCGGGAGATGCCGCACACTCCGTGGCCACTGGTGCAACCGGAGCCATAACGAGTACCGATGCCGACCAGCAACCCAGCCACTCCTAGCCCAAGCCAACCCGACTGAAACTCCAAGGCTGGTAAGGAGGTAAACGACACCCACAACAACGGCGCCAGCAACACGCCAAGAATGAACACCAGCTTTTCCCCCCGCCCCTCAGCATCGCGCTCCAGCAGGCTGGCGAGCAGACCGCTGATACCGGCGATACGGCCATTGAGCAGAACGAACAGCCCGGCCGCCGCACCAATCAGCACGCCGCCGGCCAGCGCGGTCCAAGGCGTGAAGTTGCCCCAATCGATCGTCATAGCTGATCCATTTTCCGAAACAAGTGGCAATGGGAGATGGCATGGCCGACACCACCGAAGCCCCGCCCTGCGACGAGCCTGATGCCTGACGCCGAGGAGTGTTCGCAACAGCGCCACAGGCTTATCCAGGTTGGCCGCCATCAATGAACATAGTTAATCGCATAACAATATATTTATCAATATATTGTTATGTAGCATAGACCGAAAGAAGTTGGCCGTAAGCGGTGGCATCGATAGCATGCCCCTACCGGTATGCAAGGCTGACTGGCCGTCCCGGTGACCGAGCATGTCAGCAGACGCCCTTTTCGTAACGCCAGGTATCAGCATGAATGACCAGATAACTCCCGCCGAATCCGTACAGTTACAGGATCAACAGCAGGCCATGCTGAAACGGCTGGCAAGGGTTGAAGGACAGGTGCGGGGCATCCAGGCCATGATCAAACGCGGCGAGGATTGCGAATCGATAGCCCAGCAGTTTTCCGCCGCTCGCAGCGCACTGGACAAGGCCTATCGGCTGATGCTGACTTGTCTGATTGAAGAGGCTATGCACGATCAGACCCAGGACACTGACGAGACGCTGGCGCGCGTGCGCAGCATTTTTACCAAGTACACCTGATAGAAAGGCGCGCGCAGTGGCGCCTGTGAGACAGCCAAAACCTTTGAAGAACGTCAGAAGTCGACTACCCGGACCACCCAGATATCCGCAGCGGCAAGCGGATAAACGAGGGTCCAGAAACGAAAAAAGCGACCCTTTAGGGTCGCTTTTTTAGCGCTTCGATATCTTTCAAAAAGACTCGGAGCAAATTTGGAGCGGGAAACGAGACTCGAACTCGCGACCCCGACCTTGGCAAGGTCGTGCTCTACCAACTGAGCTATTCCCGCAAATAATGGCGTCCCCTAGGGGACTCGAACCCCTGTTACCGCCGTGAAAGGGCGGTGTCCTAGGCCACTAGACGAAGGGGACGCTGCCCGGAAGCTACTGCTTTATCCGGCTTTCAACGTTTCGCTTTAGGGCTTCACGCTGCAAGTGGCGCGCATTCTATGGAGGTCGTTCATGGTCGTCAAGCACCATCTAGAAATATTTTATGAACCCAACGTATAGCGAGCGTTGAGCTATCAGCTTGCCATCCAACGCTCTACACTCGGAAAAAATCGTTCGGTCAGAGAGGTGCGTTTCGTGTCCCCAGTTCTGATTACTGGATTGGTCATTGCCGGCCTGTTCATCCTGATTGCAATTGGCGTCATCAATCAGATCGTAGAGAAGAACGGCTTGGAAAAGGCGCGCGTCCGCGCCGAACTCAGCGACCGCATGCGCCGCTGTGCCAACCTCTCCGAGAGTTTTCCAGGCCAGATGATGACGCCGGAACTGAAGCTGTTGCTGACGCGCCTGGAGCTGGGGCTGGGCGAGCAATTGCTCCCCCTAGACAAGAAGAACGCCACGCTCGGCCCCCGGCTAGCCGCTTTACGTAGCGCTGTTGCGGAAGGCGAAGACATTCCCGTGGCAAACGCGCCAGTCAAGGTCACCACCGAAGCACAAGCGAAGGAGATTCGCCTGTTGATGGAAGACCTGCATGCTCAGATTGTCTGGGCCAACAAGCAGAACCAGCTGGATACCACCGCTGCCAAGCGCTGGATCCAACAGATCCAGCGGATGATGGTGATGCTGCATGTCGAATACTTCAGCAATATCGGTCAGCAGTCACTTCAGCAGGGTAATGCGCACAAAGCGCGCCTGGCTTTCGAGCGCGGTATCCAGCACATCCGCAAGCAGCCCAACCCGGGCAAGTATCAAACCCAATTGAGCAAGCTCGAAGCGAGCTACAGCCACGCTAATAAGCTCGAGCAGACAGAACAACAGCCGAAGCTTGACGAACCGAGCGAGCTCGCCGAAGGTCTGAAGAGCCTCGAAAGCGAAGACGATTGGAAAAAGAACAACATCTACTAGGTACAGAGCGGACGAATTGAGACGGCCCGAGCGCCATGCTTAATTGATCCTCCGGCGTCCCCCTGCTGCCCTGCCCTGCCGTGGAGAACTGGTCATGCCCATAACCGTATTCGGTGCCCCGCTATCGCCCTTCGTTCGCAAGGTACGCCTTTGCCTGCAGGAAAAAGGCTTGGACTACGGACTAGAAGTCGTAATGCCATTCACGCCGCCCGAATGGTATCTGCAGCTCAATCCACTCGGCCGCATCCCAGCCATGAAGGATCAAGAGCTCTGCCTGGCCGACTCCAGCGTGATCTGTCAGTACCTCGACGAAGCTTACGACCAAACTGTTCGGCTGTATGGCGCCAACCCGACCGACCGAGCGCAGATACGCTGGCTGGAAAAATATGCCGATTACGAGCTAGCACCGCTGACGACATTCGGGGTCTTCCGCAACCGCGTCCTGAAGCCGAGCTCGGGCAAGCCCTGCAACGAAGAAACCGTACAGGCCGCATTGAACGAGAAGCTGCCACCGCACTTCGACTACCTTGAGCGTCAGCTGGGGGAGAACGCGTTTTTCATTGGCGAGCAACTGTCGATGGCCGACATCGCCGTTGCGTGCCAGCTGATCAACATGGAACACGGTGGCGAGGTGGTCGACGCGGGTCGCTGGCCCGCCCTGGCCGCGCACTACTCGCGCTTGAAGGCACGTGCATCGGTCGAGAACGTGCTGCCCGGCGAGCAGCGTATGACCGCCAAGCTCATCGAAATGGGCAAAAGGCCAACACCGCCGAACTGAACCTGATGCGCACCGCCCCAGAACCAAGCAACGGCCTCGGTTCCGAGGCGGGCCTCCTGCAAACTCCTGCCTACAGCAGGCGAATCCCCACCCACTGCCGAGCAAACTGATAAGCGCAACGGCCATTGCGGTTGCCGCGAGATGTGGCCCAGCGAATGGCGTCCTTTTCCAGCTCGTCGTCCCAGCTCCAGCTCAGCCCCGCCCGTGTCGCCAGCGAGCCGATCCAGTGCCGCACCACGTTGAGATAATGCGCCTGGCTGAACGGGTAAAACGACAGCCAAAGTCCAAACCGATCCGACAGCGCAATCTTGTCCTCTACCGCCTCGTTTGGATGCAGCTCCCCATCCACCATCTGCCAGTTTTCGTTGTCGCTCTGACGCTCAGGCACAAGGTGCCGGCGATTCGAAGTGGCATACAACAAGACATTCTCGGGGGCCCGCTCCAGCGAGCCGTCCAACACGCTTTTCAAGACCCGATAGTCGCCCTCGCCCGCCTCGAACGAAAGATCATCACAGAACACCACGAAATGTTGTGCCTGCCCAGCAAGCTGATCGACCAGTTTCGGCAGGTCAGCCAAATGGTCGCGTTCGATTTCTATAAGGCGCAGGCCCGCCGGTGCATGTTCAGCCAACAATGCTCGGATCAACGAAGATTTTCCAGTACCGCGCGCGCCCCAGAGCAGGACATGATTCGCCGGCAGCCCTGAAACGAACTGACGGGTATTGCGCGACAACAGCTCACACTGCCGGTCGATACCGATCAAATCGTTTAGCTTCATGTCGAGCGACACATTTAGCGCCTGCAGGTAGCCACCCTGCCCTTCACGATGCCAACGCGCGGCCAAGCTCGTGTCCCAATCCAGCGGTGCACGCTGCGCAGGAAGCAAGGGTTCCAGGCGCGACATCAGCGCATCAGCGCGCTGTAAAAAAGCTTTGAGCTCGGCATCCATTAAACGCCTCCAGAACGATCGCGACTGCAGCGTACAAAAGCGCTGTGGCGACCGGGAAATACAGGTTACAGATAAGCTTCGATATGCGCTGTCAGCGCGTCCGGCGAGGTTCGAGACGAAAAGCGGCTCACCGAACGCCCATTGTCGGTGACCAGAAACTTAGTGAAATTCCACTTGATCGCCTTGCTGCCCAGCAAACCGGGCGCGCGCTTTTTTAACTCCATGAACAAAGGGTGAGCATCGCTTCCGTTGACCCGGATCTTGGCGAACATCGGAAAGCTGACGCCGAAGTTACGCTCGCAGAACGCAGCGATCTGCGCCTCGTCCCCCGGCTCCTGATGGCCGAACTGATCACAGGGAAACCCGATCACCACCAGCCCCTGCTCGCGATAGCGCTTCCAGAGCGCTTCAAGCCCCTTGTATTGGGACGTGAAGCCACATTGACTGGCCGTATTAACCACCAGCAGAGCCTTGGCGCCAAAATCAGACAAGGTCTTCTGTTGGCCATCGATTGTGACGCAGGGAATATCCAAGAGCGCATCGTTCATGGGGTGCTCCATTGAGGCGTTGCGAAGCGCCTTTACGCGTCGCGCGGCTTGTGATTGAGAGACGCTGAATTGATGCAGTAGCGCAGCCCGGTCGGTGCCGGGCCATCCGGGAATACATGCCCCAAATGGGCATCACAGCGAGCGCACTTGACCTCAATGCGGTGCATGCCATGGCTGAAGTCGTCAATGCTGGCAATAGCTGTATCGCTAACCGGCTGAAAGTAGCTCGGCCAGCCACAGCCTGAATCGAACTTGGCGTCAGAATCGAACAGCGGTGCATCACAGCAGGCGCAGTGGTAGATGCCGGGTGCCTTGGTGTCGTTGTACTTGCCGCTGAACGGTCGCTCGGTCGCACCCAGACGGCAGACCTGGAATTGCTCGTCGGAAAGTTCTTCACGCCAGGTTTCGAGCGGTTTCTCAAGCTTATCCATCGGTACACCTCATGAGCTTAAAAAGGCACCTCTGTACCTTTTCCGGGGATCAGGCCGCACGTATGATGCGGTGCTCTTAAGACGCCTAGTCTGGCAGCGGGGTTTCATACTGCCAAGGCGCCCGGGTTCACGCCGTACGTAGCCAGCCCTTCAGAACGGCAGGCGCGTCATCACTTCGGGACACAAGGATCATGCAGGTCAGCAAATCGAACAAGCTCGCCAATGTCTGTTATGACATCCGTGGGCCGGTGCTCAAGCACGCCAAACGCCTGGAAGAGGAAGGCCATCGCATCCTCAAGCTGAACATCGGCAATCCGGCGCCATTCGGTTTCGAAGCCCCTGAGGAAATCCTTCAGGACGTGATCCGCAATCTGCCCACCGCGCAGGGCTACAGCGATTCCAAAGGGCTATTCAGCGCACGCAAAGCGATCATGCAGTACTACCAGCAGAAGCAGGTAGAAGGCATCACCATCGAAGACATCTATCTCGGTAACGGCGTGTCCGAGCTTATTGTGATGTCCATGCAGGCCCTGCTCAACAACGGCGATGAAGTGCTGATCCCGGCCCCCGATTACCCGCTGTGGACGGCCGCCGTGAGCTTGGCGGGCGGCAAACCGGTGCATTACCTCTGCGACGAGCAGGCCAACTGGTGGCCGGACCTGGCCGATATCAAAGCCAAAATCACGCCCAACACCAAAGCGCTGGTGCTGATCAACCCGAACAACCCGACCGGTGCGGTATACCCACGCGAAATACTCGCAGGGATGGTCGAACTGGCCCGTCAGCACAAGCTGGTGCTTTTCTCCGACGAGATCTACGACAAGATTCTGTATGACGAGGCAGTGCACATCTGCACCGCCTCGCTTGCCCCTGACGTACTGTGTCTGACCTTCAACGGGCTATCGAAGTCCTACCGCGTTGCTGGCTTCCGCTCCGGCTGGGTAGCGATCTCCGGTCCCAAGCACAAAGCGCAGAGCTACATCGAAGGCATCGACATCCTGGCCAACATGCGCCTATGTGCCAACGTGCCGTCTCAGCACGCCATCCAGACCGCCTTAGGCGGCTACCAAAGCATCAACGATCTGGTGTTACCACCAGGCCGCCTGCTTGAGCAACGCAACCGGACCTGGGAACTACTCAACGACATTCCCGGCGTCAGCTGCGTCAAGCCGATGGGTGCGCTTTATGCGTTCCCACGGATCGATCCGAAAATCTGTCCCATCCACAACGACGAGAAATTCGTCCTCGACTTGCTGTTATCAGAGAAACTACTGATTGTTCAGGGTACGGCCTTCAATTGGCCGTGGCCGGATCACTTCCGCGTGGTCACCCTGCCCCGCGTGGACGACCTTGAGCAGGCTATTGGCCGAATCGGCAACTTCCTCAAGACCTACAGCCAGTAGTGTTGGATGGATCTGCAAATCGATGACTTCTACCGGGACGCCGCGGCCGGGCTGCTGACGCTCTATCAGGCCTTTCCGCGGAAAGTCGCGCTGTACGTCGAGGACATCATCGGCCATGAAGAACCCGATGAGTTCGGCCTGCCCAGCAAGCGCCACCAAGGCTGCCTCGGCGCGCTGATATGGCTCGCCGAGGAAGGCTATCTGCGCTTCGAGAGTACCATTCATTTTCAGGCGCTCGACCAGGCTGTTCTCACCGAAAAGGCGTTCCTGCGACTGACAGGCACCATCCCTGATGCCTTCGCAGGTCTCGACGCACTGCCGCCGAGTGTCCGTCGGGTCCAGTCCAGCCTGGCGCATCAGCTACGCGAAGCGTTGCGTGAAGGGAACAGCGAGCGGCTGGCACAACTGACGCGCCAGCTGTTCGACAGCTCACTGCCTGAGCGCAGCTAAGCCCAGCCGGGCGGCAGGCGACATAGCTTGAAATAGTCGCTCGGTTGAATCGCGCCGGGCCGCCCCTTATATAGCCTATCGTTCTTTACTGTTCCTCTTGGAGTCTGCCGCAACATGATGCGCATTTTCTTGTTTCTGGCCACCAACCTGGCTGTGCTGGTCGTCGCTAGCATCACCCTCAAGTTGCTTGGGGTAGATCGCTACACGGGTCAGAACTACGGCAGCCTGCTGGCTTTCTGCGCCGTCTTTGGTTTCGCTGGTGCACTGATTTCGCTGTTCATCTCCAAATGGATGGCGAAAATGAGTACCCGTACAGAGATCATCACCCAGCCGCGCACGCGTCACGAACAGTGGTTGTTGCAAACCGTCGAGCAGCTGGCCCGTGATGCCGGCATCAAGATGCCAGAAGTGGGTATCTTCCCTGCTTATGAAGCCAACGCCTTCGCCACCGGCTGGAATAAGAACGATGCGCTTGTCGCAGTGAGCCAAGGGTTGCTTGAGCGCTTCTCCCCGGACGAAGTCAGGGCCGTACTGGCCCACGAGATAGGCCACGTTTCCAACGGCGACATGGTCACGCTCGCATTGATCCAGGGCGTGGTAAACACCTTCGTCATGTTTTTTGCGCGCATCTTCGGCAGCTTCGTCGATAAGACAATCCTGAAGAACGAAGATGGCCATGGCATTGGCTATTTCGTTGCCACGATCTTCGCCGAACTTGTGCTGGGGATCCTCGCCAGCATCATTGTCATGTGGTTCTCACGCAAGCGTGAGTTCCGCGCTGACGAGGCGGGGGCTCAGCTGGCCGGGACCAGCGCGATGATCGGCGCCCTGCAGCGTCTACGCGCAGAACAGGGCGTGCCAGTCGACATGCCGGACAGCCTCAAGGCCTTCAGCATCAACGGCGCCCTGCGCAACGGCCTGGCCGGCCTGTTGATGACTCACCCAACGCTGGAAGATCGCATCGAAGCCTTGCGCCAGCGCGGCTAAGCGAGCGAACCGAAACAAGGGCGGCATACACAAGCCGCCCTTTTTTTTCGTCTGCGATTTGCACGTAGTGGCTGTATGCCTGTCGAAGCAAGCGCCGTCTTCAGAAAAGGAACATCTCTACATGCGCCGCTTCTTTCTACTCGCCATCGCCCTGCTCACCCTGGCCGGCTGCCAGAGCGCCTATTACTCGGCAATGGAGAAGGTCGGATTGCATAAGCGCGACATTCTGGTTGACCGCGTCGAGGATGCGCGCGACTCACAGCAGGAGGCCAAGGAACAGTTCAAGGATGCCCTGGAGCGTTATCGCAGTGTGGTTCAGGTTAAAGGCGGTGAGCTTGAAGAGCGCTACGAGGCGCTGAACAATGAGTTCGAAGCCAGCGAAAACAGCGCTCGCGAAGTGCGGGACAGGATCGAAGCCGTCGAGGATGTAGCCGAGGCGCTTTTCGAGGAATGGAAACAGGAACTCGGCGAGTACAGCAACGCAAGCTTGAAAGCGACCAGTCAACGAAATCTGGAACGCACCCAGAAAGATTATCGTGTGCTGCTGCAACGCATGAAGGCAGCGGAAAAGCGTATCGATCCGGTGCTAGACGTATTGCGCGACCAGGTACTGTTTCTTAAGCACAACCTCAATGCACGTGCGATCGGCGCGTTGCAGGGCGAATACCGCACGCTGGAAGGAAATGTCGATCAGCTCCTCGCCGAAATGCAACGGGCCATAGACGAAGCCGACGTGTTTATCCGTCAACTCCAGCGCAACCAATAACCGAGATAACCGGCTGGTACTGTGGCGAAATCGTCGCGCAAGAACCACAACGGGCACGCCGCGGCGCGCCCGTCATCTCAACAGCTATCAGCACGACAGTCGATGCGCGCTAGGAGAGTTCACCGAGTCGGTAGCAGCTTTCTTCTAGGCGAGTGAGGCCACGCTGAAGAAATCTCCAATTGCTTTCGTTCAACACGTTGGCGCGCTCCAGCAGATCGACTTTCCAGTGCGCGCTCAAAGACATTCGAACTTCAGCATCACTCACAGCGAATGGCGGGCCGGACATCTGCTCCTGCTGGTAATCCAACGTGATCAGCAGCCCCTGACAGTTTGGCGCAAGGATGTTGACTAGATGGTTGACGTAACGCTGACGCATGTCGGCGGGCAATGCGATCAGCGCAGCGCGGTCGTATAGCGCCTGGCAGTCGGCCACATCAGCAGGTGTCATGGCGAAGAAATCGCCACAGCGGATTTCCACCATACCTGCCCGGTAAACCTTGAACTCACCCTGGACGCTGACGTCCGGGACTAGCTCGTGCTCGGCGAAAAAATCCTCGGCTGCGCGCTCGCTCAGCTCTACACCCAACACCGCAAAACCCTGATCGGCGAGCCAGGCCATGTCGAGACTTTTCCCACACAACGGCACCAGGACACGAGCCCCTTGCGCTAACTTCAAGCAGGGCCAATGGCGGCGCAGGTAGGGGTTGACCTCGTTTAGATGGAAGCCGATTTCGTTACGTGCCCAGCGACGCTGCCAGAACGCTTCGTCCATGTAGAGACCCTCTTGAGCGATGTTGGTCGGGGAGCTTATCAGAGCTACCTTCGTCCGGAACCCCGCTTCAACCGGAGCGCAGCGCCGACTCCGGGTCCATACCGGCATCGCGCATCTGAGCCAGTTTGTAACGAAGCGTCCGCGCACTGATACCTAGAC
Organism: Pseudomonas sp. NPDC077451; assembly: GCF_044543345.1. NCBI lineage: Bacteria > Pseudomonadati > Pseudomonadota > Gammaproteobacteria > Pseudomonadales > Pseudomonadaceae > Pseudomonas > Pseudomonas sp. NPDC077451. The sequence goes on along the minus strand of NZ_JBITVX010000001.1, from coordinate 415,716 downwards.
GGTCAGCAGTCTCCTTACGGCGCCCGCGCTCGGCACGCAGGGTCTCGAGAATGACTTCGAACTCGCGACGGCGCAGGTCTTCACCCAACGCGCCAGCGACCTCGGCCGGCACTGAAACGCTCGCCGGGGCAGATTGCGTCGACACGATTGCGCTAGCGGCAGTACGCGCCAGCGAGGCGAAGCCGGCAGCAGCTGTCAGATAGAGGTCATCCGGACGAATAAATCCACCCTGCTGCAGGATCAGGGCTCGCTGAATCGCGTTGTCGAGCTCACGCACGTTGCCGGGCCAGGAATATCCGAGCAGGCACTGACGCGCCTCAGCTGTCAGCCTCGCGCCTGGCTGACGCATCTTTGTCGCATGATTGGCCAGCAACCGCTCGGCCAGCGGCACGATATCCGCCGGCCGGTCGCGCAATGCCGGCCAGGCGAGCGGAAAGACCGAGAGACGGTAGAACAGGTCTTCACGGAAGCGCCCGCTGCGAACCTCCTCAGCCAGGTCACGGTTGGTTGTGGCGACGATACGGATGTCGAGCGGTATCGGCTTGCGTCCACCCACACGCTCGACCTCACGCTCCTGCAGTACCCGCAGCAACTTGGCTTGTAATGCCAGCGGCATTTCGGAGATCTCGTCGAGCAGTAGCGTACCGCGATCAGCCAACTCGAACTTGCCTGGCTGCGTCGCGATGGCACCGGTGAAGGCGCCCTTCTCATGACCGAAGAGCGTCGCCTCCAGCATGTTTTCCGGAATCGCAGCGCAGTTGATGGCCACGAACGGCTTGTCGGCTCGCGATGACTGCTGATGAATAAAACGAGCTAGCACTTCTTTGCCAGTGCCCGACTCCCCTGAAACCAGCACCGTCGAATCGCTTTGTGCCACCCGTGCCGCCAGCGCCAATAGTTGCCGACTTGCAGGTTCAACCGCCACAGGCCCCTGCATATCGGTGGCACCAAGCTGGCCAAAGGCATGCCGGCCGACCAGGTCGAGCAACACCTTGGGCTCGAACGGTTTGACCAGGTAATCCACAGCCCCTAGGCGCATGGCCTCGACGGCGCGCTCGACGGCACCATAGGCAGTCATCAACAAGACAGGCGTTTGCGGATACCGATCGCGCACAATTGCCTGCAAGGCATGGCCGTCTATGCCAGGCATGTTCACATCACTGACCAGCAGGCCGAAACTCTCCTGATCCAGCGCATGCAACGCGGCCTCAGCGCACTCCACCGCGCGGTAGGCATAGCCGCCCAGTTCGAGGGTATCGCCCAGCGCTTCGCGCAAAGCGCGATCATCTTCGACCAGTAGAACTTTAACGCCCATAGGGCTACTCCGGGTGTGCGAGCGAGGACAGCGGAAGCAGCGGTAGCTGCAACGTGGCGCAGGTTCCTCTGCCAGGGCGAGAACGTAGCTCAAGTGCGCCTGAATGGGCTCGCGCTACTGAGTTGACGACGGCCAGGCCGAGGCCGGTACCGGTTGCCCGTGTGGTGAAAAAGGGCTCGCCGAGTCGGGCCAAGGTCGCTGCATCAATGCCTACACCGTTGTCGCTGATGCTGATGCGCAGCATTGAACCTCGTGCAAAGAGATGAACCTTCAGTTTTGTATCGCCGGTCGCCGCCTGGAGCGCATTTTCAATCAGATTGAGCAGTGCACCGACCAAGGTATCGCGATTGCACAACAGTGCACCGGTCCGGGCGTCGCATTGCCAGCGAACGGCGACGCCCTCTAACTTCATCTCGGTCGCCGCACGCAGCGCTCCCAGTAGCTCAGCGGGTGTTAGCCGGTCCTCCAGCGGCAGATCACCGCGCGCGAAAACCAGCATGTCACGAACTTGATGCTCCAACTCGTTCAGCCGGTCTTTCAAACGACCAGCAAACCGCTGCTGATGCTCGACCGACAATCCGCCCTGCTCCAGATGGCTTGCATACAGCAGTGCTGTCGATAGCGGGGTGCGTATCTGATGAGCTAACGACGCCACCATACGGCCCAGCGCAGACAAACGCTCATGACGCGCCAGTTGCTCTTGCAACCGCCGTGTCTCCGTCAGATCGGTCAGCAGCACCAGCTGCCCAGGCTCAACGTTCAAGGAACGGGTAGCGATAGAAACGCGACGCCCATCCCTCAATGAGATTTCGTGACCGTCATCCCTACGAGGCGAGAAACTCCGCGCGATCACCTCGCGCCAGAGCGCCCCTTCGAGCGGTGCGCCAAGCAGCTCAAGCGCAACCGGATTCGCTTCGCGAACCATACCCTGGCCATCGATGACAATCACACCGCCAGGCAACAGGTCCAGCAAGCTTTGCAAGCGGCTCGCCAGGCGCTCCTTCTCATCGAATTCCTGCAGGCGCTGCGCGGCGCTCTCCGCAAGCTGATCCTTCAACTCGGCTACTCGTGCCTGCAGCATGAGCTGGGACTCGCCCAATCTGCCGGACATGTGATGGAACAGTGCGAGCGATTGTTCAAGCTCGTCGCTTGAGCAGGCCTTGGCCGGGAATTGGACGGGATCAGGAGAGCAGGTCGCTGAAGTCACTGGCACACGTTTCCGTCAAAAGATGGTCGGTAACGTGAAGGTCAGCAAGGATCATGCCCAAGATGACTGATCAAGGAAGGGCCACGCCGCAAGCAAGAGCGACGTGGCAAAGGAAATCACTCGTCGAGATCGTCTTCGCGACGGTTCATTCCGTATTTACGCATCTTTTCTACCAGCGTGGTTCGCCGTACCCGCAGACGCTCTGCAGCACGCGCCACTACGCCGCCTGCATCTTCCAGCGCCTGCTGGATAAGCCCCTGCTCTAGGTTGCCCAGGTAATCCTTCAGATCAAGGCCTTCTACAGGAAGCATGGCATGTGCATCCGCCGGAATGATCGGGGAGTTTATTGCTGCACGCTCTTCCATCTCGTCATGCAGGCTGGTCGCGTACTGCTCATCGTCGTCATCGACGTGGCGGAATTTCTTTGGCAGCTCCATCACACCAATCACGCCGTACGGGTGCATGATGGCCATGCGCTCGACGAGGTTAGCCAACTCCCGTACGTTACCGGGCCAATCGTGACGACAGAGGGACATGATCGCCGCCGAATTGAAACGGATGGAGCCCCGCTTCTCGTGTTCCATGCGCGAGATGAGCTCGTTCATCAGCAGCGGAATATCCTCGATGCGCTCGCGCAAAGGGGCCATTTCGATGGGAAACACGTTAAGCCGGTAATAGAGATCCTCGCGGAAGCTGCCATCCACGATCATTTTTTCCAGGTCTTTGTGCGTTGCAGCGATGATGCGTACGTCGGCGTTCTGCGTACGGTTGCTGCCCACGCGCTCGAAGGTGCGCTCCTGCAGGACGCGCAGCAGCTTGACCTGCATAGGCAGTGGCATGTCGCCGATCTCATCGAGGAACAGCGTCCCGCCTTCGGCCAGCTCGAAACGACCGGCACGCGAAGTGATTGCGCCGGTAAACGCCCCCTTTTCGTGACCGAATAGCTCGCTCTCAAGCAACTCCGCCGGAATCGCTCCGCAATTGACGGGAACGAAAGGCCCATTACGGCGCTTGGAATGATAGTGCAGGTTGCGTGCGACAACCTCTTTGCCGGTTCCCGACTCACCGAGAATCAGTACGCTCGCTTCAGTGTCTGCAACCTGCTGCATCATCTGACGTACATGCTGAACTGCACGACTGGTGCCTACCAGGCTACGAAACAGATTTGGCTCGCGCTGCCGACCACGCGCCTTCGCCTTATCGTTCATGTCCCGGTAGATCTGGGCCCGGTGAAGCGAATCGAGCAGCTTGTTGTAGCTCGGCGGCATCTCGAGGCTAGTTAGCACGCGCTGGCGTATCTCATCCGGCCATTCGGCCGGTGCTGGCTCTCCAATCAACAGCAGGGGCAGGTTCTCGTCCCACTTGCTGATCTGCTTGAGCAACTCCACGGCGCCGCCCTTCGCTGCAACGTCACCAAGCATTACGCCGAGTATGCTGCGGCTTGATTCCAGGGTATCGACCGCAGCCTGCCATTCGCTGCTGGCGCATGACAAATGATCTTCGCTGAGAAAGTTCAGAATGACCGTCAGATCCCGGCGACGATCCTGATCGTCGTCTATCAACAAAATTTTGGTTTCACGCCACATCTTGTTTATAGCTCTAGAGGCTGAAAGAAAGCCCGCACACGTCCTTCGCAGAACGGCAGCGTCATCGGCAGATAGCCGGTAGTTAATTAAAAAAAACGGTCTGAGTCAAATTTATGACGTGATTCAACGACAAAATAGCAAGGAATGCATTCTGTTATTGACGTGGAGCAACTCGTTAGGAACGAGCCGGGATATGACGCGTTCAGCTTTTGCGTCTTTGCACTAGCTCAGGAGATCGAGACAGAACCGTCTGATTTCGAGCGGAAAGGTCAACTGTACGGCTAAGAATACCGTTGCTGACGCGGGCGTTTGAACCGCTTTGGTGTACCCAATTCGTTAAAATCGGGAGGTGAAAATCGTCACCTATCCGCGACCAATGGTCGCGGCAACTTTCAGGAACTAATCAGCCGAATAGTTTGTAGATATTGGCTCCTTGCTGCGACTGGTTAAGCTGAATCAGCTCATCTGCAACACGCTGCTTCTCGCTCTGACAAGTGCTAACCAGTTCGCGGTAGAGACACACCAGCTCTTGCAGACGCTGCCGAATTGCTGAGTCGTCCTCACGAGGCTCGACCATCGCAGCCTCAACAACTTGACGGCATTGCAGATCAAGCACGCTGATTGCTGTCCAGTCCTGCTGAGCCATGGCGTCCCGCAAGGCGTTGCCGGTTTCCTCAAGACGTTTGACTGCTGCACTCATGAATCCGCTCCGAATGAACTGGTAACAAGGCCGAACCGATACCGCCTGAACCACTGTCCGCGGCGCCTGATACTTTATCGGCAACCTCCACGTCGCCTTTAATTGCCACAGCGGAAAAATGTATGGTCAGTGCAAGCTGCGCAGCCCCGTTGGAACGCTAGGTGGCGCTACCGGCTCCCAGGGACCACCAGGCCGACCGGCGCAATACCAGTCGCCGTCCCAGCGGTAGTAGAGACGCTCGCGATAGAACAAGTCCTGCCCCTCCACAACGTAGACGCCCAGACGGTTGTCCCAATGCGCAGCAGCATGAGGCGGCGGCGCATAGCGTGGATGGCTTTTCTGGGTTGCCGGCGGGCGCGGTGCCGGTGGGGTGCGCACTGGGGGAGGCGTAGCAACCGGTTCGCGAGGCGGCGCCGATGCGGGCGGCGCCGGGGCGCGTGTAGGCCCGGACGCTTGGTAAGGATTGCCCGCACAGGCCCCAAGCAGCAACGCCAGCGTTACTACTGCGCTAACTCTGGCCTGGCGCTTAAACCTTGTTGAAACCCGCTCCTCCAGCATAATCAGTCGTCTCCCGAACCCCTGCGATCAGGGTGCTACAGGTTGGTCGATAGTCAGCTTGACCGCATCTGCATCATCCGGCGCCAACGGTTCGCTACTGCCTTGCCACTCACCGCGAGTAGCGTTCCCATCTCGGGATACGCGGGCAAACAATCTGACTTGTTCAAAGTTGGACAATCGAAGCTGCGGAGTCATTGCATCTGCGTCACTCAAGTTAACCGTCGCGGGTAAATCGGCAACCGTTATACGTTTCACGGCCAAGGGCATCGGCGGGCCGGACAACGCACGGGCGAAGATGAATACGGCATCGGTCGGTCGAACCTTGTCGACCACCTCGGCAGCCAGTTGCACTTCGACCGTCAGTCCCGCCCCGGTCTCGGCAACCATCTCGCCGGCCGGTTTGGTCACGCTCGCCGGAGCCGTCTCGCCGAGCTGCTCGCGTGCACGAGCGATACCGCCCTGAATGGCTTCACGCGATGGATCTTCCGCAGGCAGCGTTGCCACCAACCGCTCCCAGAACCCTATCGCCTCCGCGAACCGTTCTTCTTCGTAGGCGGCGATACCCAACAGCCCGAGGCTAGTGACCTCGTGTGGATCACCGCGTAATGCCTCGTCGGTCAGCTGTTGCAGCTGCTTGGACCATTGACGGTCACCAGCGAAATAGAGCGCCTGCGCCCACTGACCCAGGAGTTCCGGCTGACGCCCCGCCAGCTTGACAACCTGCTCGAAAGCAGTAGCAGCATCCGCTGGGCGCTCTCGGTTCATATAGGTCTTGGCCAGGAAATACCAGGCCTCGGCGGACTCGGGCTGAGCCTTCACTGCGCGCTCCAGCCGTCCGACCATCTCCTCCATCGTCGCGGGCTGCTCGGTGAACTCCCGCGCTAACTGCAGCTTATCGCTCGCGCCCCAGTGCAGATAGAGACCATATCCAACCAACGGCACAAGGATAGCCGCGATCAGCGGCACAACCCGACCCAAATGGTTATTGTGGCGAGTGGGGGTGGTGCCCTCGGTGTCATCAAGCAACTCGCGCGCCGCATCGGCGCGCCCTGCCTCGAGCTGTTCTGAATCAAGGGTTCCGGCCGCCTGTTGCGCCGCCAGCTCTCCAAGCCGCTCTTGGTAAAGCGCGACATTCAAAGCCGTCCGGTCTTCTTCGGCCTGTACACCGCGCCCACGCAACAACGGCAGCAGCAGGAACGCCAGGGCGGCCAGCAGCAACAGGCCTGCACCTATCCAGAAATCGATCATGGTTCTTTTCTATCCAACAACGTGGCCAGGCGCTCGCGCTCGGCCTCGGAAAGGGTGTTCGACGCGGGCTTATCGGACGCACGGCGACGACGTATCAGGATGAACGCCAAGACGGCGAATCCAATCACCAGCAGGACAATCGGTCCATACCAGAGAACAAGCGTTTTGGCATTGACGGGCGGTTTGTAGAGAACGAAGTCGCCGTAACGGGCGACCAGGTAGTCGACAATCTGCTCGTTGCTCTGCCCCTCTTCCAGCATGCGGTAGATTTCACGGCGCAGGTCCATGGCGATCGGCGCATTGGAATCGGCAATGTTCTGGTTCTGGCACTTCGGACAGCGCAACTCTTCCACCAACGTCCGGTACCGCTCGCGCTCGGCCTCGTTTTTGAACTCGTAGGCGTCAATCGCCGCCGACGCGCTGCCCAGCAGACACAGCGTCAGCAAAAGTCCGTGAATCAGCTGCTTCATTCGTCCACCAGTTGTTGATAAAGCGCGGCAAGCTGTTCACGCCAAACACGCTCGTCTATGACGCCGACATACTTGTGACGGATGATGCCCCGCTTGTCGACGAGGAAGGTTTCGGGCGCACCGTACACACCCAGATCCAGCCCCAAGCTGCCCTGCTCGTCGCGAATGTTCAGCTGGTAGGGATCGTGAAAGTCCTTAAGCCATTTCTGTGCTGCCGCATTGTCATCCTTGTAATTGACGCCATGGATGACCACGCCCTGCTCTGCAAGCTTGTTCAGCACTGGATGTTCGACCTTGCAGGCGACACACCAGGTCGCCCAAACGTTAACCAACGCGGGCTTGCCCTTAATATCCTCGGCGGTTACGACCCTCTGGGGATCCTCGACCGAGGGCAGCGAGAAGGAGGGCAGCGGCTTGCCGATCAACGCCGATGGCAACTCGGTCGGGTCCAGAAACAGACCGCGATAAAGAAACACGGCGACGAGTAGGAAGATCGCCAGCGGTAGCAACATCAACAATCTTTTCATCTCAGGCTCCTTGCTGCGCCAAACCGAGCGCCTCGCGAACACGGGTCCTGACCTTTACCCGGTAACGTTTGTCGCTCACCGACAGCACGCCCCCCAGCGACATCATCAGCGCACCTAACCAGATCCAGCGCACGAACGGCTTGATATGCACCCGGACCGCCCAAGCGCCGTTCTCCAGTGGCTCACCCAACGCCACGTAGAGATCCCGGGTGAAGCCCGCGTCAATGCCCGCTTCGGTCATCGGCATCTGTTGCACGGTGTAGAGGCGTTTCTCCGGATACAGTGTCGCCACCTGCTTATCACCTTCGAAGACGCGAATGGTGCCTTTGTCAGAGGTGAAGTTGGGACCTTCGAAGTGCTTGGCACCGTCGAACACGAAACTGTAACCACCGAGCTGCAGCGACTCGCCTGGAGCCAGACGCAAATCGCGCTCGTCGCTCTGCTGACTCGTGAACACCACACCCAACGCGCAGACCACCAGACCGAAATGCGCCAGCTGCATACCCCAATAACTCGGCGCAAGGCTCCGCAACCCCTTCAGCAATCCCTTGTGGCGGGTCTTGTCGAGGATATCGCGCACACCAGCGCTCACCACCCAGCCGGCAAGCATGCATACAGCCAGCACAGCCCAGTGGAAGTCACCGAAGAGCATCGAGCCCAGACCGCCAAGAACGGCACTGGTGATCAGCACGGGGGTCAGCATGCCGATCAACCATTTGACCGGCGTGTTCTTCCAGCGCACCAGCACGCCCACACCAAGGGCAAGCATCAGGGCGCCAACCAGCGGCAGGAACATCGCGTTGAAATAAGGCGGGCCGACCGAAAGCTTGGTATCGGATAGTGCGTCTAGCAGCAGCGGATACAAGGTGCCCAGCAGAATCATCGAGGTGGCAACAACCAACAGCAGGTTATTTACCAGCAGCAGCGTTTCACGCGACCACAGGCCAAAACCGATCTGGCTCTTTACAACCGGCGCACGCAGTGCGAACAGCGTGAGCGAGCCGCCGATCACGACCAGAAGAAAAGCCAGAATGAAGACGCCGCGCGCCGGGTCAGTGGCGAAGGCATGTACCGACGTAAGCACCCCAGAGCGGACCAGAAACGTGCCTAGCAAGCTGAGCGAGAAGGCAGCGATTGCCAGCAAGACGGTCCAGCTTTTGAACACGCCACGCTTTTCCGTAACCGCCAGCGAGTGGATCAAAGCGGTGCCCACCAACCACGGCATGAAGGATGCGTTTTCTACCGGATCCCAGAACCACCAGCCGCCCCAGCCGAGCTCATAGTAGGCCCACCAGGAACCCAGGGCGATACCGGTCCCCAGAAAGGCCCAGGCGATCAACGTCCAAGGGCGCGACCAGCGCGCCCAGGCCGCGTCCAGACGTCCACCGAGCAATGCGGCGATGGCGAACGCAAAGGCTACCGAGAAGCCGACATAGCCCATGTAGAGCATGGGTGGATGCACCACCAGCCCGAAGTCCTGAAGCAGCGGGTTGAGATCGCGCCCGTCCATCGGCGCCTGCGGCAGCAGCCGCTCGAACGGATTCGACGTGACGATCAGGAACAGCAAAAAGCCGATGCTGATCAGACCCATTACACCCAACACCCGCGCAAGCATGTCCTCCGGCAACTGGCGCGAGAAGATCGCAACCGCGAAGGTCCAGCCGGCCAGAATGAACGCCCACAGTAACAGCGAGCCCTCGTGCGCGCCCCATACGGCGCTGAACTTGTAGTACCAGGGCAAAGCGCTGTTGGAATTCTGCGCCACGTAGGCAACGGAGAAATCGTCCACCATGAAGGCATAGGTGAGACAGGCGAAAGAAAACGCCAAAAACGAAAACTGGCCCCAGGCGGCCGGTTGCGCCAGCCCCATCCATTGGCTGTCGCCGCGCCAGGCACCGATCAACGGCAGCGTGCCCTGCACAACGGCCAGACACAGCGCCAGAATCATCGCGAGATGACCGAGTTCAGGGATCATTTCGCATACTCCTGCTCGCCACCGCTGTAGGGCTTGCTCTTGCCACTTTTCTCCAGCGCTGCGGTGACTTCAGGCGGCATGTAGTTTTCGTCATGCTTGGCCAGCACTTCATCAGCGACCAGGACGCCGTCCGCGTTCACGCGCCCCAAGGCAACGATGCCCTGCCCCTCACGAAACAGATCAGGCAAGATCCCCTGGTACTGGATAGTGACCGCTTCGGCATAGTCGGTGACCCGAAAGGTCACCGTCAGCGAATCGTTACTGCGCTGTACCGAGCCCTCTTCGACCATACCGCCTGCCCGAATTCTTGTGCCTTCAGGCGCTTCGCCTGCCGCGATCTGCGTCGGTGTGTAGAAGAGGTTGATATTCTCTTGCAGGGCGGACAATGCCAGCGTTACCGCAACACCGACGCCAGCCAGAATCGCCAGAATGATGAACAGACGCTTCTTGCGCACAGGATTCACTTCATTTCCTCCCGGCGCAAACGACGCGCCTCGTCTTGCAGATAACGCCGACGCGCCATGACTGGCAGCGCCACGTTGAGAATCAGAACCGCCAGGCTGATGCCGTAGGACGTCCAAACGTACAGACCATGGTTACCCATGGCGATGAATTCCGAAAACGACGAAAAATTCATGCTTTACCCACCAGTGCTTTCACTTCCGCTTTGACCCAGCTGCTTCTCGACTCTCGCCGAAGCACCTCGAGGCGCATGCGCATCAGCAGAACCACCGCAAAGAAACAGTAGAAGCCCAGCACCATAACCAGCAGAGGCAGCCACATTTCCATCGGCATGGCCGGCTTTTCCGTCACGGTGAAGGTGGCCGGTTGGTGAAGCGTGTTCCACCATTCAACCGAATATTTGATGATCGGGATGTTCACCACTCCCACGATAGAGAGCACAGCACAAGCTTTGGCTGCGCTGTCTCGATTGGTAATGGCCTGCCCCAGCGCAATGATGCCGAAATACAGAAACAGCAGGATCAGCATCGAAGTCAGACGTGCATCCCACACCCACCAAGCCCCCCAGGTCGGCTTGCCCCACACCGCACCGGTGACCAATGCGATGACGGTCATCCAGGCACCAATGGGCGCCGCTTGCTGGAGTGCAACGTCGGCCAGCTTCATTTTCCACACCAGCCCGACCAGCCCCGCCACCGCCAGCATCACATAAATAGACTGTGCTAGAAACGCTGCCGGAACGTGGATATAGATGATCCGGAAACTGTTGCCCTGTTGGTAATCCTGCGGGGCAAACGCCAAGCCCCAGACCACCCCGACCCCAACCAACAACAATGCGGCCCAGGTCAACCATGGCAGCCAACGACCGCTGATGCCGTAGAACCATTTAGGCGAACCCAGCTTGTGGAACCATGTCCAGTTCATAGAGCCTGCCTCACGCCTGCTACGTTTGCCGATACTGCGCCGAAACCGGGCAACCGCCGCTTGTTCGGGATCATGAAACCCATCGTTGCGATAACCGCTCGCCTCGCATCGGCTAACTGCGTTCCGCTATTGGATAGAAACATTCTGCCAATCCGTCATTCGCCGACGCTGATTCTCAGGCCGGCCGCTATTGCAAAGGGTGTCAGGGTGACTGCCAGGGCAGTCAGGCTGGAAAGCCACAACAGATAACCGAGCGCTGGCAACCCTTGCAGGGCTGCCTGCAATGCTCCGCTGCCCAGGATCAAAACGGGGATATAAAGCGGGAGGATAAGCAGCGCCAGTAGCAAACCGCCGCGCTTGAGCCCAACGGTCAAGGCCGCCCCGACTGCCCCCAACAGGCTCAGCACCGGCGTACCCAGCAGCAGCGACATCAGCAGCACCGGCAGTGCGCTGACCGGCATGCCCAGCATGAGGCCCAGCAACGGCGCCAGAAGCACCAGCGCCAATCCGGAGAAAATCCAGTGTGCCAGCACCTTGGCGAGAACCAGAAGCGCTAAGGGGTGCGGCGAAACGACCCACTGCTCAAGCGACCCATCTTCAAAATCACTGCGAAACAGGCCGTCCAGCGAAAGCAGCACTGCCAATAACGCCGCGACCCAGATCAGCCCGGGCGAAATGGTCTGCAACAGCTGCGACTCAGGACCGACCGCCAGCGGGAACAGAGCGATGACGATGGCGAAGAACACCAATGGATTGGCCAGTTCCGCCGGTCGACGGAACAACAGCCGACTTTCGCGAGCCAGCAACAGCGTAAAGACGTTGCTCATGCGGCTCTCTGTCCCAGGTCGATCACGCGGAAGCCCGCGGGCATCTCAACGAGCGAATGATGAGTGGTCAGCACGACCATGCCGCCTTGTTCGCAGTGGAATGCAAGATGCCGTTCAAGCTGGGCCACGCCACCCTTATCGAGCGCCGTGAAGGGCTCATCGAGAATCCACAAAGGGGGGGGCGACAAATACAGCCGGGCCAACCCAACCCGGCGCTGTTGACCGGCGGAGAGCGTATGGCAGGGCACGTCTTCGAAACCGCGCAGTCCCACAGCATCGAGCGCCTGCCAGATCGCATCACGCGACGCCGGCTGATGCAATGCGCACAGCCAAGTGAGATTTTCCTCGGCGCTTAGCAAGCCTTTGATGCCCGCTGCATGACCGATCCACAGTAGATTGCGGGCCAATTCACCGCGCTGGCTTTCCAGTGTTTCCCCCTTGAGCAAGACCTCCCCGGCGGTTGGCTGCATCAAGCCAGACAGCAACCGCAGCAGGCTCGTCTTACCACTGCCATTGGGGCCGGCGATCTGCAACATTTCCCCTTTGACGATCTGCAGGTCTAACCTCTCGAACAGCAGGCGCCAGTCTCGCTCGCAGGAAAGCGCCACAGTTTCAAGAAAGGGACTGGACACGCTAGGGCTACCTCAAGATGAAAGGAGCCCGGCCGCTACATCGTGATCGGGCGGGCGGCGGAATTATACATGGCGAACCCTGGCGCCAAAGACCACAACGTAGAAAGGTTGTAAGAGCATTTAAGTAAGATGACCGAGATCAAAAGCACTCAGGCGATTCCCGCCGCTGGTCCAGCTCGCCCGGCAGTGGCGCCCGCTGACCTCGCGCTGAAATTGCTGCAGCCGATGCAGGGACTGCTTGCCGCGGGCGAGAGTGCCGAGGCGGAAGTCATCAGTATCAAGGAGGTGCTGCAAAGCTTTCAGCTGACGCTGCGCCTGACCCTGACCAACGGACGTCAGGCAACGGTCGAAACGACCAGCCCGAAAGCCGCCACACCCGGAGCCGCTCTGCTCATCACCGCCGTGTCCGATTCGCGCCTGATGGCCACGCTGCAGCCCGGCCATCGCCAGCCGCAGAGCAGCATCGATCTCTCGCAACTGCCAATAGGCAGCGTGGTGCAAGGCAAGGTGACGGCCAGCCAGCAGACCCAGCAGGACGGCAAGCTCCTTTTCAAGGTCGTGATCACCCTGCTCAATTCGCCGCTCGCTGGACAGAAGCTCAACGTCGAATCCGCTATGCCGCTCGCGCCGGGCAGCCTGATCACAGCGCGCGTTCAGGGCGACCAGTCGTTGGCTTTCGTGCCACTGAGCGGCCGCCTCGATCAGTTGGTGCTGGGTCAACAGCTGACCGCGCAGCATGGCCGCCAAGGCTCGATTGAGGGGCTGCTCAGCGCGCTGGGATCCAGCTCGGCTCTGCCCGACCAGTTGCGCGGGGCAGCCGAGCGGCTGCTCGGCCTAGTGCCGGATATGCAACAGCTTGGCGATGCCAAGACGTTGGCGCAGGCATTGGCGCGCAGCGGGGTGTTTCTCGAAAGTAGTCTTCTGCGTGGCGAAGCAAGCAATCTGCCGACAGACATGAAAGCCGCTCTGCTACGCCTAATCGCGCAACTACCGGGCCTGCCGGGTGGAGGGCCGCTAACAGCGGCGCAGGCCGGTGCAAACCTCGGCCAGGCTCTGCCGGCTTTCGCCCGTAATGCACTCGGTGCGCTTGGCCAGCCAAATCCGCGCCAGTTAGCGCAAAACTTCCCTTTGTCGAGCCGACTGCTGCCCAACGCCGATGAAGAAGCCGACCTTGAGATTCTGCTGAAACTGGCCGCGGCTGCAGTATCGCGGCTACAGACACATCAGTTGTCCAGCCTTGCCCAGACGCAGACCAACCCGGACGGTACCCAGGTCACAACCTGGCAGCTTGAGGTACCGATGCGCGACCAGCGCGATATCGTGCCACTGCAGGTGAAATTCCAACGTGAAGAAGAGTCTCAGCAAAACCGCAAGGACAAACCGGAAACGCTGTGGAAGGTAGAGCTCGCATTCGATGTCGCTCCCCTCGGCCCGCTGCAAGTCCAGGCACAGTTGCTTCAGGGTAGCCTTTCGAGCCAGATCTGGGCCGAACGCAGCGGTACCGCCGAGCTGATCTCGGCTGAGCTCGAGCACCTACGTCAACGCCTGGTCACGGCCGGGTTGAACGTCGGCGAATTGGCCTGCCGGCAGGGAACGCCGCCGCAGGGGCCGCGTACTTCATTGGATCAACGCTTCGTGGATGAAACCGCATGATCACCAGCACACCGCGCCAGGCCATCGCACTCACCTATGATGGCGCCACCGCACCAACCCTTTCAGCGAAGGGGGACGACGAATTGGCCGAAGCGATACTGGCTATCGCCCGCGAACACGACGTGCCGATCTACGAAAATGCCGAACTGGTTAAATTGCTGGCGCGCCTGGAACTGGGCGATGCGATTCCGGAAGCGCTCTATCGCACCATCGCCGAGATCATCGCCTTCGCCTGGTACCTGAAAGGCAAATGTCCGCCAGGCTTTAGCGATCCCAAAGACACACCGGACGTCCCGCGGCTCAATGGGCCTGTGCATTAAGCGTTGCGATGCTATTTATCTGGCCCTTCTCCTGAGGAAAATCAGCCAGCATCCACGCGAAATAGCCTTCCCGGAAGTAAAACACCTGCTGGTAACCCCACGCGACCGCAAGGCGAACCGCCTCGGCACTGGCGGGACAGACCTCGCTGTTGCAGTAGACCACCAGGGGGACGCTTCTTGGCCATTCGGTCCGCGACAGTCCGAAGAACTCACGCGCCAGACTCATGTGCACCGCGCCTTCAACGTGACCCCAGGCCCACTCGTGCCGCGGGCGCACGTCGATGAACACGGCGCCAAGCGCATGGAGCTGCCGAGCCTGATAAACATTGACGGTCATTGCACCGTTTACTTGCGGCGGCGCTTCCGCTGCGCAGAGCCAAGCCGGGCTCGCCAGCAGGCACAGCATTAGAATGCGCAGCATCACATCCTCCTTGCCCTCGGGCACAGGCCTGCACCAGACATGGCGAAACCTTGTCCAGTTTGGAGGAAGCAATAGTCATATCGTTCACTGCCACAGCCAGAGGGCCGACGGTTGTCACCGGAGGGCGGCGACACACCTGCCTGGCACTAATCAGGATTGCGACGCGCCTGATGCAGCTTGCGCATCAGCTCGGCTTCGGACTGGGACAGACCGCAGGATTGCGTCAGATCATCGACGCTGGCGCCCATACCAACCAGTTTGGCCGCTTGGGAAAAGGAGAAATTGTTCGGATCGCGCTGCTCGAGCTGGCCCAGCTTTTCTGGCAACGGGGCAACGATGCGCGACAGCTCATGCAGGTCTTTGCCCATCCGAACGTTGCTTTCCAGGTAGTTATCCAGCCGGGTGGTGAGCGTCTTGATGCGCTGGTCACGGGCAGCGTCTGCGAGCGCTTGCGTTTCTGCCTGCTGTCGCTGGCGGCGGAACAGCCAGATGCAGCAACCGAGCAATGCGAGGCAGCACAAGGCAAGCGCAACGACCGCCGCTACCAGCGACGCGATCATGTTTCAGATGCTCTCAAGTTCCGCCCATTCTTCTTCGCTCATCATCTTGTCTAGTTCGACCAGAATTAGCAGCTCATTGTTCTTGTTGCACACGCCTTGGATAAACTTCGCGGATTCATCGTTACCGACGTTAGGTGCGGTTTCGATCTCCGATTGGCGCAGGTAGACCACCTCGGCAACGCTGTCGACCAGGATGCCAACCACCTGGCGGTCTGCCTCTATGATGACAATACGGGTGTTGTCCGATACCGGCGCCGTGTCGAGACCAAAGCGCTGGCGCGTATCGATCACCGTAACGACGTTGCCGCGCAGGTTGATGATGCCCAGCACATAGCTGGGGGCACCCGGCACGGGGGCGATTTCGGTATAGCGCAGCACTTCCTGAACCTGCATCACGTTGATGCCATAGGTCTCGTTATCCAGACGGAAGGTTACCCATTGCAGGACCGGATCATCGGAACCCTGTGCGGAAGTCATCTTCATAGCCCCACCTCTTCATGTACCGCACTGGCGGTTGATTCTATCGGTTAGTCGGGGCGCTTACGTGCCCCTCTGTTTGTTCAAGTCGTTACGACGGAACGCCCTTGAGATGTCGGGTCGCACCGCTGGCGATCAGCTCGGCGAGCGCGGTCACGTCCACCAGCGCACACATGTGGTCAATCACCGTCCCTGCGAGCCAAGGGCGCTGAGTACGCTGAGTACGCCACTTCACTTCTTTCGGGTCCAGACGAATCGAGCGGCTGACCTGGTGTACCGCCAGCCCCCACTCGTAGCCCTGCACCGAAATTACATACTGAAGTCCGTCGCGGAAATCGTCGCGATACCGCTCAGCCATCACCCAGCGTGCGGTATCCAGGACTTTCAAATTGCCAGCCTGGCTCGGCAAGATGCCGAGGAACCAGGCCGGCTGGCCGAACAACGGCGTCAGCTCCTGCCCGGCAAGCGGATAGATCGAGCCGAGACTGACCAGCGGCACCGCCAGCGTCAGCCCGGCCACGTCGAACAACAGGCACTCGAACGGCTCCTCGCCCCACTCTGGCTGGCGGCTCAGGATTGCTGGCG
Organism: Pseudomonas sp. NPDC077451; assembly: GCF_044543345.1. Taxonomy (NCBI): domain Bacteria; kingdom Pseudomonadati; phylum Pseudomonadota; class Gammaproteobacteria; order Pseudomonadales; family Pseudomonadaceae; genus Pseudomonas; species Pseudomonas sp. NPDC077451. Next base: position 399,269 of record NZ_JBITVX010000001.1, on the reverse strand, counting down.
GACCGCCCGGCGCTTGGCCCTGCGACTCAAGTATGGCAACGGGTTCGACTGGTACAGGCGGCGCTTTCGCGGGTAACTCGGGTGGCAATTCGAGCAACGGCTGCGCCTCGACTATCACCGGAACGGCAACAGCTTCGGGTTCGGGCGGAGTAACCGGGCGCAGCGCAACCACCCGCTGTGTATCGCGCTGTTGCTCCTCGAGCACGGCAGCCTGAAACTCGTCTGCACTGACCGATTCGGCCAATCCGATGACGGCGTCCTGCAACAGGGCGTCGAGATATGACTGCAGCGTCTGTTGCGATCGGCTTTCTTTAAGAACGGTACGACTCATGGAACCAACTCGTGCGAACCCACTGGATAGGCTATCGGCCGCACCCATGTCGAACTTGAACGGCGAACGCGGCCGTACGTCGTCATTCAGGCCACCTGCGGCGAAGCTTGCGCCGCCAGCAGTGTTTTGAGCAGCGCGCGATAGGCGAGCACGCCCCGGCTGCTCGGATCATGCTGGGACGGCGTAAGGCCGGCACGACTGGCATCGCGCAAACGTGTATCGATCGGAATGAAGGCTTGCCAGAGGTTGTCCTGGTAGCCATTACGCAAGACCCTGAGTGTGCTCATCGAGGCTGCAGTGCGGCGATCGAACATCGTCGGCACGATGGTGTAAGGCAAGGCCTGCCGGCGCGACCGATTGATCATGCTCAGCGTGCTGACCATTCGCTCCAGGCCCTTCATGGCCAGAAACTCAGTCTGCACCGGAATGATCAACTGCTGGCTGGCTGCCAGCGCGTTTACCATCAGGACCCCCAGCAGCGGCGGGCTGTCGATGATGGCGTAGTCGAAATCCTGCCACAGCTGAGAAAGACTTTTGGCGATTACCAGACCGAGACCGTTCTGGCCGGGCGACTGACGCTCCAGCGTCGCCAGTACCGTGCTGGACGGCAACAGGGAAAGGCGCTCATGGCTAGTCGGCAGCAGCAGTTGCCAAGGCAAACCCTCGGGAACCGTGCCCTGGTGCTGGAACAGATCGAAGACGCTGTGATCGAGGTTATCCGGGTCATGACCGAAATAGCTCGTCATCGAGCCATGGGGGTCGAGATCCAGCGCTACGACCCGCTTGCCCGAATCGGCCAGCAAACCGGCAAGTGCTATGGAGGTAGTGGTCTTGCCCACTCCACCTTTTTGATTGGCTACAGCCCAGACTCTCATATGTATCTTTCCATCCGGATCGAACCAGACCGGGATCGGCCGTCTCGGCCTTGGCCGGCGACGGAGAATTGACGACGCCGCGAGCGGCACCTAACGATCAGAAGGAACAGCACGTTGTGTGCCAGGTTGCGGGGCCACCCCGACAGGTCGAGCATTCCCACTTCCCACACCACTGACGCTGCGACGAACGTCCAGGTTGCGTGAAACAACCAGAATCACCCGACGATTACGCGCCCTGCCCTCGGCGGTGGAGTTATCCGCAATGGGTTGAAATTCGCCGTAACCCACTGCGGCCAAGCGTGCCGGGTCGACGCCGTCGGCCGCTAGCATTCGCACCACACTGCCTGCACGGGCGGCGGAAAGCTCCCAGTTGGTAGGAAACTTTTCGGTGTTGATCGGCAGGTTATCGGTGAATCCTTCGACATGGATGGGATTATCGAAAGGCGCCAGAATCCCGGCAATCTTCTCCAGCAGATCGAACGCATGGTCGTTAGGCAACGCATCGCCGCTGGGGAAAAGCAGGCTCGAATTCAGTTCGATTTCAACCCAGAGCTCGTTGCCGCGAATTGTCAGTTGCTTCGAATCGATCAGATCGGCAAAGGCCGCCTGCATGCTCTGCATGATGCTTTGCAGCGGATCGATTGGCTGCTGAGACGATTGCGGCTCGTCGATCTGGGATGCATCCGGCTGCGTGGTACGTGGTCTCTCTTCACCTATCGGAATCGGCTTGACCGCTCGGTCGACCTGATTGAAAACGCCTACTAACGAATCGGACAGAATCTTGTATTTGCCCTCGTTGAGCGAAGAGATTGAATACATCACCACGAAGAAGGCAAACAGCAGGGTGATGAAATCCGCGTAGGACACCAACCAACGCTCGTGATTCTCCGGCTCTTCGTGAGTGCGGCGACGGGCCATTCAGATGCCTCCAGCGTTTAGCGCGCAACTCATCGAGCTAGGCGTTTCAGAGCCTAAGTTGATGATCGTCTTGACTGGAGCCTTTTCCATCTTCGTTCCCAGGACCGCAGCGGCAAGGGTGCCGTTGGCATTCCGTCAATTAATCGATGAAACCCTGGAGCTTCATTTCGATTGAACGAGGGTTTTCTCCTTCGGCAATCGACAGAACGCCTTCGAGCAACATTTCGCGGTAAGCGGTCTGCTTCTGCACCACGCTTTTGAGCTTGTTGCCCATCGGCAAAACCAGCAGGTTGGCAAAGGCCACACCGTAAATCGTCGCAACGAAGGCAACCGCAATACCACTGCCCAGCTGACTGGGATCGGCGAGATTGCCCATGACATGTATTAGCCCCATCACCGCACCGATGATGCCTACCGTGGGCGAATAGCCACCCATGCTCTCGAACACTTTCGCCGCCCTCAGATCGCGGGTTTCCTGCGTGTACAGGTCAACCTCGAGAATGCTGCGAATCACTTCCGGCTCAGCACCATCGACCAGCAGCTGCAAGCCTTTGCGTGCGTAGGGATCAGGCTCGGTTTCGGCGATCGGCTCAAGCCCCAGCAAACCCTCCTTTCGCGCCGTAGCGCTCCAACTCGTGACCAAGCTGATACCACGGACCATGTCGATACGCGGGGGAAACAAAATCCACCCCATCACCGACATCGCTCGCATGAACACCGCCATCGGCGTTTGCAGCAGCACCGCACCGAGCGTACCGCCGAGCACGATCAGTGCGGCCGGGCCATTGAGCAGCGCCGACACATGCCCGCCTTCGAGGAAGTTACCCCCGACAATGGCAACAAACGCAAGGACCAGCCCGATCAGGCTGAGTACATCCATCAGATGCACGCCTCGCTCAAATGGCGACCGATGTCATCGAGCCCGTAGACGGCATCGCTGAGGTTGGCCTTCACCACTGCCATCGGCATCCCATAAATCACACAACTGGCCTCATCCTGCGCCCAGACCTGACTGCCGCTCTGCTTGAGCATCCGCGCGCCTTCACGGCCATCAGCTCCCATGCCGGTCAGCACGACCGCCAGTACCTTGTCTCCGTACGCCTTGGCGGCGGAGCCGAAGGTGACATCGACGCAGGGCCTGTAGTTGAGGCGTTCGTCGCCCGGCAGAATGCGCACTGTGCCGCGCCCGTCGACCATCATCTGTTTGCCGCCCGGCGCCAGCAGTGCCAAGCCTGGACGTAATAGATCGCCGTCTTCGGCCTCTTTGACGCGGATCTTGCAGAGCTTGTCCAGACGTTCGGCGAAGGCTTTGGTAAACGCGGCCGGCATGTGCTGAATCAGCACGATAGGCGCCGGAAAATTGCCGGGCAGCTGCGTTAGCACGCGCTGAAGCGCCACCGGCCCGCCAGTTGAAGTGCCAATGGCGACCAGCCGGTACGATTTCCGACGAGGCGCCGAAGCCGGCGCCGTATGGGCGGGCGTCGTATGCCGGGCAACAGGAGCCGTGCCCGACACGACGCTAGCTGACCGGGGGCCCGCCACCGTAGCAGCCGGAGCGACACTGGTACTGCTGAAGCGGCGATTGCTGCGCGAAATGGAGTGGACCTTTTCGCAGAGCAGTTGCTTGACCTTGTCCGGATTTCGCGAGATGTCCTCGAAGTTCTTCGGCAGAAAGTCGACGGCTCCCGCATCCAGCGCGTCGAGTGTGACCCGTGCGCCTTCGTGGGTTAGCGATGAGAACATCAGCACGGGTGTTGGACAGCGCTGCATGATTTGCCGGACCGCGGTAATGCCGTCCATCATCGGCATCTCGTAGTCCATGGTGATGACGTCCGGTTTCAACGCCAGCGCCTGGTCGATTGCCTCGCGGCCGTTGGTCGCGGTTCCGATCACCTGGATATTCGAATCTGAAGAAAGGATCTCCGATACACGGCGGCGGAAAAAGCCGGAATCGTCCACCACCAGGACCTTGACTGCCATAAAACAACTCCTAGCGGCAGCGGTCCGTGAAAAACCGCTGCCTACTGATCAGATCCGGCGTGCGTAACGCTTAAGCATGCTCGGGACATCCAGGATCAAGGCGATACGACCATCGCCAGTGATAGTCGCACCGGACATTCCCGGAGTGCCCTGCAGCATCTTGCCCAACGGCTTGATCACCACCTCTTCCTGCCCCACCAGCTGATCGACGACGAAGCCGATACTCTGGTTGCCGACGTTGAGGATCACCACGTGCCCTTCGCGCTGCTCTTCGAGCTCGGCACCGCGCACCAGCCAGCGCTTGAGATAGAACAATGGCAGCGCCTTGTCGCGAACGATCACCACTTCCTGACCATCAACCACGTTGGTACGGGACAGGTCGAGGTGGAAGATCTCGTTAACACTTACCAGCGGGAAAGCGAATGCCTGGTTACCCAGCATCACCATCAGGGTTGGCATGATCGCCAGCGTCAGGGGCACTTTGATTACAACGCGCGAGCCCTGGCCTTTGTTGGAGAAGACGTTGACCGTGCCGTTGAGCTGCGAAATCTTGGTCTTGACCACGTCCATGCCAACGCCGCGGCCGGAAACGTCGGAGATCTCCGTCTTGGTCGAGAAGCCCGGCGCAAAGATCAGATTGTAGGATTCCAGATCGCTCAGGCGATCGGCTGCGTCCTTATCGAGCAAGCCCTTCTCCACCGCCTTGGCGCGCAGAACGTCTGCATCCATGCCTTTGCCATCATCGGTGATCAGCAACAGGATGTGGTCGCCTTCCTGTTCTGCGGAGAGTACGACCTTGCCGGTACGCGGCTTGCCTGCAGCTTCGCGCTCTTCCGGTGTCTCGATGCCGTGATCCACCGCGTTGCGCACCAAGTGCACCAGCGGATCAGCCAAGGCTTCGACGAGATTCTTGTCCAGGTCGGTTTCTTCGCCGACCAGTTCCAGATTGATTTCTTTCTTGAGGCTGCGAGCCAGATCGCGAACAAGACGCGGGAAGCGACCGAACACCTTCTTGATCGGTTGCATGCGTGTTTTCATCACCGCGCTCTGCAGGTCAGCGGTCACCACATCGAGGTTGGACACGGCCTTGGCCATGGCCTCGTCGGCGCTGTTGGACCCCAGGCGCACCAAGCGGTTACGCACCAGTACCAGTTCACCCACCATGTTCATGATTTCATCGAGCCGCGCGGTATCGACTCGAACAGTCGTCTCAGCCTCGCTCGCGGGCTTCTCCAGAGCTGCAGCAGACTTGGATGCTAGCTCTGCTTTCGCCGGGGCAGCAGCCTTGCTCGCTACGGCATTTGCTGCCGGTTTCGCTGGTGCAGCCTTTTTCTCGGCAGGCGCGGCAGCCGGTGCGGGCTTGGTGGCAGGCACAGCTGCAGCCGCGACTGGCGCGGCAGCATCAGGTTCAAACTTGCCCTTACCATGCAGCTGGTCCAGCAGCGCTTCGAATTCGTCGTCGCTGATGTCATTGCCACCCGCCGCGGCAGGCTTGTCAACGGACCCGGCAGGGGCAGCAGGTGCAGCGGCAGCCGGTTCGGCGAACTGGCCTTTGCCATGCAGTTGATCGAGCAATGCCTCGAATTCGTCGTCGGTAATCTCGTCGCTGGCAGACTGTCCCGCCACCGCAGCAGCAGGAGCGACCGGAGTCGGTTGCTGCTCCGTCGCGAAATGACCCTTTCCATGGAGCTGATCGAGCAGCGATTCGAACTCCTCGTCGGTAATTTCATCTGGGGCGCTTGAAGAAGGTGCCTCGGCAGATTCGTCCAGCGCGCCAAGAAACTGCTCGAACTCGCTGTCGGCGGTCGTAGCGGGCTCAGACTCAGGCTCAGTCTCGACAGACGCTTCGACTATGGGCTCCTGCGCTCCGGCCGGCTCGGCCAAACGGGCCAGCGCTGCCAGCAGCTCGGGCGTCGCCGGGGTTACTTCGGTCCGCTCGCGCACCTGGCTAAACATTTCATTGACGGAGTCCAAGGCCTGCAGCACGACATCCATCAATTCCGAGTCGACGCGACGCTCACCCTTGCGCAGGATGTCGAAGACGTTTTCAGCGATGTGGCAGCACTCCACCAACTCATGCAGCTGGAGAAACCCGGCACCGCCTTTTACCGTATGGAAACCGCGAAAAATCGCATTGAGCAAGGCTGTGTCATCGGGGCTGCTTTCCAGCTCCACCAGCTGCTCTGACAATAGTTCGAGAATCTCGCCGGCCTCTACCAGGAAATCCTGGAGGATTTCTTCATCGGCGTCGAAGCTCATATTTAACTTCCCCTAAAAGCCCAGGCTCGAAAGCAGATCATCAACGTCGTCCTGCCCGGATACGACGTCTTCACGTATATCGGCATGCATCTGCGGACCTTCACCATTGGAAGGCAGTTTTTCTTGTTTTTTCATTTCCTGCTCGGCGCGCATCGCGTCGCGGTCGTGCTGGATGCCCGCCACGCGGTCAACCTGGCCGGCCATCAGCACCAGATTAAGCAGGTTACTTTCGAGTTCGGTAATGAGCCGGGTCACTCTTTTGATCACCTGACCGGTAAGGTCTTGGAAATCCTGAGCCAGCATGATTTCGCTAAGGTTCTGCGACAGCTGACTGCCATCGTTCATGCTGCGCTGGAGAAACTGGTCGATGCGCTTGACCAGCTCACGGAACTGTTCAGCGTTCATATCGCGCCGCATGAAACGCTGCCAATCAGCAGTGAGGCTCTGCGCCTCGTAACTCACGTAATTGACCAAGGGCGCCGATTCTTCAACCAGGTCCATGGTGCGGTTGGCCGCTTTCTCGGTCATCTCCACCACGTACGACAGCCGATCAGTCGCATCGGTGATCGGTGACGGATCCCCCCCGGTGGCACAGGTATCCATCTCGAGCTTTACGATGGCGTTGTGCAGCTCCCGGGTGAGCTTGCCAACTTCCAGGTAGATCCCGTGATTGCGCGCCTGATTGAGCTCATTGAACATCTGCGTCGCTTCGTCGAAACGACCCTGTTGCAGACTTTCAATCAATTGGGGTGCGTGAGCCTTCAGAGTTGCTTCGAACTCTGCCAGGGTTTGGTCTGCTTGCGTCATAGTGCCCTCGCGGCGTTACTGCTTCAGCCGTTGACGCGCTCGAAGATCTTTTCGATCTTCTCTTTGAGCACTTGAGCCGTGAATGGCTTGACCACGTAACCGTTTACGCCCGCTTGCGCGGCCTCGATGATCTGGTCGCGCTTCGCCTCGGCGGTCACCATCAATACCGGCAGATGCTTCAAGCGCTCATCGGCACGCACCGCGCGCAGCAAATCGATGCCGCTCATGCCGGGCATATTCCAGTCGGTGACGAGGAAATCGAAACTTCCGCTCTTGAGCATCGGCAGCGCAGTGGTGCCGTCATCTGCCTCGGCAGTGTTGGTAAAACCCAGATCGCGCAAGAGGTTCTTGATGATCCGTCTCATGGTCGAAAAGTCGTCGACGATGAGGATTTTCATGTTCTTGTCCAAGTACACCTCCGTAAATCCCGAATCGAGACCTGCTCACGGTCTGTTTGCGAGCCTCATGAATGAAGCTCGTAAGCGGTCTCTAATGCTTTTGTCGCAAACCGGTCGTTAACGCGCGCGCCACTCGCCAAGACGAGCCCGCAGACGGGCCGCGCACTGACTGTGCAACTGGCTCACCCGTGATTCACTGACGCCCAGTACCTGACCGATTTCCTTCAAGTTCAACTCTTCGTCGTAATACAGCGAAAGCACCAACTTTTCACGTTCGGGCAGGTTACTGATGGCCTCGGCCAACGCCTGTTGGAAACGCTCGTCTTCAAGATCGCGGGACGGTTCCGGATGGGTGCTGGCTGCATCCTCCTCGAACTCCCCGTGCTCGCCTTCCTGAAGCAGATCATCGAAGCTGAACAGGCGGCTGCCCAGGGTGTCGCCCAGAATGCCGTAGTACTCATCGAGACTCAATTTAAGTTCGGCCGCAACGTCCTGATCTTTAGCGTCGCGTCCTGTTCTAGCCTCAATTGCCCGAATTGCCTCACTGACCATGCGCGAGTTTCGGTGTACCGAACGCGGCGCCCAGTCACCTTTGCGCACCTCGTCGAGCATGGCGCCGCGGATGCGAATACCGGCGTAGGTCTCGAAACTCGCCCCTTTTCCGGCGTCATATTTTTTTGACGCCTCCAGCAAGCCGATCATGCCGGCCTGCATCAGGTCGTCGACCTGCACGCTCGCTGGCAAACGCGCCAGGAGGTGATAGGCAATGCGCTTGACCAGCGGTGCGTACTGATCGATGAGTTGATATTGCGAGTCTTTAGCCTGAGCTTTGCTGTAATACATACCGAATCCAGCCGCTATTGTTCGTTAGGCTCTGCGGCGGGCCTGACCAGGCGCTCCACAAAGAACTCCAGATGACCGCGTGGCGTTGCCGGCAACGGCCAAGTGTCCACCTTCTGCGCGATAGCCCTGAACGCCAGCGAGCACTTTGCGCGCGGGTAGGCCTCATAAACGGCGCGCTGCTTCTGCACAGCCTTGCGCACCGCTTCGTCATACGGGATGGCGCCGACGTACTGCAGCGCCACGTCGAGGAAGCGCTCAGTCACCTTGGTCAGCTTGGCAAACAGGTTGCGCCCTTCCTGCGGCGCATGGGCCATGTTGGCCAAGACCCGGAAGCGGCTGATGCCGTAGTCACGATTGAGCAGTTTGATCAGCGCATAGGCATCGGTGATTGACGTGGGCTCGTCGGTGACCACCAGCAACACTTCCTGCGCGGCGCGAACAAAGCTCACCACACCGTCACCAATGCCAGCGGCGGTGTCGATGATCAGCACATCGATATCATCGCCGATGTCGCTGAAAGCCTGGATGAGGCCAGAATGTTGAAGCGTCGACAGCTGCACCATGCTCTGAGTGCCGGAAGCGGCCGGAACAACACGTATGCCGCCCGGCCCCTGAATCAGCACATCGCGCAGGTCGCATTCACCGGAAATGACATCGGCCAGGGTGCGTTTTGTCGTCAGGCCGAGCAACACGTCGACGTTAGCCAGACCAAGGTCAGCGTCGAGCAATACCACTCGACGCCCGAGATCGGCCAGCGCCAAGGCCAGATTGACCGACACGTTGGTCTTGCCGACGCCACCCTTGCCGCCGGTCACTGCAATAACCTGTACGGGATGCATACCCATTTTCACACGCCTATCTCTTGCTGGAGCCCTTGGGCCATCGATGCGTTCAGCGGGAACGCGTCTTCTTTGTGTGTCTCTCGGAGCATTGCGTTCATCCGACCTTCCTAGAACCGTTGTACAGATCGGAGAACATGTCAGCCATGGTTTCCTCGCTAGGAGCCTCTTCCGATTGCAGGCTCACCGCGCGGCTGACCAACTGGTGACTGCGTGGCAGATGCAGGTCATCAGGAATGCGCGGCCCATCAGCGAGGTAAGCGATGGGCAGGTGCTGACTGATGATAAGACCAAGTACGTCACCCAAGCTCCCGGCTTCATCCAGTTTAGTCAGAATGCAGCCAGCCAGCCCGCAACGACGGTAGTTGTGCCAGGTGGCCTTGAGCACCTGACTCTGGCTGGTTGCAGGCAGGACCAGGTAATTCTTCGCTTTGATGCCGCGGTCCGCCAGGGCCTCGAGTTGCACCTTCATCATCGAGTCACCCGCTGGCAGGCCGGCGGTGTCGACAAGGATCAGGCGCTTACGGGCTAGCGGCGCCAAGGTTTTGCTCAAGGGCTGGCTGGGGTCCAGCTGAATGACCGGAACGTCGAGAATCCTTCCCAGGGTTTTCAGCTGTTCCTGAGCACCGATGCGGTAGTTATCCATGCTCGCCAAAGCGATGCTCTGCGGGCCGTGCTTGAGCACGTAACGCGCCGCGAGCTTGGCCAGCGTAGTGGTCTTGCCGGCACCGGCCGGGCCGACCAGGGCAATGACGCCGCCCTCTTCCAGCGGCTCGACCTTGCTGACCTTGATCGATTGCGCCAGATACGCCAACAACATCCGCCAGGCCTGGCGTGGCTCCGATACGGTCGAAACCTTTTCCAACAAGGCGCGCGACAGTTCGGCAGGCAGACCGATGCGCTGCAGGCGGCGCCAGAGGCCAGCCTGTTGGGGACGGCGGCTCTGCTCCTGTCCCCAGGCAATCGAACCGAGCTGCACTTCGATCAGTTCGCGCAGCCCCTGTAGCTCTGACTGCATCGCCTCGACCGCACGCGACTCGAACGACGAAGTTGCGGCAACCGGAGCTGCTTGGGCAGCCGCAGCCGGCTTTTCGTCAAGCAGCTGACGATCCTGGCCGACCGAACCACGCGATGGCGCGCTCATTTCGGCATGCGCGCTGGCAAGACGAGCCTGAGTCTTGCGCAGCTCGGCTTCCAGGGCCGGGTTCGGCTGCTTCGCCGCCGCCGACTCCATCGGATAATCAAGCACTGCGGTCAACTCGACGCCACCAGCGACCCGACGGTTTCCCGTGATCACGGCATCGGCGCCCAGCTCGTCACGAATCATCTTCATGGCGATACGCATGTCGGCTGCGAAGAAACGTTTGACCTGCATGGCCTGTAGCCCTCAGTTAATTCTGACCCACCGTCGAAACGATGGTGACCTGCTTGTTATCCGGTATTTCTTGATAGGCCAGGACATGAATGTTCGGTACAGCGAGCCGGGCGAATCGCGACAGCATCGCGCGGACCGGACCTGCCACCAGCAAAATCGCCGGCTTACCTAACATTTCTTGACGCTGTGCCGCTTCTACCAGAGAACGTTGCAACTTTTCGGCCATTCCCGGCTCGAGGAGGATGCCATCTTCCGAGCCTTGTCCTGCCTTCTGAAGGCTATTGAGCAATATCTGTTCCAACCTGGGTTCAAGCGTGATGACAGGCAGCTGCGGCTCAAGCCCGACAACGTTTTGCACGATTGCACGTGACAGCGCGACACGTACCGCAGCCACCATCGCGGCGGGATCTTGACTCTTGGCGGCAACGTTGGCGATGGCCTCAGCGATGGTTCGGATGTCACGCACCGGCACCTGCTCCTGTAGCAGCGCCTGCAGGACTTTAAGCAACGTAGACAGCGAGATCATCCCAGGCACCAGTTCCTCGGCAAGCTTGGGTGAGCTCTTTGCCAGCAACTGCAGCAGTTGCTGAACCTCCTCGTGGCCGAGCAGTTCATGGGCATGCTTGTGCAGTATCTGGTTGAGGTGGGTCGCCACTACGGTGCTGGCGTCGACCACCGTGTAGCCGAGCGACTGCGCCTGATCGCGCTGGCTGGCCTCGATCCACACCGCTTCCAGGCCGAAGGCCGGATCCTTGGCGGCGATGCCGTTGAGCGGGCCGAAAACCTGACCCGGATTGATCGCCAACTCACGATCCGGGTACACCTCTGCTTCCGCCAGGCTTACACCCATCAGCGTCAAGCGATAGGCGTTGGGCAGCAAGTCAAGATTGTCGCGAATATGCACCGACGGCATTAAAAATCCGAGGTCCTGGGACAGCTTCTTGCGCACACCCTTGATTCGAGCCAGCAGCTGTCCACCCTGATTGCGGTCGACCAGCGGAATGAGCCGGTAACCGACCTCCAGACCGACCATGTCCACCGCTGTCACATCATCCCAGCCCAGCTCTTTGGTCTCAGCTGTACGCTGGGCAGGGAGCATTTCCTGCTGCTTCTGCACGTCCTGTTCGGCCTTTTGCGTGACCTGATTCTTGCGATGCCAGATCCAGTAGGCGGCGCCGGCGGCGGCACCACCGAGACCAAGGAAGGACATGTGTGGCATGCCAGGCACCAGGCCCATGGCAATCATGATGCCTGCCGATACCGCCAGTGCTTTCGGCGATGCGAACATCTGCCGGTTGATCTGCTGCCCCATGTCTTCGGAGCTGGTGACGCGGGTCACCATGATGGCTGCAGCGGTCGACAGCAACAACGACGGGATCTGAGCGACGAGGCCGTCACCGATGGTCAGCAGTGCATATACCTGGCCGGCTTCACTGAAGCTCATCCCATGTTGAACCATGCCAATGCCGACGCCACCAATCAGGTTGATGAACAGGATCAGCAGGCCCGCAATGGCATCGCCGCGCACAAACTTGCTGGCACCGTCCATGGAGCCGTAGAAGTCCGCCTCGGAGGCAACTTCGACACGGCGCAATTTGGCTTCGGATTGATCGATCAATCCGGCGTTGAGGTCGGCGTCAATCGCCATTTGCTTGCCAGGCATGGCGTCGAGGGTGAAGCGCGCGCTGACTTCGGAGATTCGGCCGGCGCCCTTGGTGACCACGACGAAGTTGATGATCATCAGGATCGCGAAGACGACGATACCGACGACGTAGTTGCCGCCGATTACCACGTTACCGAAGGCCTCGATTACATGGCCCGCCGCCGATCCGCCCTCATGGCCGTTAATCAGCACCACCCGCGTCGACGCCACGTTGAGCGCGAGACGCATCAGCGTGGCGACCAGCAGAATCGTTGGGAACACGGCGAAATCCAACGGCCGCAATGCATAGACGCTGACCAGCAGCACGACGATCGACAAGGCGATGTTGAAGGTGAACAGCAGATCCAGGAGGAACGGCGGCACCGACAACATCATCATGCCCATCATCACCAGCAACAGCAGCGGCACACCCAGGTTGCCCCGCCCTGCGCCCGCTAGGCCATTGCCGAAATTGATGAGTTGCGTGCGATCCACGTAGACCCCGTCAGACAAGAACAAAGAATTGACGCGAAAACGCATCCTGTTCGAGCTATAGCAAGAAGGAGTCCAATTTTTGATCCCGCATCGATACGGCCCCATCCGCCCACGACGGGCCAATCGAACGCGCCTGGGCTGAGGCAGTCAGACAGTCGACGGGTGGCGTGACGCTGCCCTCCTTCAGTCAAACAGGAGCGTGCTATGAAACAGTGGTTAATCGCTGCAATGGCTAGCTGCGCCGCGGTTGGCGTGCAGGCCGAAACCCTTTCAGTCGAAATGAACAAGGTCAACGATCAAGGCGTTGCCAGCTCTGTCGGCACTGTGAAGATCGAAACCACCGATCAGGGTCTTGTATTTCGTCCGAATCTGTCAGGCCTGAACGCCGGCGCGCATGGCTTCCACGTCCACGCCAATGGCAGCTGCCAGCCTGCAGAGAAAGACGGCAAGCAGGCCGCAGCCGTTGCAGCCGGCGGCCACTGGGATCCGAAGAACGCTGGCAAGCATGGCGAACCTTGGGGTGAGGGACACATGGGTGACCTGCCCGTCCTGGTGGTTGATGCCGAGGGCAATGCCAACCAACCAGTCCTGGCGCCGCGCCTGAAGAGCCTCGGCGATCTCAAAGGGCATGCATTGATGGTTCACGAAGGCGGCGACAACTATTCTGATGAACCCAAACCGCTCGGCGGTGGCGGCGCTCGGGTGGCCTGCGGCGTGATCGAGTAACGCGGCTTCAGGCTTCAGTCGGGCTGGGCCTCTGCGACCCGGAGATCCGCATTGGTGGGCTGAAGCCCACCCTGCCGGGTACAAGTCGAATGATGACCGCCGTAGGGTGGGCTTCAGCCCACCAGTCCGGTAGGACGGCTCAACCCGCCAAGAAGATGAACACGGAGGACGGCGAACTAACCTACCGGACGGCTCCACGCCCAACGTTTCAAACCTCGAAACACCAAACTTCACACCGAGCGTATTCCCACTCGATCATTCATCGCGGCGCAAGTCCGGTGGAATGGGCAGACTGCTCAACGGATCTGGCCGCTTGCCCTTGCCGGAGCGGTACTGGCGTAGCTGATATACGTACGCCAGTACCTGGGCCACAGCGAGGTACAGCCCCGCTGGAATTTCCCGGTCGAGTTCGGTTGAGTAGTACACTGCTCGCGCCAGCGCAGGGGACTCAAGCACCGTCACCTTATGCTCGTTGGCGATTTCGCGAATCTTCAGAGCGACAAAATCCCCACCCTTGGCCACCAGCATTGGCGCCCCGCCTTTGCTGCCGTCGTATTTCAACGCTACGGCGAAGTGGGTCGGGTTGGTGATGACCACATCGGCGTCAGGGACGGCCTGCATCATCCGGCGTTGGGCAGCATCGCGCTGCAGCTGTCGAATCCGCGATTTGACCTCGGGCTTACCCTCGCTGTCCTTGTACTCGTCGCGCACTTCCTGCTTGGTCATCATCAGCTTCTGCTTGTTGTCCCAAAGCTGGAAAGGGACATCCACCGCGGCAATCAAAATCAGCCCGCAGGCCATCCACAGCGCGCACCAGCCGACCACCTCGACACTGTGCATGATGGCCAGATCCAGCGGCTGCTTGGCGATCGACAGCAGGTCGTCCTGATAGGCACTGAGCACGGCCAGCGCCACCGACAAAACAACGAGAAATTTGCCCAGTGCCTTCAGCAGCTCGACCAGCGCTTTGGTCGAGAACATCCGTTTGAGGCCTGGCCCGGGGTTCATACGACTGAACTTGGGTGCCATCGCCTTGGCTGAGAAAAGCCAGCCACCCAGCGAAATCGGGCCGATGATCGAGACGAGCAGCAGCACGATCAGCAGCGGCATGATGGCTTCCAGCGCAATCATGCCGCTCCCCATCAACAGCCTCACCATGGAGGCTTCGTCCAGCAGGGTTTCGCGGCTGAGCTCGAAGCTGCCCTGCATGATGGCAATCAGGCTGCCAGCCAGGCTGCCACCAGACGCCAATAAACCGCCAATGCCACCCAACGTTACCGCCACGGTGTTCAATTCACGAGAGCGGGCCAGCTGGCCTTTTTCACGGGACTCACGGATGCGTTTCTCCGTGGGTTCCTCGCTTTTATCGGCACCGCTTTCGCTCTCAGCCATGTACGGCCTCCGGCAGCATTAAGGAACGAATCAGCATCAGCGTAGACCGATCAGTTCGCGCAGCATCGCCAAGGCTTCACTGACGAAGGTCTGGTATTGGGCAAGAATGTCGGCCATGCCGATCCAGACGATGATCAAGCCGAGCACTAGCGTTAGCGGAAAACCGATCGAAAAAATGTTCAGCTGCGGCGCAGCGCGGGTCATCAGGCCGAACGCCAGGTTGACCACAAGCAGTGCCGTGATTGCTGGCAGTACCAACAACAGGCCGGCGCCGAGCACCCAGCCCAGCTTGCCGGCCACTTCCCAGAAATGGTTGGTGCCAACCAGCCAGCCGCCGATCGGCAGGGTAACGAAGCTTTCGGTGAGGATTTCCAGCACCACCAAGTGCCCATTCATCGCAAAGAACAGCAGAATCACCAGCATATTGAAGAACTGGCCGATCACCGGCACCGAAACACCATTAGCCGGATCGATCATCGACGCGAAGCCCAAACCCATCTGCATGGCAAGCAGTTGTCCGGACACGATGAACACCTGAAAGAACAGCTGAAGCACGAAGCCCAGCATGACCCCGATCAGGATCTGCTCCGCAATCAACACCAGCGCCTGCCCGCTCAGCGCGTCCACCATCGGTACTGCTGGCAGCCCAGGCACGAGGACGACCGCAATCGCGACCGCCAGATAGAGCCGAACCCGCATCGGCACCAACTGAGTACCGATGATCGGCATGCTCATCAGCAGTGCCGCAATGCGAAACAACGGCAGCAGAAACTGCCCGACCCAGGCGCCGATCTGCGCATCGCTGAGTTCAAGCACGGGCGCGCACCTGGCGCGAGGTATCGATCATCAGGGTCAACCGATGATCAGCGGAATGTTCTGGACCAGACCCTGGGTGTACTCCATCAGCTCTCGAACCAGCCAAGGGCCGGCCCAGATCAGCGTCAACAGCATGACCAACAGGCGCGGCAGAAAACTCAGGGTCTGTTCGTTGATCTGGGTGGCCGCCTGAAACATCGCCACCACGAGGCCGACCAGCAGACTGGGCACGACCAGCACGCCAACGATCATGGCGGTCATCCAGAGGGCCTCACGAAACAGGTCAACCGCGACTTCGGGTGTCATGCGTGTCTCCCTATAGGCCCTAGAGCGTGCCGAAACTACTGGCCAGCGTACCGATGATCAAACCCCAGCCATCGACCAGCACGAACAGCATGATCTTGAACGGCAGCGAGATGATCAGCGGCGAGAGCATCATCATGCCCATCGCCATCAGCACGCTGGCGACCACCATGTCGATGATCAGGAACGGGATAAAGATCATGAAGCCGATCTGGAACGCGGTTTTCAGTTCGGAGGTCACGAATGCCGGAACCAGGATGGTCAGCGGCGCCGCGTCCGGGGTCTGGATATCGGTCCGGCGCGACAGCCGCACGAACAGCTCCAGATCGCTTTCGCGAGTCTGCGCGAGCATGAAGTTCTTCAACGGCACCTCGGCCCGTGAAATCGCCTCGGGCGCAGACAGCTGCTGGTTTAGATAGGGCTGCACCGCCTCGTTGTTAATGCGCTCGAACACCGGCGCCATGATGAACAACGTCAGAAAAATGGTGAGGCCCACCAGGATCTGGTTCGACGGTGTCTGCTGCAGGCCAAGCGCCTGACGCAAGATCGAAAAGACAATGATGATGCGGGTGAAACTGGTCATCAGCATGACGAACGCCGGGATGAAACTCAGCGCTGTCATGATCAGCAAAATCTGCAGGCTGACCGAATATTCCTGCTGTCCTTGGGCATCCGTGCTTAGGGTAATGGCCGGTATCGACAGAGGATTGTCGCCCTGCGCGATCAAACCACCCGCATCCTGGCCCACAGCGAACGGGGCGGCCAGAATCAACAGGGCCGCCAACAACAATCGAAGCATCAGGGCTTGTCCTTATGGTCCCGCCCGAGCAGCTCCATTAGGCGCTGGGCAAACTCCGGGTTGGCCGGCTCGGCATCCGGCAGGTGTACCGGCTCCTCAAGCACATGCAGTGGGGTGATCCGACCGGCGCTCAGGCCGAGCAGCACTTGTTCACTGCCGACCTGCACCAGCACTAGCCGCTCGCGAGGGCCCAGCGCGTGGCTCGAGATCAGCTTGATCGCCTGGTTGCTGCGCGGGTTCAACTGCTGCATCCGGCGAAGTAACCAGGCAAGCAGAAAGATCAGACCGATCACCAGCAGCAGCCCAAGCAGCAACTTGGTCATCTGTGTGCCCATGCCAGTGCTGCTCATGCTTGCTGCGGGCTCAGCGGCCACCGCTGGCAAAGCCAGTAACAGCGAGGGGAGCGCCAGGAACCGCATGTCAGCGCAACTTCTTGATGCGTTCGCTCGGACTGATCACGTCAGTCAGACGAATGCCAAACTTTTCGTTCACCACCACCACTTCGCCGTGGGCGATCAGTGTGCCGTTCACCAGCACATCCAGCGGCTCGCCGGCCAGCCGATCCAGTTCGACCACCGAACCCTGATTGAGCTGCAACAGATTGCGAATGCTGATTTCGGTACTGCCGACCTCCATCGAGATCGACACCGGGATATCCAGAATGACGTCCAGGTTCGGCCCTTCGAGTCCTGCGGGCACAGCAGCCGACTTCGGGCTGCTACCAAACTCCTCCAGCGGCGCACGAGGCGGCGCCGGCGCTGCTGCCGGGCCCTGGTTCAGCAAGGCATCGATATCATCCTGATTGGCGTCACCGGCCTCGGCCAGTGCCGAAGCCCACTCGTCGGCCAGCGCCTGCTCCTCGGGGGAAGTGTTTTCGTGTTCATCTGCCATCGCTAATCCTCGACCGGCGGGTAATTGAATAAAGTCTGAATCAACGTGGTCGCAATACGGATTCGAGCACTTGCAATGCCAGGTTGCCCTTGTGCGCACCCAGCTTGACCTTGAAAGCCGGCATGCCGTTGGCGCGCATGATTATGTCTTCCGGCATTTCCACCGGTATCACATCGCCCGGCTGCATATTGAGAATCTCGCGCAGCTTGAGCTGACGCCGCACCACCGTCGCACTGAGCGGCACGTTCACATCGAGCACGTCCTCGCGCAGCGCGTTTACCCAGCGCTCGTCCTGATCGCTTACATCTGACTGGAAACCGGCATCGAGCATTTCGCGGATCGGCTCGATCATCGAGTACGGCATGGTGATGTGAAGATCGCCACCGCCACTCTCGAGCTCGATATGGAACGTCGACACGACCACCACTTCGCTAGGGCTGACGATGTTGGCCAACGCCGGATTCACTTCCGAATGCACGTATTCGAAATTGACGTCGAGTACCGCGTGCCAGGCTTCCTTCAGATCGACGAAAGCCTGGTCCAGAACCATGCGCACCACACGCAGTTCGGTGGGCGTGAATTCTCGGCCCTCGATCTTTGCATGGCGTCCGTCACCGCCAAAGAAGTTGTCCACCAGTTTGAACACCAGTTTGGCGTCGAGGATGAACAGTGACGTTCCGCGCAGCGGCTTGATCTTCACCAGATTGAGGCTGGTCGGCACATACAGCGAGTGAATGTATTCGCCGAACTTCATCACCTGCACGCCGCCTACTGATACGTCTGCCGAGCGGCGTAGCAGGTTGAACATGCTGATGCGTGTGTAGCGGGCAAAACGTTCGTTGATCATTTCCAGGGTAGGCATGCGCCCACGGACGATCCGGTCCTGGCTGGTCAGGTCGTAGCTCTTGATGCTGCCCGGTTCGGAATCGCTTTCGGTATCGACCAGACCGTCATCGACTCCGTGCAGGAGCGCATCGATCTCGTCTTGCGAGAGCAGGTCTTGAACAGCCATCTGAAACGACCCCTATTGCAATACGAAGTTGGTGAACAGGACTTGCTCGATCGCGAGCTTGCCGATTTCCTTCTGCGCCAGCTCCTGAACGCTGGCGGTCGCCTGCTGCCGCAGCATCTCCTGGCCGACAGGCGTCGCCAGGCTGGCAAAGTCCTGACTGGAGAACAACATGACCAGTTGATTGCGTAAAAGGGGCATGTGTTCCTTCAATCCATCGAGCGCCGCCTGATCGCGCGACATCAGCGCAACGCTGACTTGCATGTAGCGCTGGCGCCCACCGGCATTGGTGAAGTTGACAATGAAAGCCGGCGCCAGCACTTCGTAGATTGCCGCTTGGCGCTGGGGCGCAGCATCCTCGCTGGCAGCATCGTCCGCCGGCTTATCTGCCTCGCCTTGAGACATGAAGTACAAGGTAGCGCCCACCGACACCCCGACGGCCAACAGCAATCCTAAGACAATCAGAATGATCAGCTTGAGTTTGCCCTTTCCTTCGGTCGCAGCCGCAGGACTCGGAACGTCCGGAGGTCCTTGTTTCTTTGCCATGCCAAATATCCGTCATTACAAGTGTTTTCACTCGCCTCATAAAGGAAGCGAGCAACTGCTGTGCCAAAGTATCGGCTAGCGAACAGGCAGCGTAAACGATTGCCATGGCGCGTCCGTCTTTTGTAGACGAATAGTCGGAGACTCAGGTTGCCGTGAGCAAAAAAAACCGGGCGCAAAGCCCGGTTCCTGTCAGCACGTTACGGTCACGCGTAGTAATCCACCAAGCCGCGATCGCCACCGGTACGCGCGGAGCTGATCTCCATGCTGCCCTGAACGACCTCATCATCCCCTGTAGTCGATACACCGGCGGCGCCACGTTCACGCGATTCACCGCCGCCGTCACCGCGCCAACCTCGCGACTGGTCAGAGACGTTCACGTCCATCGTCATCCCCTGCTGAGCGAACATATCGCGCAGTCGCTGCATCTGCCCTTCCAGCGCATCGCGTACGCCTGCATGCGGGCTGAGGAAGGTCACCTGGGTTTGATCCTTGGTCATGTCGATACGAACCTCCATGCGGCCCAGCTCGGCCGGATCAAGCTGAATTTCGGCCGACTTGAGGTTCTGGCTGGACAACCACATCACCCGATCGACCACGGCTTCGCTCCAGCCGGCCTGCTGCATCTGCACAGGTTGTCCTGGCACCATCGTAGGCCGCTGCAGCTGCTGGGTCTGATTCTGCTGAGCAAGCGCCTGAGTCAATGGATTGAGCCGGTTGAGTGCCGCCTCTCCGCTGACGCTTGGGCGACTATCCTTCGACGCGTCCAACTTCTCGAGCAGTTCACCGAAACCTTCCTCAAGCGAGCGATCATCGCTCTCCTCGGCCAGAGCCTCGCCTTCAAGCAGAGCCGCGGGGAGGGTTTCTTGCGCATCGCTCGCGCCTTCCTCAACCAAGACGGAAGTCGTGACAGGGCTTTTCTGAGTCGCCGACTGAAGCTCCAGCGTACGCTGTCCTGCCAGTACCGTCTCGCCTTCTGCCTCGAGACTCTCGGCAGCCACAACCGGCTGTGCCAGGCCAACCAGTAACTCGCTGTCTGGCAGCGGCAGTCCGTCGACGGGCGGCGCCTCGCTGACCGTACCCTGCCCGCCCATGCCGAACAGCAACAGCGGATCAAGCTCGGCCTCGGGGTTCGGCACGCTGTCATCGACCGTCTCGAGGCTGGCAGGCAAGTCATTGCCGGTTTCGGCCGTTGCCGGCTTTTCGGTGCCGCTTGCCTTGTCGGTTTCCTGACTCGGCTCCTCGCTAGTCGTCTTGTCCCGGGCCGGCTTCGCCGCCGCGTTTTGCGCCTCGGCAGGCTTACCCTGGCGCTCTTTCGCGTAGACGTTAGCGAAGCTGGAGGCCTCGTCACGACTGGATTGTTGGGCCGGCTTGGAGGATGTGTTCGCTGCCTTGGCGGCGGCGGTCGGGGCCTTGATATTGAGCAACAGATCGGGGGAAACGGCCATGGATCTTTCCGCTGAGGATGGAGACGTGCTCATGCTCAAGCAAACTCCGGGCCACTCGGTTGCGAATGAAGGTTCAGCGGCAGCGTCGCGACCCCTGCGGGACTGCAGAGAAAAGGTTCCTGTTAGCCAGGTCCTCCCCAACGCTGGCGTTCGGCGCGATAGAGAATGCGCACAATGGCAAACTCGCGTTCGATGCGCTCAATCAGGACCGGCGCCTCATCCAGTTGGTCGCGCCTGGCGGATTCCTCCATCTCACGACAAAGTTCTGCCAGCATCGCGGCGCCCATGTTGCTGCAGCTACCTTTGAAACTGTGCGCAGCCTGACGCAAGCTCTCTGCTTCGCCGCTCCGACAGGCCGCCTGCAACAGCCGCAGTCGCTCTTCGGAATCGACGAGAAAGGTGTCCAGCAGCACCGGGTACTCCGCCTCCATCACTTCCTGAAGGGTGACCAGCACGCTGGTGTCGAGATGTTCGGCCACGGAGATGCTCCTGGCGGTAAACGGCGGATTATGCATGACCGGACCAGTGAAACTCCACGTTGAGCACCTTGCCATCGGGCTGCCAATAAAATCGCTCGCTTAACTGGCGAATCATGCGTAGTCCTCGCCCTCCCAGGTATTCGCTGCAGTATTGCTGGTTCAATGCACGCTGCACATCGAAGCCCGGCCCGCTGTCGCGAACAGCGATGCGCAGGTACCCATTGGCCCCTTCAGACTTGACGGTAAACTCGATAGACACGAAGCCTTCGCTAAGCGCGTCCAGGCGCCGCTGGCGTTCCCGGTAATAGCTGGCAAAGCCTTCCGCGTCAGACTTGATGGACGAGTCGAGCAACAACACCCCATGCTCCACGGCGTTGGCATAAAGCTCAGTCAACACC
This sequence comes from Pseudomonas sp. NPDC077451, assembly GCF_044543345.1. Lineage (NCBI taxonomy): Bacteria > Pseudomonadati > Pseudomonadota > Gammaproteobacteria > Pseudomonadales > Pseudomonadaceae > Pseudomonas > Pseudomonas sp. NPDC077451. Next base: position 377,703 of record NZ_JBITVX010000001.1, on the reverse strand, counting down.
GTAAAAATGGTGCCGACACGGTACCGCAGGGGCGAAATCTGCAGCAAAAGCTGCATCGCCATCGGCAAAGGGTCAGCCGAGCGCAGGCTGCCGGGTCGTAGTTCGAAGCAAGTCGACCAATCTCTCGGGCGCAGCTCTCGGCTTCCGAGTGGGTAAACATGGAGCGGATGAGGCGCAACCGCCCCCGGCTCACCGATCATGCTCACTTCAACCAGGCTCAGGTCGTCAAGTATTTGACCATGGAAGTCATGCAGCGCCTCCTGAATGTCGTCGAACAGCGTCGCGGGGTCGGAGTTGGATTCCAACACGGCTAGCAGCCGTTGCTCGCCGAACAGCTGATCATCGGCGTTGCAGCTCTCCAGCAACCCGTCCGACAGCAATAGCAGGCGGTCGCCCAGCGCCAAAGGCAGTGTCTCGAAGGTGTCATCGAATGACGTCGCCTCTCGTACCCCTAGCGGCAAATGCCTGGACCGCAAGGGCAACCGTGTGCCGTCCACGGCCTTGATCAGATAACCGTCTGGCAAGCCACCGTTCCACACCCGCAAGATTCCTTGCTCGAGGTTGATGTCGAGAAAAGTGGCGCAGCAGAACATCTCGACCGGCAGGATCAGCTTTAGCTTGGCGTTGATATCGCGAAGGATCTGATTACTTGAGTAGCCCTTGGCGGTCATTCCGTAAAAAGTTTCCGCCAGCGGCATGGCGCCGATCGCGGCCGGCAAACCATGGCCGGTGAAGTCGCCAAGTAGCACGAACATCCTGCCGGCCGGCGCTTGGGCAGCGAGCAGCAGGTCGCCATTGAACAGCGCTCGAGGAGATTGTCGATAACGGATGTTGGGGGCGTTAAGACAGCCGGCGTGAGCGACCTTGTCGAAAATGGCCTTGGCCGCGCGCTGCTCGTCGAGCAATTGCTGATTGCGGCGGCCGATCAGATCGCGCTGCTCCAGCACCGTCGCTTGCAGTCGACGCAAGCGATTCATGGCCTGGATCTTTGCCTCCAGAATGATCGGGTTGTACGGCTTGGCGATAAAGTCATCGCCGCCCGCCTCGAGGCAGCGAACCAGCGCTTCGTTTTCGGTCAGCGAGGTAAGAAAAATGATTGGCACCAGCTCATTGCCGGCCAGTTGCTTGATCTGTTGTGCCGCTTCGAAGCCGTCCATCACTGGCATCAATGCATCCATCAATACCAGCTGTGGGCGCTCGCGCTCGAACAGCTCCACCGCTTCGGCGCCATTGGCGGCGGTCACCACGTGATGGCCCTGTTGGCGGACGATAGCCGCCAACAGCATGCGATCAGCCGCACCATCCTCGGCAATGAGTATGGAGAGCCGACGAGGCATCAGGCGATCGCGAACAGTTGTTCGAAGTTGGAAACCGAAAGGACTTTGCGGACGTCAGGATTGCAATTGATCAGGCGAATATCGGCCTTGTCGCTGCCGGCATGATCACGCAACAGCAACAACATTCCCAGCGCAGAGCTGTCGAGATAGGTCGCGCCGTTGAGGTCGACCACATAACGTCGGGGCGAACTCCCAGCACATTGATAGGCATCGCGAAAAGCCTGGTGCGTATTGAAATCGAAACGCCCTCGAATCGTTATGGTCAGCTCCTGTCCATCTGCCGATAGCTGTGAACTGATGGTCATCTAGCACTCCTGATCCGAACGAGGTCGTGGCCTTTCGCCACGGCTGTCGTTATTGCTGGGTTGGTGCCGGCGCGCCGAATGGCGCCACGTCCAGGGCCTGCAGCTTCAATTCCAACCGCGCTAATGTAAAGAAGCTGATGAAGATTTAGCACCCTAAGCCCAGCACAGCAAGCCTCAATCCTGTTTGGGGCGACTCGAGAGTCGCTGGGAAAATTCGTCCAGCAGTTTTTGTTCTCGCTTGTCCGCCGCAGTCCTTGCCTCTTGCAGGTAGCGCTCGACCAGTCTGCGCAGTCCGTCGAGCCGGGCTCGTCGCTGCTGCCATTGTTCGCGCAGCTTGTCGAGGTTGTTGCGGTGCCAATCCAGGCTGCGCTGCTGCTGCCCGATGGCGGACTCGAGTTGGGAGAGAAAACGTTGGTAGTTCATCAGCCATTGGCCGGACACGCCCTGGCTGCCTTGAGCCATCCACTGCTGCTGGTAATCGGCGAAGTATTGCCGTAACTCGCCCAGCTTGGCTTCGGCCTGGGCGACTTGCGTCTGGCCTTGGCCAAATAGCTTAGCGGCCTCTCGCTCGGCACGCTCAGCCATATCGATCACCGGCGCCAGGCGCGCCGCTCGGCTGGCTGGCAAGGATTAGCCTGCGGCCTTGGGATTGAATACGTTGGCCAGCAGCGCTTCGCTCTGGGCCAAATGCTCGGCTTCGTCCAAACCCTGCCGAAGGTAGCGAACCATCTCCGCCTGTCGGGCGATGGCAAGGTCGGTTTCTGGATCGCCTCCCGGTACGTACGCGCCGACGCTGATCAGATCGCGGCTCTGCTGAAAACGCGACCAGAGCTGTTTGAAGCGCTGGGCATTGCGCATATGTTCAGCGCTGACCACCTGCGGCATGACCCGGCTGATTGAGGCCTCGATGTCGATGGCGGGGTAATGCCCCTCCTCCGCCAACCGGCGAGACAATACAAAATGGCCGTCCAACACCCCTCGCGCGGCGTCGGCGATCGGGTCTTGCTGATCGTCGCCCTCGGACAAGACGGTGTAGAACGCCGTAATCGAGCCGCCGCCCTCTTCCGCATTACCGGCGCGCTCCACCAGGCTGGGCAGCTTGGCGAACACCGATGGTGGATAACCCTTTGTCGCCGGCGGCTCGCCAATGGCCAGGGCGATCTCGCGCTGTGCCTGGGCGAAGCGGGTCAGCGAGTCCATCAGCAGCAGGACGTTCTTGCCCTTGTCGCGAAAATACTCGGCGATGCGCGTGCAGTACATGGCGGCTCGCAAGCGCATCAAGGGCGCGTCATCCGCCGGCGAGGCGACGACTACCGAACGCTTGATGCTTTCTTCGGTGAGAATGTTCTCAATGAACTCTTTTACTTCCCGGCCTCGTTCGCCAATGAGCCCGACGACGATGATGTCGGCCTCGGTGAAGCGCGTCATCATGCCGAGCAGGACGGACTTACCCACGCCGGTGCCGGCGAACAGCCCCAGACGCTGCCCGCGGCCGACGGTCAGCAAGCCGTTGATGCTGCGGATCCCGACATCCAGCGGCTCGCTGATGGGGTGGCGCTTGAGTGGGTTGATCACCGGGCCGTCCATGGGGACCCAGTCCTCGGCTTTCATTCCGCCCTTGCCGTCCAATGCACGGCCAGCACCGTCCAGCACACGCCCCAGCATCGAGGTCCCCATGGGTAGACGCCCGGTATTGGCCAAGGGCACCACGCGCGCGCCGGGGGCGATGCCCGCTAGGCTGCCGACCGGCATCAGGTACAGCTTGCCACCGGAAAACCCCATCACCTCGGCTTCGACCTGGGTCGGATGGTAGCTGTCCTCGTTGATCACCAAGCAGCGGCTGCCAACCGCAGCACGCAGGCCTTCGGCTTCCAGCGTCAGCCCGACCATACGCAACAACCGACCCTCGAGGATCGGTTGGCTGGGAAGCTTGATCGCCTCGCCGTAGGTTTCAAAGCGCTTGGCGAAGCTGGTTCGTTCAAGACGCATCGGCTGGCTCCGCGCCCGATCCGAGATCAAGATGCAGGTCAGCCTCAGGCGGGCTGGTGGCGTTTTCCCGCTGCTGTTCGAATAGCTGGCTGATCGCCTGGCCCAGGCGCGTTTCGACACTCGCGTCGATACGGCTCTGTTCGGTCTCGATCCGGCAACCGCCCGGCAGCAGATCACTGTCTTCCACAATGCGCCAGGTCTCTTCGTGGCGCTCGCGCAGCGCTTTGACCAGGTCGAAATCCTGCGGGTTGATGTAGATGCGCACGTTGCTGGCTCCCATGGGCAACAACTTGAGCGCTTCGCGCAGCACCTGGCGGATCTGGCTGGAGTCGACCAGCAGATCGCGCTGAATCACTTCTCGCGCCAGTTGGCTAACCAGTGTGACCATTGCGTGTTCGAGGTTTCGATCCTGATCGGCGATGGGTTCGAGCAGCTGCGTCATCAGCTTTTCCAAGCTCTCCAGCTTGGGGTTCAGCGCCGCCTCGGCTTCTTGCCTGGCCTTGAGCTGACCGGCGTGAAAGCCATCCTTTTCGCCCGTACTGAAACCTTCGTTGTAAGCCTCCTGACGAATGGCCTCGAGCTCGTCGAGCGTCAGAGGTTTGACTTCCTCGACCGGCACGTCTTCGCTGCGTGACAAGTCCTCGTCTTCAACCGGCTCCTCGCCAATCTCTGGGTCTTCCGGTGCCGCACCCAGAGGGTCGAAGCTCGGTAAGGCCCAGCGATCGAAAACGTTGACGTCTTTCGCGCGGATCACATCGCTGGGGTTTTCCTTGGACATTCAGTTTCAGTGCCTTGCTTGCTAGACCATTTCCTCGCCGCCTTTACCGCCGAGCACGATTTCTCCGGCTTCGGCCATGCGGCGAGCGATAGTGAGAATTTCCTTCTGGGCACCTTCGACTTCGCTGATGCGCACCGGCCCTTTGGCTTCCAGATCGTCACGCAGCAATTCACCGGCGCGCTTGGACATGTTCTTGAAGACCTTCTCCTTGATCGCTTCATCGGCGCCCTTGAGCGCCAATACCAGCACATCGGAGGATACTTCGCGCAGCAGCACTTGAATGCCCCGGTCGTCGACATCGGCAAGATTGTCGAACACGAACATCAGGTCCTCGATCTGCGACGACAGATCCTCGTCGACATCCCGGATGGCGTCCATCAGCTGGCCTTCAACGGAGCTGTCGAGGTAGTTCATGATGTCCGCGGCGCGTTTGACGCCGCCCAGCGTTGCCCGCGTGGTATTGGCGTTGCCGGAGAACTGTTTTTCGAGGATCAGGTTCAGCTCTTTCAGCGCGGCGGGCTGCACCGTGTTGAGCGACGATACGCGCAGGACGATGTCCAGCCGCACCTTGTGGTCAAAGTGAGAGAGCACCTCGCCAGCCTGATCCGGGTCCAGATAGGCCACCACAATCGCCTGGATCTGCGGGTGTTCGTAGCGAATCACATCGGCAACGGCACGTGGCTCCATCCACTTCAGGCTGTCCAGGCCGCTGGTGTTGCCACCGAGCAGGATGCGGTCGATCAGGCCACCCGCCTTGTCCTCACCGAGGGCCTGCGTGAGCATCTTGCGGATATAGCCGTCCGAACCCACTCCAAGGCTGGTCTGGTCGCCGACGATCTCGACAAACTCACCCATCACCTGTTCGATCTGGTTCTTCTGCACGTTGCGCAACTGCGCCATTGCCGTGCCGACTTTCTGTACTTCCTTCGGGCCGAGATGACGCAGCACCTGCGCCGCGTCGGCCTCGCCCAGCGAAAGCAGCAAGACCGCCGCCTTGTCGATCTTGTTCAGCTTGACCGGAACTCGAGCATCACTCATCTGCGTTGATCCACTCTTTGACGACCTGAGCCACCCGGCCCGGATCTTCTGCTACCAGATTCTTGATGGCATTCAATTGCGCATCGTATCCCTCGGTCGGGCTTGGCAGCATGATGCTCTGCGGCCCGCTCAAACTGACTCGATCATTGGACAGCGCCCCGTCGATGCCTTCCATGTCACCGAGCTCGGCATCACCGCCCACTGTTTGCAGTTCCTTGCTCTTGCCGGCGTTGGTCAGGTTGTTCAGCACGGGCCGCAGCACGCCGAACACCAGTACCAGGATGAACAGGACGCCGAGCACCTGCTTGACGATGTCCCAGAACCACGGCTGCGAGTAGAACGGACTTTCAATAAAGGCCTCGTCGAGCGAGTCAGCGGCGAACGGCGCATTGATCACACTGACGCTGTCACCACGGCTTGCATCAAAACCGACCGCGTCCTGTACCAGCCGAGTGAAGCGCGCCAGTTCTTCGGCGGTACGCGGTACCCGAGTGGTGGTGCCGTCAGCGGCAATGGTCATCTGGTCATCGAGCACCACGGCAACCGACAGCCGACGCAGGCGTCCCTGTTGCTGCTTGGTGTAGCTGATCGACCGATCCAACTCATAGTTGCGGGTCGCCTGCTCACGCTTGTCTGCCGGATACGGCGCCAGCATCGGTTGACCGGTTGCGGGGTCCATGACTTGCTGACCATTGGCATCCAGCAACGGCTGGCCCGGAGCGATGGCACCCGCCGCGCCAGCCTGCCCGGCAACAGCATTCTCGGGCGCAGCAGCGGGTCCCGGTGGTTGATTGCTGAGGGCCCCAGGCACACCTTGCGGGCCGAGGCTGCTCTGACGCTGCTCGCTGACGCTCTGCTCGCTGCGCAGTGCGGGCTGATCAGGGTTGAAGGTCTCGGACGTGGATTCGACTGCACTGAAATCCACATCGGCAGACACTTCAGCCTTGTAGCGACCGCTGCCCAGCACCGGCTGCAGGATGTTGTGCACGCGCTGGGTGTAAAGGCTCTCCATACGACGGCTGTAGTCGAACTGCTTGCCGGCCATGCTCAGCTCGGTCAACTCCTGCTGATCGGATAGCAGGTTGCCCTTCTGGTCGACTACGGTGATCTGTGACTTGGTCAGCTCAGGCACGCTGGTCGCGACCAGATTGATGATCGCCATTACCTGGCTTGGCTCAAGATTGCGGCCCGGATAGAGTTCGACCAGTACCGATGCGCTTGGCTTGCGCTCGTCGCGGACGAATACCGAGCTCTTCGGAATAGCCAAGTGGACGCGCGCGCCCTTGACGTTATTCAGACTGGAAATGGTGCGACCCAGCTCGCCTTCAAGACCACGGCGATAGCGGGTCGCTTCCATGAACTGGCTGGTGCCGAGGCCTTGCTCTTTGTCGAGAATTTCAAAACCGATATTGCTGTCGGTCGGAGCGATACCGGCACTTGCCAGCTTCAACCGCGCACGCGCAAGGTCGTCGGCCTTGACCAGCAGGGCGCCGGAGTTGGGCTCAACAGTGTACGAAATGTCGGCGGCCGCCAAGGTTTCCATCACCTGGTTGGCATCCATTCCGGCGAGGCTGCCCAGCAATGGCCGGTAGTCCGGCTGCTGCGACCAAAGCACCACGGCAAAACCAATAGCAACGCTCGCCGCCAAACCGACCAGCAGGCCGATCTGCCGCAGCATCGACATTTCAGACAGGTTTTCCAGAAAGGAAAGACCCAGCAAAGGCTTCTTCGGAGCATCCGAACCAACCGGCACCGGGGCATTGCTAAGCGCGTCAGCCATAGTTCAAATCCTGCCTTAGACCGGCATCTGCATGATGTCTTGATACGCCTGGACCAGCTTGTTGCGCACCTGAGTCATGGCCTGAAAGGAAACGCTGGCTTTCTGTGACGCGATCATGACTTCGGTCAGATCAATGCCACCCTGGCCCATCTCGAAAGCAGTAGCTAACTGATTGGAAGCCTGCTGGGTTTCGTTCACTTTATTGACGGCTTGGCCGAGCATGTCGGAAAAGCTCGGCGCGCCCACTTCTGGGGCCGCAGTCACGGGCTTGGAGCGTGCCATTGCATCGGTCTGCATGGCCCGCATTTCCAGCATCAAGCGATTGAATTCAATACCCTGACTCATCATTCCTCCAACAGCTGCGGTTTTTTTGACGCCTCGCAGCAGGCACAGGAGTAATAGCAACATCGGTGCCATTGTCCGCACGACCATTCCTATCCGCCGCCGCGCGGGAGACGAACGGCGCCAAGCAAGGTCAGGGCACTGTTACGCTGATCACGCTGCTGGCTGTACCGCGACGCGAAGCGCGCAACCCCCTAGCCTGTCGTGTATCGCTGGCGCGATGCGTTGAAGTAGGCCAAGCCCTGGTCCGTCAGCGAGTTCGCCCCGGCGTATCCATCCTTGAATCCGGACCCAAAGCTGACGATGACCGCCACCGCCGCCCCGCCTCACCACCTAATCAAGGACAGCTCGGCCTCTACCGTCGTGGCCGGCTTCATTGCCATGCTCACCGGCTATACCAGCTCGCTGGTGCTGATGTTTCAGGCCGGGCAAGCCGCTGGGCTCAGCGGCGGACAAATCTCTTCGTGGATATGGGCACTGTCGATTGGCATGGCGATATGCAGCATTGGACTGTCATTGCGCTACCGGACGCCGGTTGTCATCGCTTGGTCGACGCCCGGTGCGGCGCTATTGATTAGTAGCCTCCCTGGCGTTCCGTACGGCGAAGCGATCGGTGCCTTCATCTTCGCCTCAGCGTTGATCGCGCTCTGCGGGCTTACCGGCAGCTTCGAGCGGCTGATGCGCAAGGTGCCTGCTTCGCTGGCGGCGGCGTTGTTAGCGGGGGTGTTGTTCAACATCGGCAGCGAGATTTTTCGCGCCGTGGAAGTTCAGCCAGTGCTGGTGCTGGGCATGTTCTTCAGTTACCTGCTCGCCAAGCGCTTTCAGCCTCGCTATGCGGTGCTCTCGGCGCTGTTAATTGGCTGCGGCCTGTCGGCAATGATGGGTCTGCTGAACTTCAGTCAGCTGAGCCTGGAAGTCGCAGCGCCGGTCTGGACTACACCGGATCTATCGCTTGCCGCCATCTTCAGCATTGGCATTCCGCTATTCGTGATTGCCATGGCCTCGCAAAACATGCCGGGGCTGGCCGTGCTTCGCGCTGAGGGCTATCAGGTGCCGGCATCGCCACTGATCTCGGTGACCGGCATCGCCTCGGTGCTGCTGGCACCTTTTGGCTCTCATGGCATCCATCTGGCCGCGATCACCATGGCCATCTGCAGTGGCCCGGAAGCACATCCGGACCCCGCAAGGCGCTATACCGCAGCCGTCTGGTGCGGCGTCTTCTATGGCATCGCCGGAATTTTCGGCGCCACCCTGGCTGCCCTCTTCGCCTCCTTCCCGGCTGCCCTGGTGTTATCCATCGCAGCGCTAGCACTGCTCGGCTCGATCGGCAGCGGCCTGACCCAGGCCATGCAAACACCGCGTGAGCGCGAAGCGGCGCTGATTACCTTCATGGTGACGGCGTCGGGCCTGACCCTATTCGGCATCGGCTCTGCGCTGTGGGGGTTGGTAGCGGGTGTGCTGACGCTGCTGATCGTCAGCGCACCCAAGGGATCGGCCTGAATCGCCCCAGCGAATCAGATTGCCGTGGCACCGCCATCGACCGCCAGCGCGTGGCCGGTGGTAAAGGCCGCACCATCGCTGCAGAGATAGAGCACTGCAGCGGCAATTTCTTCAACCTTGCCTACACGACCTATCGGATGCATGGCAGCGGCGAACTCTGCCTTGCGTGGATCCGCCTCATAAGCACGACGAAACATGTCGGTATCGATCACAGCCGGGCAGACGGCGTTGACCCTGATTTTCTTCTTGGCGTACTCGATGGCTGCCGACTTGGTCAGGCCAATGACCGCATGCTTGGACGCCGAATAGATGCTCATCTTCGGCGCTGCCCCCAGGCCTGCCACCGACGCCGTATTGACGATGGCGCCGCCGCCCTGTGCGAGCATTAGCGGCAGCTGGTACTTCATGCACAGCCAGACGCCTTTGACGTTGACCCCCATGATTGCATCGAACTCGGCCTCACTGCCTTCAGCCAGGCGGCCCTGTTCGATTTCTATTCCGGCATTGTTGAAGGCGTAGTCGATGCGCCCATAGGTCGCCACCGCCTGCTCGACCATCGCCTTGACCTCCGCGTCGCGGGTAACGTCACAGCGCACGAATACAGCCTCGCCGCCAGCCTCATGAATGGCTTCGGCGCAAGCCGCCCCGCCTTGCTCATCCACATCAGCCACGACTACCTTCAGCCCCTGCTCGGCGAACGCCAATGCTGTCGTGCGGCCAATGCCTGCCGCACCGCCGGTAACCAATGCAACCTGACCGGAAAAAGACATGCTCATGCTAGATACCCTGATCGAATTAATGAAGGCGCCGAGTCCGAATGTGACTACAAGCCAAACCCTGGTCATGGTTATACCGCCATCCTTCCCTTCGATTAAGCAGGGGATGGCGATATCACTCACGCGGATGCCAATGCATTCCAGCGCACCCGCCTTGCTTGCAGTGCTGCGCCAGGGAGGCTAAACCAAGGGTTTGCACACAAAAGAGGTTTCCATGGACAAGACCAATCGCCAGTTCCTGCTGGCCAAGCGCCCGGTTGGCGCACCTAACCGCGAAACCTTCGAGTACGCGGAAAAACCGCTGGGCGAACTCGGCCAGAACCAGATACTGGTCAAGAACGAATACCTGTCGCTTGACCCAGCCATGCGGGGCTGGATGAACGATGCCAAGTCCTACATCCCCCCGGTCGGCATTGGCGAGGTGATGCGTGCCCTCGGCGTGGGAAAGGTCATCGCCTCCCAACATCCAGGGTTTGCCGAAGGCGATTACGTCAATGGCGCGCTGGGCGTGCAGGACTACTTTCTCGGTGAGCCGAAAGGCTTCTACAAGGTTGATCCGAACCAGGCGCCACTGCCTCGCTACCTGTCTGCACTAGGCATGACTGGCATGACCGCCTACTTCGGTCTGCTGTCTGTGGGCGAACCGAAAGCCGGCGAAACCGTGGTGATTTCCGGTGCAGCCGGAGCGGTTGGCAGCGTCGCGGGGCAGATCGCCAAAATCAAAGGCTGTCGCGTAGTTGGGATCGCCGGTGGCGCCGACAAGTGCCGCTTCCTCACCGAGGAGCTCGGATTCGACGCCGCCATCGATTACAAGAGTGAGGATGTTGCAGCAGGGCTGAAGCGCGAATGCCCGAAGGGCGTTGATGTCTATTTCGACAACGTGGGCGGCGACATCCTCGATGCAGTGCTGACGCGCATTGCCGTTGGGGCGCGCATCGTCATCTGCGGTGCTATCAGCCAGTACAACAACAAGGAGGCAGTCAAAGGCCCGGCCAACTACCTGTCGTTGCTGGTCAACCGCGGGCGTATGCAAGGCATGGTGGTGATGGATTATGTCTCACGTTATCCAGAAGCCATGAAAGACATGGCTGGCTGGATGCAGAGCGGCGAGCTGAAGAGCAAGGAAGATGTCGTCGAGGGCCTGGAGACTTTCCCAGAGACATTGATGAAGCTGTTCACCGGCGGCAACTTCGGCAAGCTGGTGCTGAAGGTCAGCTGAGCGGGCTAAAATCGCCGGTCGCCGCGATAGCGGCCGGCTAATCGATCACGCCAGTTCTGCAACGACTGCTGCCAACGCCTGAGCTGGATCGGCGGCCTGGGCGATCGGGCGGCCGATCACTAAATAATCTGAACCTGCTGTAATCGCCTGCGCAGGGGTGAGAATGCGCCGCTGATCATCCGCTGCGCTGCCGGCGGGACGAATGCCCGGCGTCACCAGCTGCAAACCGGCGAACTGCGCCTTCAAGGGCTGCGCCTCCTGAGCCGAGCAGACCAGCCCATCCAGCCCCGCCTTCTCAGCCAGCCCTGCGAGACGCAATACTTGCTGCTGCGGCGGCAGATCCAGGCCGATGTCAGCAAGGTCTGCCTGCTCCATGCTGGTCAACACCGTAACGCCGATCAGCAGCGGCTTCTGCCCGCTCAGCTTATCCAGCGCTTCCCGGCAAGCGGTCATCATCCTCAGGCCGCCGGAGCAATGCACGTTGACCATCCACACGCCCAGCTCTGCTGCCGCCTTGACGGCCATAGCCGTGGTGTTGGGGATGTCGTGGAATTTCAAGTCGAGAAACACCTCGAAGCCTTTGGCCTGCAAAGCTTCCACCACCGGTGGGCCGCAACGGGTGAACAGTTCCTTGCCGACCTTGACGCGACACAGAGCCGGGTCCAGTTGGCCGGCCAATGCCAGCGCAGCATCACGGGAGGGAAAATCGAGCGCAACGATGATCGGAGTCTGGCAGGGCATGGCACGTCCTCGGCAAAATTCGGCGCGTATTGTCGCAGAAAAACCGGTAACCGGCGGAGCTGCTCAGACGCCCGCAAGGCCATAGCCCGCGCCGGGATGGCCTAACGCTGCAGCCGGGCGTAAGGTGGTGCACATACCGATCAAGCTACTGGAGAACTCGCATGCCTTGGTATATCTGGCTTTTACTGGCTCTCGTAATCGGAACAATCATCGGCGGCTTGCTGATGTTGCGCGCAGGGGCCCGCAAGATTCCGCTGACCGACGAGCAAAAACAGCGCATCGCTCAGCGTAATGCCGAGGCAGATGCCCAAGACGCTCGGGATCGCTGAACACAGCCTTGGCGTAGCATTGCGTCCACTCGGCTTGGCACCTATGAACCGCGCGTCTATAAAGTGCTACAATCAGCGGCCGCCGATGGCCTTTAGCCATGATTCAGGCGATCATTCATCCTCTCAACAGGATGATTGAATGTCAGCATCTCGCTCCCTCACCGACAACCTCGACCCCAACGCTAAAAGCGCCTTCGCTCGTCGCACCCTGCCCGGCATCGCCTGCCTATTGGCGGCCGCGCTTCTGGCGGCTGCGGTTGCGGTTATCCAAATCGCCAGCACTATTGACAGTGATGCGCTTGTGCGGGAGCGCTTCCTGACGGGTAAGGCGTTTGAAGCGCACCAACGCAGCATGGGCCGCCACGTGGCGGATAACGCGTTCTGGGGTGATGCCTATGCCAATCTGAGCAGTCGGGTGAACCTGAACTGGGCATACGAACAAGAAAACCTGGGGCCTTCGCTGTACCAGGATTTTGGCTACGACGCCGTTTTCGTGATCGATCCGGACGGGAAAACCACCTACTCGGTCATCCGCGGCGAACTCCTTCAGGTCGATGCGCGGCAATGGCTTGAGAACGGGCTAAAAACACTGCTGACCGATGCCCGGATAGCCCTTGAGGATGACGAGACGTCCGCTGGCATACTTACCGCCGAAGGCCATCCGGCCATGGCGACTGCTGCAGTGATGACCACCGGCGGCAGCGATATCGAAGAGCAACCCGGCCCTGCCTCGGTATTGGTCTTTGTCGACCTGATGGACCCCAAGTGGCTGCTTGACCTCGGAGAAGCCTACGCCGTCGAAGGCCTGCGCGCAGACCGCGACAACGAGCAAATCGAGGGTGCACAGGTCAAACTCAACAGGCTCGATGGCTCGCCAGTGCGTTTTATCTGGAGCGTGTCGCAACCCGGTGATTATCTGCTGTGGATCACGTTGCCGGTGCTCGGCGCGGTCACCCTCGGGCTCAGCCTGCTGGCCTGGCTGCTGTTGTGCCAGGCACTCAAAACCGTCCGCATCATGGACGCCAGCTACAGGCGTCTGGTGATCAGCCGCACCGCATTGGCGGCCAGGGAAGAGCGTTTTCGTGACGTGGCGGAAGCTGCTTCCGACTGGATATGGGAAACGGACCAGCACGTACATCTCACCTACCTGTCTGCCCGCTTCGAGGAAATTACCGGGCATGTGCCTGCGACCTGGATTGGCCGCCCGCTGATCGACCTGCTGGTCACTGATCACGCCGCACTTCAGGAATGGCTGAGCAGTAAACACAACGTGCCGCTGCGTTGCAGCTACCACGCCGCGGATGGATGCGTGCGGTATTGCCGCTTGTCTGCCCGGGAGATCCACGACGGCGGCCAACTGCTGGGATATCGCGGCACTGCCAGCGATGTCACCGAAGAGACCAAGGCACAGGCTCGTGTCCAATACTTGTCTCAGCATGACGCCTTGACCGGCTTGCCCAACCGTAACCGGCTGCGCGATTACCTCGAGAGCAAACTTAATTCACTAACCACCGCGTCGCGGCTGACCGTTCTCTATATCGATCTGGACCGCTTCAAGCCGGTGAATGACACCCTCGGCCATGGCGCTGGCGACGAGGTCCTTATCGGTGTCGCCAACCGTCTGAAACAGTGCATCAGAGGTGACGATCTGGTCGCCCGCCTGGGCGGCGATGAGTTCGTCATGGTGATGAGCCGCCTACAACACAACGAAGACATTGAGGCGCTATGTGCCCGCGTTGTCGGTGCCATCAGCGAGCCATTCAGCTATGAGGACAAGCAGATTCATATAGGCGCCAGCGTCGGAATTGCCTTGGCGCCTACCGATGCCAGCCAGGCCAGCGAGCTGCTGCGGTGCGCCGACATCGCCTTGTATCAGGCCAAGGCCGACGGGCGTGGCACTTGGTGCTTCTATGGCGTCGAGATGGACAAGCGACTACATGAACGGCGCAATCAGGAAGACGAGCTGCGCCAAGCAATTGCCGAAGGTCAGTTCGAAGCGTATTACCAGCCCCGTTATCTGAGCGAAGACATGCGTATCAATGGAGCTGAAACGTTGCTGCGCTGGCACCATCCCAGCCGGGGCCTACTGCTACCCGAACAATTCATTCCGCTGGCAGAAGAGACCGGGCTGATCGTGCCACTGGGCGAATGGGTGCTGCGCGAGGCCTGCTTCGAGGCGGCGAACTGGACTGATGACCTGGTCGTGTCTGTCAATCTATCGCCGCTGCAACTTCGCATTGGCGATCTCTACCTGGTGATAGTCAGCGCGCTCGGTGATAGTGGCTTGCCCGCAAACCGACTGGAACTGGAGATTACCGAAACCGCGTTGCTGCAGGAAAACGAGAGCACTCTGGATGTGCTCAATCGGCTGAAATCGCTCGGCCTGCGGCTGGCAATGGATGACTTCGGCACTGGCTACTCATCGCTGAGCAACCTACGTAACTACCCGTTCGACATGATCAAGATCGACGGCAGTTTCATTGCGGGCATGTCCCTCTCAGTAGAAAACCATTCCATTGTCAAAGCGTTGATCGACCTCGGCCGTGGTTTGCGTATGCGCGTTACCGCTGAAGGTGTGGAAACGCTGGAACAGCTGAACCTACTGCTGGCTGACGGTTGTAGCGAACTGCAAGGGTTCCATATGAGCCATCCGCTGCCCGCGAAGGAGCTCAGCGCGTTGCTCAGCAAGGCCCGTCTGGCCGACGAGGCGAATCCATAATCCGTCAGCACATTCAACGCTTGAGTTCGAAATTGATCTGCGCCCCATCGATGATGGCTTCGTCCTGGGCCATTCCTGGCAAAAGCTCGCCGCTCATCTGCAGCGAGCGAGAATCCTGGGTGGATTCGAACAGCGGCGGCAGCAAACTCAGGTTCGTCGGTTCGTCCGCTGGACCGAGGCTTTCGGTCCAATCCTCCGGTAGGCTCAGGTCGAGATCCGGCTCGGGCAGTTCCACCTTCTCCAGCTTGGTCTTTGGCGCAGCGGCGGGTGCACCCTTGACCTTTGGCGGAGGGGCCGCGGGTTCGTTTGGTGATGGTTCGGGGTTCGCTACCAAAGCCGACTCGGTTTCGATCTCGATGCTCTCCGGGCGATCCCTTGCATCCAGCTTGGGCTCGGCTATTACCGGCGCAGCAGTATCAGGCGTCGAAACAGTGACCTTGGGCGGTGCAGGAGGCGCAGGCTGATCCGGAACCTTGTCGCAGGCGCCAAGGAGCGATAGCCCCACCAACATCAGCCATCTCATCTCCCGCCCTCCTCGTATCAATTAGCTCGATTGTCGGCAAAGCTCTCCAGCAAGCTCACCCAATGTCTTCAATGCTCGCTCCGCCTCGGCCGTCCAGGGCAGCGCGCAGTTGAGCCGCACACAGTGATTGAACTGCTCAGTGTTGCTGAAAATCAGACCCGGCGCGATGCTGATCCCACGCTTCAACGCCTGGACATGCAGATCCTTCGTATTCACCCGGGCCGGTAAGCTGACCCAGAGGATGAAACCGCCCGTAGGTCGAGTCATCTGAGTGCCTTCCGGGAAGTAACGTTGCACGGCCAATTGGAAAGCGCTGAGATTCTTCCGGTACTCGTGGCGGATGTAGCGCAAATGGCGGTCATAACCCCCATTTTCCAAATACGCGGCAACGCCCATTTGCGTAACACTGCAGGCCGAATGCGTGCTGAAGGTCTGCAAACGCTTTATCTCTTCACGGTAGCGGCCAGGAATAATCCAGCCAATACGCACACCGGGTGAAATGGTCTTGGAGAAGCTTGAGCAATAAATCACCCGCCCCTCGGTATCATTGGATTTGAGCGCCCGGATCGATCCTACGTCGAACAGCAACTCGCCGTAGATATCGTCTTCGACAATCTGAATGTCGAAATTCGCTGCCAGCTTCAGCAACTGCTTCTGCCGTACGTCGGGAACACTGCCACCGAGCGGATTGCTTAAACGCGCCGTCAGTACCAGCGCCTTGATCGGCCACTGGCTGGCCGCCAGCTGCAACGCTTCGAGGCTAAGCCCGGTATCCGGATCACAAGGGATCTCGATCACCTTGAGCCCGAGCAAATCGGCCAGTTGCAGCAAACCGTAGTAACTGGGCGACTCCGCTGCGATCAAATCGCCGGGTTTGGTCAGCACGCGCAAGGACATCTGCAGCGCATCGACGCAGCCGTGCGTAATCACCACGTCGTCAGGTCCGACGACCACGCCCGCGTCGCGCATGCGAATCGCCACCTGCCGGCGCAGCGGCTCGTAGCCGGGGCTGAACATGTAGCTGAACGCCTGCTGACTCTGGAAACGAGTGACCTTGGCGAGCTGTTGATGTAACGCACGAGCCGGCAGATAGTCCACGTGCGGTACGGCGGCACCCAGCGGTATAAGCCCGTCACGGCGCGACTCACTGAGCACCTGATTGATGATGCTGCTGCGGGTGACCAACGTCGGCCGTTCGACCTGAGCGATATCCGGTGTAGGCGCGGTCAGTGCGGGAGTGTGATGAACGTAGAAACCGGATTGCGGACGGGCGCGGATCATGCCCTGGTCTTCCAGATTGGCATAGGCCTGCAGGACCGTCGCGTGGCTGACGTTCAGCTGCATGCTCATTTTGCGCACCGAGGGCACCCGCTCGCCCGGGCGATAGACGCCTCGCCGGATATCGTCGGCGAGCTGGTGTGCAATACGCTGATAAAGCAACAGATTGGTCATTTCGTCCGTCTCCGCCAACTGGACCATAACAGTAGTACAACACCGTTATGCACGACCAATACAGTTATCCGCTAACTCGCCGACACAGTCAGTTACCTTTCTAACCATCTGAGTTCAACGGGGGCTGCTCAGACGTCCTTGCTCGTCAGAAAATAAAATCTCGACCCGCCGATTCTGTGCACGCCCGCGCGCCGACGCGTTCTCGGCGACGCGATATTGCTCGCCATAGCCGACCACCTCGATACGCCCCGCATCGATCCCGAGGCTCTGCATGAAGTCGCCGACCGTTTGCGCACGCGCCTTGGACAAGGCGAGGTTTTCGGCCGCATCCCCTCGATTGTCCGTATAGCCCTCGATCCGGACCCGCCGCTTGGGATTGAGCTGCAGGAAATGGACGACCTTGAGCAGCGTGCGGTTGGCGGATGCGCCTAGTTCGGCACTGGCCGCCCTGAACAGCACGTCACCCAGGGTCATGACCAGACCGCGATCGGTCTCGGCCGCCGCCAGGCTGACCATCTGATCCTCCAGCCAGCGCCCCTGATGTTGCATGTCAAGCATCCTGGCTTCCTGTACAGCCTGACGTAGACGCTCTAGCTCCATGCTCAGCTGGGTCGCGCGCCTTTGATTCTGTAACTGTTCGCTGTGCTGGCGGGCAATCTCGCTATAACGTTTGCTGAGGTAGGCATAATGAATGACATCCTCTGCGCTGCCCCAGTAGCCAGCGAAGCGCTTTGCGCGCTCCAGTGACTCGCCCGCTCGCATCACGTCCTTGGGCGCATCCTGAAGGATCTGCGGCACTTCACTGATGCTCTGAAAAGTCATGGCTGCGTCTTCCAGCTGCTGCTGCGACTCGAGCGTCGCGCAACCTGGAAGTGCGCCAAGCGCAACCAGCAGCGCGGGTATTAGATAGACCGGCTTCACTGCAACGCTCCCAGCTGTTCTCGCAAGCGCGCGATGCGGCGGTGCAACTCCGCCAGCTCCTGCTGACTTTTATCATTAAGCACGCGGGCCTCGGCAAGTCGCGCGTCAAGTTCGGCTTGCTCGGCTTGCAGGCGTGCCTCTCGATAATGCTCGCCCTTCATCGCTGCCTCCGCAGCCGCCAGTTTCTGCTCAGCCAGTGTCAGATCCGAAGCGCCCAACGAGCGTGCCTGGTTCAACGCCTGCTCGGTAAGTCGCAGCTGTTCAATGGGAGCGGGATCGCTGGCACAACCGACCATTGCGAACAGCACGAGCGTGCCGCAAAGATGTTTTATCAAGTGAAAATCCTACCGTTGCGAATTGCGTGTCGACGCTGACTGCTGCTTCCAGCGCTCGATGTTGTCCACCAGCAGTTGCTGCGGCACTCCCGCGGCGCGCAATTCTGTCATTTTTATCGCCAGCTGTCCGCGCAGCCATGGCCCGTTGCAGGCCGAGTCGTGAGCGACCGCAAAATGCAAACCGCGGATGAAAACCGGTGGGTCCAACCGCTGTATATCGGCTAGCAATCCCTGTCGGGCTGCATATGCAATCAGGCTGTAGCGCTCATGCAGCACATAATCAGCTTTGCCCGCCAACAGTGCGCTTAGCGCCTTGGCCAGGCTCGACACCGAGCGCAGATTGGGGTTGTCTTTGGCATAGCTGTCGAATGCACTGCCAAAGCCAGCCGTCTTGACATAAATGCCCGAGCGACCTGCCAGATCCTCCCGATTGGAGTAGAGGAACCCCGGCTCCTGACGTACCCAGGCAGACATCTGCAAGTTAGTGATCGATGGATGGATAAAGTCCAAATAGGCCAGCTCGCTGGGAGACAGTACCGCATCGGTCAGTACGTCCACTCGGCCGCTGCGCACTTGCTCAAGCGCCTTCGGCGCGTCACCTGTGTAGAGCACGTCAAGTTTCAAATCGAGCGAGTCGGTGATCTTTTTCAGCAGATCGGCATTCGCACCTACTAGACGCTTGGGATTTTGCGGATCACGCCAGAGAAAAGGTGGATTGTTCGCACCGCCAGTCGCGATCAGCCGGTCACACTTTGCTGCCGCCGCGTGCGTCGCGAGAGGTGTTGCCAACAACAAGGCGAGCAAGGCGGACTTCAGCGGAACGGCACAGCGCATGGAAAACCTCATTGTTCGAAATCGGACAGGCGCCTTCTCGCGCCTGCAGGAATCTTACCATTGGGCAACGCAGCCAAGCGCCCATAAAAAAACCCGCTGCGAGAGCGGGTTTTTCAACCTAGTCGGTCACACCAGCTCTTCAAGCTCTGGCAGGATCTCGAATAGATCGCCAACCAGGCCATAGTCGGCAACCTGGAAGATAGGCGCCTCCTCGTCCTTGTTGATCGCGACGATTACCTTGGAGTCCTTCATGCCCGCGAGGTGCTGGATCGCTCCGGAGATACCGACTGCGATGTACAGCTGCGGCGCAACGATCTTGCCCGTCTGACCGACCTGCATGTCGTTCGGCACGAAACCGGCATCGACCGCGGCACGCGAGGCACCAACGGCGGCGCCGAGTTTGTCGGCCAGCGAGTAGAGGTGCTTGAAGTTGTCACCGTTCTGCATGCCGCGACCACCGGAGACAACGATCTTCGCAGCCGTCAGCTCAGGACGATCAGACTTGGCCAGTTCCTCGCCAACGAACGAGGAAATGCCCGCATCGCCAGTACCGGAAACCTGCTCGACAGCTGCCGAACCCCCTTCAGCATTGACCGGATCAAAACCAGTGGCACGCACGGTAATAACCTTGATCGCCGCGCTGGATTGCACGGTAGCAATGGCGTTACCGGCATAGATCGGACGCTTGAAGGTGTCCGGGCTTTCAACGGCGATGATTTCAGAGATCTGATCAACGTCCAGCTTGGCGGCGACGCGCGGCAGGAAGTTCTTGCCGTTGGTAGTGGCAGCAGCCAGTACGTGGCTGTAATCCTTCGCCAGATCGGCAATCAGCGGCGCTACGTTTTCCGGCAGCTGATTGGCGTAGGCAGCATCGTCGGCGACAAGTACCTTGGAAACGCCTTCGATCTTGGCTGCAGCTTCACCGATCGCAGCGCAACCGGCACCGGCAACCAGCACATGAATGTCGCCGCCGATCGCCTTGGCCGCGGCCACGGTGTTCAGAGTGGCAGCAGCCAGAACGGCGTTGTTGTGTTCAGCGATAACCAGGATAGTCATTTAGATTACCTTCGCCTCGTTCTTCAGTTTCTCGACCAGTTCAGCCACGGACTTGACCTTGATACCTGCGCTGCGTGCGGCCGGCGCTTCGACTTTCAGGGTCTTCACGGTGGAAGTGGTGGTTACGCCGAGCGCGTCCGGCGTCAGCACTTCCAGCGGCTTCTTCTTGGCCTTCATGATGTTAGGCAGCGACGCGTAGCGCGGCTCGTTCAGGCGCAAATCGGTGGTCACAATTGCCGGCAGATTCAACGCAACGGTTTGCGCGCCGCCGTCGATTTCGCGCTCAACGTTCACCTTGTCGCCCGACACTTCGACTTTCGAGGCGAAAGTGCCCTGAGCAAACCCAGTCAGCGCACCGAGCATCTGGCCAGTCTGGTTGTTGTCACTGTCGATGGCCTGTTTGCCAAGGATCACCAGCTGCGGCTGCTCTTTGTCGACAACAGCCTTCAGAAGTTTGGCAACGGCCAAGGAATTGAGCTCTTCGCTGGACTCGACCAGCACGGCGCGATCGGCACCCAGTGCCAGCGCGGTGCGCAGCTGCTCCTGGGCAGCGGTCGGACCGATGGAAACCACGACGATTTCGCTCGCCACGCCCTTCTCTTTCAGGCGTACGGCTTCTTCAACAGCGATTTCGCAGAAGGGGTTCATCGACATTTTGACGTTGGCGAGGTCGACGCCGGAGTTGTCCGCCTTGACGCGAACCTTGACGTTGTAATCGACCACTCGTTTGACAGCTACAAGAATCTTCATGGATTCCTCGTTACTCTCCGGTGAATAGAATTTCGCCGAGGCGAACCGAGCCATGCTCAAGGACCGGGCCGCCATTAGCCTTCGGACCTGTTCGGCGAGCACAAAACTGCCCGTATCTTGACTGCAGGCAACAGCTGGGGTCAACAACGCAAATGACCCGTTATAAGCCGCTGTTTCCGGATTCTATCAGGCTTGAGAGAAATTCAAACAAACGTTTGTATTGGACCCTTTCGGGCGTCTATATATAATGCGGCAGCTCGGCTTGGTCAGGGATACGATCCAGCCCTCCACTATCTATAAAACAATCAAGCCTTGAGTAGGAGATAGCCAATGGAACGCGAATACATGGAATTCGACGTAGTCATCGTCGGCGCCGGCCCCGCGGGCCTGTCCGCTGCCTGCCGACTGAAGCAGCGAGCCGCCGATGCCGGAAAGGAAATCAGCGTCTGCGTCGTTGAGAAGGGTTCCGAAGTTGGCGCCCACATCCTATCCGGTGCCGTGTTCGAGCCGCGCGCCCTGAATGAGCTCTTTCCCAACTGGAAAGAACTGGAGGCGCCGCTCAACACGCCAGTCAAGCGTGACGACATCTACCTGCTCAAGACTGCCGAAGCCGCTCGCAAGCTGCCCAATGCGCTGGTCCCCAAAACCATGCACAACGAAGGCAATTACATCATTTCGCTGGGTAACTTTTGTCGCTGGCTAGCCCAGCAGGCTGAAAACCTCGGCGTCGAGATCTATCCCGGCTTCGCAGCCCAGGAAGCGCTGATCGACGAGCAGGGTGTGGTTCGCGGCATCCTTACCGGCGACCTCGGCGTGGACCGTGAAGGCAATCCGAAGGAAGGCATGTACACCCCCGGCATGGAACTGCGTGCCAAGTACACCCTGTTCGCCGAAGGCTGCCGTGGCCATATCGGCAAGCAGCTGATCAACCGCTTCCAGCTCAACGCCAATGTCGATCCGCAGCACTACGGGATAGGCATCAAGGAGCTCTGGGACATCGACCCAGCCAAGCACGAGCAGGGTCTGGTCGTGCACACTGCAGGCTGGCCGCTGAACGACGATAACACCGGCGGCTCGTTCCTCTATCACCTGGAAAACAACCAGGTCGTGGTCGGGCTGATCGTCGATCTCTCCTACAGCAACCCGTACCTCTCCCCGTTCGATGAGTTCCAGCGCTACAAGCATCATCCGGTGATCAAGCAGTACCTGGAGGGCGGCAAGCGCGTTTCCTACGGCGCGCGGGCGATCGCCAAAGGCGGCATCAATTCGCTGCCGAAGATGGTGTTCAATGGCGGCGCATTGATCGGCTGCGATGCCGGCACCCTGAACTTCGCCAAGATCAAGGGCAGCCATACCGCCATGAAGTCCGGCATGCTGGCGGCAGAAGCGGTAGCGGACGCCTTATTCGCCGGCCGTGAAGGTGGCGACGAGCTGACCGGCTATGAAGAGGGTTTCAAAGCCAGCTGGCTTTATCAGGAGCTATACGCCAGCCGCAATTTTGGCGCAGCGATTCACAAGTGGGGCGCCGTCAAGGGCGGTGCGTTCAACTTCATCGACCAGAACATTTTCAGCGGTAAGATTCCGTTCACGCTACACGACACCAAGCCGGACTACGCGTGCCTGAAGACTGCCGCAGAGTCGAAGAAGATCGACTACCCCAAACCGGACGGCAAGCTCAGCTTCGACAAGCTGAGTTCGGTATTCCTCTCCAACACCAACCATGAAGAGGAGCAGCCGGTTCACCTCAAACTGATCGATCCGAGCATTCCGATCGAAAAGAACCTGCCGATGTACGACGAACCTGCCCAGCGTTACTGCCCGGCCGGCGTCTACGAGGTGGTGGACAGCGATGACGGTGGCAAACGCTTCCAGATCAACGCGCAGAACTGCGTGCACTGCAAGACCTGTGACATCAAGGACCCGGCGCAGAACATCGTCTGGGTCGCGCCGGAAGGCACCGGGGGACCGAACTACCCCAACATGTGACAAGGCTGCCCTGCAGCTTAGCGAACCCCGCCTCGGCGGGGTTTTGCTTTTTAAGATCCACTACTTCGGCGACTGCGATAAACATCTGTGCCACCGAGAAGGTCACCAGAGCGCAGCCACCTAGCAAAAAGCCCTGAAAACGAAAAGCCCCGGCCTGGGCCGGGGCTCTGTCACAGTTTCGCTAACAGCCGAACGGCTGTTTAGCGAATAGCCGGCGGTTACAACCCAGCCACATCTTCCGCCTGCAGGCCCTTCTGCCCCTGAGTGACCGAAAACACGACCTGTTGCCCCTCGGCCAGAGAGCGGTGGCCTTCGCCACGAATCGCCTGGTAATGCACAAACACATCCGCCCCACTGCCACGCTGGATGAATCCATAACCCTTGGCATCGTTGAACCACTTAACGGTTCCGGTTTCGCGCTCAGCCATCCTACTTCTCCAACTCGATTCTTATTATTCCCGCTCGGGGATCAACGGACAGGCGTGATCTTCTTAGAATCAACGCCAGCGCCAAATATAGCGCAGCGGCCATGACAAGTACGTTTCTGGCGTTCGCCGGCGCATCAGCGTAGGCCCGGTTGGGGTCGGGGCGCTCAGCACGCAACACAAGCAAACCGCCAGGCTAGCCAGCTCACCACGCTCATACTGGTCGACGCCTGCGCCAGAACCACAGCAGCAACATCCCGAGCGTGAGTATCAGCGGCACCAGACCGATATTGAAGAATTTCAGCACCCGCCCCAGCGCCTCGATGTCCGCGTTGAGCTGGTAACGCACCTCACGCAACTCCTTGCGAATGAGCAGCTTCTGCTGCATGAAATCCTGCAGCGCGGCCTGTTGCTCAGCCGTCAGCTGTACAGCCCCTCCGGCGTCCGGCTCCTGCAGCTCGGCGAGTTGTGCCTCGGTGGCAGCCAGACGCTGCTGCAGCACTTCTTCCTTCTCACGAAAGCGATTCTCAGCCTGGCGCTGTAAGTCCTCGACGACTGTAAACGGGCGAGCGAATCGACCTCGTGAGCGCACGCTGATCAACGCATCGGTGCCGGACAAATTGTCCAGCGCATAGATCACGAAGGTGCCTTTGTCTGCCCAGGGCTGGGGCATACGCTGGCCAAAGAAATCATCGATTTGCACCCACATGCGATCGGCAAGCAGGTCGGTATCCGCCACGGCGAGCACGTTGATGTTGGTGCTTTCGTTCAGGCCATCCTTGCGGCCCTCTATACCGTTCGGATAAGCCGACTTAGCCGGGCCCTGGATACGCGCGGCAAGGGTATAGCGCTCGCCAGTGGGTTGCAGGTCCCGCAATAGCACCTCGGGATTTTCCAGTTTCGCAAAGCGCTCCGCCTCGATCGGCATGGCGTAGCTGGAGCTCTGGATCAGCGGCGTGAAACGAGTCGTCGCGCCTTCTAGCGGTTCCAGAAAGCCTGCAGTCGCCATGGTCAGGCTCTCCAACGAAAGAGGTAACGACGTCTTCGCTATCCATCATGCGCTGGGGCAGACTCAGCCAGGCCGGATGCCTGACCGGACGGCGTTCCTCTCCCACACCGACGGACATCGCATAGGACGCATCCAGCACCACCTGATTTGGCGCCATACGCGCGCCCCAGGCGGCGAAAAGCGGCTCCAGCTCTGACGTCTTGCCCTCACCGAACTCACCCGGCCCAATGCCCATACCAGGGTCCGCCTCGCTGTACGGATCGAGGAACACCAGCAACTTGCCGCCGCGCATGACGAACTGGTCGACGGCATACAGGGTCTGCTTCGGAAGCTCCTTCGGATGGATCAGCATGAGCACCGATACGCTGGGGGGAATCACGTCCACGTCGCGCTTAAGGGTTTCGATATGGAACAGCTGGCGGATGTTCTCTAGCACCATCCAGGGGCCGGGCGGGCGTTCGATATCTTCATCGCAGTTTCGCGACTTGCACTAGCCTCAAGCGAAGCAACGAGCAACGCGGAGCTCCCGACATGATCGAACGAATCTTTCGCAGCAGCCGCTTTCTGGTACTGGTTGCCGTTGCCACGACGGCGATCTCTGCCGTGCTGCTGTATGGGGTCAGCCTGAACACCATGATTCACCTTCTGCTAGAGCTGACTCAGCAGTTTCCTAGCAGCGCGAACGACAGCAAGAGTCTCGCCGTAAAACTGTTAAAGCTGCTGGACCTCCTGCTGATCGCGATCACCTTTCAGCTGATTGCCATCAGCCTGTACCGACTTTTCGTCAAACCACTGCCCGCAGAACAAAGCGCCTCTCTCGGGCCGCTGGATATCAGATCTTTCCATGACCTGAAGAAGACCCTGATTCAGGTCTCGGTAGTGATCATCGTCATACTATTTCTTGAGCATGCGGTTGAAGTGGGCGCACGACTGGAAACCCTGTATTTCGGAGCGGCCGTAAGCCTGGTGGTATTCTCGGCCGTCTACGCATGGAAAAACATGAAGTGAGCCGGGACGGCCGATAACAGCGATTTTGAATGACAACACCCTCCCCCTACCCGGCGCGTCAGCACACCGACCAGCGCCCTTCACCTACCAGAGATTTTGCTCACCAACACCGCATGCGGCACACTTGCGCGCCTCAAGGGCATTAACCCTTCTACAGTCGAATCTGCCGTATGACTCGTTCCCCGCTCCGCCGTCTCGTCTTCTCCCTCGTGCGTCGCCTGCTCTATTTCTGGGTGCGCTCGGAGACGATCAACCAGTCCGCTTTCACGCTCAAGCTGGACCGCAGCAAACCGGTGTTCTACGTGTTGCAACGCGCCTCGCTGAGCGATCTCGCGGTGCTCGATCATGAGTGCAGCAAAGCTGGACTGCCACGTCCGGTGGCCGATGTGGCGGTGGGCGATCACATCGAACCAGCGGCCTTCATTTTTCTCAACCCGGCCGCCAGCTGGTTCGGCACGCGGACGCGCGCTGTTACGCCAGAGCCACTGGTGCGCTTGGTCGGTGCACTGGAACAGAACGCGGTAGACAACGCGCAAATCATCCCGGTGACCATCTTCTGGGGTCGCTCGCCGGCTCGCGAGACCAGTGCCTGGAAGCTGCTTTTCGCCGACAGCTGGGCCGTCACCGGACGGATGCGCAAGCTGCTCAGCATCGTCATGCTCGGGCGCCAGACCCGTGTGCAGTTTTCCGCGCCCATCCAACTCAACGAACTGGTCGCGCAGAACAAGGGCCACGAGCGCACCCTGCGCATGGCCCATCGCATGCTGCGCGTGCATTTCCGCCACCAGAAGACGGCGGTGATCGGTCCCGACTTGTCGCACCGTCGCAACCTGGTCAAGGGTCTGGTGCACGCACCGCAGGTGCGTCAGGCAATCAAGGACGAGGCCGAGCGCGAAAACATTTCACTGGAAAAGGCCGAAGCCCGTGCGCTGCGCTACGGCAACGAAATCGCCTCGGACTACGCCTACACCGCCGTGCGCTTTCTCGAGGTGGTGCTGTCCTGGTTCTGGAACAAGATCTACGACGGCATTCGGGTCAATCATCTGGAGCCGCTGCAGGAAGCCGTCCAGGGTTACGAGGTCATCTACGTGCCTTGCCACCGCAGCCATATTGACTATCTGCTGCTCTCCTACCTGCTGTTCCGCAACGGCCTGACACCACCGCACATCGCCGCCGGCATCAACCTCAACATGCCGGTCATCGGCAGCCTGCTTCGCCGCGGCGGCGCCTTCTTCATGCGCCGTTCGTTCAAGGGCAACCCGCTTTATACCTCGGTGTTCAACGAATACCTGCATACCTTGTTCAGCCGGGGCTTTCCGGTCGAGTACTTCGTTGAAGGCGGTCGCTCACGGACCGGGCGGATGTTGCAGCCAAAGACCGGCATGCTCGCCATCACCCTGCGCAGCTACCTGCGCTCGTCGCGTCTGCCGATCCTGTTCGTGCCGGTCTACATCGGTTACGAGCGAGTGCTCGAAGGCCGCACCTATCTGGGCGAATTACGCGGCGCGGCGAAGAAAAAGGAATCGATCTTCGACATCTTCAAGGTCATCGGCGCGCTGAAGCAGCGCTTCGGCCAGGTCTGGGTCAATTTCGGCGAACCGCTGAAACTCAACGAATTTCTCGACCAGCAGCAGCCGGGCTGGCGCAAGCAGGATTTGGCACCGAACTTCCGCCCCGACTGGCTCAACGAGGCCACCAACAAACTGTCCGAACGCATCGCCCAGCGGCTCAACGAAGCCGCCGCGGTCAACCCGGTCAACCTGGTGGCGCTGGCGATGCTCTCCACCAGCCGTCAGGCCTTGGATCGCCGCTCACTGGCGCGAATCCTCGACCTCTACCAGAACCTGCTGAGGGCCGTGCCCTACTCGCCCCACACCACACTGCCGGACGGTGATGGCGAGGCGCTGATCAGCTACGTGAAAGAACTCGACCTGCTGGCCGAACAGAAGGATGCGCTGGGCAACATCCTCTATCTAAATGAGCAAAATGCCGTTCTGATGACCTATTACCGCAACAACGTAATGCACATCTTCGCCCTGCCAGCGTTGCTGGCGAGCTTCTTCCAGAGCAGCTCACGCATCAGCCGAGAACAAATTCTGCGTTTCACCGAGGCGCTCTATCCCTATCTGCGCGCCGAGTTGTTCATCCGCTGGGAGCCAGAAGAGTTGCCCGCCGTGATTGTTCAATGGCTGGCAGCCTTCGTCGAACAGGGGCTGCTCAAGCGCGACGGCGAAACCTACGTGCGACCGGCGCCCAGCTCGCGTCAGTTCGTCCTGCTGACCTTGCTGGCGCGGACGATCATGCAGACGTTGCAACGCTTCTACATGGCCATTGCGCTGCTGCTCAACAGCGGCCAGAACACCCTTGACGCGGAAGAGCTGGAAAACCTCTGCACGGTCATGGCTCAGCGCCTGTCGATCCTGCATGGCCTGAACGCGCCGGAGTTCTTCGACAAAAGCCTGTTCCGCCACTTCATCAAGAGCCTGCTGGACCAGGACGTGCTTCAGCAGGACGGCGCGGGCAAGCTCGGCTACCACGCCAAGCTGGGCGAACTGGCTGAAGGCGTGGCCAAACGTGTGCTCCCGGCTGAGATTCGCCTGTCGATTCGCCAGGTGGCGCTGGAGCGACACGACGAGGAACACCCCTCGGACTGATTGCGCTCGAAGCTCAAGCACGGACGCTCGCAGCCAAGTCCTCAGTGGCAACCACGCTAAGGACGGCCAGGCTTAATGCCGAAACGTTCGATTGATGACAGATGCGGCACCCATACTCAGCAGGTCACCCACCGAAAACGTCGGCGACCTGCCGAGAGGGGACTGTATGACGCACAGCCGTGTGATCGCCTTGTCGCTCGTCTTGGGGATGGGCGGTTGCGCGACGCCCACCCTGAACAACCTAACACCCTCCTCGGTTGCCCGGTCACCGGTGCCGCTCTACCCGTTGCGAGCGCAAGTGGATGGGCGTGGCAATCGCATCGCACAGGTCAACGTGGTCATCCATGGCACGCCCTGGGCCATGATGCCGTTGCCTAGTGATCAATACGCGGTGGGCTACTTCGCCGACACCTGCGAAACCAACATTCCCTATCACTTCAGTGTCGGTTATCAGCGCCGCAACTGGCTCGGCTCCGGCTATTCGAGCACCGTCCATGAGAAACGCTTTCCGGAAGCATCCGGTTACGTCATGAACGTCACTGGCGACCCGCTGCCCGGTGATTGCGCCGCCTCCATCGGCCTGACCCTGCGTGTGGACAGTACGGCCGACGAGGTGGATACCGAGCCGGGCGACGGCAACTGCCGATCCATTTCCAATCGCTGCACACTGAGAGCGGCGGTGATGGAGAGCAACGCGCACCAGGGCCACGATTTGATAGAGGTGCCGTCAGGGCATTACGTGCTCTCGTTGACCGGCACAGAGACCGCAGACGTGCCGAACGACGCGGTTGGTGATCTGGACATCACGGATGGTCTGACGCTATCGGGCCTCGGGCGAGCCGCGAAAAACGATGATTTGCAAGTCATCATCGACGGCGGGGCCATCGACCGGATTTTAGATATTTATGCTGCCGCGCCAAGGGCGGTAACGCTCAGCTATCTGCGGCTGGAAAACGGCAGGCCCATGGGCAGCGGCGGCGGCGCGATATGGAATCGAGGCAACCTGCGCATGGACCGGATGCTGTTACGTGGCAACACCATCGACCATGAACTGGAAACCTCCTGCGCGGCCTTTCCCAGCCGACGCCTGTGCAACCGTGGCGCGGGATTGTTCAACGAGGGACAGGCGCTGGTGGCGCGTTCGACCATCGAACAGAATTCGACCGGGTACCAGTCCGGCCATGGCGGTGGCATTTCCAATATGGGCTCGGCGGCGCAGCTGTATCTGCGCAACAGCCTGATAACCGCCAATGACGCTCGCTTTTGGGGTGGGCTGCTGAACTATCAGGGCACCGTCGACATTTTGAACAGCACCTTTGTCGACAATCGCAGTACCACCGGTGGTGTCCGAGCCGCAGAAATCGGCAACATCGACGGCAAAGTCTCGGTCCGCAACGCGACCTTCAGCAATCACTCGCAGCTGTTCAGCCATTCGGGTACTGGCGAGTTCCGCCTGGCCAACAGCCTGGTCGAAATCCGCACCTTCGGCGACATGCCGTTCTGCAGTGGCGCGCTGACCAGTGGCAGTTTCAATGCCATCGGTGGCTCCGGAGGAGGACTCTTCGACTTCCTGGGTGGCTGCGGCTTCACACCCACCACCGCGGACGAAGCAGGGGTTCGCCTGGCGCTCGGATCACTGCAGGACAACGGAGGTCCGACCCGCACCGTCGCGCTGCGCGAACCGTTCGAAGACAGCCCCTATTTCGACGCCATCGACATGGGCGGCGTGCTTTGCCCGGACACCGACCAGCGCGGCAACCCGCGTGACGATCGGCAGTGCGACCCGGGCGCTTTCGAGTTCTGACCCGCATGGCCGGCAGTCAGGTGCCGAGCACCTCCAGCTTGGCACGTATGAAGTCTGAATGCGGCACATACAACAGATCGGCGATACGGCGGATCAGGTGGTCTTCGTATCGGTGGATATCGCCATCGGCGGCGGCGACGCGCCATAGCGTTTTGATCAGAACAAATTTTTCGTCCATCGAATATTCAGCGTTGATCAGCGTAGTGAATTCATACAGTGACGTCGATCGCTCGGCGGATTCCTGCGCGGAGGCGACCAGGGATTCGAGCTCGCCGTCTTCCAACCCCGAGCCGAGGCGGATGGCTTCGATAATGGCTTTTTGTTCGTCTGCATCGCTTTCGTAATCCGCACGGCCGACTTCGATCAGCAGCGCCGCTGCGGCCACTTCAACGCTGTGTCCCGTAGGCTGATCTTCCCCACTGCGGTCGAACAGCGACTTAAGTGCTTTGAGCATGGTTTCATTCCTCTACACGGGTTGGTATTCGAACGGATCCGCGGCGAAGGTTCAGCCGCAATCGTGTCGTCGGTCAGCGCGTAGCGGATGTTCGCTTTGGCAGATTGATGAATCCGCCTCATGATGATCTTTTTGTAGCCGTGAAGCGGCTAAAAGTTGCACCAACGCGACCGTTATAGCGCCCCGCACCTGCGCTAGACCGAGCGGCAGACATCGCTGGATGCCGCCGGCCGGCAGCGAATGTCGCGGACGAGCGTCAACGAAACGGTCGAAACAAGCTGCTGCCACCGTTTGGCACGCCGCGCCAGGCCTATTAAGCTCGCTGCATCACTCAGAGGATTTGTCCATGCTACGCACCACTGCTTTGCTCACCGGTTTGATCCTCTCCGCCAGCGCTTGGGCGCTTTCGCTGTCCGACCTAAGTCAGGGCGATGCTAACAAGGCACTCAAAGACGCGCTCAGTCAGGGCACCAAAGTTGCGGTGCAGCAGCTCGGACGACCTGGCGGTTTCGGCAATGACCCGGAGTTGCGTATCGAGCTGCCGGGCAACATCGGCAAGGCTTCGCGCATGCTGAAAATGATGGGCATGGGCGCCCAGGTCGAACAGTTGGAAACCGGCATGAACAAGGCCGCCGAAGCAGCCGTTCCACAAGCTCAGGCGTTATTGCTGGATGCGGTGAAGAAGATGACCGTAGCCGACGCCAAGGCCATTCTTGCCGGTGGCAACGACTCGGCAACGCAATACCTGAACAAGACCAGCCGTGACGAGATTCGTGCCAGGTTCATGCCGATCATCAAGCAAGCGACCGACAAAGTCGGCGTCGCCCAGCAGTACAACGCGCTGGCCAGTAAGGCATCCGGGCTAGGCGCGATCGACGCCAAGTACGGCACTGTCGAAGGCTACGTGGCCGAACAGGCGCTCGACGGGCTGTTCACCGTCATTGCCGAGCAGGAGGCAGCCATTCGCCAGAATCCAGCACAGGCCGCCACCAGTGTGGCGAAAAAGGTGTTCGGCGCATTGATGGGTAATTGATCAACGGTTTCAAGGCTGCACACGATGTATCACGGAGAAAAATTCAACGCCTGGACGCACCTGACCGGTGGCGTGCTAGCGCTCATCGGAACGGTTTGGTTGCTGATCCTGGCAGCTATGGATGGAGACATGGCGAAGATCGTCAGCGTCGCCATCTACGGTTTCACCCTGGTGCTGCTGTACAGCACTTCGACGCTTTATCACAGCGTTCGTGGCCGTGCCAAAACAGTGATGCAAAAGCTCGATCACCTGTCGATCTATCTGTTGATCGCCGGCAGTTACACACCCTTCTGCCTGGTCACCCTGCGCGGCAGCTGGGGCTGGTGGCTGTTCGGGATCGTCTGGTCACTGGCGGTCATCGGCATGCTGCAGGAAATCAAACCGCGGTCGGAAGCGCGGGTGCTGTCGATTGTCATCTACGCGGTCATGGGCTGGATTGTGCTGGTGGCGGTCAAACCACTGCTCGCCGCACTCGGCACTGCCGGCTTCAGCTGGCTGGTTGCCGGCGGCGTGCTCTATACGGTGGGCATCGTCTTCTTTGCCTACGATCAGCGCTTCCGTCACTGGCACGGCATCTGGCACCTGTTTGTCATCGGCGGCAGCCTGCTGCATTTTGTGGCCATCCTGCGCTATGTGGTCTGACCCCGTTCAGCTGAGCGTGTCGATCAGAGTTCGTGCATGCGATTGACCTGTTGCGCCAGCCGCATGGTCTCGTGCTCCTCGAGCTGGAGCATCTCGCCGAGCAGCTCGCTCGCCTTGCCCAGTCCAGGCCGTTTTTCCAGCGAGCGATACAGATCGATGATCCGGTTGTGAATGGCGAACACTTCTCGTGAGATATCGTCGACACCCATCTGTACATAGGCCTCACCGTCGAGGTCCAGCGCAAGCACGTCACCCTCTAGCGCCTCGGGCAGCCGGGCTTGTAGGGCGCGCGGGTCGGCGTGTTCCTTGATCCGAGCAATCGTACGGGTCAACTCTTGCTCGTGCTGCGCGAGATAGACCAACAGCATCTTGGCCAGCGAGTCGCTGCGGTCCTCTGCGCCCTCGGTCATGCAGGTAGACAGTCGGGTATGGGCGTGGCTGGTCCAGTCAAGCAGCTCTTCGCATCGTTCGATGTTCATGGCACCTCCATCCGCCGCGTCTGTTTGCCGAGCAGGATAGCCAGCAAGTTGCCTGTAAAGCGGTAGCCCGATGCAAACACGTGCAGCCCGGATTGGCCAGTGCTGGGTATCGGTCACCGACGTGTTCACCGTTAACGAAGCGTTCCAAAGCCAGCGAACACTACCGGCCATGATCAGCCACGCGGGTGGAACACGATGTCAAACGACGTCCATCCGTCGCGGCTGCTGCAATGGATCTCGCCATGGTGCGCTTCGATGATCGAGTGGGTGATGGCCAAGCCCAGTCCTGCGTTGTTCGGGTTGCCCTCACGCCGCGCCGGGTCGACGCGATAGAAACGGTCGAACAGTCGCGGCAAGTGCTGTTCCGGGATGCTCGCACCGGGATTACCGATGCTCAACGCCACATTCTGGCCGGTCGCCGTGATATCCAGCCGGATCGTGCCGCCATCGGGCGTGTAACGCAGTGCGTTGGACAATAGATTCGACAGTGCCCGGTGCAGCATGGCGGGATCGCCACGGAGCCGCGCATCACCTGATAGCAGGAAGCGGATACCGCGTTCATCAGCGGTCAGCTGGTAGAAATCCAGCAGTTTTTGGCACAACGCATGCAATTCGATCGATTGCTCCTCGGGGATGATCAGCCCGTTATCAGCTTTCGCCAGGAACAACATGTCGTCGATCATCCGCGCCATGCGGCGCAATTCTTCCAGGTTCGAGTAGAGATTCTCCTGATAATCCTCGCGGCTGCGTGCACGGGTCAGCACCACCTCGGTGTGCGTCATCAGGTTGGACAGCGGCGTGCGCAACTCGTGGGCGATGTCGGCGGAGAAGTTCGACAGCCGCACGAAGGCATCCTCCAACCGCGCCAGCATCGCATTGAAGGCCAACACCAGCTGCTGCAGTTCGGCCGGTGTCGACTCGGTCGGAATGCGCTCGGTCAGCGACTTCGCCGACACCGATGCCGCCACCAGAGTGACCTCGCGTAATGGCTTCAGGCCGCTGCGCGCCAACAGCCAGCCGAGTACGCCACTGAGCAGCGCACAGAGCACCAACGCCCCCCAAAGCCAACCCGCAAGGGTGCGCAAGAACACCTTGTGTGTGGTGATATCGAGCGCCAACTCGATGCTCAGCGGCTTCCCCGCCACCTCGACCACACCAGCTTTGCGGCGCCATACCCGGGTTTCACGCCGCACCCCGCCGTCGGAGGAGCCGTGAGCATGCGTTTTCGCCGAACTAGTGGCACCGCTCGCGGCGAACAGCAACCTGTCGTTGGCGTCGACAATCCTTACCACCAGATCACTATGGCCGCCGAGCAAGGCCTTCAGTTGCGGGCGCAGCGTGTCGAATTGGGCTAGGTCATCGACGCCTTTCAGTAGCTCGCGGCCGGCCCGGAGCTTGTCTTCCAGCGTGTGCCGGTCCAGTTCGTCGAAATGGTGCTGACTCATCTGATAGAAGAAGAAGCCCGCCGCGCCGAGTACGCCGGTGACCGCCAACATGAACATCAGGCTCAGCCTGGCGGTTAGCGACAACTGCTTCATCAGCTTGGGTCCGGCTCGTCGAGCATGTAGCCCATGCCTCGCGCGGTGTGGATGAGCTTGGGCTCGAAACCATCGTCGATCTTGGCGCGAAGCCTGCGAATCGCCACCTCGATGACGTTGGTGTCGCTGTCGAAATTCATGTCCCAGACCTGCGACGCGATCAGCGATTTGGGGAGTACTTCGCCGCGCCGACGCAGCAGCAACTCCAGCAAGGCGAACTCCTTGGCGGTCAGGTCAATGCGCTGACCGGCACGGATAGCGCGGCGCTTGAGTAAATCAACCTCCAGATCGGCAATGCTCAGCTGGGTCTGCAAGGCAGCCGCATTGCCCCTGCGCAGCAACGTGCGTACCCGCGCCAGCAGTTCGGAAAAGGCGAAGGGTTTGATCAGATAGTCATCAGCGCCCAGTTCCAGCCCCTTGACCCGGTCCTCTACGCGATCACGCGCGGTGAGAAACAACACCGGCACCTCCTGCCCTGCCGCACGGACCATACGCAGCACTTCCCATCCGTCCAGCCCCGGCATCATCACGTCCAGGATCAGCAGGTCGTAAGGCGTACTCAGCACGTGCTGCAAGGCGTCGGTGCCGCTGATAACGCGGTCGACGGAGAATCCTGCCTCGCTGAGGCCCTGTTGCAGATAGGTCCCGGTTTTCGGTTCGTCTTCAGCGACCAGAAGCTTCATTCGGCTCGTCCTCTTTTTCATCGCCCAAGTCTGCCGGTATCACCGCTGACGAACCACAAGCTGACAGAAAAGTAATGTTCCGCTCAGCTTGCAGAAAGCCGCATCAGGCTATGTTGGTATCCAGACAAAGCGTTCGTTGTAGCACCTTGACCTTGCCATAAGGACAAGGTTGATGATCAAGCCTAGCCGGACTGACCGGCACCAACGGAGGGCTTTTCATGAATTTCACCCAGCTTCAGGTTCAGGGCATGACGTGCGGCGCCTGCGTTCGACACGTCACTCAAGCATTGAACACCGTTAGCGGAGTCAATGCCGTCGAGGTCGATCTGCAAAGCGGACGAGTACGCGTCGACGGGGATGCCGACAACGCTGCGCTGATTGTCGCGCTGGACGAGGCCGGCTATCCCGCTCAGCTCGCGAGCCAGACTACCCCGGCCGCCGCACCCAAGAAAGGCTGCGGCAGCGGCTGCGGTTGTCGTTGATTTCTCATTCAGGAGAGCTGTCATGCGTTTCATCAAACCCAAACTCGCGATCATCGCCGCTCTGTTCATGGCCGGCAGCGCCCATGCCGCCGACGTGATCGACGTGCACCGGGACGCCAACTGCGGTTGCTGTAAGGACTGGGTCAAGTACCTGCAGGACAATGGCTACGAAGTCCGCGACCACGTAGAAAGCAACATGTCAGCCGTCAAGCAGCGCCTGGGCGTCGCCCCGCGGCTAGGCTCGTGCCACACCGGCGTGATCGACGGCAAGTTCGTTGAAGGTCACGTGCCAGTCGCACAGATCCGTGAGCTGCAGCAGCGCGACGACCTGCTTGGTGTCGCTGCGCCCGGCATGCCAGCTGGCTCGCCCGGCATGGATTATGGCCAGCCGGCCCAGGCCTATCAGGTCATCGGCCTGACCGCCAAGGGCACTGACCTGGTCCTGGCAAACTACCCGGCAGAGTGAATCTGGCCGCAACCTCTTCGCCCGCCTGCCTCAGCGTTGGCGGGCGTATTCGCATTCAGAGCTGACCAAACAGGATCTCCATGCGCAGTACATCCTCGCGCCGTACCTTCGTCAAAAGCCTGGCCGCCGGAGGCCTTGTCGCCGGGCTGGGCGTTTGGCGTCAGCCCGTATGGGCTGTGGCACGCCCCGGCCAGTCGAACGACCAAGGTATATTGGCAGGCACCGAATTCGACCTGTCCATCGACTCGCTCGGCGTGAACTTCAGCGGCCGTGAACGCACCGCGATGGCGATCAACGGGAGCATCCCGGGCCCGCTGCTGCGCTGGCGCGAAGGCGACACCGTGACGCTACGGGTGCGTAACCGCCTGCCGCAGGACACCTCGATCCACTGGCACGGCATCCTGCTGCCCGCCAACATGGATGGCGTGCCGGGCTTCAGCTTTGCCGGCATCGCGCCGAACGGCATGTACGAGTACAGGTTCCACGTCAAACAGAGCGGCACCTACTGGTATCACAGCCATTCGGCCTTCCAAGAACAGCTTGGTGTCTACGGACCACTGGTTATCGATCCGCTCGAGCCCGAGCCCCTCGAATATGCGCGGGACTACGTGGTGATGCTCACCGACTGGACCGATGAAGGCCCGGCGCGGGTACTCGACAAGCTGAAAAAGCAGTCCGACTACTACAACCGCGGCCGGCGGACTTTGGGCGACTTTATCAATGATGTGGCGGACCAGGGCTGGCGCGAGACGATGAGTAATCGCTGGGCCTGGGCGAAGATGAAGATGACGCCCACCGATCTCGCGGACATCAGCGGCGAAACCTACACATACCTGCTTAACGGTCAGGCACCGGACGACAACTGGACTGGCGTTTTCGAGCCGAACGAACCGGTGCGCCTGCGCCTGATCAACGGCTCGGCGATGACCTATTTCGACTTTCGCATTCCCGGCCTGAAGCTCACTGTGGTGGCTGTCGACGGCCAGCATGTCGAGCCGGTCGAGGTCGACGAACTACGCCTGGCTGTGGCCGAAACGGTCGACGTCATCGTCTCGCCGGACGGCAGTCAGCCGGCCTACACGCTTTTCGCTCAGTCGATGGACCGCAGCGGCTACGCTCGCGGCACGTTGGCCGTTCGCCAAGGTCTGAGCGCGCCGGTGCCCGAGCCCGACGCGCGTCCCGAGCTGAGCATGGAAGACATGGGCCATGGCGATCACGGCGCGCATGCGGCCCAGCCGTCCATGCAGCACGAAGCTCCAGAACACGGCCAGATGGACCACAGCCAGATGCAACCATCGAGCATGGGCGGCATGGATCATTCAGCTATGGGCCATGGTGGCAGCGCCGTGGCCAGCGGTCAGATGCAGGCGCACCCTGCCAGCGAGAGCGGCAATCCGTTGGTCGACATGCAAACGATGATGCCGGTGCCAAAGCTGGATGATCCGGGTATCGGCCTGCGCGGCAACGGCCGCCGGGTACTGACCTACGCTGACCTGCGCAGCACCTTTCCCGACCCGGACGGCCGTGAGCCGACACGCACCATCGAGCTGCACCTGACCGGCCATATGGAGCGCTTCGCCTGGTCATTTGACGGCATTCCGTACGCGAAATCCGAGCCGATCCGTCTCAAGTACGGCGAGCGGGTGCGCTTCGTACTGGTTAACGACACCATGATGCACCACCCCATTCACCTGCACGGGTTGTGGAGCGATCTGGAGGACGAAAACGGCCATTTCCAGGTACGCAAGCACACCATCGACATGCCACCCGGCTCCAAACGCAGCTATCGCGTCACGGCTGACGCACTGGGGCGCTGGGCCTATCACTGCCACATGCTGATGCACATGGACCTCGGGATGTTCCGCGAAGTCCGGGTCGAAGAATGAAGGAGAACCTCATGCGCATTCTCAAACGCAACTCACTGATTGCTTTCGGCTTCCTCACGGCCTTGCCCTTTACTGCGCTGCAGGCGCAGACCGAGCACGACGGCCACCATCCGGAAGGAGCCCCGCCGCAGCAAACCGCTCCCAAGGCCGGCCACCCGCAGACGCAACAAGGTGGAATGATGCCCCATGAGGGGATGGGGATGGACCACGAGGGCATGGATCACGACAAGATGATGCAGATGCACAAAGAGCACATGGGGTCCGGGCAGATGGACCATGGCGGCATCGGCAAGGGCCCGCTGCCACCCCAAGGGAGCGACGAAAAGAGCCCCGAGCATGACCATTAAGGTCGCGCTGCTCGGCGCGCTCTGCCTGGCTGCGGCCACTAGCCACGCGCAGGAAGCGATGAACCACTCGGGTCATGCCGGTCACCCACCGGCGGTGCCCGCGCCCGCTGAACAGCATGGTCAGGACCACATGCAGCCGGACCACGGCATGATGGACCATCGCGCGATGGATCATTCAGGGCATGCAATGCCGCATCCCCCACCAACGGGGATCCCGCCGGGAGAGGCAACACGCCCTCCGATCCCGACCCTTAGCCCCGCCGACATCGAGGCGGCCTTTCCCGACCTGCCCGAACACGGCATGCATCAGGGCAGCAGCCATTTCATGTTTGTCGCCGACGAGTTGGAATGGCAGGACGCCGACGCCGGAAGCACGCTGGCCTGGGATCTGAGCGGCTGGGCTGGCGGGGACGTCGATCGGCTGGCCTTTCGCTCGGAAGGCGAGCGAACCAATGGACATACCGAAGAAGCGGAACTGCAGCTGCTCTGGAGCCATGCCATCGGGCCCTGGTGGGAAACCGTCGCCGGTGTTCGCCAGGACTTCAAACCCGGCTCGCCGCAAACCTGGGCTGCATTCGGCGTGCAGGGAATGCCACTGTATGGGCTGGAAACCGAAGCCACGGCGTTCATTGGCGAGGGCGGCCAGTCAGCACTCCGGTTGGAAGCCGAATACGACATGCTGCTGACTCAGCGCTGGGTACTTCAACCCACGGCAGAGATCAATCTACATGGTCGCACGGACGAATCCCGTGGCATCGGCTCCGGGCTCAGCGATGCCAGCATTGGGCTCCGGCTGCGCTATGAAATCAGCCGGCAGTTTGCGCCATACGTGGGCGTCAGCTGGAGCCGGGCTTACGGCAACAGCGCGGAGCTGCAGCGGGCTGAAGGTGAAGACACAAGCGAGGCCCGTCTGGTGGCGGGCATCCGATTCTGGTTCTGAGGTAATGGATGATGCTCAAAACCCTGACGACATTGCTACTGGCTGCGTTGGTCTTGCTTCTGGCAGCTACCGCCGTGGTGTACTTTGGAGTCGTCAATGTCGCGGCCGACGTTCCGCATAGCGGGCCGATCCGGGCGCTATTGGAGACAGCCCGCCAGCGCTCCGTCGCGGTTCGCGCCGAAGCTATAGAGGTGCCAGAACTGAGCGATGCTGGACTGATTCGCTCGGGCGCCGGTAACTACGAGGCGATGTGCGTCGCCTGCCATCTCGCGCCAGGGTTCGGCCCGACAGAACTGAGTGAGAACCTCAACCCTGCGCCGCCGAATCTGACTGACGCCAACCGCAGGCGCGACCCGGCCAAGGATTTCTGGACGATCAAACACGGGATCCAAGCCACCGGCATGCCCGCCTGGGGCCAGAGCATGGACGATCGCTACATCTGGGAGCTGGTCGCCCTGCTCGAGCAGCTGCCCGCGCTAACGGCCATGGAATATAGAACACTGGTGGCAGCCAGCAATGGCCATCATCACGGCGGCGGCGAGACTCACATGCCCAGCGGTTCACCCGGTGCTACAGCCGATCACCATGGCGAAATGCGCTCGGCTGAAGACCATCATCGGGCGATGGAGGCCAAACCTGACATCCACCGTCACGCCGACGGCAGCGATCACGCTCATTGATCGGCTGCCCCGCCGCGTCTCGATCAGACGCCGCGGAGGCCTTTCGGTTTAGCCCTAGGACGCTGCAACTGGTTCGATGCCGGAGGCTTCTTTACCGAAGTCAGGCTGGCGGTAGGCGTCGCGCCACGCCTGGTAGCGCTGATCCTGCCAGACCCGCAAGTGCAGCTGCGCCATACCGTCCGGGTCGTTCAGCAAGCGCCAGCGGGCCGCTTCGGCAGCACCATCCGGCCCTGCATCGAGGATCTGCTGCATCCGCTGCTCACGCAGCAACTCGGCACCCGGCACCACCTTGGCATGCCGCGCCCGCGCCATTCCGCACACCAGCGCGTTGTAGATCGGATCGACAGCGGCCGCGATAAAGCCTTTCGTCAGGGCATTGGCCTGGTTCTCCCGCGTATAGCGGTCGGTCGATGCCAGCTCCTGCGGCGGCTTGAACTCCTCCGGGATCAGGAACAGCTTACGGCGAAACGCCGCAAGACCGAGACCGGTACGGCTGGTGATCACCGATACAGGCGCCGACAGGATCAGCGAAACCACGATTGGCGCCAGCCACCAGAGGAAGGCAGGGTCGAGCCAGCCCACCAAAGCCGTCCAGAGCACGCCCAGCAGCATTTGCGGGCCGTGCCGACGCAAGGCTTCGCTCCACGGTGTCGCGTTATCGGCGCGCTGTGGTGAATTCCACTGAACCGACCAGCCGAGAAACGCAGCGCTGACAAATACCGTGTGGAACAACATGCGCACCGGCGCGGCCAGCATCGAGAACAGGCTCTCCAGCAGCATCGACAACAACAGACGAGTGCGCCCGCCGTACTCGTGAGCGCCCTGAATACAGATCAGCAATACGCTGAGCAGCTTCGGCAGGAACAGCAGGGTCAAGGTCGCCGTGAACAGCGCGATGGCTTCCTGCGGGTGCCATTGCGGCCACAAGGGATACAGCTGGTTCGGCTGCAGGAAATATTCCGGCACCATCAGCGTGTGAATCGCCAGCAGCCCTGTCGACAACGCCAGG
Source organism: Pseudomonas sp. NPDC077451 (assembly GCF_044543345.1). Taxonomy (NCBI): domain Bacteria; kingdom Pseudomonadati; phylum Pseudomonadota; class Gammaproteobacteria; order Pseudomonadales; family Pseudomonadaceae; genus Pseudomonas; species Pseudomonas sp. NPDC077451. The sequence goes on along the minus strand of NZ_JBITVX010000001.1, from coordinate 337,454 downwards.
AAGACAAACCACAGCGGCGCCGACAGGTAGGACATCACACCGGTCAAGAACACGAAGCGGTGCACCGTGTGCATGCCCTTGACCAGAAACAGCCGGAAGTTCATCAGGTTGCCGTGGCACCAGCGACGGTCGCGCTTGAGTTCGTCGAGCAGGTTCGGTGGCAGTTCCTCGTAACTTCCCGGCAAATCATAGGCAATCCACACGCCCCACCCCGCGCGACGCATCAGCGCCGCTTCGACGAAGTCATGGGAAAGGATATCTCCGGCGAACGAGCCCTTGCCGGGCAAGGGCGCCAGGGCGCAATGCTCAATGAACGGCTTGACCCGGATGATCGCGTTGTGGCCCCAGTAATGGGACTCGCCCAGCTGCCAGAAATTGAGCCCGGCCGTGAACAGCGGACCGTAGACCCGTGTGGCGAACTGCTGCATGCGCGCATACAGCGTATCCATGCCCGAAGCCTTCGGCGCCGTCTGGATAATACCTGCGCCGGGGTTGGCCTCCATCAGCCGCACCAGACTGGTCAGGCAATCGCCGCTCATCACGCTGTCGGCATCGAGCACCACCATGTAGCGGTAGCTGCTGCCCCAGCGACGGCAGAAATCATCGATGTTGCCGCTCTTGCGCTTCACCCGACGGCGGCGACGTCGGTAGAAGATATGGCCGAAGCCATCGACCTCGCGACAGACCTCCAGCCAGGCCTTCTGCTCGGCGACACAGGTATCGGGATCATTGCTGTCGCTGAGCACGAAGATGTCGAAATGCTCTAGCTGTCCCGTCGCCTTGAGCGACTCGAAGGTCGCGCGCAGCCCGGCAAACACACGCGGCACATCCTCGTTGGCAATCGGCATCACCAACGCCGTGCGCGCCTCGCGTGGGATTGGCTCGTCGCCAAGGGTAGTCGCCGAAATGTTGTAGCGGTCATTGCCTTTGAGCAGCTGAAAGAAGCCCATCAGCGCGGTCCAGAACCCCACCGACACCCAGCAGAACAACAGGGCGAACAGCAACAGAATGCTGGTTTGCACAACATACGGAAGAATCTGCCGCGCCGATTCTTGCAGCGGCTGCTGGAACACCTCCTGCAGATCGACCAGTGCCCAGCCCTGATACGGCAGCACCGATTTCATGTGCCAGGTGGCAACCACCGTCTGCAGCAGCATCAGCACCAGCAATGTAGCGCGCCGGACCGCCGCCACCCTGCGCCAACCCGAACGATCGGCGGACTGAGCCGGAGGCATTTCCACCGTGCGGTTCTTCTTGCGCAGCAAGCGCCACCAGCTAAGTCGTAACACGTTGGTATGCCAAGGCTCCGGCACCATGCGCGTACGCACGATGGGCGGTGTCGACTCAATGCAGACGCGCCCCTGATGGTCGCGCGTGAGCGCCTTGGCACGCTCCAGGGTTTCGCCCCAGCCGAGTTTCAGGCGAGCGGCGACCGAGCCCAGCAAATCGCCTCCGCTCGGCTCGACGTCACTGGCAGTTGGCACCGCCCGGCCCAATGCCCGATGAATATCCTCCAGCGCTCCATCGCCCTGAGCCATATTCTTGATCAGGGCTTGGCGTTGCGGGTCATCAAGGGGCAATTGGCTGATGTAGTGCCCTGTTATCGAAGGGTCCACGGGACTATTCATTGGTCGGGATCTGGTAGCTCCAGGTTTCGGAAAGCGTCTTCTCGCCATCCACCAGCGCTGCCCTTAGTTCAACCGGTTGTTTGGGATCTCGAACCTTCAAACGCAAGGTCAGACGCCAGCCGTCGGTCACCGGGTTATGCCGCAGGTTGTTTTCCACCAGCTCGGCATTATCACCAATGCTGACCCGCGTACTGACCGGCGCGTCTGCAGGCAGTTCGGCCAGGTTGGGGCCGATGAAATCCACGATCAGCGCCGTGCTGCCGTCAGGCTGGCGAATCAGGTTGGACTGTTTGACATCGCCTGCCGACAGGCGTGTCTGGCTGACCCAGGCAAGTTTCGGATCATGCAGCGCAGGTTCATCCATAGTGAAGTGCAGCCGGTACTCGAAATCCAGCGGCTCGCCGGGCTCCGGTCGCTGCTCCGGGACCCAGAAGGCAACGATGTTGTCGTTTGTTTCGTCAGGTGTAGGAATTTCGATCAGTTCCACGCGACCCTTACCCCAATCGCCCTTGGGCTCGACCCAGCCGCTGGGCCGCAGCTCGTAGCGGTCGTCCAGATCCTCGTAGCGGTTGAAGTCGCGGGTGCGCTGGAGCAGACCGAAACCGCGCGGGTTTTCGACCGCGTAGCTGCTGATAGCCAGCCGTTTGGGATTGTTCAGCGGCCGCCAGATCCACTCGTCAGCGCCGGTATGAATCGCCAATCCCTCGGAGTCGTGCAGCTGCGGCCGGTAGTTGAGCAGCTCGCTTGGCTGGTTGGCGCCGAACAGATACATGCTGGTGAGCGCAGCGATGCCCAGCTTCTCCACGGGCTCACGCAGATAGACCCGCGCTTTGACATCGACCGTGCTGTCCTTGCCCGGCGTGACCACCATCCGATAGGCACCGGTGGCGCGCGGAGAGTCAAGCAGCGCATAGATCACCAGATTGCGACGGTCAGCTTCGGGGCGCTCGATCCAGAATTCGCGGAAGCGTGGAAACTCCTCTCCGCTCGGCAGCGCTGTATCGATAGCCAGACCGCGTGCAGACAGGCCGTATACCTGATCCTTGCCGATTACCCGGAAATAGCTGGCGCCGAGCAGCGTCATCAGTTCATCGGCCTTATCCGGCTTGTTCAGCGGATAAAGCACTTTGAAACCGGCAAACCCAAGGTTTTCCAGCGCAGCAGGTTCGATCTCAACGTTGCCGAACTCGAACATCTCGGGGCTATAGCGCACCTTCTCGACGCCTTTGGCGGTGATCTCGTTGATTCGCACCGGCACATCGAAGTGCATGCCCTGATGGTAGAACTGCACTTCGAAAGGTGTCGGCGCGTCATGCCAGAGCGCCTTGTCACCGCGGAAGCGCAGCTGCTGATAGTCAGCGAACGCCATGTTGCGGAACACCGGCGGCAGATTGCTCTGCGGCGCTGCATAGCCTTCGGACGCCAGTTTTTCCGCCTTGGCCGCGACATCATCGAGGCTGAATGCCCAGCTACTGCAGGCAAACAGACCCAAACACAGACTCAACGTCATTCCCAGTGCCCGACCTGAGCGAGCCCCTGATTTGAAATGATAGGTACGTGACACATCGCCTCCTGAGCAATCACGATTACCGCTGACCGCGTTGCGGCCCGGTTTGCTGTTGTTGGTCTTCCGCAGCGGCAAATGATTCACTGGGAAGCCAAGCAAAGCGGCAAATCATCCCACGCCGCATGTGCGCCGGATAGCTACCTGGAGAGGACTTTTTTCACATTGCATGCGGTCGCCCAAACGCCCGGCCGTAGCGGGCTGAGGCCAGGCGACCAGCGGTGCGCTCGGTGGCTCACAGAAGGGTGAATTGCCCCCGCTTGACCTGCTCCGAATCCAACCCGATTTGCACCTCGAACACGCCGGGCTCGGCAACACGCTCAAGCTGCGCGTTTACGAATTTCAGGTCCTGTTCTTCGAGCTTGAAGCGGACCTCCCGCGTCTCGCCGGCCTTGAGGAAAACCTTGCGAAACCCTTTGAGCTCCTTCACCGGGCGGATCACCGATGCCACCTCGCCCCGAACGTACAACTGCACAACCGTCGCACCGTCACGCGACCCGGTGTTCTTCAGCGTCACGCTTGCTTCCAGGCCGCCGCCACGCGGCATGCTCGGGCTGGACAAGCGCACCTCGGACAATTCGAAATCGGTGTAGCTCAGGCCATAGCCGAAGGGATAAAGCGGCCCATTGGGCTCCTCAAAGTACTGCGAGGTGTAGTTGCCCGGCTTGCCCTCGACATAGGGCCGACCGACGCGCAGGTGGTTGTAATAGGTAGGAATCTGCCCCACCGAACGGGGGAAAGAGATCGGCAACTTGCCGGCGGGATTCTGATCGCCGAAAAGCACATCCGCGATGGCATGCCCCCCTTCGGTACCACTGAACCAGGTTTCTACAACTGCATCGGCATTGGCCTTCGCCCAGTTGAGATCCAGCGGACGGCCATTCATCAGCACCAGCACCAGCGGCTTGCCGGTCTTCTTGAGCGCTTTCAGAAGTGCTTGCTGGCTTTTCGGGATCTGCAGACTGGTGCGACTCGACGCTTCGTGTGACATGCCGCGCGATTCACCGACTGTGGCAACGATCACGTCGGCCTGTTTGGCCATTGCGACCGCTTCGGCAACCATCGTTTCCGGTGAGCGTGAGTCTTGCACCACCTCGGGTTTGTCCCAGTTGAGAAAGTTCAGGTACTCGACCATGTGCGGATCGTCGGTAATATTGGCGCCGCGGGCGTGACGCAGAACGGCTTTGTCACCCAACGCGTCGAGCAAGCCCTGGCGCAGGGTCACCGACTGTTTAGCGACGCCCGCAGCGGACCAACTGCCCATCATGTCGACCGGCGAATCGGCCAGCGGCCCCACCAGCGCGATGGTCCCGCGCTTTTGCAGCGGCAAGGTCTGGCCCTTGTTTTCCAGCAGCACGATCGATTCACGCGCGACGGCCCTGGCGGCCTCGCGATGCAAACGGCTTTCCGCGTTGACGTCTACCGGATCGTCTTTGGCCAAGCCGATGCGTCGGAACGGGTCGTGGAACAGGCCCATGTCGTACTTGGCGCCAAGCACCTCGCGCACTGCCGTGTCGATTTCGCCGATGCCGACCTCACCCGATGCCACCAGCCCCGGCAGCTCCTCGCGATACAGCGAGTCGGCCATGCTCATATCGATGCCGGCCTTGATCGCCAGCTTTGCCGCCTCGCGGCCATCTTTGGCTACGCCATGACGCATCAGTTCGCTGATCGCGCCGTGGTCGCTGAGAGCAACGCCGTCAAATCCCCAGTCGCGCCGTAGCAGATCCTGCAGTAGCCAGGTATTGGCGCTGGCTGGCACTCCGTTGATGGAATTCAGCGCCACCATCACGCCCCCCGCTCCGGCGTCGATAGCCGCTTGGTAAGGCGGCAGGTAGTCCTGATGCATGCGCATCGGGCTCATATCCACCACGTTGTAGTCACGCCCGCCCTCGACCGCACCGTACAGGGCGAAATGCTTGACGCTCGCGGTCACGCTGTCCGGTGCGGCTGGCGACTGGCCCTGGTAGGCCTGCACCATGGTGCGCGCGATTTCCGATACCAGATACGGGTCTTCGCCGAAGCCTTCGGATGTCCGGCCCCAGCGTGGATCGCGGGATATGTCGACCATAGGCGCGAAGGTCATGTCCAAGCCGTCAGCGCTGGCTTCAATGGCCTGCACGCGGCCACTGCTGGCGATTGTGTCGAGATCCCAGCTTGAGGCCAGGCCCAGGCCGATGGGAAAGATCGTCCGATGACCATGCACCACGTCATAGGCAAAGAAGATCGGGATCTTCATCCGGCTGCGCAGGGCTGCCTGTTGCATCGGCCGGTTGTCGTGGCGGGTGACGGTATTGAAGGTGCCGCCAATATGGCCCGCTTTCAGTTCGTCGAGGATGCGTTCGCGCGGCATGTCGCCGCCGATGCTGATCAACCGCAACTGGCCGATTTTCTCCTCCAGCGTCATCTGCTCGATAAGGCTGGCAATAAAGGCCGGCTTGTCATCCAGCAAAGGGGAACGAGGTTCGGCGGCGATGGATTGCAGCGAAAGACCGGCCATCAGGCCGAGCATAAACAGCCGTTTCATTATTGGGAGATTCCTGAGCCTGAGAGGCTAATGGGACGAACCATCTGATCCCGGCACCGCCGGGTTAAGCGTTGCCGAGTATGAGTTTTCCGATGGATTACAACCAGCGCTATCCAACGACGGCGCAGCCATTGCGGCGTGCCGCTATGGGCATTCGGAATTACAGGCGTGAGGGGCACGCCTTTCGTCTCACCAGGAACGAGCAGCGATCAGTTGATCAGGCCGCCAGGGGTACGCCATCCCTCAACCCATTCGGCAAGCGCGGCTGGCACGGACAGGATCGGGCCAACATGTCAGCGTCCCGCGTCACAGGGTTACTTTCCGGCGGGGAAACGCTTCACGGAGGCTAGCCAGGCGTCATCCAGACGGTTCTGATCGATATCCATCCCGCGCGCTTCCATCCTGTCGCGATGCTGATTGATTTCTTCTGTCACTTCGCTGAGCGAGGCGCTGTTGCCATCCAGCTGATGCATCTGCGTCAGCCCGAGATGGTAGAACCGCAGCAGTTTTATCGCCTCAGGGTCACCTGCTGCCACACCCGCCGTGACATGGTGCATGACGTTAGTCACGCTCATCAGGCTGCGTTTGAGGTTCCAGCCGTAAGCAGCGCAAGCCATCCAGGACTGCTGCAGATAGACAAAGCGCACCAATGCGGCAGTCAGCAGCAAACCGGACACGACCCCTGCCACGTTCCACTTCAGGTTATCTGCACCCGCCTCGCCGAACAGCGCAACGGCCAGCGTCGCCAGCCCCATCGCCAGCACTGCAAAGGTCAAGGCGACAACCAGCGTGCTGCGTCGCGTCTGTTTCCGGTAGGTTTCCGGGCTGAGCGACTTGATTTCGAATACCACCATGAGTTCGCGATCCTTGGGCTGGACGGAGAGAAAGTGCGTCGGCGTTGCATTATTACCCAGCCAAGCTTTGGGCAGCTGATACGGGACAGCCTTTGCGTCGCCCGTCGAAGACCACGATCGGCGCTGACGGACCCGGCATGCCAACGACGTCGCAGCGCAGACAGCACGACCAACCCGCTGGCTTTCAAGCGCCAGTGCCAGGCTCTATGATCAGCGCATCCTTTCCTTGGCAGTCAAAAGGGCCTCTATCATGAGCCGCTATGAAATATCGTTTTCCGGCGAACTCGCTCCGGGCGCAAAGCTGGAGCAGGTCGAGGCCAACCTGACTCGCCTGTTTCAGGCGGACGCCCAGCGCATCGCCGTGCTGTTTTCCGGTCGGCGGATCGTGATCAAGCAGGACCTGGACCATGCCAGCGTCGAGAAGTATCGCCAGGCCATGGCCCGCGCGGGTGCCATTGCCGAAGTGCGACCGATGCCGGTGGAAGTCGAGGAAATCGAGCTCGCCCCGCCGCCGTCGGAAGACGCGGTCCCGGCACAGCAGCCGTCTGCCGCTGCAGCATCGCCACAACCGTTGAAGGTCGCCCCGCGCGACGAATACATGGCGGCCTTCGTCGACGTCGAGGCGCCAGACTTCGGCATTGCACCGGTCGGCGTGGATCTTCAGGACGCCCGCGCGCCCGTGCAGCCGCCTGCTGTCGACTTGTCACAGTTCAGCCTGGCACCGGTGGGCAGCGATATGGGCGAACGGCGCCGTGCCAGCGATGCGCCTGTGCCGGACACCTCTCATCTAAAGTTGGTGGACTGATCCCCGCCCAGCAGGATGGCTTTTACTCCGCCCACCTGACCAGAGGCGACTTCCCGGCCCTGTAGGGTGGGCTTCAGCCCACCGACGCGACCTTGCAGGCGAACTCCCAACGCCGACCCGGGCTCCAACGCTACAAGCCCGCAAAGTGTCTGTATTCATGGATCTTGTCGTTGCCCGCCCCGAAGGCCTGTATTGCCCGCCTGGTGATTTCTACATCGACCCATGGCGGCCGGTAGAGCGCGCCGTCATCACCCACGCCCACGGCGACCATGCGCGCTGGGGCATGGGCCATTACCTGGCCTCCCGCGACAGCGAAGGCATCCTGCGCTCACGCATCGCCGCTGACATGCCACTGCAGACGCTGGCGTATGGCGAGCCCATCGAGCACCACGGCGTAAGGCTCAGCTTCCATCCCGCCGGCCATGTGCTCGGTTCCGCCCAAGTGCGATTGGAATACAAGGGCGAAGTCTGGGTCGCCTCTGGCGACTACAAGGTGGAGCCGGACGGCACTTGCGCACCCTTCGAGCCGGTGCGCTGCCACACCTTCATCACTGAATCGACCTTTGGCCTGCCGATTTACAAATGGCCCTCCCAGGCCGAGATATTCCGCGAGATCAACGACTGGTGGCGCGCCAACGCGGCGGCCGGGCGCGCCAGCGTGCTGTTCTGCTATGCCTTCGGCAAAGCGCAGCGCATCCTGCATGGCCTGGACGAAAGCATCGGCTCCATCGTCGTCCACGGCGCCGTCGAGCCGCTGAACAAGGTGTACCGCGAAGGCGGCATCTATCTTCCCCCGACCGTCTATGCGGGCGACCTGAAGAAAGGTGACCCGCGTTTGAAGCACGCCATCATCCTCGCCCCGCCCTCCGCCGGCGGAAGCACCTGGATGCGCCGCTTCGGTGACTACGCCGACGCCTTTGCCAGTGGCTGGATGATGCTGCGCGGCACCCGTCGCCGGCGCGGGGTCGACCGCGGCTTCGTGCTTTCCGATCATGCCGACTGGCCGGGCCTGCTCTGGGCCATCGAGCAGACCGGCGCCGAGCGGGTGATGGTGACCCATGGTTCAGTTGCGGTCCTGGTGCGCTACCTGCGGGAGATGCGCGGCCTCGACGCCCAGGCCTTCGAGACCGAATACGGTGATGAGGATGACGCCACGTCCCAGGAGGCCGAATGACCCGCAGTCATGCCTTACGCTTCCTACGGAAGAAAACCGCCGCTGAAATACGACGCCGCCCCTGTAGGAGCGAGCTTACTCGCGATCCGGAACCATTGCGCCGCCAGGGATCGCCAGCAAGCTGGCTCCTACCAAAGCGAATCAACACTGAGCTCCGTCAGCACCCTTGTAGCAGCGAGCTTGCTCGCGAACCGGGACCCTTGCGTCGCCATGGATCGCCAGCAAGCTGGCTCCTACCAAAGAGCATCAACACTGAGCTTCGTCGCCTCTCCTGTAGGAGCGAGCTTGCTCGCGCACCGAAACCCTTGCGTCGTCGCGGATCGCCAGCAAGCTGGCTCCTACGGAAGTGCACCCAAGCAGAAACGCGACCTAGCCCCAGTAGGAGCAGGATTGCTCGCGAACAGCCTGCCGCAGCTGTTACAGGCGGGCCGAAATGAAAGCCTTTGCCACCCTCTATAGCCGCCTCGACGCCACCACCTCGAGCAACGCCAAGCTCGCGGCGATGCGGGACTACTTCCGCGACGCCGATCCCGCCGACGCGGCCTGGGCGGTCTACTTTCTGGCTGGCGGCCGCCCGCGCCAACTGGTCCCGACCCGTGTACTGCGCGAAACCGCCACGCATGCCTCGGGCTTGCCGGAATGGCTGTTCGAGGAAAGTTATCAGGCGGTTGGCGATATGGCCGAAACCATCTCACTGCTGATGCCCGAAGCCGAGCACAGCTCCGACGACGGGCTGGCCGTGTGGATGCAGGACAAGTTGCTGCCGCTGCGGGGCCTGCCGCCGGAAGAGCTGAACGAACGCCTGCCCGCACTCTGGGCACAACTGGATCGCCTGAGCCTGATGGTCTGCATCAAGCTGATCACCGGCGCCTTTCGCGTCGGCGTGTCGAAACTGCTGGTCACCCGTGCGCTGGCCTCGCTGGGCGATCTCGACCCCAAACGCGTCGCGCAACGGCTGGTGGGATACACCGACCTGTCTCATCGCCCCAGCGCTGAAGGCTACCGCGCACTGATCGCCGAAGAGTCCGAACACGAGCACGCACAACGCGGCGGCCAGCCCTACCCGTTTTTCCTCGCCCATCCGTTGCAGGCGCCGGTCGAGGAGTTCGACACGCTGCTCGGCGCGCCGGAGGACTGGTACATCGAGTGGAAGTGGGACGGCATCCGTGCCCAGCTGGTCAAGCGCGACGGGCAGATCTGGGTCTGGTCGCGCGGCGAGGAGCTGGTCAGCGAACGTTTCCCCGAACTCTGCGAACTGGCCGGCTGCTTGCCGGACGGCACGGTGATCGACGGCGAGATACTGGTCTGGAAGCACGCGCCCGGCGAGCCTGCGACCGACTTCTTCCAGCAGCCCACGCGCGACGATAGCGAAGCAACAGAGCGCTTCGGCGTGCAGCCCTTCGCCCTGCTGCAACAGCGGATCGGCCGGAAGAATTTGACCGCCAAAGTACTGCAGGACGCCCCGGTTGCGGTGCTCAGTTATGACCTCCTGGAATGGCGGGGTGACGACTGGCGCCAGCGAGCGCACCACGAACGCCGGCAACAGCTCGAAGCCGTCGTCGCACAATGCCCCAATCCACGGCTGATGCTGTCGCCGCTGGTGACCGGCCGTGACTGGACCGATCTGGCGCGCCAGCGCGAGGCGTCCCGTGAGCGCGGGGTCGAGGGCATGATGATCAAGGCGCGCGCCGCGCAGTATGGGGTTGGCCGGACCAAAGACGTCGGCGTCTGGTGGAAATGGAAGATTGATCCGTATTCCATCGATGCCGTACTGATCTACGCCCAGCGCGGCCACGGCCGCCGCGCCAGTCTGTATACCGACTACACCTTCGCCGTCTGGGACGGCGAGCCGGGCGACCCCGAGCGCAAGCTGGTGCCCTTTGCCAAGGCGTATTCCGGGTTGACCGACGAGGAAATGCGCAAGGTCGACGCCATCGTGCGCAAGACCACCGTGGAGAAGTTCGGCCCCGTGCGCAGCGTGACCCCAACGCAGGTGTTCGAACTCGGCTTCGAGGGCATCGCCGCCAGCAGCCGGCACAAAAGCGGCATCGCCGTGCGCTTCCCCCGCATGCTGCGCTGGCGTCTCGACAAGCCGGTGGATGAGGCCGATACGCTGGAGACGCTAAAGGAATTGCTTGGATGATGCGGCCTAGAGAAGTCAGGCAGAAGCACGAGTCCTGTGTAGGAGCCAGCTTGCTGGCGATCAACATCCGCTCGGAGCTCAAGGCTCGCAAGCAAGCTCGCGCCTACGAAAAGCAGAAGCACGACTCCCGTGTAGGAGCCAGCTTGCTGGCGATCACCACCCGCACGGAGCCCAAGGATCGCGAGCAAGCTCGCTCCTACGAAATGCAGAACCACGACTCCTGTGTAGGAGCCAGCTTGCTGGCGATCACCACCCCCGCGGAGCCCAAGGATCGCGAGCGAGCTCGCTCCTACGAAAAGCAGAAGCACGACTCCCGTGTAGGAGCCAGCTTGCTGGCGATCACCACCCGCACGGAGCCCAAGGCTCGCGAGCGAGCTCGCTCCTACGAAAAGCACAACCACGACTCCCGTGTAGGAGCCAGCTTGCTGGCGATCACCACCCCCGCGGAGCCCCAGGCTCGCGAGCAAGCTAGCTCGTACGAAAAGCAGAACCACGACTCCCGCGTAGGAGCCAGCTTGCTGGCGATCACAACCCGCACGGAGCCCAAGGATCGCGAGCAAGCTCGCTCCTACGAAAAGCAAAAGCACGACTCCCGCGTAGGAGCCAGCTTGCTGGCGATCACCACCCCCGCGGAGCCCAAGGATCGCGAGCGAGCTCGCTCCTACGAAAAGCAGAACCACGACCCCCATGTAGGAGCCAGCTTGCTGGCGATCACAACCCCCGCGGAGCCCGAAGATAGCGAGCAAGCTCGCTCCTACGAAAAGCAGAACCACGACCCCCATGTAGGAGCCAGCTTGCTGGCGATCACAACCCGCACGGAGCCCAAGGATCGCGAGCAAGCTCGCTCCTACGAAGAGCGGAAGCACGACTCCCCTGTAGGAGCCAGCTTGCTGGCGATCAGCAACCCTCCGGAATCCGAGGTTCGCGAGCAAGCTCGCTCCTACGAAAAGCAGAAGCACAACCCTCGCTTTTATCGGGTGGCCTTCGGGTTATGAGTACGACGCCCGCGTCGCTTGCCGAACGTTGGTTTGCCAACCGCAACTGGCAGCCGTTCCCGTTCCAACAGCAGGTCTGGCAGGCAGTACACAAGGGCGAATCGGGCCTGCTCCATGCCACCACGGGCTCGGGCAAGACTTACGCCGTCTGGCTTGGCGCGCTCAATCGATTCGCTTCTCGCGGAGCCGATTGGTCCGCAGAAGCCCCGCAGCCGTCTGCCAAGCCATCGGACAAACCTGCTCCGCTCACCGTCCTCTGGATCACCCCCATGCGTGCGCTGGCTGCTGACACCGCCCGCGCCCTGCAAGCCCCATTGGACGATCTCGGCATCAACTGGAGCATCGGCCTACGAACCGGTGACACCAGCAGTTCCGAGCGCGCGCGCCAAGGGCGAAGGTTGCCGAGCGCGCTGGTGACCACACCGGAGAGCCTGACCCTGCTCCTGACCCGGGCCGATGCGCGTCAGGCATTCGCTGGCTTGCGCATGCTGGTGGTAGACGAGTGGCACGAGCTGCTGGGCAACAAGCGCGGCGTGCAGTTGCAGCTCGCGTTGGCTCGACTTCGCCAATGGATGCCAGACCTGATCGTCTGGGGCCTGTCCGCAACCCTTGGCAATCAACCGCACGCGCTGGAAGTTCTGCTGCATCCGGGCAGCGGCAGGCTGGTGCAAGGCCGGGTTGTCAAGGATCTGCGGGTCGATACCCTGCTGCCCGCAACTATTGAACGCTTTCCCTGGGCCGGTCATCTCGGGCTGCGCATGCTGCCGCAGGTGGTCGAGCAGATTGATTCGGCCGCCACGACACTGGTCTTCACCAACACCCGCTCGCAGTCGGAGATCTGGTATCAGGCGATTCTTGGGGCGCGGCCGGACTGGGCCGGGCTGATCGCGCTGCATCATGGCTCACTGGCACGAGAGGTACGTGACTGGGTAGAACTGGGCCTCAAGCAAGGCGCACTAAAGGCAGTCGTTTGCACCTCGAGCCTTGATCTGGGTGTCGACTTTCTCCCGGTCGAACGGGTGCTGCAGATCGGTTCGCCTAAAGGCGTGGCGCGGCTGATGCAGCGGGCCGGGCGCTCAGGGCATGCGCCGGGCCGTACCTCCAGAGTCACGCTGGTGCCTACCCACAGCGTGGAAGTGATAGAAGCCGCCGCAGCCCAGGTGGCGATCGCAGAGCGACGGATCGAGGCCCGCAGCGCACCGCAGCGCCCGCTGGACGTGCTTGTGCAGCACCTGGTCAGCATGGCACTGGGCGGAGGCTTTCGGCCTGATGAGCTGTTCGCAGAAGTTCGCCAGGCCTGGTCATATCGCGAGCTCACCGATGACCACTGGCAGTGGGCACTGGCCTTCGTGCGGCACGGTGGTCATTCGTTGACGGCATACCCGGATTACCAGCGCGTCGAGCCGGACGAGACCGGGCTGTGGAAGGTCCCCAGCCGCCGCGTGGCGCTGCGTCATCGCATGGGCATCGGCACCATCGTCAGCGATGCCAGCCTGACGGTGAAATTCTGGGCCAAGGGTGGCAGCGGCCGCTCACTGGGCACCATTGAGGAAGGGTTCATCGCGCGCTTGCGGCCCGGCGACAACTTTCTCTTCGGGGGCCGACTGCTGGAACTGGTGCGGGTCGAGAACATGACCGCCTACGTCAGTCGCGCCACGGGCAAGAAGGCCGCCGTGCCACGCTGGAATGGCGGGCGGATGCCGCTGTCCAGCGAACTGGCCGATGCGGTGGTCGAGCAGCTCGGCGCCGCCTCGCGCGGGCAGTTCACCACGCCCGAGATGCGGCTGGTCGAGCCGTTGCTGCGCGTGCAGATGGACTGGTCGGCGCTGCCCACCGAAACCACGCTGCTGGCCGAGGTGATGAAGTCCCGCGAGGGCTGGCACCTGTTTCTCTACCCCTTCGCCGGCCGCCACGTACATCTGGGGCTCGCCAGCCTGCTGGCCTGGCGCATGGGCCAGCACCAGCCGCTGACCTTCTCCATCGCCGTCAACGATTACGGGTTGGAACTGCTCTCGGCGACCGAGGTGGACTGGTTGCAGTGGCTGACACCCGACCTGTTCAGCCAGGACAACCTGCTGCACGACGTGCTCGCCAGCCTCAACGCAGGCGAACTGGCGCGCCGGCGCTTTCGGGAAATCGCGCGCATCGCGGGGCTGGTGTTTTCGGGCTACCCCGGCGCGCAGAAAAGCGCCCGACAGCTGCAAGCCTCCAGCGGGCTGTTCTTCGACGTATTTCGTCAATACGACCCGGCCAATCTGCTGCTGACCCAAGCGGAGGAGGAAGTGCTGCGCCAGGAACTGGAGGTCGAGCGACTGGAACAGACCATGAACCGTCTGCAACAGCGGCAATTGGACATTCACCCGGTCAAGCGCACAACGCCGCTGGCGTTTCCGTTGATGGTCGAACGCTTCCGCGAAAGCATGAGTTCGGAAAAACTGGCCGACCGCATCCGCCGCATGGTCGCGGAATTGGACAAGGCAGCAGGCCCCGGTGGCTATCAGCCAGAGGGCGGCGCCAGTATTGCCGTGGAGCGGGAAACCAGCCCCAAGCGCAAACCGCGCGCAACCAAGGACGGAACGCCAAGGCCTAAAAAGGCGCGACGCGCACCTTGAAACACGTCGTAGCGGCAAGGCGACCGCCTGCTCCCCGAAAACAAAAAGCTTCGCCCCGAGGGCGGGCCTCCCACAGAATCAGCAGCCCGCACCCAACCGTCCATGTGGGAGGCGCGCCCCGCGGCGAAAGCGAGCTTGGCGACGCCCAGTAAAAGCTTCGCCCCGAGGGCGGGCCTCCCACAAAATCAGCAGCCCGCACCCAACCGCCCATATGGGAGGCGCGCCCCGCGGCGAAAGCCAGCTTGCGGACGCCCAATAAAGCAAAAGCTTCGCCCCGAGGGCGGGCCTCCCACAGAATCAGCAGCCCGCACCCATCCGTCCATGTGGGAGGCGCGCCCCGCAGCGAAAGCCAGCTTGCGGACGCCCAATAAAGCAAAGCTTCGCCCCGGCGGGCCTCCCACAGGAAAAGCAAAAGCTCCTCCGAGGCGACGCCCACTCAGCATCAAAGCAGCACCGAACCGCCATAGGAGCCGCAGGCGCGATAAACTGCCGTCATGATTCCGCACCTCTCCATCGAACTCGAGCAGACGGAGCTCTGGTTGCTCCCCGACAAAGCCATCTACTGGCCTGATCGAAAAGCACTGCTGATCGCCGATATCCATTTCGGCAAGGCCGCCGCCTATCGTCGTCTTGGCCAACCGGTGCCACACGGCACCACCCAGGCCAACCTGCAACGGCTCGACGCCCTGCTCGACCGCTACCGCTGCGAGCAGCTGATTTTCCTCGGTGACTTCCTCCATGCGCCGGAATCACAGACGCCCGCCACGCTCAGCCAATTGCTCGACTGGCGTGCCAAGCACCCAGAGCTTGCGGTGACCCTGATACGGGGCAACCACGACCGTCGCGCCGGCGACCCGCCTGCCAGCCTGGAAATGACCGTGGTGCCCGAACCGCTGCTGCTCGGCCCGTTCGCCCTGCAGCACGAACCCGACCCGCATCCCAGCCATCACGTCATGGCAGGCCATCTGCACCCGGCGTTCCGCCTGCATGGACGCGGCCGCCAGTCGTTGCGCCTACCCTGTTTCTGCCTAGGCGAGCGGGTCAGCCTGCTGCCGGCCTTCGGCAGCTTCACCGGAATGATGGAAGTAGACGCCGACCCGGGCCGGCGCCTTTTCGTGGTTGGGGGTGATGGGGTATGGCAGGTGGCGTGACGTGGGTTTAAGCCTGTGAGATGCCGGTTACGGTGATACCAAAGCGCTCGCTCAAACGTGTGGCAGGGGTCTCCTCCACATCGGGGTCGTGCTCGTAGGCATCTTCTTCTCCGGCGTAATCCTGCTCGGCCTTGCGGGTGACCAGCTCTACTGCCTCGTCTATATCCGGCTGGCGATCGGATTCGGTCCGCAGAATGGAGGTATTGCCGTCTTTGCTGTAAGCGATGATCCAAGTCGTCATGGGTGCCCCTCGTGTCTTAGCGCCTTCGGCGGAAACTTGCTCGCCGAGATTGGCGTCGCTTTGGTTAGAGACTAGTCCGTCGCATTCAGTTCTGCCGCTTGTGCTTGTTGGATCAGCCGCCGGACGGTCTGAACGGGGCAATCCGCCGTCGGTCATCCTAGAAAGTAGACCAGGAGACGAGGCCATGATCCAGTCACGTCCACGACCTAAAGAATCGACTGAGGAACAGCTGGTAGAGCTGCTGCGCCGTAGCGCAACCGTATTGCCCGACATTGATGATCCGGAATTTGCCGACGCCTTCGAGCAGTTCGCTGACGCACGGGTGGTGTTGATCGGCGAAGCCAGCCACGGCACGTCGGAGTTCTACCGCGCCCGAGCGGCGATAACTCGCCGATTGATCGAGCAACACGGCTTCAGCATCGTCGCCGCCGAAGCCGACTGGCCGGATGCGGCAAAGATCGACCGCTACGTGCGTCAACATCAGCCTCCCGCCTGGGTCGAGGAAGGCTTCAAGCGTTTTCCGACCTGGATGTGGCGCAACCAGGAGGTCGCTGATTTCGCCCGTTGGCTGCGTGACCACAACGATGGCCTACCCGCCGAACAACGGGTGGAATTTCGCGGGCTGGACGTCTACAGCCTGGGTGCCTCGATTCAGGAGGTGCTCGGCTATCTCGACCGGGTCGACCCAGACGCAGCCGCGACCGCGCGGCGCCGATATGGCTGCCTCAGCCCTTGGCATGACGAGCCGGCGATCTACGGTCGCAACGTGATGCGTGGCGAACCGTCCTGCGAGGGCGCCGTGGTCGAACAGCTACGCGCCTTGCTCGACCAGCGGCTGGAATACATGAAGAAGGACGGCAGCAGCTTCTTCAATGCCGAGCAGAATGCCCGCGTTGTGCTCGCCGCCGAGCAGTACTACCGAGCCATGTACCAGGGCTCGACCGAATCGTGGAACCTGCGTGATCGGCACATGTTCGACACCCTGCAGGCCCTACTGGCGCATCGCGGTGAGGGCGCCAAGGCAGTGGTCTGGGCGCACAACTCGCACATCGGCAACGCCGCTTCGACCTCCATGGGCTGGGGCGGCGAATTCAATATCGGTGAGCTGTGCCGTACCGCCTTCGGTCGCGATGCGGTGCTGATCGGCATGGGCACCGACCGCGGCGAGGTGGCAGCGGCTGACAACTGGGACGAACCCATGCAGGTCAAACAGGTTCGGCCGTCGCGCCCGGACAGCTGGGAGCAGCTGTTCTTGCGCACTGAACTACCGGCTTCGCTAACCACGTGGCGCGACGATCCGCAGCTTCGCAAAGCATTGGCCAGGCCGCGCCTCGAGCGGGCCATTGGGGTGATCTACCGCCCGGCTACCGAACGCCAGAGCCATTATTTCCAAGCCATACTGTCAGAACAGTTCGACGCCCTGCTCTGGCTCGAACAGACCCACGCGGTCAAACCGATCGGCCCCCAGCAGATCGACGAAGAGAGCGTTCCGGATACCTACCCATTCGGAGAGTGAGTCATGCGCGTCTTAATGCCCGAATCGCAACTGTTTCGCGACCGCACCCATGCCGGCCAGGAGCTGGCCGAAGCCCTGCAGCACCTTGCGGCGGATTCGCCCCTGGTGCTGGCCCTGCCGCGCGGAGGGGTTCCGGTCGCCTTCGAAGTGGCGCAGCGCTTGAGGGCACCACTGGATCTGGTGCTGGTGCGCAAGATAGGCGCGCCGGGTAACGAAGAGCTGGCGCTGGGCGCGGTGATCGACGGCGCCGAGCCGAAGTGGGTGATCAACCAGGAATTGCTTAACCAGATCGCACCACCACCGAGCTGGTTCGAAGAAGAAATGCAGCGTCAACTGACCGAGCTGGAACGTCGTCGGCATCGCTACTGTGGCGAGCGACCAGCCCCCGTGCTCACGGATCGCTGCGTCATCGTGATCGATGATGGCATCGCCACCGGCGCCACGGTGCGGGCAGCGTTGAAGGGGCTCAAGCAATCGAAGCCGAGCCACGTGGTCCTAGCCGTGCCAGTGGGCCCACGGGATGTGATCGAAATGTTGAAAACAGAAGTGGACGAGCTGGTCTGCCTGGCAATGCCCGAGCCGTTCATCGGGGTCGGGTGTCATTACGGCAACTTCGAGCAAACCAGCGACGAGCAGGTGGTCGACCTGCTCGCGCAGGCCGCTGGTCCGGCGTGATGACGGCTGTCAGGCTACCGGGTCTGGCGGCGGCTGATCCGGGATAGTCGGCTCGCCGGGCTCGCTCGGCAGGTCCGGCACGCCAGGCTCTTCGGGGTCACCGGGCACGCCGTGGGCTTGCAAAGCTCGCGTGTCTATCTCATCCGAATAACGGGTGGTTTCCATATCGCGTCCTCCTGCTGTCGATTAGCCCGGATTGGGCTATAGCAGTAGAGGGCGTCTGGCCGGCATCTATCCGTCCATCCGTCAGCCGTTGCTGATATCCGCCAACCCCTGTTGTAGGAGCCAGCTTGCTGGCGATCCCGCACCCACGCAGTCATTTCTGATCGCGAGCAAGCTCGCTCCTACACGAGCGCCGGCTCAGGCAGGGCGACTTACCGCATCAGATCAGCAGCAAGCTGATAAGCCTGCCGCCCCCTTATTGTAGGAGCCAGCTTGCTGGCGATCCTGCAACCACGAGGTTTATTCCTGATCGCGAGCAAGCTCGCTCCTACACGAGCGCCGGTTCAGGCAGGGCGACTTACCGCAGCAGATCAACAGCAAGCTGATAAGCCTGCCGCCCCCTTATTGTAGGAGCCAGCTTGCTGGCGATCCCGCACCCACGCAGTCATTTCTGATCGCGAGCAAGCTCGCTCCTACACGAGCGCCGGTTCAGGCAGGGCGACTTACCGCAGCAGATCAGCAGCAAGCTGATAAGCCTGCCGCCCCCTTATTGTAGGAGCCAGCTTGCTGGCGATCCTGCAACCACGAGGTTTATTCCTGATCGCGAG
>NZ_JBITVX010000001.1:0-318703 GCF_044543345.1 Pseudomonas sp. NPDC077451 | reverse complement strand
CGAGCAAGCTCGCTCCTACACCTCGACGTTATGTGCGCTGATTTCAGGCAGGCTGGTTACCACATTAGATCGTCGGGGATCTGGTAAGCGGCGTAAGGATCATCGGCATCCGGCGCTTCGGTCTGAACATTGAGCTGCACGATGCGGCGCGGGTCGCGCTCCTGAATCTTCAGTGCCGCCTCACGCGGGATCACTTCATAACCGCCGCCATGGCGGACGATAGCCAGCGAGCCACTGGAGAGCTTGTCGCGCATCAGCTTGTTCACAGACAGGCGCTTGACCTTCTTGTCGTCGACGAAGTTGTAGTAGTCCTCGGTGGTCAACTTAGGCAAGCGGCTGCCTTCGATCAGTTGCTTGACCTGCGCGGTACGGGCCTTCTGTTCGGCTTTTTCCTGATGCTGACGGTTCAGCTCCTGGTCGCGGGCGAGTTTTTCGGCATGAGCCTTAAGTGCCGCATCGCGTTGCGAGGTGTCCTGTTCAGCCTGGCCTTTCTTCACCAGGCGCTGCTGTTTCTGCTGTTGCTTGCCGGCCTGCTTGGCCTGTTTCTCATTGACCAGCCCGGCTTTGAGCAGCTGATCGCGAAGGGAAAGACTCATGTGTCGGCTCGTCTCGTCGTGAATTCAAATTAGACGTAAGGGCGGATCAACAGGATCCACCTAGCGGGTTCGTGGCCCTGACAACTTCCACGATTACGCTCCGGCTATCAACCTCAGGTCGGTATCTTTTCGGCTTTCTTGGCCTCGCCCCATAGCGCGTCGAGCTCTTCCAGGTCGCAATTTTCAATGGGCCGACCGCTATCCCGCAAGGCTTGTTCGATAAAGCGAAAGCGTCGCTCAAACTTGCGATTAGCCGCGCGCAATGCATTCTCCGGATCGACCTTCAGGTGCCGCGCCAGATTGACCGTGACGAACAGCAAATCGCCGATTTCCTCTGCGATGGCCTCCGGGTCGTTCTCGCTCATGGCCTCGAGGACTTCGTCGAGTTCCTCACGCACCTTGTCCACCACCGGCAACGCGTCCGGCCAGTCGAAGCCGACCTGAGCGGTGCGCTTCTGCAGCTTGGCAGCGCGACTCAAGGCGGGCAACGCGCTGGGCACATCATCGAGCAGCGACAGTTGCTCGGGCACTGCGGACTTCTCCGCGCGTTCCTCGGCCTTGATTTCCTCCCAACGCAACTTGATGGCTGCCTCATCGAGGCGCGGCAACTCCGGCGAGCCGTACAGATCGCCGTCAGGGAACACGTGCGGGTGCCGACGCAACAGCTTGCGGGTGATGCCATCAACGACCGCATCGAACTCGAAGCGGCCCTCCTCCTTCGCCAGTTGGCTGTAATAGACAACCTGGAACAGCAAGTCGCCCAGCTCACCCGGCAAATGATCGAAGTCACCGCTCTCGATGGCATCCGCCACCTCGTAGGCTTCTTCCAGCGTATGCGGCACGATGCTGGCGTAATCCTGCTGCAGATCCCAGGGGCAGCCATGCTGCGGATCACGCAGCCGGGCCATCAGGTGCAGAAGGTCATTGAGCTGGTACATGAGATTCCTCGGTGAAAGCCTGAGAGTGAAGCTGAGCCCATTGTAGGGTGGATGACGCCTCATCCATCCACCGCGGCGGCGTCGTGGTGGATGTAAAAAGCGACATCCACCCTACGTGCGCTCTGCGTGCGGCTTCACACATACTTACGTCCGTCCCCGAGCGTCGCGAGCGAAGAGCTGGCTAGGCGAAGCTCAACCGAAAAAGCGGAGTTGGCTGTTGCCAATGAGCATTTTTCGGTTGGGCTTCAACAACGCCAGATCGAGCGCAGCAGCTCAGATCAGATGCCAAACAAAACAGGTCTGACCGTCGCGAGCGAAGGCCAGACAAGGCGCAAGCTAGCTGAAAAAGCGGAGTTGGCTTCTGCCAATGAGCATTTTTCAGCTAGCTTGCAACGCCGTATGGCCGAGCGCAGCAGGTCAGGAGGTACGCTGGCGCTTGGCCTCGATAATATTGGGCAGCTGCGAGATTCGGCTGAGTAGTCGCCCCAGCGCATCCAGCCCAGGTATCTCAATGGTGAGCGTCATCTGCGCGGTGCTGTCTTCCTTGTTCGAGCGAGTGTTGACGGCCAGTACGTTGATCCGCTCGTTGAGCAGGATCTGCGAAACGTCACGCAGCAGGCCGGAACGGTCGTAGGCACGAATACTGATGTCTGCCGGATAGGTCTTTTCGGGGATCGGCCCCCAGCTGACCTGAATGATCCGCTCCGGCTCACGTCCGGACAGCTGCAACACCGAGGCGCAATCCTGGCGGTGGATGCTGACGCCGCGCCCGAGGGTGATGTAACCGACAATCGGATCGCCCGGCAGCGGCTGGCAGCAGCCCGCCATTTGCGTGAGCAGATTGCCGACACCCTGGATCTGCACGTCGCCGCGCTTGCCCGGTTTGGTGCTGGTGGGGCGCTTTGGGATCAGCTCAAGCTGATCGTCGCTATGGCTATCCGGTTCCACCAGCTGCTGGGCATGATTGACCAACTGCGCCAGACGCAGGTCGCCGGCACCCAGTGCGGCGAACATGTCTTCAGCGGTCTTCAGGTTGGCTTTTTCCGCCAGTTTGTCGAAGTCCACCGGCGGCAGATCGAGGCGACCAAGCTCGCGTTCCAGCAACGCCTTGCCGGCCGCAACGTTCTGGTCGCGGGCCTGCAGCTTGAACCAGTGGACGATCTTCGCCCGCGAGCGAGAGGTGGTGATGTAACCCAGGTTGGGGTTCAGCCAATCGCGGCTCGGCGAGCCGTGCTTGCTGGTGATGATCTCGACCTGCTCGCCGGTTTGCAGGCTGTAATTGAGCGGCACGATGCGCCCATTGATCTTGGCACCCCGGCAGTTGTGGCCGATCTCGGTGTGCACGCGGTAGGCAAAGTCCAGCGGTGTGGCGCCCTTGGGTAGATCGATGGCATGGCCGTCCGGGGTGAATACGTAGACGCGATCGGGTTCGATGTCGACGCGCAGCTGATCGGCCAGACCGCCAATATCACCCAGCTCTTCATGCCATTCGAGCACCTGACGCAGCCAGGAGATCTTTTCCTCGTAGTGGTTCGAGGTGCTCTTGACGTCGGTGCCCTTGTAACGCCAGTGCGCGCAAACGCCCAGCTCGGCTTCTTCGTGCATAGCCTGGGTGCGGATCTGCACTTCCAGCACCTTGCCTTCCGGCCCTAGCACCGCGGTATGCAACGAGCGGTAGCCGTTCTCCTTGGGGTTGGCGATGTAGTCGTCGAACTCCTTGGGGATATGCCGCCAAAGGGTATGCACGATACCCAGCGCGGTGTAGCAATCGCGAACCTCGGGCACCAGCACGCGAACGGCGCGAACGTCGTAGATCTGGCTGAATTGCAAGCCTTTCTTCTGCATCTTCCGCCAGATCGAATAGATGTGCTTGGCACGCCCGTCTATTTCGGGGTGGATCCCGGTGGCGGTCAGTTCGTCCTTGAGCTGCTGGACCACGTTCTGGATGTACTGCTCACGATCCAGCCGGCGCTCATGCAGCAACTGAGCGATCTGCTTGTACTGTTCAGGCTCAAGGTAGCGGAAGGACAGGTCCTCCAGCTCCCACTTGATGTGACCGATGCCCAGGCGATGGGCCAGCGGTGCATAGATATCGAACACTTCCCGCGCGACGCGGTGGCGCTTGTCGTCATCGGCGTTCTTTACCGCGCGGATGGCGCAGGTCCGCTCGGCCAGCTTGATCAGCGCGACGCGAACGTCGTCGACCATTGCCACCAGCATCTTTCGCAGGTTTTCCACTTGGGTTTGTGTGCCCAGCACCAGCGACTCGCGCGGGTTGAGGCTGTCGCTGATGGCCGCCATGCGCAGCACACCCTCGATCAGCTTGGCCACCACCGGGCCGAAGTGCTGGTGCACCTCGGCCAGCTGGATCTTGCCTTCGCGCACGCCGCGATAGATCACTGCGGCTACCAGGCTGTCCTGGTCGAGCTTGAGGTCGGCGAGTATCTCGGCGATCTCCAGCCCGGTCTGGTAGCTGGAGGTGCCTTCGCTCCAGAGATTCTGTGCCGCGTTGGCCTGCTGTTCCGCCGTTCGGGCGAACTCGCAAGCTTGCTTGAGAGCGTCGCGGTCGAGTGCTGGGTCCATCCCCAGCACATGATCGAGCCAGCCATCGAGGTTGATGCTGCCGTCGGTGTTGATCGGCTGAAGCGCTCTGACCTGGACCATCTAATACCTTCCCTCTACGCATCATCTGCGTCGAATACGCCGGCTTTCTCGGAGCCGGTCGGTTGAACCACAGGCCGATCGCCTGTCAAAAAAACTGAACTACGCTGGCCGCTCGAAGAGTGCCATGGCCTCGACGTGCGCGGTTTGCGGAAACATGTCCAGCACGCCTGCTTGCTTCAATTGATAGCCCTGCCCGACCAACTCAGCGGCATCGCGCGCCAGCGTTGCAGGATTGCACGAAACATAGACCACGCGCCGTGCGCCTAAAGTCGCCATCTGCCGCACAATTTCCAACGCACCATCACGCGGCGGATCGAGCAGCACCGCCGCGAAGCCGCCCTTGGCCCACTGCGCTTCGATAAGCGGCTTCGACAGGTCCGCCTGATAAAAGTGCGCACTTTGAAGGCCGTTTTGCTCCGCATTGGTGCGCGCGCGCTCGACCATCTCGCCAACAGCTTCGATGGCCACCACTTCTGCACCCTTTCGAGCCAGCGGCAAGCTGAAGTTGCCCAGCCCGCAGAACAGGTCGAGCACCCGCTCGCCTGCTTCCGGTGCCAGCCATTCCAGGGCCTGCGTCACCATTGCCTCGTTGACCGGCGCGTTGACCTGGACGAAGTCGCCTGGTCGCCAGGCCAGTTCCAGATCCCATGCTGGCAAGCGGTAGCCCAACCTGTACGCGGAGTCCAGGGGCTGCGCCGGACCCTCGCCTTGCAGCCAGAGCTGCACGTTCTGCTCATTCGCGAAGTCGACCAAACGCTTTAGATCGTCCGACCCCAGCGCAGCGGTATGGCGTACCAGCACCGCCTCGGCCGTCCCGCTGAACAACTCCAGATGCCCGATCACTTGCGGCTTGTCCAATGCATGCAACACGGCCAGTAAAGCCGGCAACAGCGTCTGCAAGGGTTGTACCAGCACCTGACATCCGCGAATGGCAACAATGTCCTGGCTGGCACTGGCGCGAAAACCGACGTCGAGCCGCCGCGCCTTGTTGTCCCAGCGCACCGCCAACCGTGCGCGCCGGCGATAGCCAAACTCGGGGCCACTGAGCGGCGCCGCCCATTGCTGCGGCTCGATCGAGGCCACCCGGGACAATTGCTCGGCGAGGCTGCGCTGTTTCAATTCGAGTTGATCGGCCGCGCTCAGGTGCTGCAGGTTGCAGCCTCCGCAAACCCGCGCATGCGGGCACGGCTCGGCACGCCGCCGGTCGCTGGCAGCCAGCACCCGCTCGGTACGGGCTTCGACGATCTGGCTGCGGGCGTTCAGTACGCGCGCCTCGACGTCTTCCTCGGGCAAGGCCCCTTCAACGAACCAGGTGCGGTTATCGACAAAGGCGATCCCGCGGCCATCGTTCGCCAGCCGCTCAATGCTCAGCCGCTGCTTCTTGCCGGTCGGGACCTGAGGCTTCTTCTCGCCACCGCTAGGCTGGAAGCGCAAGCCACCACTGCGTTTGGCCATCAGCAAGTACCGCCTTCAACCGGCACGATAGGATCAATTGGGCTGGTCATAGACGCCTGTCGACAGGTAGCGATCGCCGCGGTCACAGATGATCGCAACGATCACCGCATTCTCGACTTCCTTGGACAGACGCAGCGCCGCCGCCACTGACCCGCCTGACGACACGCCGCAAAAGATGCCTTCCTCGCGGGCCAGGCGGCGCATGACGTGCTCGGCCTCGTCCTGCGCCATATCGACGATGCGGTCGACGCGTTCCGCCTGGTAGATCTTAGGCAGGTACTCCTGCGGCCAGCGGCGGATGCCGGGGATCGCTGCGCCCTCCATGGGCTGCAGGCCGATGATCTGGATGTTCGGATTCTGCTGCTTGAGGTAGCGGGAGACACCCATGATGGTGCCGGTGGTGCCCATCGAACTGACGAAATGGGTGATGCTGCCCTGAGTCTGCTGCCACAGTTCCGGCCCGGTACTGGTGAAGTGAGCCTCAGGATTGTCGCCGTTGGCGAACTGATCGAGCACCTTGCCGCGCCCTTCGGCAGCCATTTTCACCGCCAGGTCGCGAGCGCCTTCCATGCCCTCTTCCTTGCTCACCAGAATCAGCTCGGCGCCATAGGCCGTCATGGCCGCCTTGCGCTCGGCACTGGAGTTGTCCGGCATGATCAGGATGAACCTGTAGCCCTTGATCGCCGCAGCCATGGCAAGGGCGATGCCGGTGTTGCCGGACGTGGCTTCGATCAGCGTATCGCCGGGCTTGATGTCGCCCCGCGCTTCGGCCCGCGCGATCATCGACAACGCGGGACGGTCTTTGACCGAGCCGGCCGGGTTGTTGCCTTCGAGTTTTACCAGGATGGTGTTACTGGTTTCGCCGGGCAGACGCTGCAGGCGAACCAGAGGCGTGTTGCCGACACAATCGGCGATGGTCGGGTACTGAATTGTCATGGCTTCGATGGACCGCACAGCCTTTGAGAGGCGCACATGATAGCGGCAACCATCGGCCACGGGCAGACCGCGCTACCCTCGTGTCGGTCTGGTGGGGATCACGAAACCGCTGCCGATGCGCCACACGCCGCACCCATTCGGCGAAGCAAGCAGACGAACGGCTCAGCACAATGAATGTACGAAGATTTTACCAACCGCAGCGATCAGGCTTGGCAAACCGGGGTCAGTGAACTAGCCCTGTAAACAGCTACACCTTTTTCCTTCCGCCCAAACAAGGAACATCCCATGCACGTCGGACGAGCCGCCCTGGTTCCCTCGATTCTGTTGTTCAGCCTCACCGCCTGCACTCAACCGGACGGCCCATCCAGCGAAATCCCACCCGCCCCGGAAACGTCCAGCGGCTACTCGGCCAAGCCAGGCTGGGCGCTGGAACGCTTTGCCGTTGCCGCTGCCAACCCGCTGGCGACCGAAGCCGGCTACGAAATGCTCAAGGCTGGCGGCAGCGCAATGGACGCCGCCGTGGCGGTACAGATGGTGTTGAGTCTGGTCGAGCCGCAATCCAGCGGGCTTGGCGGCGGTGCCTTTCTGCTGCATTGGGATGGCGAACACATCGCAGCACTGGATGGCCGAGAAACCGCGCCGGCAGCGGTCGACGAACGACTGTTCCTGACTGCCGACGGCAAGCCGATGGCATTTCTCGATGCCGTCGTCGGTGGTCGTTCGGTGGGTGTGCCAGGCGTGGTGAGGATGCTTGAGCGCGCGCACGACCAGTACGGCAAGTTGCCTTGGAAAGCCTTGTTCCAACCAGCTATCGAACTTGCTGAAAACGGTTTCGAAATCAGCCCGCGCTTGCATGGCCTGCTGGTCAGCGATCCGGCCTTGCGCAAGGACCCGCGCGCCGCGGCGTTCTACTACCAGGACGATGGCGAGCCTCTGCCGGTCGGCCATCGCTTGCGCAATCCGGCCCTCGCCGCGCTGCTCAAGGACATCGCCAAACGCGGCAGCGATGCGTTCTACACCGGCGCTAACGCTCGCTCGCTGGTCCTGCAGGTGAACACTCACCCGACCAACCCAGGCCGCATCAGTCTGAACGATCTCGAGGGATACCAGCCGCGTGAGCGGGACGCCATCTGCACGCTCTGGCAGAAGCGCTATCAGGTCTGCGGTTTCCCGCCGCCGTCGTCGGGCCACATTACGCAGATGCAGATCCTCGGCATGCTGGAACAGCTGCCAACGGTGCAGCCGCTCGATCGGGGCGTGCCTTCTGTCGAGTTCCTGCATCGCTATACCGAGGCTTCACGACTGGCGTATGCCGACCGCGCCAAGTACCTGGCTGACCCGGATTTCGTGCCGGTACCGGGCCGCACCTGGAACAGCATGCTTGCACCTAGCTATCTCAAGCAGCGCGCCGCAATGATCGGCCCGCGCAGCATGGGCACTGCCGAAGCAGGCGAACCCGGCGAAATGCCGATTGTGTTTGCCCCGCAGGCGGCACAACCGGAATACGGCACCAGCCATATCAGCATCGTCGACGCCGAAGGCAACGCGCTGGCGATGACCACAACCATCGAGCAAGCCTTCGGCTCACGCCTGCTCAACGATGGCGGCACCGGCCTCCCCGGCGGCTACCTGCTGAACAACGAACTCACCGACTTTGCCTTCGAACCCTACGACGCTTTTGGCCGGCAGGTGGCCAACCGGGTCGAGCCGAACAAGCGCCCACGCTCGAGCATGAGCCCGACGCTGGTATTCGACGTCACGGGCGAGCAGTTTCTGGCGAGCCTCGGTTCCCCTGGCGGCGCGGCGATCATCCACTTTACCGCGAAGACCCTGCTGGGCATGTATGACTGGGGTCTGGATGCGCAACGGGCAATCGACCTGCCCAACTTCGGCAGCTTCAACGGCCCGACGGTGCTCGAAGCAGGTCGCTTTCCAGCGAGCACCGTACAGGCGCTGAAAGTACGCGGCCATGAGGTCAACGAGACGGAAATGACCAGCGGACTTCAAGCTATTCAACGCACCGACAGCGGCTGGTTCGGCGGTGCCGACCCGCGCCGCGAAGGTGTGGTGATGGGCGAGTAACGCCTCGGCGAATGCCAGCCATCAGGTAGCCCTGCGGCTAGCATCCGCCGCGGGCGCGGCCCTACAGGTTCGAGTGCGTGGTAGACGTAACCGCCGGAGGGGCCCTCCGGGTGGTGCACTCAGGGACGACGTCTGCGCTAGACCACCCGCGCCTCGATCTCCAGCCGCTCGATGGCGCTGTCCAGCTCATCCAGAGCCTGGGCCGCGCTTGGGTGATTCTGCTTGAGTAATGTTTCGCTGCGCTCGCAGGCCGCCCGCAGCTGCGGGACTCCGCAATAGCGGGTAGCGCCGTGCAATCGGTGCACACGGTCGATGGTCGCCTGCCGGTCATTGGCCAGACGTGTCTCCCGGATCACCTGGCGATCATCCTCCAGCGAGGCCAGCAGCATGCTCAGCATGTCCGCTGCCAGATCAGCTTTGCCAGCGGCTAGGCGCAATCCCTCTTCCGCATCGAGCACTTTGAGGTTGTTTTCCGGCGTCTGTGTCTCGAGGGATGCTGCGACAAAGCTGCGCGCCAGCGGTAGACCGGTCCACTTCAAGATCACCTGGGCCAGCTGCCGCTCGCTGATCGGCTTGGTCAGGTAATCGTCGAGACCGCTTTGCAAGAGCGAGCGCTTTTCGTTGGACAGCGCGTGAGCGGTGAGCGCGACGATCGGCATGGGTGGCTGCGCGCTGTCGTCCTCCCAGCGACGAATCGCCTCGGTGGTCTGGCGTCCGTCCATGCCAGGCATTTGCACGTCCATGAACACCAGATCGAAGGGCTTGTGCTTGACCGCCTCCAATGCTTCGGCGCCGCTGCTTACCGCTTCGACTTCACCGCCCATGTCGGTCAGCAAGGTTTCCAGCAGCAGCAGGTTGGCGGGGTTGTCATCGACACACAGCACCCGTGGCGGTCGGGTTTCCGGCACAGCGATGTTCTCGATCATGGTCTGTGGCGGGCGCAGCAGATCGAGCAGCACTCGCTGCAACTTGCGCGTACAGGCCGGCTTGCTTTGCAGCTGGGCATGGGTGTGCGATTCGGGCAACGCCTCGTGATATTGCGCCTGCTCGCTGGTCGGGCAAAGCACGATGCATTTGCAGCCCAGCCCTTCGAACTCCCAGAGCCGCAGGCATAGCTGTTGCGGTGCGATTTCTCGATGGGTCACGCCGAGCACGGCTACTTCGATCGGTTTATCGCTGGTATGCGCCTCGAACACCGCCGCCTGCAGCTGATCCAGGCTGTCGAACGGCAACACCTCCATGCCGCAGCTTTCCAGCTGATGCTGCAAGGCCTGACGTGTCAGCGGATGCTGTTCAAGCAAACCGACCTTGCGCCCGAGCAGCGCTGCTCGCGGCAGATCCTCGATATCGTCACGCGCTTTGGGCAGGCTCAGGCTGATCCAGAATTCGGAGCCCTCTTCCGGGATGCTGTCGACCCCGATTTCTCCGCCCATCTGCTCGATCAGCCGCTTGGAAATCACCAGCCCGAGGCCTGTACCGCCGGGTTGGCGCGACAGCGAATTGTCCGCCTGGCTGAACGCCTGGAACAAGGCACGCAGGTCCTGATCGGTCAGACCGATGCCGGTGTCCTGCACGCTGATGCGCAGCTGCGCACGGTCGGAGCGTTCATCCTCGACCATCGCACGGACGATGACGGTGCCTTCATTGGTGAACTTGATGGCATTGCTGACCAGGTTGGTCAGGACCTGCTTGAGCCGCAGCGGGTCGCCGACCAGGGATAGCGGCGTGTCGCGGTAGACCAGGCTAACCAGCTCCAGATGCTTCTGGTGCGCCGCAGGGCCGAGGATGGTCAGGGTGTCCTCGATCAAATCGCGCAAATTGAACGGGATGTTGTCGAGGACCAGCTTGCCAGCCTCGATCTTCGAGAAGTCGAGGATCTCGTTGATGATCCCGAGCAGGCTGTCAGCGGATTTTTCGATGGTCGACAAGTAGTCCTGCTGGCGTGGCGTCAGGTCGCTTTTCTGAAGCAGATGGGTAAAGCCGAGGATGCCGTTGAGCGGCGTGCGGATTTCGTGGCTCATGTTGGCCAGGAACTCGGACTTGATCCGACTGGCCTCCAGCGCTTCCTTACGCGCCAGGTCCAGCTCGATGTTCTGGATCTCGATGGTCTCGAGGTTCTGCTGCACGTCTTCGGTGGCCTGGTCGATGCTCTGTTGCAATTCTTCACGAGCGGCCAGCAAGGCTTCGGCCATACGGTTGATGCCTGCCGCCACTTCGTCCATTTCATGGCTGCCGAGCGCTGGCAAACGAGTCTCCAGGTGACCGTCCTTGAGCTGCGCCACGGCCACCTTGACCCTGTGCAGCGGCTTGCTGATTGCCGTACTCATGCGCAGCGCCAGCAGCGCAGTAATGATCAGCCCTGCGCCAATCAGCAACAGGCTGGCAAACAGGCTGCGGTAACCGCGCAGCAGCGTGCCCTGGTGCGACAGCTCCAATTCCAGCCAGCCAATCAGGCGGAGGTCGTTGTCGGGATTGTCTTCGGCGAGATTCAGATGCTTGCCAAGCACCGGCAGGAGGATGCGCGTGGTGTCGACGCTGCTGACCTGAGTCAGCGCTTCGGGGTCGGTTGGCGGCGACGGGGTGATCATGTTTGGCCCGGCATGGGCCTGCAGATTGCGCTCGGCATCGAGGATGGAGACCGCACGCACGTCAGGCTGGTCCAGCACCTGATTGAGAATACGCTGCAGCCGCTTGCCGTAGCCCTGCGCCATGGCCGGCGCCGCCAACGGGGCCAATTGCTCGGCGATCAGCTGGCCGCGTGCATCGAGCTGATGGCGCATCTCCGACAGCTGCATCCAGGTGAAGTAGATGCCCAGCGCCACGGCTAGCACCGTGCTGGGCAACAAGATCAGCACCAGCACCCGACTCTTTATTCCTAGGTCTTTCAGCACGGTTCCATTCCCCTGGTGGCCAGTGCGCTAGTGTAGCGGCTCGAACGGAGGGAATCTGCGTTGCAAGACAAATGCATGCCAGGCAGAACCAAGCGTGTTCCGATTGGGCGCCTGGCGTAGCGGACTCAGTCCAGCCCGCGGATATCGCGCTCCTGGAAGTGCGGCAGCTGCCACTGGAAGGTCATCGCCAGCACCCGGAACAGGAAGCCCGCACAGAGCGTGGCCAGCGAGGCGATGGACGTGTCGATCCCGAGCCAGAGCAGCGTCACGTAGAGCACGCCAGTGAACAGCGCCACCGTGGCATAGAGCTCGCGCCGCAACACCATCGGCACCCGGTTGCAGAGAATGTCGCGCAGCAGTCCGCCAAACACGCCGGTGATGACCCCCGCCAGCACGACGATTGAAAGGTGCGCGCCCATGTCCATCGCCACGCCGCAACCGATCACGGTAAAGGCCACCAGGCCCAGGCCGTCGACCAGCAGAAACACCTGCCGCAAGTGATGCATATGCCGGGCGACCAGGGCGGTGACGATGGCCGCGCCCACGGTGAAACCAAGGTACTCGGGGTGGGCGATCCAGCCGATCGGGTAATGCCCCAGCAGCACATCGCGCGCCGTGCCGCCGCCCAGCGCCGTCACCGTGCCGAGCATGCAGATACCGAACAGATCCATGCCGCGGCGCATGCCCATGATGGCGCCAGACATGGCTTCAGCCGTGATGGCAACAAGGTAGATGATGTGTAACAGGGTCACGGCGCGCTCCAAGTGGGCATAAAGCTGAAAGGCGCGCGATTATGGGGCACACTCCTGTTTAATCGGTGTGGCTAAGTAAATTTAGGCTATACCAATATTTACTTAATCTGAGTTGCAGCTCTTGATTCTCGACCCCAAGCAGACCGAAGCCTTCCGCACCGTGATCAAGACGGGCAGTTTCGAGCAAGCGGCCCTGCGCCTGCATCTGACACCGCCTGCGATATCGCAGCGGGTGCGCGCCTTGGAAAGTACCTTGGGCAGCGCGCTGGTTGTACGTAGCCGGCCTTGCCGTCCCACGGAAACCGGTCAGCGGCTGATGCAATACCTCAAACGCGCCACGCTGCTGGAAGCGGATCTGATGGCCGAGCTTGCCGAGCGTAGCGATGCCCCACTGGTGGTCGTTGCCGCACTCAATGCCGACAGTCTTGGTACCTGGTTCTTCCCAGCTCTAGCCGAGGTGCTGATCAAGGAGCGCGTCCTGTTGGACCTCACCGTCGAAGATCAGGACCACACGTACAGCCTGCTGGAAACCGGCCTTGCCATCGGCTGTATCAGCACCGAACCCAAACCCATGCGCGGGTGCACGGCGAGCCCGCTGGGCAGCATGCGCTATCGCCTTGTGGCGTCCGCCGCCTTTCGGCAGCAGTACTTTCCCAACGGCCTGAACCGCAATGCCGCGCGCAAGGCGCCAGTGGTCGCCTACACCAACAAGGACCGCCTCACCTCTTCGTTCCTACTGCGGCAGCTGGGCCTGCCCGAGGGCGCCTACCCTTGCCACTACGTGCCTGGCGCCGAGCCACGCTTCAATGCGATCCGCTACGGGCTGGGCTATGGCATGGTGCCGCAGCCGTTGCTGCAGGATGCACTGGCCGAGGGCATCGTGGTCGACCTGGCCATGGACGCGCCGCTTGACATCTCACTGTACTGGCACACCTGGAAGGTGCAGTCGCCGCGCATGGAAAGCCTGTCCCGCCAGATCATCGAAGCGGCGCCGAAAATCCTTGCGCGGCCCGAGGGGGCTTGATGAATGATTACCCCGATGTGTCCTGGTTCGCGAGCAGGCGCGCTCCTACCTAAACGTGTGGCGTTAACCTGGCCCGCATCGGTGCGATGCTCGCGCGCGAAGAGCCCCAGCTACAAGGGAAGTGCATCGTTGGGACTGCGCCGGGTCCGGCCCTGAGGCAAACTAACGCCCATGACTTCTACTCTTTATCATCCGGCCTGCTGCTCGCCCCTGAGCGATCACTGGCCGCTGCCGCTCGCCTTGCCCGGCGTGCAGTTGATCAGCACCCGCTTCGACCCCGCCCTGCTCGACCCCGAGGACTTCACCCGCTGCGGCGTGCCGGGCATGACGGCGGTGAGCAAGCGCCAGACCGAATTTCTTGCCGGCCGTCTATGCGCTTGCGAAGCCTTGCGCCGGGCGACCGGCGCACCGTGCATTCCGGCTGTAAACGAAGACCGCTCGCCCTGTTGGCCTGCCGGGGTGGTCGGTTCGATCACCCATGGCGCTGGCTGGGCTGCGGCCGCAGTGGCGCGACGCGCGCAATGGCGCGGCATCGGCCTGGACGTAGAGAAGCAGATCCCCACCACACGGGCCGATCGGCTGGTCGCTGAAATCCTCACCCCGCACGAACTGGAAGGTTACGCCGCCCTCGACGAGACCCAGCGCGCCCTGCGCGTCACCCTGACCTTCTCCCTCAAGGAAAGCCTGTTCAAGGCGCTCTACCCGCTGGTGAACAAGCGCTTCTATTTCCAGGAAGCCGAACTGATTCATCACGACAGCAGCGGCTACGCCCGCCTGCGCCTGCTCACTGATTTATCCGAAGACTGGAAGACCGGCGCTGAGCTGGATGGCCAGTTCGTCCAATTCGATGACTACCTGCTAAGTCTTGTAAGCATTGCGGCCTGATCTTCACAGCCAAGCGCAAACCCATCGCGGGTAGCCGCAATCCGACTCGTGAGGCTAATGCTTGCTCAGCCCAGCGTGGGTAACCCAACGACCTTTCAGTGAGAGCACGGCGCTGCCCCAACGCCTACTTCACCCGCTTGCGCGGCCAGACCAGGGTGAAACGCGCACCGCCCAGCTCGCTGTGTCCAATCTGCGACCGACCGCCGTGCCAGTAGGTAATCCGCCGGACGATAGACAGGCCCAAACCATGCCCGCCGGAGGCACGGGTGCGGCTGTCATCCAGGCGCAGGAAAGGTGCAAAGACCTTCTCCCACGCTTCCTCGGGTACGCCCGGGCCGTCATCGTCGACCACCAGCTTCGCCCGGTCAGCATCGATGACGAAGCTGACCTCAACCCGCGTTTCGGCGTGGCGCATGGCATTGCTGATCAGATTGCTCAAGGCGCGACGCATGTAGTGCGGCTCGGCATCGACCACACTGCTCCCGTCCGATGCCGGTTTACAGGGCCCGCGCTCGACCAACACCGCCGGGCGCAACGGTGCCAGTTCCCCGATCACCTGATCGACCAGCGCGCTCAAGTCGACCGATTGGAACGTCAGCTCCGGCGATCCACGCTCGAGGCGCGTGTAGACCAGCATCTCGTCCACCAGTCGATCCAGATCGTCGATGTCGCCGTCCATGTCTTCCAGATAGCGGTGACGTGCCTCCGGCGTCTGCGCCGAGCCGGCCATCTCCAGGCCGAAACGCAACCGGGCGACTGGCGTTCGCAGCTCATGGGCCACCGCGCTGACCATCTCCCGCTGCACCGCGAGCAAGCGCTGCAGATGGCTCGCCATGCCATTGAAGGCTTTGGCCAATCGCCCCACCGAATCGGTGCCGGCATCCGGCACGCGCGCTTCCAGCTGGCCGGTCGCGATGCGCGTGGCAGCGCGCTCGACGCTTCGCAGACGCCGCTCCAGCTGGCGCACCAGCAGATACACGGTCAGCCCGATCAACGACAAACCCAGCACACCGATCAAAATCAGCAGCTCGGGCGGATAGGGATTGAGCTGACGCAGCGGCCCCAGCGACATGATCCAGGGGGTTCCGGCAATTGCTGCGAACACCCGGATGGCCTCCCCGCCGTTGACCAGTGCCATCACCGTGTCGCCTTCATCCAGCCGGCGCCGCTGATCATCATCGAGACTGGCGCTGTCGCGGGTCAGCAGCTCCAACGGGTAGCCGAAACCGCGCGCTTCCTTCAGTTCGGCCAGGCGCTGGGGTTGCTCGGCTTCGGGATAACGGATCAGCTCATCGATCAATAGATAGATGGTTGCGCGTGCCAGCTGCTCGCTGAGCTGCTCGACCTCGCCCGTCAGCGCCAGACGGTCTTCAGCGCTGACCAGGGAATAGATCGTCACGCTGCCAGGGCGGATCTGCTCCACCAGAACCTGGCCGCGCAGCAGTCGCGTTTCCAGGCCGGTCTCGAGCCTGATGTCCTCCAGGGTTCGCACGCGCAGCGGTATGCCCAGCAGCCGCCCCCAGAGGTTCGCCGCCTGGCGCCGCTCGATGGGCGTCATGCTGCTCATGTTGTGCGCCATCAGGCGAAAGGTACCGGCCGCCAGCGCCTCGCGATGCTGATCGGCCCGCACCTCATTGAGCAGATGCAGACCACCCGCGCCCAGCAACCCCACCAGCACCAACACGGCGAGCATGCCGCCGTAGATGCGCAGGAAGATCGAATTCACTGCAGCGCTTCAGCAGCTTCGGAGACGAACAGGTAGCCCTTGCCCCGCACTGTCTTGATCAGGCGTGGGTGATCGGGGTCGTCACCAATCTTCGGGCGGATACGCGATATACGCACATCGATGGAACGGTCCTGGCCGTCGTATTCGATGCCGCGCAGTTCAGAGAAGATCTGTTCGCGGGACATGATCCGTCCCGGGTTGGAGGTCAGCAGCCACAGCAGGTCGAACTCCGCGCCAGTCAGCTCGATGCCCTCCCCGCGCAACCAGGCCTCGCGCAACGCGTTGTCGACCACCAATGGGCCGTACTGGACGCGTTTCCCACCCACAGCCGACGGTGCCTCTGCCCCTTCACGCCGCCGCAGCAAGGCCCGGATGCGCGCCAGCAGCAACCGCGGCCGCACGGGCTTGCAAACATAGTCGTCAGCACCGATTTCCAGGCCGAGCACCTGATCGAGATCGTCAGCGCGCGCGGTGAGCATCAGGATCGGCCCGTCATAGCGATCGCGCACCTTGCGGCAGATAGACAGCCCATCTTCGCCGGGCAGCATCAGGTCGAGCACCACTAGATCGGGACGCTCATTAATGATGCGTTCGGCCGCCTGGGCGCCGTCCGCCTCGATGGAGACCTGCATGCCGTTACTTTCAAGATACTCACGGGTCAGCTCGGCCAACCGCTGGTCATCTTCGACAATCAGGATGTTCCAAGACTCTTGATCCACCACGCGCCCTCCCGAGACACCGGCCGGCATTGTAGCGCCAGGGCATAGCCAGATGGCAGCGGTTGACATGCTCCGCTTGGCGCACGGCTTGGAAGAAACGAGGGAAGCTGCGCCCGGTGAGGCCTCTTAGCGGGCTGGCACATCGCTGCGCCCAGCCCGGCGCTGAGCAAAAGGCCATCACGTCTGCCCGCTCCGTCAAAATCAAGCCTTGCGGGCTGCAAAACGCAATAAATCCGTCTTTGACATAACACCACATATAGTGTTTTCGCCTGGACGTCGCCGGGCATCCGAAAGCGCCGGCGAGCACGCATTTCATCCGAACATCGTGCAGCCCCGAAACGGCGCGGGCTGCGCCCTGATCGCGCACAGCTCACCCACATCTTATCCACAGGTTGTTCATTTCGAGCGCCTTGCGCTGTGTCTGAACCGCCACTATCGTGTCGCTCCAGGCGCCTTTTACCCCATATGTTGGGTGTCGAAAGCCAAACAGACACAAACGCCGAAAAAAGCAAGCAAAATAAATTCGCTCTGATTTTTACCCGGCTCGCGTCCGCACGGGCGCGATAGATCGTCGCCACAGACCGCGATCCTGCGCAGCCCAACGTTGATTTCGCTCAAGCCCAGCAGTAGCGCATGCGTCGAGCGCATCACACTACATGTTGTGTTTTGAGGTTGTGATCTTCACAACGCCTGACTATGCTTCGGCACATTCGATTCGTCGCCTCTGGTGCCGGATCGTTTCCAGTTTTGAGATACCCATGGGCCGGTCCGCCGGGGCATGGTTCATGCAATACGAGACGCGCAACACCAGATCAGGGCCGCCCACGAAGCTGACCCGACACCTAACGTGCTACCGAGACAGAGAGAATCCGGAGACCCCATGCAGAACGAGTCCATTCGCGAGAACCCGCACGCCACTGACAGCACGCTGGACCTGGCCGCCACCGCGCCCGGCCAGCTGCGCGTGATCAAGCGCAACGGTACCGTCGTCCCCTACACCGACGACAAGATCACCGTTGCCATCACCAAGGCGTTTCTCGCAGTGGAAGGCAACAATGCTGCCGCCTCGTCGCGCATCCACGACACCGTGCAGCGCTTGACCGAACAGGTCACCGCCACATTCAAGCGCCGCATGCCCTCCGGCGGCACGATCCACATCGAAGAAATCCAGGACCAGGTCGAACTGGCCCTGAT
Source organism: Pseudomonas sp. NPDC077451 (assembly GCF_044543345.1). NCBI lineage: Bacteria > Pseudomonadati > Pseudomonadota > Gammaproteobacteria > Pseudomonadales > Pseudomonadaceae > Pseudomonas > Pseudomonas sp. NPDC077451. The sequence continues at coordinate 300,841 of NZ_JBITVX010000001.1, read as the reverse complement.
GCGTTCCGGCGAGCAGAAAGTTGCCCGCGACTACGTGATCTATCGCGAATCCCGTAGCCAGGAACGCAAGCGTGGCGCCGTCGACGCACCGGTCGAAGCCCACCCGAGCATCCGCATCAAGCGTGCCGACGGCAGCATGGCGCCGCTGGACCTGGGCCGCCTCAACACCATCATCACCGAAGCCTGCGAAGGCCTCGAAGAAGTCGATGGCGCGCTTATCCAGAAAGAAACTCTGAAGAACCTCTACGACGGCGTTGAGCAGACCGACGTCAACACCGCCCTGGTGATGACTGCCCGTACTCTGGTCGAGCGTGAGCCGAACTACTCCTACGTCACCGCCCGCCTGCTGATGGACACCCTGCGCGCCGAAGCCCTGAGCTTTCTGGAAGTCGCCGAGTCCGCCACCCATCACGAAATGGCCGACCTCTACGCCAAGGCCCTGCCGGCCTACGTAGAAAAAGGCGTGCAGTTCGAGCTGCTCGACCCGCGCCTGAAGGAATACGACCTGGCCAAGCTGGGCGCCGCAATCAACCACGAGCAGGACCAGCAGTTCACCTACCTCGGCCTGCAGACCCTCTACGACCGCTACTTCATCCACAAGGATGGCGTGCGTTTCGAGCTGCCGCAGATCTTCTTTATGCGCGTCGCCATGGGCCTGGCCATCGAGGAAGAAAACCGCGAAGCCCGTGCCATCGAGTTCTACAACCTGCTGTCGTCCTTCGACTACATGGCCTCCACGCCGACCCTGTTCAACGCCGGCACCCTGCGTCCGCAGCTGTCCTCGTGCTACCTGACCACCGTGCCGGACGACCTGGGCGGCATCTACGACGCCATCCGCGATAACGCCCTGCTCTCCAAGTTTGCCGGCGGCCTGGGCAACGACTGGACTCCAGTGCGCGCACTGGGCGCCTACATCAAGGGCACCAACGGCAAATCCCAGGGCGTCGTGCCCTTCCTGAAAGTGGTCAACGACACCGCCGTCGCGGTCAACCAGGGCGGCAAGCGCAAGGGCGCGGTCTGCGCCTACCTGGAAACCTGGCACCTGGACATCGAGGAATTCCTCGAGCTGCGCAAGAACACCGGTGACGACCGTCGCCGTACCCACGACATGAACACCGCCAACTGGATTCCGGACCTGTTCATGAAGCGCGTCTTCGACGACGGCAAGTGGACCCTGTTCTCGCCGAGCGAAGTACCGGACCTGCACGACCTCACCGGCAAGGCCTTCCAGGAGCGCTACGAGTACTACGAAGCCCTGATCGAATACGGCAAGATCAAGAACTACAAGACCCTGCAGGCCAAAGACCTGTGGCGCAAGATGCTCTCCATGCTGTTCGAAACCGGCCACCCATGGCTGACCTTCAAGGACCCGTGCAACCTGCGCAGCCCGCAGCAGCACGTCGGCGTGGTGCACAGCTCCAACCTCTGCACCGAGATCACGCTGAACACCAACAAGGACGAGATCGCCGTCTGCAACCTGGGCTCGATCAACCTGCCGCGCCACATCGTCGACGGCAAGCTGGACACTGCCAAGCTGGAGCGCACCGTGCGCACCGCCGTGCGGATGCTCGATAACGTCATCGACATCAACTACTACTCGGTGCCGCAGGCGCGCAACTCCAACCTCAAGCACCGCCCGGTGGGCCTGGGCATCATGGGCTTCCAGGACGCGCTGTACCTGCAGCACATCCCCTACGGTTCCGATGCCGCGGTCGACTTCGCCGACAAGTCCATGGAAGCGGTCAGCTACTACGCCATCCAGGCTTCCTGTGACCTGGCCGACGAGCGTGGCGCCTACGAAACCTTCCAGGGTTCGCTGTGGAGCCAGGGCGTGCTGCCGCTGGATTCGCAGCAGATCCTCATCGAAGCGCGTGGCCAGAAGTACATCGACGTCGACCTGACCGAGTCCCTGGACTGGGCCCCGGTGCGTGCCCGCGTCAAAAATGGCATCCGTAACTCGAACATCATGGCCATCGCGCCGACCGCGACCATCGCCAACATCACCGGCGTGTCGCAGTCCATCGAGCCGACCTACCAGAACCTGTACGTGAAATCGAACCTCTCGGGCGAATTCACCGTGATCAACCCCTACCTGGTTCGCGACCTCAAGGCGCGCGGCCTGTGGGACGCGGTCATGATCAACGACCTCAAGTACTACGACGGTTCCGTGCAGCAGATCGAGCGCATTCCGCAGGAGTTGAAAGACCTCTACGCGACCGCCTTCGAAGTGGAAACCAAGTGGATCGTCGACGCCGCCAGCCGCCGCCAGAAGTGGATCGACCAGGCCCAGTCGCTGAACCTCTACATCGCCGGTGCCAGCGGCAAGAAGCTAGACGTGACCTACCGCATGGCCTGGTTCCGTGGTCTGAAAACCACCTATTACCTCCGTGCCCTGGCCGCGACCAGCACCGAGAAGTCCACCGTCAACACCGGCAAGCTCAACGCCGTGTCCAGCGGTGGCAACGGCAGCGCCAGCCCTGCTCCGGCGAAAGCTGCACCAGCGCCAGAAATGGCCGCCGGACCGGCACCGGTGCCAAAGGCCTGTGCCATTGATGAACCCGATTGCGAAGCCTGCCAATAAGGAGCCTGGCTGACGCACGAATCTGAGCGGACCGCGCGTTGTTGTCCGCCAAGCCGGCCCCCATCACGTACAGCTGTACGCTCAGGGGCTCCGACTTGGCAGACGCCTAGCGCTGCCTCGCTCAGCTTCGCGCTCACATCGAGCCACCGCCGCGTCTGCTTTTGATTAGCTTTTCGTAGGAGCGAGCTTGCTCGCGATCCACCACGCGCCAACGCACGCTTCTGGATCGTTAACCAAGTCCAACGCCACCTCAAAACCAGTCCCCTCGCCCCTTCGGGGAGAGGGCTAGGGTGAGGGGGAAACCCCCAGACACCACAAAAGGCCGGCCCAAACCCCGACCTGCTACAGAACACAAAGGGCGCAGGGCACCACCGCCCTCCCAACAAAACACCCGCTTTTGCGTGCAAACCAAAAGCCCAAACACTTCCGACCGGCCGCGCCGGTCCCCAATCAGGAGAACCTCCATGCTGAGCTGGGACGAATTCGACGAAGAAGACACCACCGCCGCGCCGGCTGCCCCGCAAGCCGCTGCCGCAGCAGACGACGCACCGGCCAAGCTCGACAAGGACGCCGCCGGCTCCGTCGAAGAAGCCCGCGCCGTAGCCGCTGACGACTCCGCGGCCGTCGCCCGCGCCAAGAAAGCCCTGGACGACCTCGACATCCAGGAAGGCCTCGACGAACTGGAAGGCGAATCCGCCCGCGTTCACGTCGGCGACAAGCAGATGATCAACGCCCGCGCCGACCTCAACCAGCTCGTACCCTTCAAGTACGACTGGGCCTGGCAGAAGTATCTGGATGGTTGCGCCAACCACTGGATGCCGCAGGAAGTGAACATGAACGCCGACATCGCCCTGTGGAAGACGCCAGACGGCCTCTCCGAGGACGAGCGCCGCATCGTCAAGCGCAACCTCGGCTTCTTCTCCACCGCCGACAGCCTGGTCGCCAACAACCTCGTACTGGCCGTGTACCGCCTGATCACCAACCCCGAGTGCCGCCAGTACATCCTGCGCCAGGCCTTCGAAGAGGCGATCCACACCCACGCCTACCAGTACTGCATCGAATCGCTGGGCATGGATGAAGGCGAGATCTTCAACATGTACCACGAGATCCCGAGCGTCGCGAAGAAGGCCTCCTGGGGCCTCAAGTACACCCGCTCCATCTCCGACCCGACCTTCCAGACCGGCACCGTCGAGACGGACAAAGAATTCCTGCGCAACCTCATCGCCTACTACTGCGTGCTGGAAGGCATCTTCTTCTACTGCGGCTTCACCCAGATCCTCTCCATGGGCCGCCGCAACAAGATGACCGGCACCGCCGAGCAGTTCCAATACATCCTGCGCGACGAGTCCATGCACCTGAACTTCGGCATCGACGTGATCAACCAGATCAAGATCGAAAACCCACACCTGTGGGACGCCGCCATGAAGGACGAAGCGACCCAGATGATCCTTCAGGGTACGCAGCTGGAAATCGAATACGCCCGCGACACCATGCCCCGCGGCGTCCTCGGCATGAACGCCTCGATGATGGAGGACTACCTCAAGTTCATCGCCAACCGCCGCCTGACGCAGATTGGCTTGAAAGAAGAGTACCCAGGCACCACCAACCCGTTCCCATGGATGAGCGAAATCATGGACTTGAAGAAGGAGAAGAACTTCTTTGAGACGCGGGTGATTGAGTATCAGACGGGTGGGGCTTTGAGCTGGGATTGATTAACCGCCACCACTAATTTTAATTGATGCCACCCAAACCGATAAAAAGCAAGATAAACCCCGCAGTAAGCGGAGTGGTTTTTGAATGGAGTAGGCGCATGACCCTTGATGACTTGCAAAAATCGCTAGCGGATATGTATGGAGACAAAAATAAAGGCCAGACCTTCGAATACATTTACGCTTACACGGCCCAGAATTGCGCATACTTAGCTCGAGCTGTTGAAAAAGGTCAAGACCCAAGCCAATACTTCATTAGCTCATTTTCTTGGATTTGCGCGCTTGGCACACAGCTAGACATCAACATACAACAAGCTTTTCTTAAGAAATTCCCCAACTGCTGCCCATATTGTTTAGAAGACTCATGCATATGTGCGAGAACAAACAAAACATCATTGAAATATACTAATCAGCGAGCAGCTAGAGAAGAGCGAAGCAATAAATTTAACATCATTAGAAACAACCCAAAACTAACTCCTAACGCCGGAGATATCGCGCGCAAGCTAAACAGCATATATCCATCAAATGCAGCGATATGGCTGACACACGGCAGCCATCATCACTTCTCAAGACTATTTGAAGAGCTAGGTGAAGTTTACGAAGCCTATTGCTCTCATATTGGCCATAGGATTCCAAAGGAAGCTATTGAGGAAGAGCTTGCTGACTGCATCGCTTGGTTGCTGTCAGCTTGGGACATACAGTTTCCGCAGCAAGATTTTGCCGATGGATTTAACAACTATTACGTTCACGAATGCCCCGTATGCCATAGCTCTAGCTGCTCGTGCTCCGATCACTACGCACGAAACAAAGCTCTACATTCCGAAGAAGACCTAAATCAGCTTTTACACAGCTTGAAAGAGCTATCCAGCCAGATATCCAGCGATACGACTCGCACGCCATCCGTAAGTGAGGCTTTAGAGCTAATAAACAGAGCGACGGAAGAGTTAAAAGAATCAGCAGCGACCAACTTAACCAGCGACATTAGACAAACAGTTAGCCGCAACGACACATTACTGGTTAGAGCAAAAGCTTTGTTAGCGAGCACGCCGGAGCTAGCCGGAAAGTTTAACGCTTTGTTTGATGCTTACGAGAACATTAAAAACAACTTCCCGTGGACTTGATTACCTAGCGCGGTAGCCTGGAATGACGCGTGGAAAAGGGAGAAAGGGGACAGGTTTATTTTCTGGTGCCTGCTCGCCGCTCGGCATCCCCCGCGTCACTTTCCTCGGTCCCACCGACAGGTTTCGCCTTGCACGGCGAGTCATTTTCTCTTGTCTGGCCAAGAGCGAAGTAGCCTGGAAGCGAGGTAGCCTGGAAATAACGCGTGGAAAAGGCTTCGCCGTTTTCCACCCTACCTCCGGCAACGTCGATGCGTCGGCGGTGTGGTTGGGTGAGATAGCGTAGGGTGGATAACGCTTCGCTTATCCACCGATACGGACCTCCCGCCAACACCACGCTCAAGGATGAGCCGCCATATCTCGATACCGCCGCTCCCGTGTGCGAGAAGATGCCTATCTCCACGCACCCAAGCGAAGGACAACCCATGCTGAAAGATTGCGCATTCGCTAGTTCATTATATAAACAGATTCGAAGCGACGTTCGGAACAGACTATTTAGTCGCTCTTCTTATCCTGCGACTCGACCGATGGTAACAATGGCGTTCATCACATTGGCGCTCATAATAATGAGCGTCTACTCGGCATTTAATCCAATACCTTGGTCTGCTATAACCTATGCGCTATTAATCCCCTGGGGGATCGGGCTATATTGGAGCCGCCAATACGCCACGCGCCATCTATTTCGGGCGGTTTATCGATCAGAAAAAATCAATAAACAGTCACGCTTCAAAAGGGACGAATTATTTCAGTATGTACTCTTCCGGGATAAGTTGAATGCAGCCGGTTGGACTGCCCAAAGAGCCGCCAAAGTGGCAGAATACTATTCGCTAATGGAATCTGCGCCAAAGCCATATAGCATATCTCAGAATATTTTCTTCGTTTTTATAGTAGGCCTTATGGCTGGATTGGCCACTGAGGCCATTAAGATCAGCACATGGTTCTCAACCGGTTATGCAGGCGTCGTTCTCGTCCTGTGTGTAGGCGTTCTTTATATCGCTTGGGTATTCCTCGATGGGGTACATGTGCCAGCCCAACATCGAGCATATGTCAGGCGGGATCTACAGCGGGCGGCAATGGAATTGCGTAGCGAGGTAGCGAGGTAGCGAGGTAGCGAGGTAGCGAGGTAGCCTGGAAGAGACGCGTGGAAAAGGCTTCGCCGTTTTCCACCCTACGCAACATCATCCAAAAGGGGACAGATTTATTTTCTGCGCCTACCCACCTGCGCGCATGACGGGGAGCGGGCTCCGAGTCTCCTGACTTTTCTCTTTATCCGCTTTACAACCGTCAGTCAGGGAACCGCACAAACTGCTTGCCGCCTTTTCATCTTATCGGCACATTGCGCGGCGCAATCATTTAGCCATCACAAGGACGCGACATGGCCCGCCGCCGCAAGCAATCCCCTTTCGAAGACCTGATTGATCTCGCTGCTTTGTTGCCATGGTGGATTACCCTGCCGCTGGCGCTCATCGCGTTCCTGTGGCTCCACAGCATCGCTACTTCACCGATCCCGACGCTAGCCAATCCTGCCGAATTCAACAGTCAGTTACCCGGCATGATGCTTCGCGGATTAGCGGTGCCCGCGCAGTATTTCCTCCCCGCAGCACTAGTAATCGGAGCCATCGCTTCGGTCTTTGGCCGCATGCGCCGCAAGAAGCTATTCAACTCCGTCGCAAGCAACGAAAACACCCTCGAATCCATCAGCTGGCGCGAGTTCGAGTTACTCGTTGGTGAAGCATTCCGCCGTAAGGGTTTTACCGTTCAGGAAACTGGCCAAGGCGGAGCCGATGGCGGCATCGATCTGGTGCTGTTAAAGGACGGCGAAAAGTACCTGGTGCAATGCAAACAATGGCGCCGCCAGCTGGTGCAGGTGAACGTAGTGCGTGAGCTGTTCGGCGTCATGGCAGCCGAGGGGGCAAAAGGCGGATTCGTCGTGATCTCAGGCCGGTTCACCGAGGATGCCAAGGCGTTTGCCCGCGGCAAGAATCTGCAACTGATCGAAGGCGCTGAGCTGAGCGACATGATTCGTCAAAGCCGAGCGACTGCGGCGCGTCGAAACTCGCAACCCACAACTATCGAAACGCCTGACCAGGCTACATCGGTCTCGTCAGACCCACTCATCCAACCCCGCCGCGCAGCACAACCTACCTGCCCCACCTGTCATGCTCGGATGGTGCTGCGGGTTGCAAAACGAGGAAGCAACGTTGGCAACTCGTTCTGGGGCTGCTCCCAGTTCCCGAAGTGCAAGACCACACGAAACGAGATGCCCGCGTAAGGGATGTTTTATAAGCGCGAGTGGCCCTGCATGAATGTCCCTGCCTTGCACGCGCCAGATAAAGCGTGTGAAATCGCCCGCTCGCTAGCCACCACCATGGAGGGCCTTGTGGCCAAGTTCCTGAATACCAGCGCAACAAACTACTACCTCGAAGAGATGATCAAGACGGCCAAGGACCGGCTGATTTTGATCAGTCCGTTCCTGCGGCTTAACGAGCGAATCAAGGAGCTGCTGGAAGACAAAGATCGGCTGAAGATCGATGTTCGGATTGTGTATGGAAAAAGCGAGCTGCAACCCGAAGAGGTCAACTGGCTCAAAGGCCTGAGCTACATCCGCACGAGCTTCTGTAAAAACCTTCACGCAAAGTGCTACCTGAACGAAGAGAGCTGCATTATCACCAGCCTCAACCTCTATGAGTTCAGCCAGGTCAACAACAACGAGATGGGTATCTTCATCGACCGGCAGAACGATACTGATCTTTACCGTGACGCCTACGAAGAAGCCCAACGAATCATCCGCATCAGCGATGAAGTACGTATCTCACTAGAGGTCGTGGCCAAGGACAGCGAGCCAGCCGCTGAAACTGACGACAGCGTGAACAAGCTGACCAGTGCAAAAATGGCCCAAAAGCTAGGGCTCAAGACGCCCGAATTTCTCGAAAAGCTGTTAAGCCAAGGGCTGCTTGAGCTTCGCGACGGCAAACACTACCTGACCGAAAAAGGTAAGGAAGCAGGCGGTGAGTTTCGCATGAGCCCGAAATTCGGTCCGTACTTCCTATGGCCAGTGGCGCTGGATATCTGAGTCAAACGGGAAAGCCGCGCGCACGGCATACCAGGCGAATCAACCGCCCCTTTCAGAAGGGTGAGCGGAATCGACGTGAAAGGAGTTGAGCGGCATGGATGCCGCGAGAGCCGCGATGGGCCAGGGATGGCCCTTCGCGGCGCGCCCCTGAAGCGGCGATGGAGCGAACGAACCCGGAGCGAAGCGCAGGGCCGGATGCAGGGGCAAGACCTTTTGGTTACTTTTGTGGCGACTGACAAAAGTGACACGCCCAGCAGGGCGGAACCAATGCGTCAATCACCCTCATAAAAAAGCAGCGGCACGGACCCAAAAAACAACCAGCGAAGCTACAACTCACACAACCCACCCGGCACCTTCATCACCCACGCCCTTACCGCCAGCACCGTCGGATCATCCCGACGGCTCTCCGGATATACGAGGTGAAACGGCTTGCCCGGCATCTCCGGGCCGAACGGCTGCACCAACCGCCCTTCCCTCAGTTCATCCTCAATCAACTGGCGGCTCATCAGTGCTACGCCCTGCGCGCCAATGGCGGCTGAGATGGCGTGGGTCTCGTCGGAGAAGACCAGCCCGGCGCTGACGTCCAGCCCCGGCACGTTGGCGAGCTTCTGCCACGAGGCCCAATGTATCGGCGCCGAGGCGGCACCCCGGGCGTGGAAGTGGATCAGCGGGTGGTTGGGCAGGTCGGCGACGTCGCGAAGGCCCAACAGCGGGCTGCAAACCGGGACGAAGGTGTTGTCGATCAGCTTCTCGGCCACCAGCCCTGGCCAGCGCCCGTCGCCGTAGCGGATGGCGATATCCGCCGTAACGCCATCCAGCGCCACCGGCTCGTGCGAGGTGTGGAAGCGCAGGTCGATATCGGGATGCGAATCGCGCAGCAGGCAGACCCAGGGCACCAGCCAGCGCACGGCAATGGCCGGCGTAGTGCTGAGGGTGATCGCCTGCCGGTAGGGCCCGGCACTAAGGCGTTCGACCGTGGCGCTGATGCTGTCGAACGCGGTCTCCAGCGTCTGCTGCAGTTCACGGCCTTGGGCGGTGAGTTCCAGCTGCCGGGGTTTGCGCAGAAACAGCGCCACGCCGAGGGATTCTTCCAGCGAGCGAATCTGGTGGCTGATGGCCGTGGCGGTGACATTCAACTCCTCGGCGGCCTGCTTGGCGCTCTCGTGGCGGGCGGCGGCTTCGAAGGCACGTAGCGCAGACAGCGAAGGTAACCAGCGGTGCGCCATGGCTGAGTTTTCCTCATCTGTAACCGAAAGAAATGGTCGTTTGTCGCCCGCATAGCCTAGCCCTAGCCTGGATTTACCGCGAACGACAGATGAATTCAGTCACAGAGGAGATCCACCATGACGCACCTTCTGCACCTCGACGCCAGCGCCCGCCCTGGCTTTGCCGGCAAAGACGAGCACGGCTCCCACAGCCGCAATCTCACCCACCGTTTCGTCAGCCAGTGGCTGGCCCGCCGCGTACAGGACAGCGTGACCTACCGGGACATCGGGCAGAACCCGCCCTCCTATATCAGCCATGACTGGATCGCCTCCAGCTTCACGCCGGAAGAACGCCGTGAGCCTTGGATGACGGAAACATTGGCGGAAAGCGACCAGCTGGTCGATGAGCTGATCGCCGCCGATGTACTGGTCATCGGCACGCCGCTTTACAACTTCGGCATGCCCGCCGCGCTGAAGGCCTGGATTGACCTGATCGTGCGGCCGGGCCGGACGGTCGATGTCGACGAAACCAAACTACCTGAACCTTACGTACCCTTGCTGGCGGACCGACCACGGCATGCGGTCATCCTCAGCGCGAGGGGCGGCATCGGCTTTGGTCCCGGTGGGGAGATGGCGCACATGAATCACCTGGAGCCGAACCTGGTGACGGCACTTAATTTCATCGGCATCACCCGCATCCACCAGATCGCCATCGAAGGGCAGGAAACAGGCGGCGACGTGTTGGCGGCCTCGGTGGAGCAGGCGCTGCATCAGGTGGATGTGTTGGTAGCGGAGCTTCAGGGGACGCTTGACGCGACGCCTCTGAGCCAGCCCTACGAACGACAGGCTGAGGCTTGCTGAGCGTAAACTGCGGAGCAGCAGACGTTGCGCGATTCCAACCTTGAAGACTCGCTCCAGATAAGGAGGTCGCACGCTGCCGGCCAGCTTGCTGCAACGCCGCGTGCTCAGCGAGAGCTGTTCATGCGTCCACCGGTACTGCGTCGACGAAGCGCGCCAAACCGCTTCGATAGCCGCTGCAATTCTCCGTCGGCTAAAAACAAGAAGCCCGGCGTTCGCCGGGCTGGGTGTCACTGCAGTAACTTTTACTTCTGAGTAACGGTAGCCATGTTGTTCGAACCAGCCTGGATGATAGATGCCAGATCACCCACGCCAGACTGCATAGCGACAGCCATGTTGCTCACGCCGCCTTGAACGATATAGGCATCATTGTCGGTGCCGGACTGGGTGATATCGGTGTTGTTCGACTGACCGTACTGGTCGACATTGGCGTAATTGCCACTGCCTTTTTGCTCAATTTCAACGTCGTTGAATTCACCAGTCTGGAGAATTTCTGCGACGGCCAGATCGCCTTGGGTAACGAGTAACTCGTTGCCAGTTCCGATCTGGTCGGCATAGACCATACCAGTATCTTTCTGGCTGACAGTAGCGACGTTGTCGTTACCGTTCTGAGATACGTCTGACAGGTTGTTATTACCGTACTGTCCGACATTGGCCTTGTTGTCATTACCGGCCTGGGTGATAAATGACCAGTTTCCATTGCCACCTTGCTTCAGGGTGGCATCGTTGCTAATGCCGTTCTGAGTCACCTCCGAGAAATGGCTGCCACCACCACCGTGGGTGACGAAGGCCTCGTTCGCTTCACCGGTCTGGTTGACAAAGGACGTGTTATTAGTTGCCACTTGCAGGACCTCAGCCTTGTTCGCAAAGCCAGCCTGGACAACAGTGGAGCCAGAGTTGGTGCTGCTCTGAGTCACGGCAGCAACGTTCATGTTGCCCGCCTGGTAGACACCCGAAAGGTTGTCGGAGCCAGCTTGATAAGTAGTACCGATGTTGCCTTCACCGTCCTGGAAGACCAGAGCGAACTGATCGCCGCCCTCCTGAGTCACGGTAGCCTGTTGATTGTTGCCATCCTGGTCTACGTAGGCTTCGCTGGACGCGGCCATGGCATTGGCAGCAGCGGCAGAGATAAGAAGGGCGAGCAGGGTCTTTTTATTGAACATGGTGTAGCTCCATTCGGGATAGTGGTTCACATCCTGTTCCCACAGCCAATCTGCCGAGGATTGGGGAATACGGACCTGTTGCGGCGCGGCATGCGCAACATAGCCTGCGGCTTCTCCGCCAACCATAAACCGAACGGTTGAATCTAACTGCCTCGCGCCAGCTATCGAATTGCTAGGTGTAGTTGGGGGCGAGGGTGGCGAAGCTGCAGGCGGCGCTTGCCAGGGCGCCGGTGAGCTCCCATCAGCAGAGGCAGGTCGAATCCGTCTAGCTCAACACAGCCGCCCCGTTCGCCCCGCCATGGACAGAAGCCAACGCCAGTCTCAAGCGTCGGGTGCGCTGTCCGTCGTGGTGAAGGGGCGCCGGCGGGATACGAGCTTGCGTGCCCCACGAAGGGCATCACGATCAGGCTGTAGAGCGTCAGGTAGCGATGCGAGTCGCGTTGGTCTTCGAGCCGCTTGTGGGAAGAGATCTGACGGCGTTACGTGCACCGGCCAATACGGCCCCTTTTTGAATCGGCTGCCAAGTCTCGGGTAAGCAATAGCCTTTGAAGTCGCGAACTGCAGTGTGCCGGGGCGCTTCTGGGCAGGTGCTTGGCGAACAAAGCAGCCATCATTGCCGCAGCGTCCGGACGCGGCTTAGAGGGAGGCCGCGCCCGGGCAACGACAGGCGCTGGGCAGCGGTAACCGGAGGAGCCACGATTGAACGATTCAACGCGCGGCCTGCTTCTGGTGAGCAGCGGCATCGTCGTACTCAGCTTCGATGGCCTGTTGGTGCGCCTGGCACAGGCCGATGGCTGGAGCATCGTGTTCTGGCGGGGCCTGTTGATGTTTCTGGCGCTGGGTGCGTTCTCGCTGTCGGCCAAAAGCCGGGCGAGTCTCAAGGCGCAACCGCTGATCAGCGCCGCCTCGGCCTTGCTGTTGGCCTTTACTTCGATCTTTTTCGTGCTCGCGGTCATCCATACCACGGTGGCCAACGTGGTGGTCGTGCTCAGCACGGCGCCCCTGTTCGCCGCCCTGTTTACACGCTTTTTCCTGGGCGAGTCGGTGGCGTTGCACACCTGGCTGGCCATCGGCGTGGCGGCGCTGGGGATCATGATTGTATTTGCCGGCGCCTTCACCCCCACCGATCTGGCCGGTAACGGTTATGCGCTGTTGTCCTCGGCAGCGGTGGGCGCCAATCTCACCCTGCTGCGCCGCCATCGCGCTATCGAACGGATGCCCCTCATCGCGCTCGGCGGCCTGGCGGCTGCGGTGATCGCCTGGCCCAAGGCCGAGCCGTTGGGCCTGGGTACGACGAGCTATTGGGCGCTGGCAATCATGGGTCTGATCCAGATGCCGCTGGCCACGCTGCTGATCAATAACGCGACCCGCTATCTGCCGTCTGCCGAAGTCGCGCTCTTCTATCTATTGGAAAGCGTGCTGGGGTCGCTGTGGGCCTGGTATTTCCTGAACGAGACACCCGCAACCTCGACGCTTTATGGCGGCGCGCTGGTCATCGCGACACTGATGGTTCACGCCGGACTGAGCCTGCGTCGGCGCCCCGCATCGCCCGGACCGTCCCGCCCCGGCGCGAAGCCTTGCCTGGTAGCGGACAAGTGACCGGCAAGGGAGGCGCCATAAGCGCCGGGTGCCGCCTTTAAGTCGCTGCCGGACCGCGACCACTCCGGCCGCAGATCAGCCGCCGAGATAAGCGCCGAAGCGCGGAAGACTGAGCAGCGACAACGGATCAAGACTTCACAGACCGATACGGCCCCTGGAGAAACTGCCGATGGCGCTTGGTTGATCGCCGGTGACGTGAATCGAAACCCCCGGTGTCCCTGTATGCCAAGTCCTGGCGCAATAAAGCGCATCGGACGGAAAAGTGCGGGGTCACCTCAAGACTTGACAGATCCGTGCCGATAACGTCTTGCCGGCCGCGACTCGCCAGCGATCGATTCGACGAGGAATCGGGCGTGCGCGGCCGCGAAGCGCACTGGATTGCGCGAGGGTTCCCCGAAGGACGAAGCGCAGGTCAGCGTGGACGTCTTGATGAACTGGCCAGAGGCCGTTTAACGATGAAAATAAAACACAAACTGCTAGCAAGCTTTCTGGTCGCGACGCTCGTTCCGGTCCTTGTCGTCGCCCTGTTCACCATCCGCAACGTAACCGAGGAGGCCAAGGTCCAGTTTCAGGAAAGCAGCAGCCTGGACGTCCAGCTGGTGAACAATACCTTCGTGACCCTGTTCGATTCGGTCAGCCATACCGTGTCGGCCATGGCCGACTTTGCCGCCGTCCGGGACACCGAGGCTGGCGAGCTGACCACCTACTTCGGGTCACCCAGCAAACCCGGCGCCACCGCCACGGCCAACGGGGGTCGCGAGAAAGATATCTTCGATTACTTCTCGGGTATCGGTAACAACAACCCGAACTTCGGTTACGTCTACATGGGCGACGCCCAGGGCGGCTACGTGGAGTGGCCGGGCACCGCAGATTACGGCGACTGGGACCCGCGCGGGCGCCCCTGGTTTACCTTGGGCAAAGACGCCAATTTCCAGCTGACGCGCCTGGATGGCTATTACTGGGAGCCGGACGACGCCGTCTACGTGTCGGTGATCAAAGCCTTCAAGGACCAGGCTGGTAACTTCGCTGGGGTCGTGGCGACGGACGTGTCGCTCAAGGCGCTGACCGACATGGTCCAGAAAACCCGCTTCGGCGAGACCGGTTTCTTTATGCTTGTCGAGAACAGCGGAACCTTGCTAGTCGACGGCCACCAACCCGAGAACAACTTCAAGAAGCTCAGCGAGCTGCCAGGCGATTACGTCGCGAGCATCGCCAACACAGCGAACGGCCTGATAGAGGTCAACATCGATGGCGTTGACTATCTGGCCAACGTCTTCACCTCGCCGACCCTGGGCTGGAAATTCATCGGTTTCATGCAGGTTGACGAAATCCTGGCCGGCGCGCACAGGCTGGCCTGGCTGACGCTGGTGGCGTGCGCCGTGCTGGTGGTGTTGTTCGGTATCGCCGGGGTGATATTTGCGAACCGCATCGTCACCCCGATCAATCTGGTCAAGGACGGGCTGCGCACAATCGCCCAGGGCGAAGGTGATCTGACCCACCGCCTCCCCGTGCTGGCGCGGGACGAAACCGGTGAACTGGCCAAGTGGTTCAACCAGTTCATCGAGTCGACGCAGTCGATGATCACCGTCATCAAGGACAACGCGGTGAGCATCGACAGCGTTTCAAGCCAGACCAACGAGCGCACCACCGCCATGTCGGACAGCTTGCAGCGCCAGTCGAGCGCGGTGGAGCAGATCGTCACAGCCGTCACCGAGATGGCCTCGGCGGCCAACGAGGTGGCACACAACTGTGTCAAGACGGCGGAAGTCTCCGCGCAGGGTCTGGACGCGACGCGCAATGGCAAGGAGGTGATCGCTCGCAGTACCGCAGGGGTGAACGATCTTGGCGCCAGCATTCAGAGTTCGAGCAAGGTGATTCGAGAGCTCGAGCGCGAAACGGTGAGCATCAACACCATCCTGTCGAGCATCCAGCAGATCGCCGAACAGACCAACCTGCTGGCGCTCAACGCGGCCATCGAAGCGGCACGTGCCGGCGAACAGGGACGCGGCTTCGCCGTGGTGGCCGATGAAGTGCGCAATCTGGCCAGGCGCACCCAGGATTCAACCGGCGAGATCAACAAAATACTCAACCTGCTGGTCAGCCGCATCAGCGAGGTGACCGCGAGCATGGATCGCAGCCTGACGGAATCAAGCAAAGCCATCGAGCTGTCCGGTGAGGTCATGGGAGCGTTCGAAGAGATCGAGAATGCAGTCGAGATGATCCGTGACATGACCACGCAGGTCGCCACTGCCACCGAGGAACAGCATCTGGTCACCGAGGACATCAACCGGAACGTGGTGGCCATCAGCGACGCGGTTGCCCAAGTGTCGAGCCAGGCCTCGGAGGTCGAAAGCTACTCCCAGCAGCAGCGGCAACTCAGCAGCGCACTCCGGCAGCTGGTCGGGCGCTTCCGCACGCAGTAACGCTTGAAGCGGCCAGCCCTTCGGGGCTGCCCCGCTCGGCTGTGACAGGGTTACGCGTTGGCAGAAGACGACCGCGTGCCCAACGACGCTCCTTGCGCTGATGGGCATCCCGGCGTCGACCCCAGACAACCGGCAAAGGCAGCGGCGCCCTATGGTAAGCGCCCGATCACGTCTTACCCGGAGCGCCCATGGCCAACCCACCGATCACCGTACTGCGCGATACCCAGCCCATGCCTGTCGTCGATGCCTGCAAATGGGAGCGAATCGAAGGCGAGCCGCACACCGTCAACCTCAACGCCTACACCTCCGATGATGGCAGCAAGATCATGGGGACTTGGATCTGCACGCCCGGCAAATGGCGCGTGGAATACGTCAAATGGGAGTACTGCCACTTCCAGGAAGGCTACTGCATCATCACGCCCGACGGCTTGGCGCCCATCCACCTCAAGGCGGGTGACATCTTCGTGGTGGAACCTGGCATGACCGGCACCTGGGAAGTCGTAGAGACCGTCCGCAAGTACTTCGTGTTTGCCTGAATGACTGTGCGCAGGACGCGCATCGACTCGGTGCTACGGCAGCGCCGGCCGAACAGCTGAGCCGTCCGCCAGCTGCGCGATGGGCGGGCCAGGACTGGACCGCCGGAAGGATCAAACGGAGCCGCTCGCCGCGGGCAACCGCTATGGCCGCCCGCTCTGCGTCGCGGTGCATGACAGCGTCGGCGGCGCCTCGAAGGCGCCGCCTTATTGCCTTACGCTGAGAGCTTCTGGCTGAAATTATCGGCAGGTTTGCCGATATCGAGCCGGTCCGCGTTCATCACCTTGTCCCAGGCTTTGACGAAGTCCTGCACGAACTTCTCGTTGCCGTCTGCCATGCCGTAAACCTCGGCCTGCGCACGCAGCTCGGATTGCGCGCCGAAGATCAGGTCCACACGGGTGGCGGTCCAGGTGGGCTGACGGGTCTTGCGGTCGAGCCCCTGATAGCGGTTCTTGTGCTCGGTCGCGACCCACTCATTCTGCATGCTCAGCAGGTTGACGAAGAAGTCGTTGGACAAGGTGCCCACGCGCTTGGTGAAGACGCCATCCTGGCCGCCGTCCGCGTTGGTGCCCAGCACCCGCATACCACCAACCAGCACAGTCATTTCCGGCGCGCTGAGGCGAAGCAGGTGCGCCTTGTCGACCAGCGCTTCCTCGGGCGCCATGAAATGCGACTCGTGGTAGTAGTTGCGGAAGCCATCGGCGACCGGGCGTAGCGCTTCGAAGGATTGCGCATCGGTCCACTCTTCCGAGGCATCCATCCGACCCGGTGTAAACGGCACGGTGACATTCACACCGCCGTCTTGAGCCGCTTTTTCGATCGCGGCACAGCCGGCCAGCACGATCAGGTCGGCCATGGAGACCTTCTTGCCGCCAGAAGCCGACGCGTTGAACTCGGTCTGGACCTCGGTCAGTTTTTCCAGCACACGAGCCAGCAGGGCCGGGTTATTGGTTTCCCAATCCTTCTGCGGTGCGAAGCGGATACGCGCGCCATTGGCGCCGCCGCGCTTGTCCGAGCCGCGATAGGTCGATGCCGATGCCCAGGCCACCGACACCAACTCGGACACGGAAAAGCCCAATCCCAGAATCTTCTGCTTCAGCGCAGCGATATCGGCGTCATCGATCAGAGGATGGTCACACTCGGGAATCGGGTCCTGCCAGATCTGCGTTTCCTTCGGCACCAGCGGGCCGAGGTAGCGGCCGATGGGCCCCATATCGCGGTGGGTCAGCTTGAACCAGGCCTTGGCGAACGCGTCGGCGAACTCGTCCGGGTGCTCCAGGAAGTGCCGCGAGATCGGTTCGTAGATCGGATCGAAGCGCAGTGCCAGGTCAGAGGTGAGCATGGTCGGCTTGCGTTTCTTATTCGGGTCGAACGGGTCCGGCATGACCTCCGGTGCGTCCTTCGCGACCCACTGGTGCGCGCCGGCCGGGCTCTTGGTCAGCTCCCATTCGAAGTTGAACAGGTTTTCGAAGAAGTAGTTGGACCACTGGGTCGGCGTCTGGCTCCAGATGACTTCGAGGCCGGAGGTGATGGCGTCTGCGCCCGCTCCGGTCTGGAACCGACTGCGCCAGCCCAGGCCCTGATCTTCGATCACAGCGCCTTCTGGGTCCGGGCCCAGCAGCGAGGGGTCGCCAGCACCGTGGGTCTTGCCGAAGGTGTGACCGCCAGCGATCAGTGCCACGGTTTCGTAGTCGTTCATCGCCATGCGGGCGAAGGTTTCACGAATGTCGATCGCCGAGGCTTTCGGGTCCGGGTTGCCGTTCGGGCCTTCCGGGTTCACGTAGATCAAGCCCATCTGTACGGCGCCGAGGCCGGGATGCAACTGGCGTTCGCCGCTGTAGCGCTCGTCGCCCAGCCAGGTGCCTTCAGGCCCCCAGAACAGTTCTTCCGGCTCCCAGGTGTCGGCACGGCCACCAGCGAAGCCAAAGGTTTTGAAGCCCATGGATTCCAGCGCCACGTTACCAGTAAGCACGTAGAGGTCGGCCCAGGAAAGGTTGCGCCCGTATTTCTGCTTGATCGGCCACAGCAGGCGCCGAGCCTTGTCCAGCGAAGCGTTGTCGGGCCAGCTGTTGAGCGGGGCGAAACGCTGCTGGCCACCGCCAGCGCCGCCGCGGCCATCGGTGATCCGGTAGGTACCGGCGCTATGCCAGGCGAGCCGGATGAACAGGCCGCCGTAATGCCCGAAATCAGCAGGCCACCAGTCCTGAGAGTCAGTCATCAGGGCATGCAGATCGGCGATCACCGCGTCGAGATCGAGCGATTTAAACGCGGCCGCGTAGTCGAAATCGCCGCCATAAGGGTTGGAGCGCGGCGAGTGCTGGTTGAGTGAACTGAGGCTCAGTGCCTCGGGCCACCAGTCTTTATTACTCGGGCGTTTGCGTGGCGCACCAGCGCCGTGGCCGAACGGGCAGCCACCACCAGTGTTTTCTCCAGTTTCAGCGTTCATATTCTGCTCCTTAGGGTTGTCGTTGACGCGTTGACGCGCCGCTGAAAAGAACTTAGCAAACAGCCCCAGGCAGCCTGAACGACATAATTAACGGATGTTTGTCGCCATAATCTTTAAAACGCTTTAAATATGCTGCTATCAAGCGGCCTCATAGCGCCCTAAAGCATGCAAAGCGGTGAGCAGCATATTTGCCTATCGTCACGATAGGCTCGCCCTCTATGTCACTGCGGGTAAGCGGAAATCCTTCTTCTGCGTCGTCGTTCACGTGTGACGCCCGGTACAATTCAGCGTTCCACCCCGTCCGGAGCCAAGCCCATGTTCACCCTCGCCCACCTGGATACCCCACCGCCGGAATCGATGGAGAGCCAGCTGCTACGGATGGTGGTGGACTATCTCAGCGACGTCAGCCCGGTTTCGCTTCCCTCCAGCAACCCGCTGTATCAGCTGTACCAATACGTGGTGGGCTTCGAGGTGCATCGCTATCTGGACAGCATGGACGGCGCGCAAAACGGCAAGCCCGAACTGATCATGGCGCTGGACGCCGAAGACCCGGCGCGTCTGCTCGGGTTTGCGCTCTATCGGCCTTACGTGGACGACCCAGAGGCCAGTGCGCTGCTCTATCTGGCGGTGCAGTCCAGCCATCGCCGGCAGGGCATCGGGCGGGCCATGGTCGAGGCGATGCTGGCGCGCTATCCGCATGGAGAAGTGGCGTGCGTGGCGAGCAAGGTGCCGTACTTCCAATCGCTGGGCTTTCAGCCGTTGGCGGCCCGTGGCCCTCAGGTCGTCATGAACACCCGGAGCCAGGCGTCCAGCGGTCTGGTGGCGGTGCAGGACCTGGTGCCCATTTTCCAGTCAGAGGAAGTTCGCCAGATTCATAACTATCTGGTCAAACAACACGGCGCCGAAGCCATGAGCGACGCGGAGAAAAGCCGCGATCAATTACTCGATGAGCTAGCTCAACAGGCGATTCATCTGACGCAGACGTCTTCGACGGCCAATCGCCTGCATTGATTGCCGGCCCAGCGCAGCCATACGCCTCATAACTTCACACAGGCAAAGATCGCGTTGCCGGACGTCCCGTTCCAGGGAAGGATCTTTTCGTAATCGTGCTCCAGCACATGCACGTCGAAGTATGGCTGCAGCAGCTCGCTCAGCTCGGCGAAACTCACCGCCACCATGCGGTGCTCGTCGTGCCATGTCTGGCTTTGCCCTGCGGTCGTCCTTTCGATCCGCAGTTTCAACAGCTGTTGCTCGCCCGCCCCGGCGTAGTGCCAACCCGAGCTGAAGCTGAACAACCCATCGGGATGGTTCGCGTCGTGCGCTACAAATGACGCGTTGTCGATGGTGTGTTTGTCGACGGCGTTGAAGCAAAACAGCCCACCAGTTGCCAATGCACCGTGCACGCTGGCGATGCAGGCCTGCAATCGCGCGGTTTCGGCACTGTAGTGAATTGAATACAAGAAGCAGGTAATCAGATCGACCGGCTGGCCCACGGTGAAATCACACATGTCCTGCCGGGAGAAGCGAGCGTCCGGACAGCGAAGAGCCGCCCTGTCCAGCATCGGCTGATTGATGTCGAGCCCACTGCTCTGATAGCCAGCATCAAGAAAGTGCCGTACATGCGGACCTGTGCCACAGGCGAGATCCAGGTGTCGGTTGCCGCCGTTACCAAACAGCTTCTGCAGACGATGAACACAGTGGCTTTGCGCGCGGTAGTCGATATCGGCGCACATGAGGTCGTAGTAACCCGACAGGTCGGTATAGATGGCGGTGCCGGGCATGATGGCCTGAGGTGTGAGGGCTGGATGGGGCGCGCATATTATCTCGGCCGACTGGAAATCGCCTGGCAATTACGCATGAGCTGGCACGGCGCCCTCCACGCCCTCCCGATGGCCAGCGCACCCCGTTTGGCTCCCCCTTCAGCGGATCAGCTGAGCAAAACGATAGGTCTGCCCGGTCCAATGATCGATAGCGTTCAGACCGGGGCGACCGGCCCCGCTAGCCTGTCCAGGCATAGCTGTTCCATGCAGCGGGCCCAATCGCTCATCCGATCCGCTTCAAGCTGCACCAGCATCGCGTAGCGGCGTCCGCCCCACACCGAAAGATGAAGCGCTTCCAGGGTTGCAGCTGACGGGCGCGCCGGCAGGTCGGTCGCCGCGTCGATGACACGTTGCCAGGCGCCCAATAGGTCCTCATAGACCCGGCGCTGGTGCTTGGGCTCAGCCACCAGCGTTTCCAGTTCGAGCATGTCCGGGTGGAACCAGGGTAGCTGAGGTTCGGCCCCGGCCAAGGTGCGCACCAGGCGCCGGATGCGCTCGGGCCAGGCAAGGGCGATCGGAGCTACGGCTTGCGCCTCGATGAACTCCAGCAACTGCTCAACGCAATAGCGCACGTAGCCTGAGTGCAGCGCGTGTTTGCTGGGGAAATAGTCGTACAAGGTGCCGATGGCCACACCGGCTTCCAGGGCGACCGCCCGGGTCGTCAATCGAGACCAGCCGTCGCGCTGCCATATCCGAACATAGCTGTCGAAAATCGCCTGAACGGTGACCTTGGCGCGCTGCTGAGTGGGCCGTTTGAGCGGCTTGGCGCTTGGCAATCGTGTGTTCATGAAATCCGAACCCGGCGGAGAAACGAAAGGGCTACAGTCAATGCCATCCATTTACGAACCCAAGGTGCCATCGATGAGCGTCATCCGCCAGTTGCAGAACAACAAGAAAAACATGGAGCAGACTCGCCTTCAGACCCAGGCGATGCCTGAGCTGAAACCCGGCGAAGCCCTGCTGCGCATCAGCCGACTGGCGCTGACGACGAACAATGTGACCTACGCTGCATTCGGCGAAACCCCTCATCTGCGCTACTGGGACTTCTTCCCGACGGGCGATGCCGAGTGGTTTCACATGCCTGCCTGGGGGTTCGCCGAGGTCGTGGAAAGCACTGTCGATGGCTTGGCGAAGGGCGAGCGCTTCTATGGCTTTTGGCCGATCGCCAGCCATCTGGTCATGCAACCGGTGCGGGTCTCCGAGCGCGGATTCTACGACGGTGCCGAGCATCGACTTGAACTCACATCAGCCTACAACCAGTACCAGCGCATCAGCAGCGATGACGCCTATCGCGCCGAGAGCGAGAACTACCAGATGTTGTTGCGCCCGCTGTTCATCACCTCGTTCATGCTGGCCGACTTTCTCGATGACAACGCCTTCTTCGGTGCGCGCCAGATCCTGGTCTCCAGTGCCTCAAGCAAGACGGCGTACGGGACTGCGTTCTGCCTGCAGGACAATCCAGCCGTACAGCTGATCGGCCTCACCTCCCCGGGCAATATCGATTTCGTACAACGCCTGGGCTGCTACCGCCAGGCGCTCGGCTACGACCAGCTCGCATCGCTGGACCCGAGCGTGCCCACGCTGTATGTGGACTTCTCTGGTAGCGCCAGCCTTCGCCAGCAGATCCATGGACATTTCAAAGACGCTCTGGTGTACGACTGCTATGCCGGGTCTGCCCAAAGCCATGAATACAGCAAACGTGACCAGACGTTGGCCGGACCGCAACCACAGCCCTATTTCGCGCCTTACCAGATCAAGAAACGCAACGCCGACTGGGGGCCAGCCGAGGTGACACGCCGCTTCAACGAAGCGCAGCTGGCCTTTATCGCGCGGGTGAGCGATGCGCAGCAGCCCTGGATGCAGGTGAACGAGCACGCGGGCCTTGAAGCGGCACAAACGCTGGCCGAGTCCTTGATCAAAGGCGATATCAATCCATTGGAAGGCCACGCCGTGGTCCTCGACTGACCCGCTAACACTGCCGTTTATGGCGTGCCAGCCGAACGTATTAAGCGTGCGGCTGGCGTCTATTGCACAGGTCGCTAGCCTGACTATCAGCCTGACGCTGAGGAGCGATGATGACTGGTGACCAGATCACCGATTGCTACCAAGGCTATATCGCCTGTTTGAACAGCCAGAACTGGCCGGAGCTGGGTCACTTCGTCCATGACGAGGTGTATTACAACGGCAAGTTCGTGGGGCTGGGTGGCTATCGCCGGATGCTTGAAGAGGACTTCCGAGCGATTCCCGATTTGCAGTTCACGATTGGCCTGCTCATCGCCGAGCCGCCCCACGTGGCGGCGCAGCTGCTGTTCGACTGCACGCCCATAGCGGACTTGTTCGGCTTTGCAGTAAATGGAAAACGGGTGGCCTTCACCGAAAACGTGTTCTACGCGTTCAGCGAGGGAAAGATCCGGAACGTTTGGTCCGTGATCGACAAGGCCGCTGTTGGCGACCAACTCTGATCGAGTGGACCGTCAGAATGCGCTGCGATTGACAGACTGGGCCGGTGCTGGCGAATCCCGGCGCACCTGATCGTCAAACGCACCGGGAGCAGGATTCAAAGCTGGTTGTCGTGCAGCCCGGCGTAGAGGCGGGTCATTTCGTTGAGCTGACGGAACATCGATTCGGCATTCACCGCCACGATGGTGGGCACGAACTGCTTGGAGGTGAACGCCTTGCTCGCGAACTTCCAGCGTGCGTCGGCCTTGCGTAGGGCTTCGGCGATTTCTGCGTTGGGCGCATCGGCTGTCTGCAGCTCGGCCATGATGACGCCAAAGTCTTCAACCGAAGCTGCAAACTCCTTTTCCAGATCCGGATCCTGCACGCCCCAGGCACGGGCCATGTAGAACATGGCGGTGCGCTGGGTCAGCACACGGTTCCAGCCACTGCGGTTGATCGAATGCGACGCGGCATCGCCATTGTGTTGCTCGAACAGATCGGTGACTTGTTGGGTCTGGCGAACCAGCTCTTCGGCCTTCGCCAGTACGAGCGGAGCCTGGGCCTTGTCCGGCGTACTGGCCGCCAGAGCGCGGTAATCAGCCCAGGTGCGCTCCACGTCGTTCAACGCAACGCGAATGGCGTCACTCGGCGCAGCCGCCTTGAGCTGGGCATGGTGATCTTCGAACAAGGCCAGGCTTGCGGCACGTTGTTTGGTGGCTTCGTCCACTTTCACGCCGGCGCCGATCATGAGGTAATCCTTGGCGACGATCTGCCCCAGGCTGCGCTGCAGACCGGCCATGTTCATGATTTCCAAGGGCGCCATATCCGCCCAGCACGTCGCACTCAGCAGGCTGCAACCCAACAGCAGCGCGCGCAGAGATGTCTTGATCAACACGGTAAATCCTTTCTGGTTTTGAAGATGAGCACAGGCCGCTTACGCGGTCAGCGCCTGAGCCCGCCGCAAACAATCGCGTGCATGCGCCGCTCAGCGCGCCATTGGATTCGCCCTACCTTTCTCGAACCTTGCAGGGCGCGAAATCGGCAGTGTTGGATGTTGAAAGTGTGAAGCGATGCACCATAAAACAGCGGTGCCCTGGTGCCTGTAGAAAGGCAAACGCTGGCGGCAACGCATCAGCTGTTCGGCTTCAGCCCCGCCTACGCGACGTGCTTCTCGGCTGCAGCTGATCCAGCGCGCTGGAGTTTTGCCTCGCCCAGTCGTAGATCATTTCGATAGGTTGGACCATCAGTCTGCCGAGCGGTGAGAGCGCGTAGCTCACCGCTGGCGGGACGGAGTCGAGCGTGTGGCGTTCGATCAAGCCGCTGGTCTCCAGCTCTCGCAGCGTTTGCACCAGCATCTTTTTGGAGATTCCCGGCAAGCTGCGATGCAGCGCACCGCTACGCGCCACGCCGTCGTGGCGGGCATGCAGGGTGTGCAGAATCATGCTGGTCCACTTGGTCGAGAAGATCTCGAGCACACGTCTTGGGGCGCAATCTTCGCGCCATTGTTCTTCGTCAGAGCCGGGTTGCATGGGGGCTGGTTACCATTTGGTGCCGACTTGGATCGGCATTTTCGAGTGAGTAAGGTGCAGGCCTGTTTCGCTTTGTGGGGTTCTGAACATGACAAATCAAGCACTGGTGGTCGGCTCGAGTGGGATCGTTGGCAGCGCGGTGTCTCGCCTGTTGGCCAAGGAAGGTTGGTCCGTTGCCGGCCTGGCACGGCGGCCGAGCGAGGAATCCGGGGTTACTCCGATCAGCGCAGACCTGCTGGACCCGACGGCCCTGTCTTCGGCGCTGACCGACGTTTCGCCCACTCATCTCTTTCTGACCACCTGGGCGCGCCAAGCCAGCGAAGCGGAGAATATCCGCGTCAATGCACTGATGATTCGCAATGTGCTCGAAGCCGTTCGAACTTCAGGCTCGGTTCGCCATGTGGCGCTGGTTACCGGCCTTAAACATTACCTCGGCCCATTCGAAGCCTACGGCAAGGGCACGCTGCCACAAACGCCGTTTCGTGAGGAACAAGGGCGACTCGACGTCGAGAATTTCTACTACGCCCAGGAAGACGAGGTATTTGCAGCGGCCGAACGCGATGGCTTCAGCTGGAGCGTTCACCGCCCCCACACCGTCACCGGAATCGCAGTCGGCAATGCGATGAACATGGCAACGACGCTGGCCGTGTACGCCTCGATCTGCCGTCAGACCGGTCGGCCCTTCCGCTTTCCGGGCTCGGAAGTCCAGTGGAACAGCCTGACCGACATGACCGATGCGGGCCAGCTGGCCCGGCACCTGCACTGGGCTTCGACTACACCGGCCGCCGCCAACCAGGCCTTCAACATCGTCAACGGTGACGTGTTCCGCTGGAAGTGGATGTGGTCGCGCATTGCCGAGTGGTTCGGCATCGAGGCGGCGCCTTTCGACGGTCAACCCGCCCCGCTGGAGCAGCAGATGGCAAACGATGCCGAGGTCTGGGCAAAGATGGCCAAGCAGTTCGGTTTGGCTGAAGCGGATATCGGCAAGCTCATCTCGCCATGGCACACCGACGCAGACCTGGGTCGGCCTATCGAGGTGGTGACAGACATGTCGAAGAGCCGAAAGCTCGGGTTTCTGGACTTTCAGGCAAGTGACGACGCGTTCGTCGACGTATTCACCAAGCTGCGCGCCAGCAAACTCATCCCCTGATCGGAGCCGGGTATTCCGGGCCCACCGACGATTGGGCTGTCCCGTATACTCGCGCGTTTTCCGCGCGAGTCTTTTCCAGTGAGCAACAAACGTTACGCCTGCATCGGCCTGAGCAATCCGAAGTCGCCTTCCAATGTCGGCGCAATCATGCGGGCGGCGGGCTGCTATGGCGCGGCTTCGGTGTTCTACACCGGGACTCGTTATGACCGCGCCAGGGATTTCGTCACCGACACCAAGAAAGTCCATCAGGACATTCCGCTGATCAACATCGATGACCTGCGCAAGATCCTGCCTCTCGGCTGCGTGCCGGTCGCTGTGGAGTTAGTCGAAGGTGCCCGTGCCCTCCCCGAATACACCCATCCGGATCGCGCGCTGTACATCTTCGGTGCCGAGGATGGCTCGCTGAGCAAAGAGATCCGCGACTGGTGCGAAGACGTGGTCTACATCCCCACCAACGGCTGCATGAATTTGGCGGCGACGGTCAACGTGGTGCTCTACGACCGCCTGTCCAAGGGCAACAACACCCGCTCGGGCCCCGGGTTCGGAGCGGCGCGTAAACCGTGCTGAACCGCACACCTTCATCATCTGGGCGACTCGCTGCACGGATGTAATCGCTTGAAAGAACGCCGATGTGCATGCGGCTTACAGCGCAGATGAGCAGCAAGGTGTCGACCCCAGACAATTGGCCAGCGTAGCCCGCTAGTAACGTGAGCGGCCCATACCCTGGCCAACGCACCAATCACCGTACTGCGCGACACTCAGCCGATGCCTGTCGTCGACGCCTGCAAGTGGGAACGTATCGAAGGCGACCCGCATACCGTCAACCTCAACGCCTACACCTCCGATGATGGCAGCAAGATCATGGCCACCTGGATCTGCACGCCCGATAAGTGGCGCGTGGATTACCTCAAATGGGAGTACTGCCACTTCCAGGAAGGCTACTGCATCATCACCCCGGACGGCATGGAGCCCATCCACCTCAAGGCTGACGATATCTTCGCGGTAGAGCCCGGCATGTCCGGCACCTGGGAAGTCGTGGAAACCGTTCGCAAGTACTTCGTGTTCGACTGACGGCCCCGCCCCTCGACCGTTCCCACACGCAGCGTGGGAATCTGATCGCTGGCAGTACTGCATTTTTCCTTTCGATCACGGGGCCGTATTCGTGTCGTTGCGGCGACGGGCTGGTCCTTCGCAACGCCTTCGAAGAACCCCTAACCCAATGCTGCAGCAAGGCCGTATCACCGCAGGACTAGTGCGCCGCGGTATCAGGCAATTCGCGCTAAACAGCACCCATACCGATACAACAACGCATCGAATGCTTAATCCTGGCCGTAACATCCATCATTCGGGCGATTGATGGCCATACGGCCCCCCTATACAGTCGCCTCTGCCTGCCAAGGACAGAACGACGCTTATACAAGCTCGATGGCTGCGGGTTCTTTTTGAGGATTGGACATGTCTGTTGGGCTTAAGCAGGTGCAGAACGATGCAGGCAGCCAACCGGAGCGAACCGATTACCCAATGCCAGCTGGAGTCCAGGGTTGGGGCGCACTCCTGGCAAACGCTCGGCGCGTCCCGCTGACAATGCTGGCATTGTTGCTGCTGTTAACGGTTGCCGGCATGACAGCTGAGGTGTCCAGTAAGCAAGAACAGGCGGCGATAGCCAAACCCGCCGGGGCCATGCCCGTGCTGCTGATGATGACGGAGAGGCCGGCCGGTCGCGCCACCCGTTGACGAACTAACCTGGGCACACGGCTACGGCTGCATCAAGCTGGCTTCATCATTATCACGATGAAGCCCACCACGATACCGGCCACGGCGATTGCCCAGCCGATCCGATGCGCACGGTTCTTTTCTGCTTGCCTAACAGGGTCTACTGGCTTTTTCTTTCTCACGATCTACCTGCTTTTGAAAAAAACACGACTGCTGACTAGCACGTTGTTACCGAGCTTGAGGCGCGTCTTTTTAGGCTGGGCCGATCGAATTGTCCAGTACGCTGCTTGGCGAAGGGTCCTCTGCAACCAATGGAACAGGTGCCGCCGGCTATCCGAGCGGGCTCTCTCCAGCATTCGGCTCGTCTTTGGGCTTTACCGTTTCCTCCGGGTCGTTTTCGCCCGAATCAGGCGCGTCGCCATATTCGTCATAGTCCGGTGGGGTCAGGCCATCCTTGAGTGGATCGTTAGGGTCGGTCATGTCAGTGGTCCTGATCTGTTACGTGAAAGATGAACAGCTCAGTTGTTCGAACGCTCCTCTCAACGAAATGTTCGCAGGCGACCGAACAGGACCGAAAAAATACTCGCCATCGTGAAGGTCAGGCGTTGCGTTCGTGCGGCACCGGTTAGGGCGCGCCGAAGAGTGCGACCCAGTAGATGCCCGCATCGCTCTGCGGATCCACCGCATAGGCTGCACCCAGCTCGCTGAATTGCGGATTCATCAGATTGGCGCAGTGTCCTGGGTTCGCCAGCCAGCCTTCAACGATCTGGCGGGGTCGATCCAGCGCGGCCGCGATGTTCTGGGCGACCGGCGCACCGGGATAACCGGCCAGCTCCGCCCTGTCGCCCGGCGTTCGTCCATCCCGATCCAGGTGACTGAAGAAGTTGCCGTTGGCCATGGCTCGGCTGTGGGCCTCGGAGAGGCCGGCGAGCGTTGTGTTCCAGTTAAGCGGAGCGGCTGCAGCGAAGGGTTTGCCAGCACACTGGCGCGCGCTGGCACGCACGCGATTGATTTCGTCGAGTAGCGCCAGCCCTTCTGCCTGCGCGTCTTTCAAATGCCCGCCGAGCATCGGCCGCGCCAGCACGATGCGCCAGTCGCGCCCCTCGCGACTGACGCCGATGTCGGCGTATTGCGGATCGAGCACCACGCGACAGAAGCTTTCGCGCAGCGCCTGCATCGCGGCTTGCGCATCACGCGGCCCGGACAGGCTGACGGCCTGAACGTTGGCCATCGGATAACCGTTGCGGGCCAATGAGCCCTGCAGATCACCGGCGCCAGTGGCAGGCAACACCAGGCGCGGGTCGGACGAAAGGGCCGTCAGCTCCTCACTCGCCCGGTCTTCGCAACGCTGTACTTCACTGCGGTAGGCGTTGATCGTCTCGATCAATTGCGCCTCCTCCGCTTCGCTGGCCGCAATCGCCACAGCGCTGCCAGTGAGCGTTACCAAAAGCAGTGAGAGAGAAAGCAGGCGCATGAAGATCTCCAGATAGCACGGATGCGGACGCTGAAGATGCACCGGGCACGCCCCGGAAGTCGAGCCCATGTGGCGAACCAGCCCTTGAACCAGGGACCACGCTTGCCGTTCCGCCCCTGCTGCAATCTATAATCGTTCTTATTTGCACCGGAACCCTGCATGTCCTCCTGCGCAGCTCGTCAGATACTGGCGATCGAAGACGACCCGATCCTCGGCCCTCACCTGAAAACCTCTCTGGAACATCGTGGCTTTCACGTCACCCTCGCCGATGACGGCCCGACCGGCCTCGCATTGGCCAGCGAAGCAACGTATGACCTGATCCTGCTGGATGTGATGCTGCCTGAACTCAGCGGCATGGAGTTGCTGACCCGGTTGCGCGAGCAACGCCGCACACCTGTGCTGATGATGTCCGCGTTGGGTAACGAGGCGCACCGCATCCAGGGATTCGACAGCGGTGCCGACGACTACCTGCCCAAGCCGTTCAGTATCGAGGAGTTGCAGGTGCGCATCGCTGCCATCCTGCGGCGGGTGGCCTATGAGCGCAGCGTACCGGCAGCGCCGAATCAGGATGCGGTGCGCTTCGATGACCAACGCAGCGACCTGCAGTACGAAGGGCGATGGGTCGGCCTGACAGCCACCGAATATCGACTGATGAAGGTCCTGCACGACGCCGCTGGCGAAGTGCTGAGCAAGCCGTTTCTCTACCAGCAGGCGCTGCGCCGCGGCTATTCCCAGCATGATCGCAGCCTGGACATGCATATCAGCAATATCCGCCGCAAGCTGGCGCGCGAAGAGGTGGCGACCCTGCGCCTGGAATCCGTGTGGGGCAAAGGCTACGTGCTGGAACTGCAGGCGAGCTAATGCCCAATCGTCATTCGTTGTTCTGGCGCCTGGTGGTGCTGGTTGCTGGGTTCTGTCTGTCGATGATCTGGGCCAGCGGCTACGTGAGCCGTTATATCGACAAGACCAGCTCATTTCTGTCTGAACAGGCGCGCGACACCCTCACCGGCTACGCGAGCGAAGCTCAAGCCGCTCTGCAAGCGGGTCCAGAAGCGATGGCGCAATGGCTGACGGTGATGAAGGAGCGTGAGCCGACTTGGCTGGTGGTGGTGGACGAACAGCTGCAACCGCTCGGCGGCCAGTCCTTGAGCGACGAGGAACGGCGGAGGCTCACGTTTGTGCGGCACTACGACTGGCCTATGAGCAGGCGCTATGACGGCCTGCCCTTGGTGTCCGTACCGCTGGAGGGCACCGGTGCCCAGTTGATCATCCAGCTGCCGGAACGATTCCGTCCCTGGCGTAACCATGCGCTACTCACCGCGGGCGGCGTGTATCTGCCGCTGGTGTTGCTGTCGCTGCTGTTCTGTTGGCTGCTTTATCGGATGCTGGTTTCACCGCTGGACCGCCTGCGCCGACAGGCCAACGCGTTACGCGGTAACCGCCTCGACTCGCTGCTTCCGCCCTCCATTGCGCGGCGCAACGATGAGCTGGGGGAGCTGGGCCGTTCACTGGAGTATCTCACGCAGCGTCTGCGCGATTCGGTCGCCCAGCAGCAACAGCTGTTACGCGATCTGTCCCATGAGCTGCGCACGCCATTGAGCCGGCTGCGTGTCGCCTGCGAGAGCGAGCTGAGCGCCGAAGACATGCGCAACCGCACCGAGCGTGAAATCAACAGCATGCAGCAACTGGTCGATAACACCCTGGAGTTCGCCTGGCTGGACAGCGAACAGCCCCGCTTCGAGTGCGAGCCCGTAGATGTGGCGGCGCTTTGGGACCTGCTATGCGAGAACGCTTGTTTCGAGGCCGGCTGGCCGCGTGAACGCATCCAGGCGCAGATACCGGAAGGCTGCCAGGTGCTCGGCAACCTCAACGCATTGGCGCAAGCCATGGAAAACATCCTGCGCAATGCCATTCGCTATTCCCCCGCGCACGGCGTGGTTGGCCTCACGGCCGCTCGAGACGGGGACAGCTGGCGTCTGCGCATTCAAGACCAGGGCCCGGGCGTGCCAGAGGCGAAACTGGCCGTCATCTTCAGGCCCTTCGCACGGCTCAGCGCAGCCCGCCCGGGAGGTGACGGCTTCGGGCTGGGTCTTGCCATCGCCCGCAGCATGGTGGTGATGCAAGGCGGTGCGATCTGGGCCGAGAACAGCCAACCCGGCCTGCGCCTGACCATTCGGTTGAAAACTGTATAGATTGTAAATGCGCTTTACTCTCAAATGAGAATACTTAGCATTGCGGTCGGCTGGCGGCTCGCACCGCGGCTCACAAGCATGCGCCATGTCGTTCATGGCCGCAGATGACGTAAGTTTTCTAAGGGAGATGGCAGTACATGGTGACTTTCAATCGGCATCGGCTGGCTTGCGCGATCGCATTAGCAACCTGGACGAGCTTGCCAGCCAACGCTGCAGAACCAGTCGAATTATCGAACGTCGTCGTGACCGCATCAGGTTTCGAGCAACAGATCAAGCAGGCCCCCGCCTCCATCTCCGTGGTCACTCGAGAGGAGCTGGAAAACAAATCCTATCGCGACGTCACCGATGCCCTGCGGGACATTCCGGGCGTTGTGGTCACTGGCGGCGCCAGCTCCAGCGATATCAGCATTCGCGGCATGGCGTCCAAGTACACCCTGATCCTCATCGACGGCAAACGTATGGAGTCGCGCGCGACGCGTCCCAACAGCGATGGCCCTGGCATCGAGCAAGGTTGGACGCCTCCCCTGGAAGCCATCGAGCGCATCGAGGTCGTGCGTGGGCCGATGTCCTCCCTGTATGGCTCCGACGCCATGGGTGGCGTGATCAACATCATCACGCGCAAGGTGGCCGATACCTGGCGCGGCGGCGTGCGGACCGAAAAGACCTTCCAGGACCGCTCCGATTCCGGTGATTACCACACCCTCAACGGCTATCTCTCCGGGCCCGTGGTCGACGGCCTGCTAGGGCTCCAGGTCTATGGACAGACGTCTCGCCGGGACGAAGATGACATCCCTCGCGGGTTCAACGAGCAGAAAACCGACAGCGCAACGGCCAAATTGTCGTTCACGCCGAACGAGGCCAACGACATCGTTCTGGAAGTGGGCAAGACCGAGCAGGAACGCAACGCCAGCGTGGGCCGGTCCGGTACGGGTAACAGCGATTCGCTGTCGGATTACGAGCGTACTCATTACTCGATCAGCCATACCGGGCGCTGGGATTCGGGCCAGTCGGAAAGCTACGTGCAGCAGGAGCGCATCGAGAACCCGGGTCGCGAGATGGAGCTGGAGAACAGCGTCTTCAATACCCAGACCTCGCTCTTCCTGGGTGACCACATCGCCACGCTCGGCGGCCAGTACAAATACGAAGATCTTTCGGACAAGGGCAACCAGTTGGCTGGCGCCGAAGACGTGACCCAACTGACGCGCTGGTCCTGGGCGCTCTTTGCCGAAGACGAATGGAGCCTGACCGACAGCTTCGCACTCACCACCGGCCTGCGTATGGATCGCGATGAAAACTACGGGACTCATTGGTCGCCGCGCGTTTATGGCGTATGGCAAGCGGCCGAGCAATGGACAGTAAAAGGCGGCGTATCCAGTGGCTATCGCTCGCCGGATATTCGCGCCGCGGTGGATAACTGGGGGCAGATCACCGGTGGTGGTCGGGGCGACCCGGCCGTGATCGTGGGCAACTCGGCGCTCAAGCCAGAGGAAAGCCTGAGCCAGGAAATCGGCGTGCTGTGGGACAGCCTGAACGGTGTCTCGGCGGGCGTGACAGTGTTCAACACCGACTTCGAAGACAAGATCACCGAGCTGCGCCGCTGCACGGACACCACCGGCAATGCCTCAGGCCAGTGTGTCGTCAATGGCGAGGCTTACCGCTTTATCAGCGATCGCGTAAACGTCGACGAAGCACGCATGCGCGGTGTCGAGGCGACCTTCGACTGGGCGATCACCGAAACCATATCCCTGGGCGCCAACTACACCTATACCGAATCGGAGCAGCGCAGCGGCGACTTCCGCGGCGAGCCGCTGAACAAGATGCCCAAGCACATGTTCAACACCATGCTGGACTGGCAAGCCAGCGACCGCCTCGGCACCTGGGCGCGACTCAATTACCGCAGCGAAACCTCCGAGTACCTGTCGCGCACCAGCATGGCGGAAAGCACCCCTTCCTACACGCTGGTTGACCTGGGCGGTACCTATGACGTGAACCGCAACGTCAAGCTGCTTGCTGGGGTCTACAACATTTTCAACGAGCAGATTGAATACGACAGCTACGAAACCGTGCTCGACGGGCGTCGCTACACCCTGGGGGTGAGCGCTTCGTTCTGAGGAGTCGTGAGGGAGGCGCCTTGCCAACTGGCGTCTCGCTTCGATCCCTAAGACTGGCGTAGCGAGCATCAGTTTGGACGGGGCGCATGGGCGTCCCCCGGATCATCACAAGACCGATGCCCAGCCGGCGTTTACGACGGTTGGGCATTTTTCGTAAGACTCTCACTGGGAAGCCCGTCGTGACCCGTTCTGCCATTCAATCGCGAAGCGCCTGGCCTGCCATCGCGGCCCGCACCGCACTGGCCCTTCTCGGCGGTTACGCCTTCACCTATGCCTTTACTGCCGCGCTGGCGCGGCTATTGCCGCTCGACCCGGTGGACGCCGTCACCGCTGCTTCGCTGCTGTCGTTCGTGGTGTATCTGGTGTTCATGCTTTGGGTTTTCGCTGCAGCGTCGTTGCGGCGCGTGCTGGTCGGTGTCGGTTTGACTTTCCCGCTGGCCGCCATCGGTTTCTGGCCGCAGCTGATGGAGGTGCTGGGATGAAAGGTAGCCTGACGCAATCGATGTCCTGGCTGCATACCTGGTGCGGGCTTCTACTCGGCTGGATGCTCTTCGCCATCTTTCTCACCGGCACCCTGGCGGTGTTCGACAAGGAGATCAACTGGTGGATGCAGCCTGAGCTGAGCGATCAGGCGCTGTCACCTGCCGCTGCGGCCAATGTGGCGCAGCGCTGGCTGGCAGAGCGTCACCTCGACGAAACGAACTGGAACATCAGCCTGCCGACCGCACGCGCGCCTGATCTGGCCGTCTCGGTCGGTGAACGGCGCCGCGGCGGTGGCGGCAGCGGTGTCACTCATCTCGACCCGTTGAGCGGGGAGAAGATCGAGCCGCGGGAAACCATCGGCGGCAACTTCTTCTTCCATTTCCATTACACCTTGCACCTGCCGCGCACGCTGGGCGTATGGGTGGTGGGGTTCGCGGCTATGGCGATGCTGGTGGCGCTGATCAGCGGCATCATCATCCACAAGAAGATCTTCAAGGAGTTCTTCACCTTCCGCCCCGCCAAAGGCCAGCGATCCTGGCTCGACGCGCATAACGCCAGCGCCGTCCTGCTGTTGCCGTTTCACCTGATGATCACCTACACGGGGCTGGCGATCTTCTTTCTGCTCTATATGCCAGCGGCGGTGAACGCCCTGTACGACGGTGATCGCCAAGCCTATTTCCGCGATGGGCAATCGGGCCAAGCAGCCGAGCAGGCGCCGCGAGGCGAAGGCCGTGCTAGCAAGGCCGTCTCGGCACCGGCGGCGCCGCTGCGCCCGCTGAGCGAGATTGTCAGCCAGGCCGAGGCCCACTACGGTCAAGGCATGATCGGCAGCCTGGCGGTGAGCAATCCCGGGCGAGCCAATGCCCAGGTCACGGCGCGCCCCGTGCTGGGCAACCGCATCGAACTGACCAAGGGCGAAGGCATGCTGTTCGACGGCGTCAGCGGCAAGCTGATCCAGGCGCCGGAGCCTTCACGCACCAGCCAGCTGACCCAACGTGTGTTGGCGGGCCTGCACTTCGCGCAGTTTGGCGGCTATCCGATGCGCTGGCTGTACTTCATCTGCGGCCTGATCAGCTGCGCGATGATCGGCACAGGCCTCGTGCTCTACGCGGTCAAACAGCGCAAGCAGGCCAAGGCCAACTCGCAATTCCTGCGCGTGGTAGAAAGCCTCAACGTAGCGGTAGTCGCCGGGCTTTTGCTGGCCTGTATCGCGCTGTTGTGGGCCAACCGGCTGCTACCGGCAGAACTGGCCGCACGTCAGAACTGGGAGCTGCGGCTGTTCTTCGGCGTCTGGGCCCTCAGCTGGCTGCACGGCTGGCTGCGCAAGCCGTTGTCAGCCTGGCGCGAACAGCTCATGGCCGCCGCACTCCTGGCTACCAGCCTGCCGGTCCTGGACCTGTGGAGCGCCCAGGACACGCTGGACGTCATGCGGCTGTCCCTTTTAGCAAGCGTGGCTTCGATGGGCCTGCTGCTGGGCTGGACCGTTTGGAAAATCCCGACGGTCATTGCCTCCCGCAACGCCCGTTCGGCTCGCCTTGATCGTCCCGCTGCCGGAGCCTCCTCATGAACGGTTCCGCGCTATTCGCCAGCCTCCTGTTCGCTTACGCCGGCATGCTCGGCTTTTGCCTGGGTAAGGAGCGTCATTGGAAGCAGTTGGTCAATCCGCGCGTGCCAACCTGGCTTCGTCGCCTATGTGCCCCGTTCGGCGGGCTCCTGCTCGGGCTCGCGATATACGCGTCCTGCCAGGTCTGGCCCGGTGGCATGGCGGTGGTTGGCTGGTTCGGCCTTATCTCACTGGCTGGCTTTGCCTTGCTGTTATTACTTCCCTACGCGCCGCGTCTGGCCGTGAGCCTGCCCCTGTTGGGAGGACTGGTTTGGGCAGCCGCCGCCCTCACCTGAGCACCGGGCAAAATCGCCTCTCAACCAAGCACCGACAATAAAACCGACGTTGCTGTATCGTGAGTCCATTGCTGCGACAGCATTCTTCCTGCAAGCGGGGCGGCCTTTACGCCCTTCCGCTTACATGGCTCGCCGAATCTTGACGCCTCTGCCACACCGCCATGCGGTGTGGCGTATCCACGAGGCCGTACGGCGATTTGGCAGAAACCGGCAATCGGTTTCCCGTTGTTCCGAAAGCTTGCCGCCGTGGTTCCTCTCGACAGGATCCGGCGCCTCTACGCCTGCTCCCCTATATCCGCTAGTCGGACAGGCGCACATGACCTCAGTTTTCCGTCACATTCTCGGACGCCACCAGCGCTCGCCCCTCTGGAACGACCGTGCGCCCGTGCGCGACGAGCTGTTCGGTATCGAACGGCTGGAACACCACGCCCGTAGCCTGGCCGCGGCCCAGCCCGTCACCGACACCCCGCCCGCCGTCATGCCACTGCACGAGCGGCTGAACGACAACGCGGCGGTACTGCTGGCAGCTTACCGCGCCAGCGCCGCGGAGCTGGAAAGTGGGCGCAGCGTGGTGCCCGCCGCAGAATGGTTGCTGGACAACTATCACCTGGTCGAAGCGCAGATCCGCGAGATTCGTGACGACTTGCCACCGGGCTTCTACCGCCAGTTACCGAAGTTGGCCGAAGGCCCCTTCACCGGTTATCCGCGCGTGTTCGGCATCGCCTGGGCGTTCGTCGCCCATACCGACAGCCATTTCGATCCCGAGACGCTGCGCCGCTTCATCAGCGCCTACCAGCAGGTCCAGCCGCTGAGCATCGGTGAGTTGTGGGCGGTGGCGATCACCCTGCGCATCGTACTGATCGAGAACCTGCGGCGCCTGAGCGACCAGATCACCGACGGACGTGCTACCCGTGCTGCGGCCGATGACATGGCCAGCCGGCTGCTGTCGGCCGTCTCTGCGAAAAAAGCGCTGGAGGATGAAATTGCCTCGCGTGGTAGCGCGCCGATGTCCGAAGTGTTCGCGGCGGAGCTGGCCAAACGGCTACGCGACCAGGACCCGAACACCACACCTGCTCTGGGCTGGCTGGAAGAGTTACTGGGTCAGCAGGACAGCTCCATCGATCAGGTGGTGCAGCATTCGCAGCAACGCCAGGGCGCGTCCAATGTCAGTGTGCGCAACGTGATGACCAGCATGCGCCTGATCTCGGATATCGATTGGACCGAACTGTTCGAGAGCGTCAGCCTGGTCGACGCGCGACTGCGCGCCGGCAGCGCCTTCGCCATCATGGACTTCCCTACGCGCAACCTTTACCGCAGCGCCATCGAACAACTGGCGCGCGGCTCCAGCGCGACCGAGCTGGACGTCGCCAGCGCCGCACTCAGCGCCGCAGCTGCTGCCCCCACGCACGATCTCGCGCAGGACGAGCGCGTGGGCGATCCGGGCTATCACCTGATCGGCGAGGGCCGCCTGGCCCTAGAACGCAGCATCGGTTTTAGCCCGCCGCTGGGATTGCGCCTGAGCCGATTCCATATTCAGCTCGGGATCGTCGGCTATGTCGGCTCGATTCTGCTGGTGACCGCGCTGCTGCTGTCGGTCGGCCTCCAAGCACTGACCAGCGTCGGCGTTGGTGCCGGATGGCTCGCACTACTGGCCGTGGTCGCATTCCTGCCGATTACCGATGTGGCCACCACGCTGGTCAACCGCGTGGTGACCTGGCGCTTCGGTGCCATGACCCTGCCCGGCCTGGACCTGACCACCGGCGTGCCGCAATCGCTACGCACCCTGGTGGCCGTGCCCACGTTGCTGACCAACGAAGCGGACCTGCTGGAGCAGATCGAACGCATCGAAGTGCATCACCTGGCGGGCGCTGGTGGTGACCTCACCTTTGCGCTGCTGACCGATGGGCTGGATGCCGAGTCGGAAACCATGCCTGGCGATGCGCATCTGCTCGCCGTCGCCGTTGGCGCCATTGCCGCCCTCAACGAACGCTATGGCCCGGCACCTGGCGGCAGCCGCTTTCTGATCTTGCACCGCCGACGCCAGTTCAATCCCAGCGAGGGACGCTGGATGGGCTGGGAGCGCAAGCGCGGCAAGCTGCATGAGCTGAACCAGCTGCTGCGCGGCGCCACCGACACCAGCTATATGCCGTTGGCCGGTTGCACGCAGCAGGTGCCCACCGATGTGCGTTATGTGATCACGTTGGACGCCGACACCCGGCTGCCGCGCGATGCCGCCATGCGCCTGATCGGCAAGATGGCGCACCCGCTCAATCGCCCGCGCTTCAGCGCTTCCGAACAACGGGTGATCAACGGGTACGCGATCCTTCAACCACGGGTCACGCCATCGCTGCCGGTGGGTCGTGAAGGCTCGTTCTATCAGCGGGTGTTCTCCAGCCCTGGTGGTATGGACCCCTACGCCGCGGCTGTCTCCGATGTCTATCAGGACCTGTTCGGTGAAGGCTCGTACACCGGCAAGGGCATCTATGACATTGATGCGTTCGAGGCGGCACTCGCCGGTCGGGTACCGGAAAACACCATGCTCAGCCACGACCTGTTCGAGGGCGTCTTTGCTCGTGCAGGGCTGGCAACGGATGTCGAGGTGGTCGAGGAGTTTCCGTCGCGCTATGACGTCTCCGGTAAGCGCCAGCACCGCTGGACCCGTGGCGACTGGCAGCTATTGCCGTGGATATTCGGCGCCCGCAGCGGCACCCAGGCGCTGCCGGATATTGGCCGCTTCAAGATGCTCGACAACCTGCGCCGTTCATTGGTCGCACCGCTCACCCTGCTCGCATTGACGCTGTGCTGGCTGCTGCCTCTCCCGGCCGCGCTTGTCGGCACCTTGCTCGTACTCGCGACGATGGCCATTCCCGCCGTACTGCCGATCTGCTTTGCACTGCTGCCCGCTCGCAGCGGCATTTGTATGCAAAGCCACCTGCGAAGGCTGCGCGACGATCTGCGTCTGGCTGCCTCGCAAACAGGGTTGAACCTGGTCTTTTTGCCGGACCAGGCCTGGCGCATGGTCGATGCCATCGTGCGGACGCTGTCTCGCCTATCGTCCCGACGCAATCTGCTGGAATGGACCACCGCCGCCCAATCGGCCATCAGCCCGCGCCTGAAGCTCAGCGGTTTCTACCGTGGTATGGCCGGCGGCACGGCCTTGGGCGTTGGCGCTGCGCTCTTCGCGCTACTGATCGCTCCTGGCTCCTGGCCCGTGGTGCTGCCCTTTGCCCTGCTTTGGCTGGGTGCACCCGCCATCGCCCTGTGGGCCAGCCGCTCACCGCGCATCGCTCCGAGCCAGAAACTCGCCGAACCGGACGCCGCGGAGCTGCGCCTGATCGCCCGACGCACCTGGCGCTTCTTCGAAACCTTCGTCACGCCGGCCGACAACATGCTGCCGCCGGACAATTTCCAGGAAGACCCCAAGCCGGTCGTCGCCCGGCGGACCTCGCCCACCAACATGGGCCTTTACCTGCTCTCGGCCATCACCGCGCGTGACTTCGGTTGGGCTGGCACCCTACAGACCCTCGACCGTCTGGAAGCAACGCTGGACAGCATGAGCCGTCTGCAGCGCCACCGCGGCCACTTCTTCAACTGGTACGCGACCGAAGACATGCGGGCGCTGGAGCCGCCTTACGTGTCGGCCGTGGACAGCGGCAACCTTGCCGGCCACCTGATCGCGCTCGCCAATGCCTGCGAGGAATGGCTCGAGGCACCCACCGCGCCGAATGCGCGCGCTGGCCTACAGGACACCTTGGCACTGATTCGCCAGGCTATGACCGCGCTGCCGTCCGCCAGTGGCGAGCGTGGCCGTCCGCTGTCCGAGCTGCTCGACGAGATCAGCGCGCAGCTCGGCGAGGAGCAGGCGCTCGATACGCTGTCCGCGACGCTCCAGCAACGGGCCGAAAAGGCCGCTCGCCTGGGCCTGGAACTCTGCCCACCGGGTGAAGACGACGAGTCGTCCGACCTGCGATTCTGGATCGACGCATTGGGCCAGACCCTGGCCGAGCACGCTCGCGACCGCCAGCTACAAGGCGAAACGCTGAGCGATACGCAGGCGCGCCTGCGTGAGCTTTCTCGCAGCACCCGGCAGATGGCGCTGGAGATGGACTTCGCCTTTCTGCTCGACCCCGAACGCAAGCTGCTCTCGATCGGCTATGGGCTGGCCGAGAACAGCCTCGACCCCAGTTGCTACGACCTGCTGGCTTCCGAAGCGCGTCTGGCCAGCCTGTTCGCCATCGCCAAAGGCGACGTGACCACGCGCCACTGGTTCCGCCTGGGGCGTACCGCTACGCCGCTGGGCAACGGCTCGGCCCTGATCTCCTGGTCGGGCTCGATGTTCGAATACCTGATGCCCTCGCTGGTCATGCGTGCGCCGGCAGGCAGTCTGCTGGAGCAGACCAACAGCCTGGTGGTGCAGCGCCAGCAAGATTACGGCAACGACCGGAATGTCCCATGGGGCGTGTCGGAGTCGGCGTATCACGCCCGCGACATGGAATTCACCTATCAGTATTCCAACTTCGGCGTGCCGGGCTTGGGCCTCAAGCGCGGGCTGGCGGAGAACCTGGTCATCGCGCCCTACGCCACCGGCCTTGCCACCATGGTCGACGCTCCGGGCGCACAAGCGAACTTCCGCCGCATGGCAGCGATGGGCGCGGTCGGCCGCTACGGTTTCTACGAGGCACTGGACTTCACCCCGGCGCGACTGCCGGACGGCCAATCGTTCGTCATCGTGCGCAACTACATGGCTCACCATCAGGGCATGACCATCGTCGCCATCGCCAACACCCTGCTGGACGGGCCGATGCGCGCCCGCTTCCATCGCGAGCCGATGATCCAGGCCTGTGAACTGCTCCTGCAGGAGCGCATGCCGCGTGACGTGGCCATCGCCCATCCGCGCGCCGAAGAAGTGAAGATCCGTGCTGTCGAGGGCAGCGGCGATCCGCAAGCCCTGCGCCGGCTCAACGCGGCCGCCGCCGGAGCCGCCCCTGTCACCCATCTGCTCAGCAATGGCCGCTACGCCGTGATGCTCACCGCCGCCGGCGCGGGTTACAGCCGCTGGCGCGATATCGCGGTGACCCGCTGGCGTGAAGATGCCAGCCGTGATGACTACGGCTCGTTCATCTTCCTCCGTGATACGGCAGACGGCCGCGTCTGGCCGGCTGGCGGTCAGCCCAGCGACAGCGATGCGCTGAGCCATGAGGTGATATTTGGCGAGGATCGGGCCGAGTTCATTCGTCACGACAAGGACCTGTCCACCACCCTGGATGTGCTGGTGTCCGGTGAGGATGACGGCGAAGTACGCCGCGTCTCGCTCGCCAACAGCGGCCCTGACGCTCGCGAGATCGAGCTGACCTCCTACAGCGAAGTGGTGCTTACGACGCCATCCACCGACAACGCGCACCCGGCCTTTGCCAAGCTCTTCGTAGTCACCGAATACCTGCCCGAGTTCGGCGCGCTGCTGGCCACTCGACGCCTGCGCAGCGAGGGCGAGCGCCCGATCTGGGCGGCGCATTTCGCGGTGGCTGAAGGCGAAGTCGTAGCCGATCCGCAGTATGAAACCGACCGTGCCCGTTTCATTGGCCAGCGGCCAAGCGTTGCCGCCGCTGCGGTCGTTGCCGAAGGGCTGGCACTATCGAATACCGTGGGCACGGTGCTCGACCCCATCTTCTCGCTCAAATACCGGGTCAAGGTCGCACCGGGCAAGGTTGCCCGCGTCGCCTTCTGGACCCTGATCGCCGGCTCACGAGACGAGCTGCTGAACCTGATCGAGAAACACCACGACCGCAGCGCCTACGACCGCGCCAAGACCCTGGCCTGGACCCAGGCGCAGGTGCAGCTGCGTCACCTGGACATCAAGCCGGCTGAAGCGGCCGACTTCCAGCGCCTGGCCGCGCCGATTCTCTATGCCGATCCGCAGTTTCGTGCGCCCTCGGCGGCCATTATTGAGGGCGCTGGCGCTCAGTCCGGTCTCTGGCCGCACGCGATCTCCGGTGACCTGCCCATCGTGCTGCTGCGCATCGACGACGTTCAGGACATCGCCCAGGTACGTCAGCTGCTACGCGCCCACGAATACTGGCGCATGAAGCGCCTGGCCGTGGATCTGGTGATCCTCAACGAGCACGCCAGTTCCTACCTGCAGGACTTGCAGATCGCCATCGAAACCGCCGTGCGCAGCAGCCAGTCGCGCCCGCGCTTTGGTGCCGAACTCGCTCAAGGCACGGTGTACATGCTGCGCGCTGACCTGCTGAGCACCGAGGCGCGTGCGCTACTGCGCAGCGTGGCTCGTCTATCGCTAATCGCTCGCCGCGGTCCGATTGCCAATCAGCTGGCCAATCAGTTGATCGCTTCGCAAGCGCCAGCTGATTTGCCACGCCTGGCCGGTAGGCAATCGACAGCAATTGCCACTTCGGCTATCGCACAGCCATCGGCTGCCGAGATCTCTCAGCACCTTGAATGTTTCAACGGCCTGGGCGGTTTCGACAAGGATGGCCGCGAGTACGTAACCCTGCTGGAAGCGGACGCCAACACACCCGCGCCCTGGATCAACGTAATTGCCAACCCGCAGTTCGGCTTCCAGGTATCAGCGCAAGGCAGTGGCTACACCTGGGCCGAGAACAGCCGGGAGAACCAGCTCACGCCCTGGTCCAACGACCCGGTTACCGACCCTTGTGGCGAAGCTTTTTACATCCGCGATATGGACAGCGGCGCGCTATTCAGCCCCACCGCTCAGCCGATCCGTGACGGCGGGCTCTACATCGCGCGGCACGGGCACGGCTACAGTCGCTTCGAACACCAGGCCGACGGCATCGCCATG
The DNA here is from genome assembly GCF_044543345.1 of Pseudomonas sp. NPDC077451. NCBI lineage: Bacteria > Pseudomonadati > Pseudomonadota > Gammaproteobacteria > Pseudomonadales > Pseudomonadaceae > Pseudomonas > Pseudomonas sp. NPDC077451. The sequence continues at coordinate 258,508 of NZ_JBITVX010000001.1, read as the reverse complement.
GACCTGCTCGAATATGTACCGCTGGCCGACCCCATCAAGATTTCCCGGCTGACCTTGCGCAACCTCTCGGCCGTACCGCGCAGGCTGTCGGTTACCCGCTACAGCGAATGGGTGCTCGGCACGGCACGCGGCGCCAATGCGCCTTACATCATCACCGAACGCGATGAAAGCCTCGGCATGCTGCTGGCGCGCAATCCCTGGAGCAGCGCCTTCCCCGGCCGCGTGGCCTTTGCCGACCTTGGCGGTAGTCAAACCGGCTGGACCGCCAATCGCCGCGAATTCCTCGGCCGCAACAGCGGCCCCGCTACGCCAGCGGCGCTTCTCGCGGGTGCGCCCCTGTCGGGAATCACGGGCGCCGGCATGGACCCTTGCTCGGCCTTACAGACAAGCATCGAACTGGCCCCTGGCGAAAGCATCGAAATCGTCGCCTTTATCGGCCAATGCTCGTCGGCAGAGGCAGCCCGAGCACTGGTCGAACGCTATCGCCAGGCAGATCTGAACGCGGTGCTTTTGGAAGTCACCGAGCACTGGCGCACCGCACTGGGTGCCATTCAGGTGAAAACCCCGGACCGCACCATGGACATCATGCTCAACGGCTGGCTGCTGTATCAGACCCTCGCCTGCCGCATCTGGGCGCGCTCGGCGTTCTATCAGGCCAGCGGCGCCTACGGCTTCCGCGACCAGTTGCAGGACGGCATGGCACTGACCTTCTCGCGGCCTGAGGCCACCCGCAGCCACATTCTGCGCGCGGCCAGCCGCCAGTTCGCCGAGGGCGACGTGCAACACTGGTGGCTGCCGCACTCCGGTCAGGGCGTGCGTACGCGCATTTCCGACGACCGTGTCTGGCTGTCGTTCGCCACGGCGACCTATATCCAGGTCGCGGGCGATCTGGCGATTCTCGACGAGCCGGTGACCTTTCTCGAAGGGCCGCTACTCAAACCCGGCGAGCACGATGCCTTCTTCCAGCCGATGATGGCTGGCGATGCCGCACCGCTGTTCGAGCATTGCGCGCGCGGCCTTGACCAGTGCCTGGAGCTGCACGGCGAACTCGGCCTGCCGCTGATTGGCGGTGGCGACTGGAACGACGGCATGAACCGCGTTGGCGAACACGGCAAAGGCGAAAGCGTCTGGCTCGGCTGGCTGCTCCTGCGCACCATCGAGCTCTTTGCGCCGCTGGCCGACCAGAGAGGCACAGTGGCTGACTCACAACGCGCCGAGCGCTGGCGTGAACACGCCGTGGCGCTCACCGATTCGCTGGAAGAAAAGGCCTGGGATGGCGAATGGTATCGCCGCGCAACCTTTGACGACGGCACCTGGCTGGGATCAAAGGACAGCGACGAGTGCCGCATTGATTCCATTGCCCAGTCCTGGGCGGTGTTGTCGGGCGCGGCAGACCCCGCCCGTGCAAAGCAGGCCATGGCTTCGGTGCGCAAGCACCTGATCCGCGAGGACGACGGGCTGGCGCTGCTGTTCACGCCACCATTCGACAAGACCGAGAAGGAGCCCGGCTACATCAAGGGTTATCCGGCGGGCCTGCGCGAAAACGGCGGGCAGTACAGCCACGCAGCGATGTGGGCCATGCTCGCCTTTGCCAAGCTGGGCGACGGTGATGCAGCGTGCCGGATGTTCAAGCTGCTCAACCCTATCAATCACGCGCTGACACCCGAAGAAAGCCGACGCTACAAGGTTGAACCCTACGTGGTTGCTGCGGACGTCTACGGCGTTGCTCCGCACAACGGCCGTGGCGGCTGGACCTGGTACACCGGTGCGGCCGGCTGGATGCACCGCGCGGGCGTCGAAGGCATCCTCGGTATTCGTCGTGAAGGAGAATGGTTGATCGTCGACCCGTGCATCAGCAGTCAGTGGCCCGGATTCGAAGCCACCATCACCCTGGGTGAAACCTGCTACGCCATTCGCGTGGAAAACCCTGCTCAGGGCAATCACGGCATCAAGCATGCGCAGTTGGATGAAGAGGCACTCGAGTGTGCAGACGGGTATGTACGGCTCGCGCTGGATGGGAGGGAGCATCGCGTGGTGTTGAGTCTGTAGGCAGAGACTGCAGTGGCTTAATGCTAGGCCTAGCAGTAACGAAAAAGCCCCGGCCTTTCGGTCGGGGCTTTCCTTTAGCGCTCCACGGATGGCCTAACGGGCCGGCGCTCAAAATCGCTTCGGTCAGAAGCGGTACTTAGCAGATGCAGTGACGCTACGGGGAGCTCCGTACGTCAGGGCACCGTAGGCTTCGAACATATCGAAGTACTCCTCGTCGGTCAGGTTGTCGACGTTCAGCTGGGCGGTGAGGTTGTCCGTCACCTCGTAGCGAGCCATCAGGTTAACCAGCGCATAGGCTTCCTGCTCGATCTTCTCGCGGTTGCCGGCTGGGCTGGTGGCGTAGGTGTAGATGCTTTCCTGCCAATTCACCCCGCCGCCGACGGTGAGCTTGTTGAAGGCGCCCGGCAGGCGATAGGTCGTGAAGGTGCGCAGCAGCTTGGTCGGGAAACGCGTGCTGCGGGCGTTACCGTCCGGGTCTTCAACCTCGAACTGGGTGTAGCCGGCCATGAGATTCCAGCCCGGTGACAGCTCGCCGGAAACTTCCAGCTCGAAGCCCTCGCTGGTCACATCGATGGCCTGATAGGCAAACTCACCGGCCATTCCACCTGGAACGGGCACACCCGTGCTCTCGCCCAGACCATCCTGCTTGATCTTGAATATCGCCGCAGACGCATTTAACCGGCCTTCGAAGAACTCTGCTTTCAGCCCCGTCTCATAACTTTCACCAATAATGGACGCCAGCTGCTGCCCGGTGATGTCACGCCGAGCTTGAGGCTGGAAGATATCGGTATAGCTGGCGTAGGCCGAGAGGTTCTCGGTGAGGTCGTAAACGATACCGGCGTACGGTGTCAGTTCGTGCTCATCCAGACGGGAGGGCGATGTGAACGGAGTGTCGTCGCTAGTCTTCTCGTAGCGGTTGTCGCGCGCGCCAAGGATCACTTTCAGGTCGTCTGTCACGCTCAGACGGGTTACACCGTACAACCCTTTTTGTGTCAGGTCGCCGTAACTGTAGGGCGTCAACCCTCCCCAAATCGGCGCCTGAAAGTTGCCTTCATAGGCATCGAAATTGGCGACACCACCAAAGCCGCTCTGCGCGGCGCGAGAATCGGCATTGAAGTCCTGCTGGCTATAGATGTAGCCGAAGGCGACCTCATGCTCGCGCCCGAACAGCATCACAGGCCCGCCAAGGCGGATGCTGTAGTCGTCCTGCACGGTCTCAGTCTTATAGGAGCCAGGAAATGAAAACATCGGCGAGCTGCCGTCCCGCCCTGGGTTTCCAGAAAGATACAGAAGGTAGGAGTCGGAATCGCGTTCGCCGCGGTTGTAGCTCAGGTTCATCTCCCAGTCGTTGGCGAAGCGGTGGTCCAGGTTGACGAAGTAGGTTTCGTATGTGCTGTCCCATTTGCTCCACTTGGCGGAAGTGGTTTTGGAGCGGCTCCAGTTCGTGCGGCTGCCGTCTGCGTACCAGATCGGCAACCCGCCCCACATAGGCGAGTCGGAATCGTTTTGCTGGCGGCTCAAGCCGAACCACAGCGTGGTATCCGGGGTGAGGTCGACGTCAATGGTGCCGTAGAAGGTTTCGCGTTCTTTCGATTTCAGATCGATCCAGCTATCACCTTCGTTATATTCCCCAACCAACCGCGCACGCACTGTGCCGGCTTCGTTCACGGCAAAGGAGATATCTCCTTGCGTGCCGTAGGTATCCCAACTTCCAGCGCTCACCTCGACCGAGCCGGTCAACTCGCGGCTGTTCGCGCGTTTGCGAACCAAGTTGAGCGAAGCGGACGGCTCGCCCGCCCCCGCCATCAGGCCGTTCGCACCGCGCACCACTTCCACACGGTCGTACATCGCCAGGCTGCTGAACATCTCGCCCGAGCTCCATGGCTGCTCCCAGATCGTCGGCACACCATCGATCATCAAGGAGTTGATCTCGAAACCGCGCGCGTTGAACTGCGCCCGATCGGTTTCGTAGCGATTGACCGACACGCCTGTGGTGTTGTTGACCACATCAAGGATGGTTTGCATGTCCTGATCTTCCATCCGCTGCTGCGTTATTACGCTGACAGACTGCGGCGTTTCGCGAAGAGACATGCTGAGTGGCGTGGACGTGCGTGCAGCACCGGTAGTGTAGGACCCGGTCCCCTCCGTCACGTCTCGCACCGCCTCACCGGTGACAGTGACGGCGTCAAGGGTGGTTGCGTCGTCCGCTTCAGTTGCCGCGGTCTCCTGTGCGTATGCAGGCATGCCTGCCAGGACGGCACCCGCTGCGAGTAGATGAACGACCAGCGCAAGCGGTCGGAGGGCGAGCTTCGGGCATCCAGCGGCTGGAGCTAGCTGGGCAAGCGTGTTGGTCGGCATCTGTCAGCTTCCATGGAATATGATTGATTCTACGAATCGTTCGCATTATATGTTCGCATCTTGCCTTGCTGGAAGCCCTTGATTACACATGCGAGCAGGCCGGCAAACTGAACCGCAGATTTTTAGAAGCCGCAGACGAGCGTCTGATAACCATTGAAACCAAGCCAGGCTGCTCGCAATTGGCGACGTAGAGAGGCTGACGCGGGTCAGCTCTATCCAGCGTGTTTAAGGTCCTTGGTCTACTCGCCCAGCGGCCAGTCCCAAATGGCCCGTAAGTCTTTACAATGCGCGGCTTCCATCTGCACCCGGTCCGCGCTCATGTCCTTGCCCCAACATCATCTCGAACTGCTCTCCCCTGCCCGGGACACGACCATTGCTCGCGAAGCCATCCTGCATGGCGCCGATGCGGTGTACATCGGCGGGCCGAGTTTTGGGGCGCGGCACAACGCCGAGAACAACGTGGCGGACATAGCGGAGCTGGTGAAATTTGCGCATCTGTTCCACGCACGGGTATTCGTCACGATCAACACCATCCTCCACGACGACGAGTTGGAAGCGGCGCGGGCGCTGATCTGGCAGCTGTATGAGATCGGTGTCGATGCGCTGATCGTGCAGGACATGGGCGTGATGGAAATGGACATCCCGCCGATCGAACTGCACGCCAGCACCCAGACCGACATCCGCACCCTGGAGCGCGCCAAATTCCTCGACAAGGCTGGCTTCTCGCAGCTGGTGCTGGCCCGCGAGCTGAATCTGCAGGAAATCCGTGCGATCAGCGACGCCACCGATGCCGCCATCGAGTTCTTCATCCACGGCGCGCTGTGCGTGGCGTTCTCCGGTCAGTGCAACATTTCCCACGCGCAAAACGGCCGCAGCGCCAACCGTGGCGATTGCTCCCAAGCGTGCCGCCTGCCCTACACGCTCAAGGATGACCAGGGCCGCGTCGTTGCCTTCGACAAGCATCTGCTGTCGATGAAGGACAACAACCAGAGCGCCAACCTGCGCGCGCTGGTCGACGCCGGCGTGCGCTCGTTCAAGATCGAGGGGCGCTACAAGGATGTGAGCTACGTAAAGAACATCACCGCTTACTACCGTCAGCGACTCGACGAGATTCTCGAAGACCGCACCGTCCTTGCCCGCGCCTCCAGCGGCCGCACTGACCATTTCTTCGTGCCGGACCCGGACAAGACCTTTCATCGAGGCAGCACCGATTACTTCGTGACCGACCGCAAGATCGACATTGGCGCCTTCGACTCGCCGACCTTTACCGGTCTCGCCGTGGGTGAAGTGCTCAAGGTCGGCAAGCATGACCTGACGGTGCAGACCCGTGAGCCGCTGTCCAATGGTGATGGCCTCAATGTGCTGATCAAGCGCGAAGTGGTGGGCTTCCGCGCCAGCGTGGTCGAGCCGTTGAAGCAATTCGAGGAAGACGGTCAATCGCTCTGGCAGTACCGCGTCGAGCCCAACGAGATGCCCGACGCGATCCGCCAGCTACGTCCGAACCATCCGCTCAACCGCAACCTGGACCACAACTGGCAGAACGCGCTGCTCAAGACGTCCGCCGAGCGCCGCATCGGCGTGCGTTGGCTGGCCAAGCTGCGTGCCGATGAGCTGGAGCTGCACGTCACCAGTGAAGAAGGCGCCTATGCCAGCGTCTCGCTGGCCGGCCCCTTCGGCGAAGCGAAGAAGCCGGAACAAGTGCCTGGCCAGATCGCCGACCTGCTGAGCCAGCTGGGCACCACGATCTACCACGCCGAAGAAGTGGACGTGGATGCGCCGCAGGCCTTCTTCATCCCCAACTCGCAACTAAAGGCCCTGCGCCGCGAAGCCATCGAGGCGCTGACCGAAGCCCGCGAAGCGATTCGGCCATTAGGCAGCCGCAAGGCCGTCAGCGTACCGCCGCCGGTCTACCCGGAAGCGCACCTGTCGTTCCTCTATAACGTCTACAACGAGAAAGCCCGCGCCTTCTACCACCGCTACGGTGTGCAACTGATCGATGCGGCCTACGAGGCTCACGAGGAAACCGGCGAAGTGCCGGTGATGATCACCAAGCACTGCCTGCGCTTCTCGTTCAATTTGTGCCCGAAACAGGCCAAGGGCGTGACGGGCGTGCGCACCAAGGTTGCGCCCATGCAGCTGGTGCACGGCGATGAGGTGCTGACCCTGAAGTTCGACTGCAAGCCCTGCGAGATGCACGTGATCGGCAAGATCAAGGGCAACATCCTCAACCTGCCGCAGCCGGGCAGCGCCAGCAGCGTGGTCGGCCACATCACCCCGGCCGACTTGATGAAGACCATTCGTAGCAAGCCGCACGCCTGAGGTAGATAATCCGCGGCTGCCGACGTCGAGCCGTGGCAACTCTCCACTCAGTTAAACCTTGTGAGGCCGGTCTGCAGTCCGGTACGTTCGACATGCCCGTTCCAACTGACAGGCCAGAACAATAACCGCGGCCGCCCAGGCATGCCCTTGCAAGGAAACACCATGAGATCTCTGATTGCGGCTGGCATCTTGCTGGCCAGCGGCGCGGCCTTCGCCGCGCCCTCCTCCTCGGTGCTTGATGAAGCCCAACAGCGCGGTACGCTGAAGGTCTGCACGACTGGCGACTACAAGCCCTACACCTTTCTGCGCGACGACCAGAGCTACGAGGGCATCGACATCGCCCTCGCCGAGTCACTGGCGAAGTCCCTGGGCGTCAAGATCGAGTGGGTACCGACCACCTGGAAGACGTTGATGCCAGATTTCCTCGCTCAATGCGACATGGCCTTGGGCGGCGTCTCCATTTCACTCGAGCGGCAAAAGCAGGCCTTCTTCAGCAATCCGATCACCGTGGACGGCAAGATCCCCTTCGTCCGCTGTGATGAGGTCGAGAAGTACCAGACCATCGAGCAGCTCAACCAGCCCTCGGTGCGCCTGATCGAGCCGCCAGGCGGCACCAACGAAGCCTTCGTGCGTCGCGAGCTGCCCAAGGCGCAGCTGGAGCTGTTCCACGACAACACCGTGATCTTCAAATCCGTCGCCGATAACAAGGCCGACGTGATGATCACCGACTCGTCGGAGGCGCAGTATCAACAGCGCAACTACCCGACTCTGTGTGCGGTTAACCCCGACAAACCCCTGCAGTACAGCGAAAAGGCCTTCCTGCTGCCGCGCGGTGATGTGGCATTCAAGGCCTACGTCGATCAGTGGCTGCACCTGACCAAGGCCACTGGAGAATACCAACGCATCGCTGACGCCTGGCTCGCCAAACCGAGCGAGTAAGCGCGCCGGGCGGACCCGGGCGGTCGGGTCCGCTGTGCATTACACCGCTCGGCTTGCAACATCCCCGGTGCGCGAGCGCTGATCACTGAAGCACGATTGACCTCGAAAACTTACTGGCACCGATACACTCTTAATGGCACCGCGCCTTGCCGTTCCGTACGGCGCTGCCCGGATCTCTCATGACGAAGACAAGGATCGACGATGCTCATAAGGCCAGCCGTTTGGTTGTTCACCCTGCTCATGGTCGTAGCACTTGCAGGCTGTACCACTCCGCGACCGAAGACCCCCTCGCCGCAGGAAGTGCCCACCGAGACGGGCGCGCTGATCGGTTCAGGCAAGGCCTCATATTACGGCAACCAGCACCACAACAAACTGACCGCCAGCGGCGAGCGCTTCGACCAAAACGCGCTGACAGCGGCTCATCGCACGCTGCCGTTCGGCACTCGGGTCCGGGTCACCAACACCCGTAACGGCCAAAGCGTCGTGGTGCGTATTAACGACCGCGGGCCATTCGTCCGAGGACGGATTATCGACCTATCGAAAGCGGCGTTTGAGCGCATCGCCAGCGCTCGCGCCGGCGTAATCCGGGTGCGCTTGGAGCGGGTCGACTGACGCACACGCACCGAACGACGCTGGTCATCAAGTATGGAAGTGGCGTGCCGATAGAGCGGTTACGTCCACTCAGCTTCCGGTGCTTTCATGTTCAACAGCCACCTCAAAAAACAAGTCGAAGACCAGGCTGTAGAACTGTCGCTGCTCCGGCAGCTTCGCGATCAAATGAACGCAACGATGCTGTCGATCACCCTCGACACCGAGTTTCGAATGGTGGCCGTCAACCAGAAATTCGCGCAGACGCTCGGCTACAAGGTCGAGCAACTGCAAGGCCGCGCCATGGCGGATATCGTCCCGGCCTATGTAAAAAGCCTGCCCTGCTTTCATAATTTCCGAGCGGCCGTGTCCAAGCTCGAACCCGTCAGCGACGACTATCGTTTTCTGCGCACCGACGGCAGCCTTGCCTGGCTGCACATCGATTGGTATCCGGTCCTGAACGCCCAAGGCAAGTTGCTGCACATGAGCGGGTACGCCCGTGAAGTGACGAAAGAGCTGCAGCTGGCAAAGGAGAACGAAGCGTTCATTAAGGCGCTGCTGCGTTCTACCGCGGTCATTCAGTTCAATCTGGACGGCACCATAGTCTCGGCCAACGACCAGTTCCTGCAAGGCATGGGCTATTCGCTCAAGCAGATCGTGGGCAAGCACCACAGCATGTTCTGCACCCCGGAAGAAGCGTCTTCCCAGCAGTACAAGACCTTCTGGCAAACGCTAAATCGCGGCGAATTCGTTGCGAACCGCTTCAAGCGCATCGACAGCATGGGCCGGGACGTCTGGCTGGAAGCGACTTACAACCCCGTCTATGACACCGAAGGCAAGCTGTGCAAAGTGGTCAAGTTCGCCAGTGTGGTCAGCGATCAGGTCGCACGTGAGGAAGAGGTCCGGGAGGCGGCGAGCATCGCCTATGACGTGTCGCGCAAGACCGACACCAGCGCCGAGCGCGGCGCCGTGGTGGTCAAGGATACGGTTGCGACCATGAAACGCATCGCCGAGGAGGTCGAATCAGCCACCCAGGGTATCGAGGCGCTGGGCCAGCAATCGCACCTGATCAGCTCCATCGTCCAGACCATTGGGGGCATCGCTGCACAAACCAACCTGCTCGCACTCAACGCCGCCATCGAAGCCGCACGCGCCGGCGAACAGGGTCGCGGGTTTGCCGTAGTCGCCGACGAAGTTCGCCAACTGGCCGGCCGCACCAGCGCCGCTACTGAAGAGATCGTCAGTGTGGTGCAGAAGAACCAGGCGCTGGTCGACGAAGCCGTACGGGAAATGGCCAACAGCCGCGAGCAAGCAGCTCAAGGGCTGTCGCTGGCCAACCAGGCGGGCGAGGTCATTGTCGAAATCCAGGACGGCGCCAAACAGGTCGTGAGTGCGGTGGGTCGCTTCGCCAACGAACTGCATTGACGGGAAGGCTGGCTACGCTCCCCCCCACCATTAACGGCTGATACCGGAATCGACGTCGCCAGGGACTTCGTCAACGGAGCACCCAGCTTCTCGGCCAAGCCTAACCCTCGCAGCAACGAGGGATCACTGCCCCGCTGCCCCCTGCTCCAGCGCGTCAGAGCGCAGCGCTGCCCACAGGCCTGGCGAAGCGATAGGTCGCAAAGCAGCACAGCACGACGCCGCTCAGTGCCAACAGGCCGCCAACGATGCCAACATCGCTAAGGCCGAGATGAGCGGTGACCAGGCTGCCCAGCAGCGCACCGCCACCAATGCCGATGTTGTAGATGCCCGAGAACAAGGCCATGGCGACATCAGTTGCGTCGGAAGCCAGGTTCAAGACCTTGGTTTGCAACGCCAGACCAAAGCACATCCCGGCAATCCCCCAGACAACGACCAGCATGCCCAGCAACGAGGTGTCGCGTGCCGCCGGCAGCAACAGCAGCAAGCAGGTCGCCATGACCGAGATCGCCGCGATCATGAAGCCCTTGGGATAGCGCCCGCTGTAGCGGCTGAAGAGGAAGGAGCCGAGGATGCCGGCACCACCGAACAGCAGCAGCAACACGGTGGTCATGTCCCCGCTCAAATGCGCGATGGTCTGCGCGAAGGGCTCGATGTAGGTGTAAGCCGTGAACTGCGCGGTAATCACCAGCGCCGTCAGCACGTAGGTCGCCACCAGCGCCGGCCGCTTGAACAGCACCGGCAGGCTGCGCAGCGAGCCGGAATTCTGGCTTGGCAGCAGCGGCAAGGTCCGCGCGAGAACCAGCACAACCAGCGCGGCGACCCCGGCAATCGCCAGAAAGGTGGTGCGCCAACCCAGCGCCTCGCCGACCACACGGCCCAGCGGAATGCCGAGCACCATGGCCAGTGCGCTGCCGGTAGCCAGCAGTCCCAGCGCCTGCGCCTGCTTGCCGACTGGCGCGACGCGCACGGCCAGCGAGGCGGTAATCGACCAGAACACCGCGTGGGACAGCGCGATGCCGATGCGGCTGATCATCAGCATGCCGAAACTCGACGCCACGCTGGACACCAGATGGCTACCGACAAACACCACGAAGACGAACATCAGCAAGGTGCGACGCTCGATGTTGCGCGTCATCAGCATCATCGGCAGTGACATAAGGGCCACCACCCAGGCATAGATGGTCAGCATCAGGCCGACCTGAGACGGTGGCATGTCGAATGAGCGGCCAATGTCGCTAAGCAAGGCGACCGGAACGAATTCCGTCGTGTTGAAAATAAAAGCGGCCAGGGCCAACGCGATAACGCTGAGCCAACTCCCGCCGTGGGAGCTTTGCGATTCGTTCATGTGGCCGTCGTCTGAAAACTGCTGTTCACTCGGCAACCGCAACGCGCCAGGACGGCACAGTACAGTGTGACGAAGAAGGTGTAAGGGATGGCCGTTCCATCACCTGCCACAACTCAGATCGCCCGCGGCGCAGGTAATGCACGCAGGATGGCAGCGTAAGCGTTGGAGGTGCGAAGAGGGACAGCTGGAGCGGCGCGGATTCTACGCCTGCAGTCGGTCGATGTCAGGCCGGAAAAGTATCTGGCGACCGGTGGCAGACCTGCAGCGCACCTGCAGCGAACTGCGCGACCCCGTACGACATGGACAAGCCGCGGATCAGGCTGTTGTAGGAGCCAGCTTGCTGGCGATCCGCACCTGCGCGGTGGTGAAAAGATCGCCAGCAAGCTGGCTCCTACAGGGGACAACGCCAGCGAAGGTAGTCGTGGCGCTGCGAGGTGCGGAATCCTGCAGTCAGTCGCGGCCAGGCCGAGCAGGCATCTCGCGACCGGTGGCAGACCTGCACCGTACCGGTAGCGAACTGCGCGAACCCTTACGACATCACGCTTATGTAGGAGCCAGCTTGCTGGCGATCCACGCCTCTGCGGTGTCGAAAAGATCGCCAGCAAGCTGGCTCCTACAGGGGACAACGCCAGCGAAGGTAGTCGTGGCGCTGCGTGCGGATTCTGCAGTCGGTCGCTGTTAGGCCGAGCAGGCATCTCGCGACCGGTGGCAGACCTGCCCCGTACCTGTAGCGAACTGCGCGAACCCTTACGACATCACGCTTTTGTAGGAGCCAGCTTGCTGGCGATCCGCACCTGCGCGGTGGTGAAAAGATCGCCAGCAAGCTGGCTCCTACAGGGGACAACGCCAGCGAAGGTAGTCGTCGCGCTGCGTGCGGATTTCTGCAGTCGGTCGCTGTTAGGCCGAGCAGGCATCTCGCGACCGGTGGCAGACCTGCCCCGTACCTGTAGCGAACTGCGCGAACCCTTACGACATCACGCTTTTGTAGGAGCCAGCTTGCTGGCGATCCACGCCTCTGCGTTGTCGAAAAGATCGCCAGCAAGCTGGCTCCTACAGGGGGCAACGCCAGCGAAGGTAGTCGTGGCGCTGCTAGGGGCGTTCAGGCGTGTGCGTTATCGATTGAAGTAAGCGCGGGCGCGCTCGACCTCGGCAGCCGTCGGCTTGTAGCTGGTCCACTGACCCTGCTCTTTCTTCTTGTAGCGAATCACGCCTTGCGCCACGTCGAACTCGTAGAACGGATAGACCTCGCGCAGGTTGTAGAACGCGGCCGGCGCGAAGAACAGGATGTCAGCGACAAGATAGCCACTGTTGAACTTGAGCGGGACGATCCCGTACATCGGTTCCATGCCGTCCTGCGTAGCGCGGAAGCGGTACTGACCGAAGCTGGTTGCCTTGTAGGTCTTGTTTAGGGGGTTCTTTAGTACCAGCGGAGCATCGTCGTTGATCTTGACCGCGAGGCTCGGGTCGCTGGAGCGCAGCGAAGTGGTGGCAGTACAGGCGGACAACAGCGCAGCGAGCAGCGGCAGTGCCAGAAGTTGCTTGGTTTTCATGGTCATTCCCTTGCAGATGGTAGGCGTGAACGGCCATGACATCCCTACGCTGGGGTGCTGCGGCCGTCCGTGGCGGGCGGCACTATAGGCCAGCGCAAATACATGGCCAAGCGCCATCTAGCTATACAGCGCCTTTCCCGATCATCGCTCACCACCGGACGCCCACTCGGCACTCCGCCGAAACTTTCCCGCCAGGCACCAGCCGTACGTACAGAACCCACTTTCATGTCTGGAGTACCTATGGCTTATCCGAAGATCCACGCACAGAAACAGGACCGCTTGCCCGGTCTGGAACGCGAGCTGCAGCCACCGGCCGAGTTCATTCGCGACAGTTACAAGGGCAGCGGAAAGCTCGCTGGCAAGGTCGCGCTGGTCAGCGGTGGCGACAGTGGCATCGGCCGCGCGGCAGCGGTGCACTTCGCCCGAGAAGGCGCCGACGTAGCGATCATGTACCTCGATGAGCATCAGGATGCCGAAGACGCCAAGCGCATGATCGAAGCCGAGGGGCAGCGCTGCCTGCTGCTGCCAGGCGACATCCGCGACAGCAGCTACTGCAAGGACGCCGTGGAGCAGACCGTGAAAACCCTTGGCCAACTGGACGTGCTGGTCAACAACGCTGGCCGCCAGGAAGTCCAGACGCGGCTGGAGGACATCACCGACGAGCAGTGGGAAAAGACCTTCGCCACCAATATCCATGGCTACTTCTATCTCACCCGTGCCGCCCTGCGGCATCTGAAAGCCGGCGCTTCGATCATCAACACCACGTCGATCAACTCCTTCATAGGCAACCCGATGCTGGTCGATTACACCTCGACCAAAGGCGCCATCGATGGGTTTACCCGTGCCCTGTCACAACAATTAATCGAGCGCGATATCCGGGTCAACCAGATTGCCCCTGGCCCGATCTGGACCCCGCTGCAACCGCCATCGCTCGGCAAGCACGATCCGGAACTGCTCGAAGACTTCGGCAGCCAGATGCCAATGGGCCGGTGCGGTCAGCCATCCGAACTCGGCCCGGCCTACGTGTATCTGGCCTGCGAGGACTCGACCTACGTCAGCGGCCAGACCATCCATATCAACGGCGGCAAGGTGGTCAACGGCTGAGTTGGCCCATCTACCTGGTGGGCCGCGCCAGTTGCCGGCGCGGCCCGCCCAGATTCCAGGCATCCGAATCATTGGGTAATGACCCGCTACGGAACCATCTTCCCGGCTCGCCCGCCCAACAATCAGGACGGCACGCGCTCACCTGACCGGTCGAGACGCTCGCCGCGTATATGAACCGCAGCCAGGCCTGCATACCCAAGGTGAAGTCATGCCCCAGATCCTCCTAGCGGCGTTTGATCGTTACGCCGAAGCCGAGCACGTCAAAACTGAGCTGATGAGCAAAGGGATAGCCAACGACGCCATCCAGATTTCAGCCTCCTTCAACCCCGACACTGTGGACAGCAGCCGCGTGGACGTTATAGGCGAAGAGCCAGGCGATGACGCTACGGTTGCCGATAAGCTCGGCAGCTTCTTTCACAAGGTCTTCGGCGATGATTCCAGCCAGCATGCCGGCCGTTATCCGGAAGCCGCCCGGCGCGGCTCGACCATCGTGACCGTCACGCTGGATACCGATGATGAAGTCGCCATGGTCGAAGAGTTGATGGAGCGCAACGGCGCGATCGATATCGACGAGCGCAGCGCCAGCTGGGGTGAAGAGGAAGCAACCCCTGTCACCGCCAGCACCGAAACGCTGACCACCGGCTATCCCGATGCCACCTCACTCAGTGTCGACGAACGCAAACTGGACGGAACGGCCAGCGGTGACCGCGGCGCAGCAGACGGATCAATTCCCGGGCGTGCCGAAAACGACAAGGCCGGGCGACGTGACAACACGGCTGGGCGTGTGCGGATCGTTCCGCGCTGAGATCATTTGCCGACCCGCGCAGGTCAGCCTCCATCTTTCTGAATAGCGGCTGACCTGACGCAACCGACCGCAACCTCCGGTCGCATCACTGCGAGACAAACACCTCGTCGAGCAGACTGTTCATGGCCTGAAATGCCCGCTCGGCCACTTCCGGATTGAACTCGTTGCGCCCAGGCACGTTGGCGTAAGGGTCGGTGAAGGAATGCACGGCGTTGCCATAGATGTTCATCTGCCAATCCGCATCGGTGGCTTTCATCTCGGCGATGAACGCATCGACCTGTTCTTTCGGTACCGCCGGGTCATCCGCACCATGCAACACCAGCACCGGCGCCTTGATCTGTTTGGCGTCGTCCGGGTTCGGCGTATCCAGGTTGCCATGGAACGAGACAAAGGCGTCCAGATCGGAGCCGGACCGGGCCAACTCAAGAACTGCACCGCCGCCAAAGCAGAAACCGATCGCCGCCATCTTGCCGTCAGCCAGCGCCACCTCCTGTTGAGACTTGAAGGCGTCAACCGCAGCCTGGGTACGCTTACGCATCAGTGGCCGATCGCCACGTACCGATGTGGCAGCGGCCTTGGCTTCATCCGGATTGGATGGCCGCACCGCCTTGCCATACAGGTCAGCCATGAACACGACGTACTTATCCCCCGCCGCGCGCGCAGCCTTTTCAGCGGAGCGCTCGGTGACGCCCAACCAGTTGGGCACCATCAGCAAGCCGGGCCGCGGCGTGGTGACCGAATCGTCATAGACGAGCAGCCCCTCATAGGTTTCACCGGCGATCTCATAGGCATGTGGTTTGACCACCACCGCCGCTTCGGCGGCACCGACCATCCCGGCCAGCGCCAGGGCAATACACGTCTTGTTCATGGAGGCGTTCCTGCTCAGTGAGACGACTGTTCAACGGTAGCGGAAAACCCAGACCGTACCGGCTGGCCTTACCCTCAGACCATTTCGGTTTGTGTCGCCACCTTGCGAGCAGAGTCAGAACTGCTTGAGGCGATGCTGCAGTGCTAGCGCATTAGCGGTCGCCGCCCCGCTGGCGGTGTTGTCGAAAATGCACCAGCAGGCTGTGTCCGCTGGTTGCGTAGCACTTCGCTCGGCCAGCCGCTCGGTCAAGCGGTCGAGCCAATCTTCACCATACGAGGAGGAGTAGATGCGCGGCGAGCCATGCAGACGGTAATAACCGAAGCCCTGCCAACCGCCCGGCTCGGCCGCCGCCGGAAAAGGCGCCGGGTCAGCCGCGACCCGTGCAATTCGAGCGTCCTGAAGCACTGGCTCGGCATCGAACCAGCTCGGATGGCGCGGCTCGATCGCCACCAACCCGTCATAACGTGCTCTCAACGAGTCGATGAATGCACGGGCGACGCTCGGCTCGTAAACCAGCGAAGGTGGCAGCTGCACCAGCAGGCAGCCTAGCTTGTCAGCCAAATGGCCGCACTCGTGAAGAAACTGTTCGATCAGTTGATCGCAGCCAGCCAGCCGCCGTTCATGGGTGATCTGCTTGGGTACCTTGACGCTGAAACGAAACCCGACCGGCACGCTTTCCGCCCACTTGGCGTAGGTCGTGGGCCGATGGGCACGGTAAAACGAGCTGTTGATCTCGACAGCGGGTAAACGAGCCGCGTACCGCTGCAGGTGCGTGCCCTCCGCTGGAAACGCCGACCATTGCTCGCGCGGCAAGCTCCAACCGGCGGTGCCGAGCAGAACGGAGGATTTTTCGCTGGCGATACTCACCGGACCGCTCCCGTTACGTTTTGCATCCCTGCCGCCTACTGACTGAACACA
Organism: Pseudomonas sp. NPDC077451; assembly: GCF_044543345.1. Classification (NCBI taxonomy): domain Bacteria; kingdom Pseudomonadati; phylum Pseudomonadota; class Gammaproteobacteria; order Pseudomonadales; family Pseudomonadaceae; genus Pseudomonas; species Pseudomonas sp. NPDC077451. The sequence goes on along the minus strand of NZ_JBITVX010000001.1, from coordinate 242,240 downwards.
GCGGCGCAGGCAGCGGGCAGACGGCGACTTGGGCTGGCCATTGCCTCGGGGCGCGGGGTCGGGAGAATCGCTTTGCAGCCCTCGCCCGGTGGCGGCGGTGGCTGGTCGACACACTCTGTAGAGCCCTCCGGACAGCGCAGACGAACATGCAAATGTTCGTCATGAAACGGCCATGGGCGGATGCGCTGCAGCCAGGAGCGGTCGTCCCATTCACGCTCGCAGAGGTCTCGCTTGACCGCAGCGTCGACGAAGATGCGCGTCACCCGCGAATCCTGAGCGGCAAGGCGGATCAGCTCGGCGTGCTGGGCGGTCCATTGAGCGCTGTCCAGTTCCCCGGTGGTTTCGTCGACCAGGATGGGTTGTTCGAGGCCCTCGCGCTCGCTGCGGGCCAGCGGCGGCAGGTCCAGACGGAACCAGATGTCGACGTCCAGACCGCTCTGGTGGCTAACGTGCCCATAGGACATCGGGCCGCCGCGCGGCTGCGCCATATCGCCGACGAGCATGGGCCCGATGCCAGCCCCATCCAGCCGGCGGCCAAGGTCCTGGATGTAATCAAGCAGCGCGGGATGCCCGTAGTGACGGTTACGCTGCATATCGACGGCCTGGTAGCCCTCACCTTCGGGCGGCAGCCGTACCGCGCCAGCCAGACACGCCGCGCCATGCTTACCGATGATTCGCGGCTCGCCGGGTAGCGGCTCGGTGACGCTGGACCAGTCCCGGTCCGCCGCGTTGGCCGCGGAAACCATCCATCCCGCCAGACCGCAGGCCGCCAGTACCCGCCTGCAAAGGTGACTCGACATGCTGATGTGTTGACTGCTCATAGCGACTTCGGAGTCCTTGTATCGATCTGAATCTTGCATCACCGCTGCTGACGAGAAAGCCATTCCAGCCCAGGCCGGTAAAGCATGTCGTGCTCACCTTCGAACAGCACCAGCTCGGTCGGACCCGACTTCAGGTACAGCAACACATCAGCATCCGCCTCGGCGAACTGCGGGAATTCATCGCTGCCCTTGGCCGATCGTTGACGCAAGGCATCCGGGACCTGGCGAGTCTCCATCAACTGGTCGATCTGCTCCTGAGGAATTCGATCCCCTTCCTTCGCCAGGTCGTTGAAGGCATGAAGCGCCTGCTCAGGCGGGACAGTGGTGTCATTGATGCCGTGAGCGATGAGTACGCGAATATCGCCCGCCACCTTCGGCACATAGCGACTCGGGCTGCGCTTGCGGCATTCATCAAAGGCGCTGGAGCCCTGAGTTGGCTCACCACCACAGGCCTGCTCGATTTCACCGGCGTACTTTTCGCCGCGCGCTTTGTTCCATTGATGCCAGGTCACCAAGTCATAAACCGGCACCCAAGCCGCAACGCCGGCAAACACATCGGGATTACGACTCACCAGGTGCAGTGCATTCATCGCGCCGCCCGAATAGCCGAGCAGGTAGATTCGCGACTCGTCAATTTCAGCATGTTCTCGCGCATATTCGAGCGCGTCCTGCATGTCAGAAATCGCCAGATCGGAGGCGGTCGACTCGGGACGACCATCGTTCTGACCTCGGAAATTCGGGTGAATGAACACCCAGTCGTTCGCAATCGCGAACTGGCCCAGCGGAATGTCGATGTTCTGCAGGTAATCGGTGCTCCAGCTGTGCAGCACCATGAGCAGCGGCTTTTCCTTGTCTGAACCTGAGTCGTAGAACAGCGCCGCCTGCTCACTATCGTCGGCACTGGATGGGATCATGATGTCTTTTATTTCCGGCGTTGCTTCACGCCAGCGCGAGAGTTCGGCTATCGCCAGACCGCCCGGATAATTGGTGACCCGCAGGAGATCGCTGGGGTGCTTCAGATCCTCGGCCTGAACGCTCCCGACGCCAGCACCGGCCAGCATCAACATCCCGAGCATGACCGCACGGATGACCCGCCCAAACAGATCGTTGGCGCGCCATGACGGACCATCGCCCACTGGAACAGCCTGTAGTGAGTAGCTGCTTTCTCCGTTGCGAAGCACCATAGTCGTTGTCTCCCGCGAGTCGGTATCGGGCGTATAGGATTTGCGACTCCGAGCAGCCCCATACGTTCGTCTGCGAGCCGACGCATGGCCGCCTGCCGTGCCGCTCGTATTGCGCGGCCCGATTGTCCAAACTTGCAGGACCCCTGATCAGAGAGGCGTCGATCATGCGCAAGGCCGAAGCCAAACACCGCCACACCCACAAACTCGAAAGACTTCAGCGCTTTTTGGACTGGGCCAGTGAGCGCCATCCCGATTTCGTAACGAAGAAAAATCACCAGGAAAAATGGTTCAGCACCTACCTCGGCCATCAGCCACCCGAAATTGGCCGTGCAGCGCGGTTGTTCTGGCTTGGGCTGGACGAGCCTACGGTCGAGGCGAATCTTGAGGACGCCGACCCGACTCACCTTATCGGCCGACTGCTGAACCGGGACGTGAACGATTTCAGTTGTACCGTCGACATCTTCGGTATTGAGAAATCGCTGGATTGCGGCCCGGTGCAGAACCTGCTGGAACCCGAATTTGCGCTGCGCATCGACGATAGCGAGTCGACCCAGGACTTTGAACGCAACGCCTGCGCTGCGGTGCAGGCCCTGGTCCGGGATCGCCTGCATGTCCTGGAGAAGCCGTTCACCAGCCTCAGCGAAGAACACAAAGCCCAATGCCTGGAGCGCCTGCCCGTGCGGCTGTCACGCCTCGACGATTTTGCGGCGCGCGCCGTCGACATCGTCAACGAGGTCAAGCACGAGCTGCGCTATGTGGTCGAGCTGCGCCACGGCGAGGTCGCCCTGGACATGCAAAGGCGCATTCCGGGCGGCCAGGGCCATGTGCTCAGCGAGCAAGAAGTCGCGCAGCTCAAAGACGAAGACCGTCAGGCCATGAATGCCAAGTTCGAGATGATGATCGAGGAAGCGCAGGACTTCGATCTGCAGCTGCTCGGCGAGAAGCGCCTGACCGAAGTCTTCATGATGGAGCCAAAAAAGCTGCGCCGGACCATCCGTTTTGCCCGCGAGGACAATCGCGAAAAGATGGCATTCGCCGTGTTGCTGGAGAACAACCCGCGCTTCGTCCATTACCACAAGCTCTACGCCGCGCGGCGCATCACTCGCACCTGGACCGCCCTGCTCGGCCCGACCAACAGCGGCAAGACTTACCAGGCGATCCAGGCCATGACCGGCGTGACACACGCCATCTACCTGTCGCCGCTGCGCCTGATGGCTCTGGAAAACCAGGAACGCATCGAATCCATGGGCGTGCCCTGCTCGTTGGTCACCGGCGAAGAGGAAATCATCCGCGAAGGTGCGACCCACTATTGCTGCACCGTCGAGGAATTCGCCCGCTTCCGTCACGAGTCCTGGGACGTGGTGGTGATCGACGAAGTGCAGATGATGGCCGACTCGCAACGCGGCTGGGCCTGGGTCGATGCGCTGGTCAGCGCCTACACCCAGGACCTGATCATGACTGGCCCGGAGCTGATCCAGCCGTCGCTGAAAACCCTCTGTGACCTCTGCGAAGACCAACTGGTAGTCAAACGCACCAAACGACTTTCACCTGTGGACGTGGCGCGCCGCTCGACCAACCTCAAGCAGCTCGACGCCGGCTCGATGCTGGTCGCCTTCAGCCGCAAGACAGTGCTGGAGCTCAAGGCGATGCTGGAGATGACCGGCAAGAGCGTCTCGGTGGTCTACGGTGCGCTGTCACCGGAAGTTCGCCGCGAGCAGGCACGTCGCTTCCGCGAAGGCGAAGCAGACCTCATGGTCGCCACGGATGCTGTGGGCATGGGCCTCAACCTGCCGGCGCACACGCTGTGCTTCTACACCGACGAAAAGTACGACGGCATCCAGAATCGCCAGCTGAAGGTGCAGGAGGTCAAGCAGATCGGCGGCCGCGCCGGGCGCTTCGGGCATCATGACAGCGGCCTCATCACCGCGCTGGACGGGCAGACGCTGCAGTCGATCAAGCGCCTGTTCCACAGCGCGGATCTGCCGGTGGACCTGACGCAATTTCAGGTCCGACCCTCCATTGAGCACCTGCAAGCCATCTCCGAACTGATGAACGAGCCAAGCCTGCTGCGCGCCTGGCTGACGTTCAACCGCAACATCAACTACGGCGACGAATTCATATCGATCCTGCCCGACGAGCTGGCGGAATGGATCAAGCTGATCGACGACCCGACCATCGACCTGCCGTTGCGCTGGATATTTGCCTGCACACCAATACGCGGAGGTCTCGACAGCCCGGCCGCCGTTTTCGCCCAGCAGTGGTTGAAAAAGGTCGCGCAGGACAAAGAGATCCCATTGCCGCGGCTGATCATCGATGCCGACTTGGCCACGTTGGAAAGCTCGCTGCACGTCATCGAAACCTACCTGCATCTGGCGCGCACGCTGCCGGCACACTTTCCGGCGCTGGAGCAGGCCGAAGAGCACCGCAGCCTGCTCAACGGTGCGATCACCCGTGAGCTGTCACGCCAGCGCAAGCCACGCAGCTCGGACCGACGTCGCGGATCCGGCGACAACCGCAATTGCAAGGGCTGTGGCAAGGCCATGCCGATGGCAGCACGCAAGTTTCGGCTGTGCCAGAGCTGTTTTCGTGAGCAGCGCTAGGACAGTTCGGGCGCTTGGCGGAACCGCCGCTCAGGCGTCCACCACTACGTCACTCAGGTACCGCTGCTAGCCCATGGCGGGCAGCGAGGCTGGCAAGCTGCGGCCTCGGCCCTTAGGATGCGGCAGGTCTATAGCGTGACCGGGGCCATTCAGAGCCTCGTTACGATGGCCATTACCGAAAGCCATGGAGTCAGGGCCGATGTCGATCATTATTCAGTTGCGCAGGCAACTGGCGGCGGTTACCAGCCGATTTGGCTGGGCCGCACTGTTATTCGCGCTTTTAGTGCATGCCGGCGTGTCCTACCTCGGTTTGCGTCTGTTCGCCGAAGCGCCGCTCACCGAGCTGAAGACCTTCGTCTACTTCTATCTGACCACCGCACTGACCGTCGGCTACGGTGACTTCTCACCGCAGACCGCTGGCGGTCGCATCTTTGTTTCCACCTGGCTGATGGTCGGCGGCATCGCGCTGCTGACCGCCGTCATCGGCAAAACCACCAATTCCGTAATCGCAGTCTGGAGGAAGGGCATGAAAGGCAAAGGAACGTTCGCCACCTGCACGGGCCATACCGTTGTGATCGGCTGGGAAGGCGAAATCAGCGAGCGTGTTGTCGAGCTGCTGCATGAAGACGAAACCTCCAATGACCACCTGATCGTCATCTGCGACACGGCGCTCGAAGAAAACCCGATGCCAGGCAAGACCGAGTTCATCCATGGCGAGAGCCTGTCGTCCCTGGCGTTGCTGCAGCGCGCCGGGGTGAAAGGGGCCGAACGCACACTGGTGCGCACCGGCTCGGACGACCTGACGCTCGCGGTCGTGCTGACCATCAACCAGCTCAATCCGGTCGGCCATGTGGTTGCCCATTTCAGCAGCAGCGAGACCGCCCGACTGGCGCGCAGCTATGCGCCCAAACTGGAATGCACCTCCAGCATGGCCATCGAGATGCTGGTGCGCTCATCGCAGGACCCGGGCTCCTCGGTGATCATCAATGAGCTGCTGAGCGTCGGCCAGGGCGCGACCCAATACCGCCTGCTACTGCCCGAGAGTTACGAAAGCACGGTTGGCGCGCTGTACAAGCAATTGAAAGACCGGCACAACGCGACGCTGATCGGCTACCGCGCCAAGGACCAGACCCAGCCGACCATCAATCCGTCCAACGACACCCCGGTACGCGGCGGCGAGCTGTTCTATATCGCCAACACACGCCTCGCCGGCCTGGGTGACGCCAGCTGAGCATGACGCTGCGCCGAGCGGACATGCGTTTGTAGGGCCGAACGTGTTCGGCCCTACAAACGCCGATGAGCCCAATGAAGCCCCGCGGGCGTTGACGCACCTGGCCTGCCATCGACGACACCCAGCTCTCGCCCCCTTCATCTAGGGAATCAACCCCGCCATCCCGGCTCTGATTAGGACAGTCTGAGCAATCGGGAGGCACCATGAGCGACCCACACGATCTGCAGCGATTCGTCGACGCCCAGCAATCGATCTACGACCGCGCGCTGGCGGAACTCAATGCCGGCCACAAACAAAGCCACTGGATGTGGTTCATCTTTCCGCAGATAGCAGGCCTCGGCCACAGCGACATGGCGCGACGCTACGCCATCAAGGATGCGGACGAGGCGGCGGCCTATCTAGAGCACCCTCTGCTCGGGCCTCGCCTGGAGCAATGCGCGCAAGCACTGCTCGCCCATGCCGAGCGTCCGGCACGGCAGATTCTGGGTTCGCCCGACGACATGAAGCTGCGCTCGAGCATGACGCTGTTCGCTGCCGTTGCGCCTGAACGGCCGACGTTTCAGGCGGTGCTGGATGCATTTTTCGCGGCCGATCCCGACCCGGCGACGCTATCACGCCTGGATCGTTAAGCGGCTCGGGCACAGACCTCTGATAGGCGGACCGAGGCCGGTACGATAGGCTTCTCGCTTTATGGCAGGTCCGCCGCCCCTCACACAGGTGCACAGATGAATCTCTCGCTGTTCAGCCGTTACGCTTTTTTCGTCCTGTGCGCTGCCACTGCCGTGCTGTGCCTCCCTTTCCTGAGCCACCCTTGGGTGTGGCCGTTGTTCGTCGTCACGGCGCTGCTGACCTTTACCGGCATTCGTGATCTTCGCCAGTGCGAACATGCGGTTCGGCGCAATTACCCGATCCTCGGCAACATCCGATACCTGGTCGAAGGCATCCGCCCGGAGATTCGTCAGTACCTGCTTGAAAGCGATCAGGAGCGCGTACCGTTTTCCCGCGCACAACGCTCGCTCGTCTATGCACGGGCGAAAAACGAGGTGGATGACAAACCCTTTGGCACCCTTATCGACGTATACGAACCGGGATACGAATGCATCGGCCATTCGATCCGCACCGCAGCGGTCAGCGATCCCGAAACCTTCCGCGTATCGATCGGCGGGCCGCAGTGTGAGCAGCCCTACTCCGCTTCGGTGTTCAACATTTCAGCGATGAGCTTCGGCTCGCTCAGTGGCAATGCGATCCAGGCGTTGAACCGAGGCGCCAAGCTCGGTGGCTTCTACCACGACACAGGCGAAGGCAGCATCAGCAGCTACCATCGCCAGCACGGCGGGGATCTGGTCTGGGAACTGGGCAGCGGCTATTTCGGTTGTCGAACCGAAAGCGGTGCATTCGATCCAGATCGCTTCGCCGTTCAGGCACGGGATCCGCAGGTCAAGATGATCGAGATAAAGCTAAGCCAAGGCGCCAAACCAGGGCACGGCGGCATCTTGCCGGGGCGCAAGGTCAACGCGGAAATCGCGTCCACCCGCGGCGTGCCGGAGGGCGTGGACTGCATTTCCCCCGCGAGCCATAGCGCCTTCAGCACACCCTTGGAGTTGATGAATTTTATCGCCAGCCTGCGCGAGCTGTCCGGCGGCAAGCCGGTCGGTTTCAAGCTGTGCATCGGCCATCCGTGGGAGTTCGTCGGCATCGTCAAGGCGATGCTGGAGAGCGGTATCTATCCGGATTTCATCGTGGTCGACGGCAAGGAAGGCGGCACGGGCGCGGCGCCCGTCGAGTTCACCAACCACATCGGCATGCCACTGCGCGAAAGCCTGCTGTTCGTGCATAACGTGCTGGTCGGCTGCAATCTGCGCGAGCACATTCGCATCGGTGCCAGCGGCAAGATCGTCAGCGCCTTCGACATCGCCAGTGTCCTGGCCATGGGCGCCGACTGGGTGAACTCGGCTCGTGGGTTCATGTTCGCGATCGGCTGCATTCAGTCGCAGCATTGCCACACCAATCGCTGCCCCACCGGCGTTGCCACCCAGGACCCGCTGCGCCAACGCGCTCTGGTGGTTCCGGACAAGGCCAATCGAGTGTTCAGCTTTCACCGCAACACCGTGCACGCGCTGGCCGAACTGCTTGCAGCTGCCGGCTTGTCACATCCTGCCGAACTGGGCCCGCATCACTTGATCCGGCGCGTCAGCTCAACGGAAATCAAACTGTTCTCGCAGCTCTACTATTTCGTCCAGCCCGGTGCGCTGTTGAGGCCAAAGATCGACAGCGAGTTCTTCGCCAGGATCTGGAGCATGGCCCAGGCAGACAGCTTCGAAGCTATGCCGCAGAAAACTGAGCGTGGGGCCGCGCAGGTCGAGGAACCACTGATCAGTTAACCCCTCCAACCAGCGGATCGCAGCCAGCCTCCGAGGTCGTTGCGATCCGACTGCGTCAATGGCCGTGCTTTTGTCGGCCTGCAAGTTCCAGCGGCTGCCACATCAAAACCTGGCTGATAGCCGCTCAGGCCATTATTTGCGCGCCGGAAATTTGCCACTCTCGACAGACACCACGCTATTTCGTCAGCTTTCCGTTGAAATGTTCAGCTTTTTACTTTGACAGCCCGTACTTTTGACTTTAAGTTTTCACTTCCGAACATTTCCGAACCCTCGCAGTATTCGGATCATAAAAACAACAGTCCCACAAAGAGGTTCTGCGCATGAGTAACCCGTCCACCCCTACGCTTCGGGGGCAATGCATCGCCGAGTTTCTCGGCACCGCCCTGTTGATCTTCTTCGGTACCGGCTGCGTGGCGGCACTCAAGCTCGGCGGCGCAGATCTAGGTCTTTGGGAAATAAGCGTTATATGGGGTATCGGCGTCAGCATGGGCGTCTACCTCGCGGCCGGTGTATCCGGTGCTCACCTGAACCCTGCGGTATCCATTGCGCTCTGGCTGTTCGGCACTTTCGAGCGTAACAAGGTGCCGGCCTATATCCTCGCCCAGACCGCCGGCGCCTTCTGTGCAGCTGCGTTGGTTTATGGACTTTACAGCAGCCTGTTTTTCGATTTCGAACAGGCCCAGCAGATGACTCGCGGCAGTGTTGCCAGCCTCGAGCTCGCATCGGTGTTCTCCACCTACCCGCACCCGTCGCTTTCGATCGGCCAGGCGTTTCTGGTGGAAGTGGTGATTACCGCTATCCTGCTGGGGATGATCATGGCCCTGACCGATGACGGTAACGGTCTGCCACGCGGCCCGCTGGCGCCCTTGTTGATCGGCCTGCTGATTGCGGTGATCGGCGGCGCAATGGGGCCGCTGACCGGGTTCGCGATGAACCCGGCACGCGACTTCGGTCCCAAGCTGATGACCTTTTTCGCAGGGTGGGGACAGGTCGCATTCACCGGCGGCCGGGATATCCCCTACTTCCTGATCCCGCTGATCGCCCCGGTCATTGGCGCCTGCCTCGGGGCCGCTGGTTACAAGGCACTGATCTGCAAGCATCTACCGGGCGTTGGCGGTGCTTGCGCTGTTCCGGAACCGGAACCAAAACCAGAGGCCGACCGCTACTCCAAACACGATGTCACTGCCCAAGAAGCTCGTTAAGGAATCGACACCATGAGCAACCAGAACAACAAGCAATTCATCGTCGCCCTCGACCAGGGGACCACCAGCTCGCGGGCCATCGTGCTCGACCGCAACGCCAACGTGATCACCATCGCTCAGCGCGAGTTCGCACAGATCTACCCGCAACCAAGCTGGGTCGAGCATGACCCCATGGAAATCTGGGCCACTCAGAGCGGCGTGTTCGTCGAGGCGCTGGCACAGGCCGGCATCACCAATGAGCAGGTTGCTGCCATTGGCATTACCAACCAGCGCGAAACCACCATTGTCTGGGACAAGAACACCGGCCGGCCGATCTACAACGCCATTGTCTGGCAGAGCCGCCAGAGCACCCCGATCTGCGATCAGCTCAAACGCGACGGTATGCAAGACCATATCCGCAAGACCACCGGCCTGGTCATCGACCCCTACTTCTCCGGCACCAAGATCAAGTGGATCCTCGATCACGTCGAGGGCAGCCGTGAGCGCGCGCGCCGCGGCGAGCTGCTGTTCGGCACCGTTGATTGCTGGCTGATCTGGAAAATGACCCAGGGCAAGGCCCACGTCACCGACTACACTAACGCCTCGCGCACCATGCTGTTCGACATCCACAAGCTGGACTGGGACCCGGTGATGCTGGAGACGCTGGATATTCCGCGCGAAATGCTGCCGGAGGTGCGCTCCTCCTCAGAAGTCTACGGCCACGCCTATCTCGGCTCCGGCCAGAGCACCGGCATTCCCATCGCCGGGATTGCGGGCGATCAGCAGGCCGCGCTGTTCGGCCAGATGTGCGTCGAGCCCGGCCAGGCGAAAAACACCTACGGCACCGGCTGCTTCCTGCTGATGAACACCGGCACCAAGGCCGTGCAGTCCGAACATGGCCTGCTCACCACCATCGCCTGCGGTCCTAAGGGCGAGGTCAACTACGCCCTTGAAGGCGCCATCTTCAACGGCGGCTCCACAGTGCAGTGGCTGCGCGACGAACTGAAGGTGATCAACGATTCGCTGGATTCCGAGTACTTCGCCACCAAGGTGCAAGACAGCAACGGCGTTTATCTGGTGCCGGCCTTCACTGGCCTTGGCGCCCCCTACTGGGACCCGCGTGCCCGCGGCGCTTTGTTCGGTCTGACGCGGGGTGTAAAGGTCGACCACATCATTCGCGCCGCGCTGGAATCCATCGCCTACCAGACCCGCGACGTGCTCGACGCCATGCAGCAGGACGCCGGCGAGCGACTGCGTTCGCTGCGCGTGGACGGTGGCGCGGTGGCCAACAACTTCCTCATGCAATTCCAGGCCGACCTGCTCGGCACCCAAGTCGAACGCCCGGAAATGAAGGAAACCACCGCTCTCGGTGCTGCCTACCTGGCCGGCCTGGCGACCGGTTTCTGGAGCAGCCTGGACGAATTGCGCAGCAAGGCCACCATCGAGCGCGTGTTCGAACCGGCCTGCGACGATGAGAAGCGCGAAGCACTCTATAAAGGCTGGAAGAAGGCGGTTGGCCGCACACGCGACTGGGAAGAGGAATAAGCCTCGACGTCCAAACGCACCACACCTCGCGCCCGGCCCGGGTCTTAACCGCGCCGGGCGCGCTTATTCGCAAACGAACAATTCTTTAATCAAACCCCAGACTGCGGCATCCTTCACGGCATATCGATAAGAAGGAAGCCTCCATGAGTCTGGCCCCACGACAGCAAAGCATTCTCGAACTGGTCCGCGAACGCGGCTACGTCAGCATCGAAGAGCTGGCGCAGCAGTTTGCAGTCACGCCCCAGACCATCCGCCGTGATATCAACCAGCTAGGCGAAGCCGGCCTGCTTCGCCGCTACCATGGCGGTGCCGCCCACGATTCCAGCGTACAGAACACCGCCTATACCCAACGCGCCCGGCAGATGCGCGACGAGAAGCGCCGCATCGCCGACGCCATGGCTGCACACATTCCCGATCAGGCGTCGCTGTTCATCAACATCGGCACCACCACCGAAGCCATCGCCCACGCCCTGCTCAACCATCGCGATCTCAAAGTCATCACCAACAACCTGCACGTGGCGAGCATCCTCAGCCCCAAGGAAGATTTCGACGTGTTGATTGCAGGCGGCAACGTGCGCAGCGATGGCGGTGTGGTCGGCCAAGCCACAGCGGATTTCATCGGTCAGTTCAAGGTCGACTTCGCACTGATCGGCATCAGCGGGATCGACGAGGACGGCACCCTGCTGGACTTCGATTACCAGGAAGTGCGCGTCTCGCAGGCCATCATCAACAACGCCCGCCAGGTCTTCCTCGCCGCCGACTCGAGCAAATTCGGCCGCAACGCCATGACCCGCCTTGGCTCGCTTGAACAGATCGACATGTTGTTTACCGAGGCCCAGCCACCCGAGGCCTTTCTCGAGTTGCTCAGCCGGCACAAGGTCAAACTGGAAGTGACTGGCTGAAGCATTCGTGTCGGTTGTCGTCAGCCCGCGGCAAGACCAACACCGACTCGCCCTCAGCTGCACCATGCGCCTGATGGCGCACCTCGCGCCGACTCTTGATTTGACGGTGGCTAATACCTGACCTTGCAGTGGCGGCACCGGTGGGCTGAAGCCCACCCTACTCGGCCGCAGCCTACCCTCTTAACTGCCGATACGTTCGTGTCGGTGTTCGTCAGCCCGCGGCAAGGCCAACACCGTCCCGCCCTCCGCTGCACCATGTGCCTGATGGCGCACCTCGCGCCGCCTCCTGATTTGACGGTGGCTAATACCTGACATTGCAGTTGCGGCACCGGTGGGCTGAAGCCCACCCTACTCGGCCGCAGCCTACCCTCTAACCGCCGATACGTTCGTGCCGGTGATCGTCGGCCCGCCGCAGCAGCAGGGTGGGCTTCAGCCCACCAATAGCATTGCCATAACCTCTCACGCCCACATTGACGGCGCGCATTCGCTGACCGGCATTATCTCAATGCCCGGCTAAGCACCAATTATCTGTTCGCATAGGTTCGATTATTTTCTTTTGATATAAAAAATGAACATCAGCTCTAGAGAGCCATTCATATGTGCGCTAGGATGTTCACATTCGAAAATTAATGTTCGTTCTTGAGGAGAATCCCGTGACTGAGACCGTCTCCGAGCTGTACGACATCGCTGTGATTGGCGGTGGCATCAATGGTGTAGGCATCGCTGCTGATGCAGCCGGACGCGGCCTGTCGGTGTTTCTGTGCGAGCGTGATGACCTGGCCAGCCACACGTCGTCGGCCAGCAGCAAACTGATCCATGGCGGCCTTCGCTATCTGGAGCACTACGAATTCCGCCTCGTGCGCGAAGCCCTGGCCGAGCGTGAAGTGCTCCTGGCGAAAGCGCCGCATATCGTTAAACCCATGCGTTTCGTCCTGCCGCATCGCCCGCACCTGCGCCCCGCCTGGATGATTCGCGCCGGGCTGTTTCTATACGACAACCTTGGCAAGCGCGAGAAGCTGCCTGCTTCGCGCGGCCTGCGCTTTGGTAGTGAAAGCCCGCTCAAGCCCGCCATCAAGCGCGGCTTCGAATATTCCGACTGCTGGGTCGACGATGCGCGACTGGTCGTGCTTAACGCCATGGCCGCGCGGGAAAAAGGCGCGCACATCCACACCCGTACCCAATGCCTGAGCGCCAAGCGCGCCGGCGGCATCTGGCATGTCGAACTGCAGCGTCAGGATGGCAGCCGTTTCTCCCTACGCGCCAAGGCGCTGGTCAACGCGGCTGGGCCCTGGGTGGCGCAGTTCATAGGTGAGAACCTGCAGCAGCGCTCGCCTTACGGCATCCGCCTGATTCAGGGCAGCCACATCATCGTGCCGAAACTGTACGAAGGTGAGCAGGCCTACATCATGCAGAACGAGGATCGGCGCATCGTCTTCGCCATCCCCTATCTCGACCGCTACACCATGATCGGGACCACCGACCGCGAATATCGCGGCGACCCGGCTACGGTCAGCATCAGTGAAGAAGAGATCGCCTATGTTCTGGGCGTCGCCAATAGCAATTTCCGCAAACAGCTGACAGCGGATGACATCGTTCATACGTTTGCCGGTGTTCGGCCGTTGTGTGACGACGAGTCAGATAACCCATCGGCGGTGACGCGCGATTACACCTTGTCTCTGGCTGCCGAAGAGAAGCAGGCGCCCTTGCTCTCAGTGTTCGGCGGCAAGCTGACCACCTACCGCAAACTCGCCGAATCGGCGATGGCTCAGCTCAAGCCATTTTTCCCGAAAATGGGCCCAAGTTGGACCGCCAAGGATACGTTGCCTGGTGGGGAAGGCATGACCACCGCCGAGGCGCTTGCTGCTGAGTTGATGGCCGAGGTGAAAGGCATCGATCAACCGCTGGCCAAACGCTGGGCGACCCTATACGGCAATCGCGTTTGGCGCATGCTCGGCGATGCCCGCTCGATCGATGCACTGGGTGAAGACCTCGGCCAGCGCCTGTATGCCCTGGAAGTCGACTACCTTCGTCGTGAAGAATGGGCGACGCAGCTCGACGATATCCTCTGGCGCCGGACCAAGCTCGGTCTGGCGTTCGATGACGCTGACAAGTCGCGCCTGGAACGGTATCTGGTCGAGCGCCCCACAGCCGAAGCCACACGCAGCAGCAACGCTGCCTGAGTGTGACTCACGAGCGCTAGCGAACGGAGCCTGTTAGCGGCAGGCTCCTGCCCCCCTTTCCATTCAGCAACGCACCGCCTACGGCCTGCAATCCGCACGAAATGACGCTGCGCGGGCTCAGATAGCATTGCTATCGCTGCGCGCACTGACCGTTAGTCTCCCTCTGCCGTTGCGGTCATCAAGTAGTCACAGCCGAGGCACACCGTCGAGCCACTGACACGCTCACGGGAGTTGCCTGATGACGATGAACGCCGGTGCCCTGGCGGCAAAATCCTCCACTCCGATTACGCGCCAATGGCTGTCCTGGCTGCTGGTGGTCACGCTGATCTATCTACTGCTGGCTGCGGTCGGCGCGATTGGCGACGGCTTCAAAGCCGCAGTGGGCGACAACGCAAAAGAACTGTTCGCTTTCGCCACCAACCCCTTTGTCGGGCTGATGATCGGCCTGGCTGCCACGGCGCTGATCCAGAGTTCCAGCACGGTGACCTCGATCATCGTGGGCATGGTCGCCGGTGGCCTGCCGATCCCTATCGCGATTCCGTTGATCATGGGCGCAAACATCGGCACATCGCTGACCAGCACCATTGTCAGCCTCGGCCATATCCGCAGTGGAGAAGAGTTTCACCGAGCCTTCGCTGCGGCCACAGTGCATGACGCCTTCAACATCACAGCGGTGACCATCCTGCTGCCGCTGGAGTTGCTCTTTCATCCACTGGAGCGCATGTCACAGGCGCTTGCGGGCCTGCTGGTGCATGACAGTGCCGGCGTCGACATGAAGAGCATGAACTTCATGAAGACCATACTGACCCCTGCCAGCGAGCTGCTCGAAGCCAGCGTGTCCTGGCTGCCGAGCAAGGTGTGGGCCGGCGTCGGGCTGATCATCATCGGGATCGGGCTGATCCTCTTCGTGGTCCAGGCGATTGGCAAGGTGCTGCGCAAGGTGATGGTGGGTCGCGCCAAAGACATCATGCATGCAAGCGTCGGACGCGGACCGGTGTCCGGCATTGCCTCTGGAACGGTCATCACCATACTGGTGCAATCGTCATCCACCACAACAGCACTGATTGTGCCGCTGGCCGGCACGGGCGTGTTCACGCTCAGGCAGGTCTATCCATTCACCCTGGGTACAAACATTGGAACCTGCGTCACCGCCCTGCTGGCCGCCACGGCAATCGCCGGCCCCACGGCAGAACTGGCGATGCAGATCGCGCTGGTGCATCTAATGTTCAACCTTCTGGGGATCTCCATCATCTACGTACTGCCGTTCCTGCGCGGCGTGCCTCCGGCGATTGCCAACTTCCTCGCGGACCTGGCTCAGCGCAACAAGCTGTATGTCGGGGCCTATATCGGCGGCGTGTTCTTCGGCCTTCCGTTGCTGCTTATTGGCGGCAGCCAACTCTGACCCTGCCTGGAGCCAATCATGCAAAGCGAACGCCGCATCCAGACCGAGAACCGCATCCGCGAACTCCGTGAATCGCTGAACGAACTCGAGGCCCAGCTAGAACGCATCGACGGACAGGAACAGCAAGCGCAACACCGTGAAATCGACCATCTTGATGACTACATCAATGCCGTGGACACGCGCTTCAACAGCCTCCAGCTGTTCTGGACCACGCTCAAGGCTGACTGGCTAAAACCGAAATCCTGAGCCAGTAGAAGGAACTCTCCATGCACATCGCCAAATCCAGCGCTTTAATGCTGATCAGCCTATTGCTTGCCCTGCACACCACGCTCGCATCAGCCGAGGGAGCAACGGAGGCAGCGGCATCCGAAGGGCTGCTCATCGACGGATCGAGCACGGTTTACCCGCTAACCCGTGAAGCGATAAAACGGTTTCAGCGTGCCCGCCCCGGTCATCCGATCAACGTTGAGTTTTCCGGGACCACCGCGGGTTTTCGTCGATTCTGCACCGGCGAAACGGATATCAATGATGCGTCGCGCGAAATGAACGCCGAAGAACAGGCAGAGTGCGCCAAGAATGACGTCCGCTACCGCAAGATCCCCCTGGCCATGGACTCCATTGCGGTAGTGGCACATCCCAGCAACCACTGGGCGAAAGACATTACGGTAGATGAACTCAAGGCCCTATGGGCACCGGATGCAGAAGGTCGGGTCATGCGCTGGAACCAGATCCGCCCCGAATGGCCGGACCGTCCCGTGAAACTGTTCGGACGGGGCCAGGATTCGGGCACCTACGATGTCTTTACCCGCGAGATCGTCGGCGCGACGCACCGCAGCCGTCAGGACTACACCGCCAGCGAAAACGAGGAACAACTGGCCGCCGGGATTGCGGCCGAGCCCGATGCGCTCGGTTTCTTTGGCATCGGTGCGTACCATCGGCATTGGGACGAACTGAAGTTGCTCGCCGTGGACAACGGCAACGGACCGGTTTACCCGACGCTCGCCACGGTCAGCGAAGGACGCTATCAGCCACTGACGCGCCCGCTGTTTGTATACCTGAACGAAGAGAGCCTGCAGCGCAAACCGATCACCCGCGCATTCGTCGAACACTATCTGCAGGGGTTGCCCGGCTGGATTCACTTCACCGGCTACATGCCACTCAGTGCCGAGCAATACGAACGCAGCCTGGCGATCCTGCAGAACTCACCGGAGCAGCCCTCGCCCGAGCCGAACTGAGCCGATGCTTGAATCGCTGAGCAAATCCGGTAGGCTCGCACCTTTCCCACTGGAGTAGACCCACATGGCACGAGCCACCGCCCGCCACATCCTTGTTCCTACCGAAGAAAAGTGCAACGAGCTGAAGGCTGCCATCGAAGGCGGTGCCGATTTCGCTCAGGTTGCCAAGGACAATTCCACCTGCCCGTCCAGCCGTCAGGGCGGCGACCTGGGCTCGTTCGGCCCCGGTCAGATGGTCAAGGAATTCGACACCGTGGTTTTCAGCGCCCCGCTCAATGAAGTCCAGGGCCCAGTGAAAACCCAGTTCGGTTATCACCTGCTGGAAGTGACCAGCCGCCAGGACTGATCCCTCGGCCCCCGCACCTCAAATGCGGGGGCGCCGCTCTTTGCTGTCGATGTAAAGAAGCGCCCTCCTCCAAGCAGCACCTCCCCCACCTTGACGATCACGCCTGCAGACGGAAACGCCCCGTCAACGCCTTGAGCCCGTTCATGCTCTGCATGATGGTGTTGCCTGACGCCGCCGTGTCGTGCGTGGCGCTGGCTGCCTGATCGGCCACCTGGGCGATACGGGTCAGCGACTGATTCATGTCCTCGGCAACATGCGACTGCTCCTCCGCCGCCGTCGCAATCTGGTTGGTCATGCCGCGAATGGTCTGCACCGCGCCGACAATCTGTCCCAAGGCATGTTGCGCCGCTTCGATCTGTGTAAGCGTTGTCGTGCTGCTCTGCCGTGAAGCGTCCATGGCTTCGCCGGCACGTGTAGCCTGGCTCTGAAGCCGCTCGACCAGCACACTGACTTCCTTGGCTGAATCCTGCGTACGGCTGGCCAGGCTGCGGACCTCATCTGCCACCACGGCAAAGCCGCGACCCTGCTCGCCCGCGCGCGCAGCCTCGATGGCAGCGTTAAGCGCCAACAGGTTGGTCTGCTCGGCGATGCCACTGATGACGTTGAGGACCTTGCCGATTTCGTGGCTGTCCTGCACCAGCTGCTGCATCACGCCGGCCAAGCCATCGACATGCCCGGTCAGGGCGCGAATAGCCGTAACCGATTGGTTCATCACTGCGTTACCAGCGCTGGTTTCCTGCTCGGCGACGTCGGCGGCGCTGGCCGCTTCGACAGTGCTACGCGCGACTTCCTGCGAAGTGGCGAGCATCTCGTTCATTGCAGTGGCCACCTGATCGATCTCGGCCTGCTGACTTTCAACGTTGCGCGCACTGTCGCCCGCCAGACTTGCCATGCGCACGCACTGACCATCGGCATCATCGGCGGCCTGGCGCACGCCACGGATCATCTCGCCAACCTCTCCCAGCAGACGGTTGTAAGCGAGGGTGATCATGCCGATTTCGTCGTCCGCATGGCGTACCTGCATAGGCGAAGAGAAGTCGCCCTGGCTAACCTTCTCCAGCCGCTCACGGAGCTGATCGACATGCCGCATCAACCAGTTCATGCCAGCCACCCGACCGAGGACAACCAATAACAAAATGGTCAGAGTCGAACCCATCGCAACCCAGAGCTGCTGGGTCGTATTGCGGTTCACTTCAGTCGAAATCAGAGACACCACCTCGTTGGAGGCGGCGAGAATCTCATTGGCATCCGCCGCGATCGTTTTGAGATCAGCCTGCTGGCCAGCCGCCAACAACTGTACGGCTGGACGATAGCGCTGCCATATCTGGTCGACGCGCTGCAGATGAGGCTTGGCGCTGGCCAACTCCACCGGGGCGATGCCCTGGCTACCATCGCCATTGAGCAGGAGACGATGAGACTGCTCGAAGCGCTGGATGGTTTTATCCACCTCAGCCGGGCCACCGATGCCCTGTGCGGCCAGCAACGCCTCTTTCATCATCTTCTGGCTGAGCATGCGCTGGGCACCGGCCATGTCGATCTGGCTGGCGTCCTTACTGGACATGAATAGCACACCGGCCGTTAGCGCCGCGCAAAGAAAGATCAGGCTGTAGGAAAAGAAGAATTGCTGATTGATGGTACGCAGACCCAGCCCGCGCAAGAGAGATTGAATGACGTTCGCCAAGGTGCTGGTCATGGGAGATATCCAACTGCAGGAGAGGATGCGACACAGTCGACAGAAAGGATCGCGATTACACACTTCTCGGCTGCAGCCGAAGCAACTTGATAGCCATAGACAAACTTTCGCAAAAGCCCGCCACACAAGGGTTTTAGCCGATTTTAATCGCTCATGACCGGCCGGTCGGCGCCTTGATCCAGATCACTAAAGAGGCTGGTAAAAGTGGTTTTTTAGCTCAACCGAACGCCACATAACGACTATGGTCAGGTAATGGCAGGGCTACTTGGCTGCCACCCATTTCATTGAGGATTCGTCATGTTTCATGTAACCCGCATTGGTGATAAACGCATCGACGTGGATTTCTCCGGCAAACTCGACAGCAGCGAGATGCGCTTTGCCTTGGACGAACTGCTGAGAAAATCAGAAGGCATCAGTCACGGCCAGATGCTCTATCGCATCGGCGACTTCGATGTTCCGACGCTGGGCGCGATGGGTGTCGAACTGGCACGAATTCCCCAGCTGTTTCGCTTCATCCGCCGTTTCGATCGCTGCGCAGTGGTGTCCAGCAAGGAGTGGCTACGCAAGGCCAGCGAGATTGAGGGCGCACTGTTCCCCGGCCTGTCGATCAAGGCCTTCGACGAAAACCAGAACACCGAAGCGCACAACTGGCTGGAGAGCCAGAACTGAACCCGCTCCCTCACCAGCAGCCTAGCGAGGCGTGCCGAACACCTGTGTCCAGTAGCTGCCGGCGGCGCTGGACTTTTCGATCGCATAGGCCGCGCCCATCTCGGTGAAATCCGGGTTCATGATGTTGCTGCAGTGCCCAGGGCTGGCCAGCCAACCGGCCATGACCTGCTTCTCCGAGCCTTGCCCAGCCGCAATGTTTTCGCCGATCCGCTGCCAGCTATAGCCGGCACGGCTGGCGCGGTCGCTGACCTGACTGCCATCCGGAGCCCGATGGCTGAAGTAATTCTGCGCTGCCATGTCACGGCTGTGGGCGAGCGCAGCATCGCCCAGCTTGGCATTCCAGGTCAGTGCGGGAGCCGCCTTGAACGAACGGCTGCCGCAGGTTCGCGGCTTGGACCGCGCTTCGTTGACCCGTTGCAGAATGTTCTTGCCCACCTGCTGCCAGTCGCCTAGATCAGGCGACAGCAGCGGTTGGGCCAGTAGCACCTGCCAGGTGTTGCCCTTGCGTGACACGCCGATCTCAGCGAACTCGTGACTACGTAGCGGCGCGCAATAACGCTGCTTCAACGCTTGCATGGCTGTTTTCGCGTCCCCCGGGCCGGCAACGGACATGGCCTGCAGCTTGGCCGGTCGATAATCCGCAGCTTGCAGCGCTTTCTGCAGCTGAGCGCCGCTGGCGGCCGGCTGCACATTCAGTGCCTCGTTCGGCGCCAGAGGCCCGACAGTTTGGCCCTTGCCGTCCCCGCAACTTTCTTCCGCCTCACGGAATTCGTTTATCAAGCCAATCAATGGGTGAGGCTCCTGAGCTTGCGCCTGGCACGCCAGGCTTGTCGCCAGTACCAGCAGAACGCCAGCTGCCGCGCGGGACGGCTCCATGCATGCGGAGGCGTGAAATGGAATCGCGTTAAATGGGCTCATGGATCACCTGTCAGTCTGCGTTAAAGATGCTGACCACGATCCACTGCAAGCGATCCTCTCTCTCGCACATTGCCGCGGCCAGGCACGTGGCGAAGATGCGATGATGCGATGATGCGATGATGCACAACGAAGCCAACCCGTGACCCTGCCCGGCCGATCACACTCATGACGCTTTCTGACTTTCTGCTGTTCGCCCTGCCGGCGATCTTTCTGACCGGCCTGTCCAAAGGCGGCTTCGGTGGCGCTCTGGGCGGGATCGCCGTACCGTTGCTGGCCTTGGCAATCTCGCCGAAACAGGCCGCCGCGGTAATGCTGCCGATTCTCTGTCTGGCCGATGTGGTGGGTCTCAAGGCCTATGTCGGTCACTGGGACAAGGCGAACCTGAAAGTGATGATGCCCGGTGCGTTGATCGGCATCGCGCTGGGTTCGCTGACCTTCGGCATGCTCGACGAGCGCATGATCGGGCTGATGATGGGCGCGATTGCGGTCGGCTTCGTGCTGTTGGGTCTGTTCACCAACAACGACAAGCCGCGACCGCTGCAGCGGGGTCGCGGTACATTGCTTTCCTCGATTGCCGGTTTCACCAGTTTCGTCGCCCACGCCGGCGGGCCGCCAATCATGATGCACCTGCTGCCGCAGCAGCTGGACAAGCTGCGCTATGTGGCGACTATCAACCTGTTCTTCCTGATGACCAACGCGATCAAGCTGATTCCCTATGCCGCGCTCGGCCAGTTCAGTCGCGAAAACCTGTTGATCAGCCTGACGCTGGCACCAGTGGTGCCGTTCGGCGTCTGGGCCGGGCTCTGGTTGCACAAGCGCATCGACCACAAACTGTTTTACCGAATCGCCGCGTGGGCATGCTTCTGGCCGGGCTGCAGCTGATCTGGAAAAGCCTCTGAATCTGCAGCGGCTATGACCGGCCGCCCGGTTTTCTGAACGTTTTGCGCGCATGCCCAGTCGGATTCAGTGAACCCAATGCAAAGGAGTCATCCTCATGCTGAAGTTTCTGGGCAGCACAGTAGGCATCATCTTTCTGATCGGTCTGTTGGTTGTGATCGGCTTGTTCGCGCTGATTTTCTAACGCCAACTGAAGACGATCGCATAGCAACCACAGTCCCTCGGTACGCACAACCGCAGGTTGCAAGTTTCATCAACAGGCCGCCGCCAACCCGGCGGCCTGTTTGTTTACGGCTACGGCATTTCAACCATGATGACCCTGTCTCCTCGCCTCGTGACTGCTTTTTCCGTCCTGCTACGAACGCTTGGCCTGCTGGCCCTGCTCTGCGTCGCAATGCTGCCGACATCACACGCCTGGGCGCAGGAAGGGGTCGCGACCGTGCGCCTGGACGGCCGTGCCTTGTTTCGCATCGGCCCCCACGAAGAGCTTGAAGCGCGCCCGCGAGCACGACAGATCGAACGGCAATTGGCGGCTGTGCTGGAAACGCCGAAGGGCATCACGAAAGCGCGCATCGAGCCCACCGAAGCCGAGGACGACGACGGCCTGCAGATCAGCGTGGCCGGCCGCCCATTGATGGTGGTTACACCAGCTGATGCCGAAGCCAATGGACAACCGCTCGACCGCCTCGTCCGAGACTGGGCAGCGATACTCGACCGGGCCCTGGCGACGGCTGCCAAACGCCGCGATTCGGACCGTGGACGGTTTATAACCTCGGTACAGTCGAGCGTCGAAAATGCCTTTGCGCGCCTGCTCGAGTCAGCGATCAATATCATTCCGCGGGTACTGGCCGCCCTCCTGGTCCTGCTGCTGTTCTGGGGGCTTGCTACTGCTGTACGCGCGCTCATGAAGAAGATTGTGAGCCGCCTGGCCAACGACCTGACCGTCGAAAATCTGGTCCGGCAGGTGAGCTATTACGCGATATGGGTGCTCGGCATCATCGTTGCCGCAAGCGCCTTTGGCTTGGAACCGAGCACCCTCGCCACCGGGCTTGGCCTGACCAGCCTGGCGCTGGGTTTTGCCCTCAAGGACATCCTCTCCAACTTTGTCAGCGGCCTGCTGATCCTGACGCTGCGGCCGTTTCAGCTGGGCGACCAGATCATCATTGGTGAAACCGAAGGGAGCGTGGAGCGCATCGAACTGCGCGCCACCCAGATTCGCACCTATGACGGGCGCCGGGTACTGGTGCCCAACGCTGAGACCTTCACTTCGCGCGTCACCAACAACACAGCGGCGCCGATCCGCCGCGGCAAGGTGGTCTGCATGCTGTATTACGGCATCGATATCGACACTATCAACGCGGTCATGCGCGACGCCGCCCAGCAGACGCCCGGTGTGTTGGCCACTCCGCACGCTGAGGTACTACTCAATGATTTGGGCGAGAGTCAGCTGGTGTTCGACGTCCTGTTCTGGTGCGACTCGCGCCGCTCGGATTTCGTTACCACCGCGTCGGAGGTGCGCAAGGCGCTGGTCGCCGCGCTGCGCTCGGCCGGCATAGCGCTGCCGGACCAGGCGCGACAACACATCGTGGTACATACGCCGAAAAGCTGACCGCCCATCGCGTCGAGCATTTGCGGCAGCGTGGCCGCTATCGAGCCGAGACGGGGGATTTAACCGGAACCGTGCCCGCCACCCGCGGTCGAGTGTAGGTCAGCGCGCTATACCGCGGCGAAGACAGTACGAGACAAAAGGTCCGACTGAATGAGGCAGTTATTGCAAAACGCTGTGCTGATCAGCGCCACGGCGCTGCTCATGGCGGCCTGCTCCGACGACAAAAAAACCGAGCAAGCCGCACCGCCACCGCCCAAGGTGGAGGTCGTGACGGTCGATCCCAAACCGATCCCCAACATCATCGAGCTTCCAGGGCGCGTCCAGGCCATTCGCATCGCCGAGATCCGCGCGCGGGTCAACGGCATCATCCAGGAACGGCTTTACGAAGAAGGCACCGACGTCGAGGTCGGCACGCCCCTGTTCCAGATCGACCCGCGCGAGATGCGCGCCAACCTCAAGGCAGCCAAGGCAGCCCTAGAGCGTGCCGAAGCCACCGCGTTGAATGCAGCGCAGGACGTCAAACGCTACAAAGGCCTGGTCGCCAAACAGGCCATCAGCCAGCAGGAATACGACACCGCTCTGGCCACCTTACGCACCGCCAAAGCGGATGTATCGCAAGCCGAGGCCAACGTGCAATCGGCCGAGCTCGAATTGGAATACACCACAGTCGAGTCCCCCATCGAAGGTCGGGCCGGGCGCGCGCAGGTCACCGAAGGCGCGCTGGTCAGCGCCAGCGAGGGCACCCTGCTGACCACCGTGGAGAAGTTCGACCCGGTCTATGTGAACTTCGCCCAATCCAGCTCCGATCTCCTGCAGATCCGTGCACGGCTCGCCTCCGGCGCCCTTGAGCTGCCGGAGGGAGGGCGTGTGGAGGTCAAGCTGATCCTGGAGAACGGCCACGAATACCCGCATCTCGGCTACGTCAACTTCTACGCCATGAGCATCGACGAGAACACCGGCACCGTGGCCTTGCGCGCCGAGTTCCCCAACCCGGACAGGTTGCTCCTACCCGGCCAGTTCGTTCGCGGGCGCATCAATGCCGGCATCCGGCCTGATGGCGTGCTGATTCCGCAGCGTGCCGTCATGGTCAACGACCAGGCCGCGCGCGTACTGCTCGTGGGCGAGGACGACAAGGTCGTCTCGCGTGAAATCGAGCTCGGCGAGCTCCAGGGCAGCAAATGGGTCATTCGTGAGGGGCTGAAGGCCGGCGAAGTCGTGATCGTCGAAGGCGGCGGCAGCGTCCGCAGCGGTGCTGCGGTACGGACCACGCCTTACCAGCCTGAAGGCCCACCGGAAGCGCCAGAGTCCTCCATGGCGACCGAGTCCAGCCAATGACGCCGGCGTTCTTCATCCGGCGCCCGGTCTTTGCCTGGGTCATTGCGCTGGGCATCCTGCTGGGGGGCGTGTTGGCCCTGCGCTCATTGCCCGTCGAGCAATACCCGAGCATTGCCCCGCCGACGCTGCGCATCAGCGTGACCTACCCTGGCGCAGACGCATCGGTGCTCGAAACCAACGTCACCCAGGTGATTGAGCAGGAGCTCAATGGCGTCGAAGGCTTTCTGTACATGGACTCGTCGAGCCGCTCCAATGGCAGTGCGTCGATCGAGCTGACATTCGAGGCCGGCACCGACATCGACATTGCCCAGATGGAGGTGCAGAACCGACTGAGCCGGGTCGAGCAACGCCTGCCGGAGGAAGTCCGCCGACAGGGCATCCAGGTCTTCCAGGCCTCGCAGGATTTCCTGCTGATCATCTCGCTGTTTTCCGAAAACGGCACCATGAGCACGCTGGAGCTCGGCCATTTCGCGACCACCCACGTCCTCGATGAGCTGCGCCGCGTGCAGGGCGTGGGTGACATCCGCGAGTTCTATACCGCCTATGCCATGCGGATCTGGCTAAACCCGGATCGGCTGGCCAGCTTCGGCCTTTCCGCTGCCGACGTGCTGGCCGCGGTGCAAGAGCAGAACAGCCAGTCTGCAGGCGGTGCACTGGGTGCCCTGCCGCTGGCAGAGGGAATCGAGATCAACGCGCCGCTGGAAACCCGCGGTCGCTTCAGCACCCCGGAAGAGTTCGCCTCGATCATCCTGCGTGCGGGCCCGGACGGTTCGGCAATCCGCCTGCGCGACGTCGCGCGCGTGGAGCTTGGCGCGCAGAATTACACATCACGCAGCGAACTCAACGGCCAGCCGGCAGCGGGCCTGGCCGTGCAGCTGTCGCCAGGTGCCAATGCCCTGGATACGGCGGCTGCCGTCAAACAGCGAATGCGAGAGCTGGCTGAGGGCTTCCCGGAGGACGTCTCCTGGACGGTACCGTTCGACTCGACCCCTTTTATCGCCTCGTCGATCCAGCAGGTGGTCGTCACGCTGCTCCAGGCAATGGCATTGGTGGTGCTGGTCATGCTGCTGTTCCTGCAGAACTGGCGCACCACGGTCATTCCCACCATCGTCATCCCGATCACACTGGCCGGTACCTGCCTCGGCCTGTGGATCGCCGGGTTCTCGATCAATCTTTTAAGCCTGTTCGGCATGGTCCTGGCGATCGGCACCCTCGTGGACGATGCCATCGTGGTGGTTGAGAACGTCAAACGGATCATGGACGAAGAGCAGCTGCCGCCCTATCAGGCGACGGTCAAAGCCATGGAGCAGGTGACCGCGCCCATCATCGGCACGACCCTGGCACTGATCGCGGTGTTCGTGCCGCTGGCGTTTTTCCCGGGGTCGACCGGCGGCATCTATCGGCAGTTTGCCGTGACACTGTCGATTGCCGTGGCCACCTCGACAGTTCTGGCGCTGGTGCTGACACCGGCGCTCTGCGCAGCGTTGCTGAAACCCAGCCAGCCGGACAATGGCAAGCCTGGACTGGGCCAGCGTATCTTCGGTCCATTCAACCGCTGGATGGAGCGCACCACTGACCACTATCACCATGCGGTCGGCGGCATGCTCGCGCGGCCGATCTGGTTTCTACTGGCCTTTGTCGGCTTGCTGGCGCTGACGGCCTTTCTCTACCTGCGAATGCCCAGTGCCTTCCTACCGGACGAAGACCAAGGGTCGTTGATGACGGTCATCCAGGCCCCCGCCGGCGCGACGGTCGAGCGCACCGAAGAGGCCATCGAACAGGTCAAGGCGTTCTACGCCGATCATCCGTTGGTCGACGACGCCATTACGGTCTACGGCTTCAGCTTTTTCGGCCAGGGCCAGGCCCATGCGATGTCTTTTGTGCGGCTGATCCCGTGGGAGCAACGCACCGAAGAGGGCAGCTCCGCCCAGGCATTGGTACGCGAAGCCATGGGCCGTTTTTCGCAGATCAACGAAGCCCGCGTGTTCGCCCTGAACCCGCCCTCGATTCCCGGACTGGGCGTGGCCGGCGGATTCACCTTCAAGCTCGAGGACCGCGGTGGTCTGGGCTACCAGGCACTGCTCGATGCACGCAACCAGCTGTTGGGTAAGGCGAGCGAAAGCCCGGTGTTGCAGAGCGTCCGGCCAGAAGGTGCTGATGACGCTCCGCGCCTGCGGGTCAACATCGACCGTATCAAGGCCCGTGCGCTGGGTCTTTCAATCAGTGAGGTCAACGCGACACTGGCGATCGCTTTCGGCAGCGCTTACGCCAACGACTTCAACCGTGACGGTCGCGTCCTGCAGGTGCTGTTGCAGGCGGATGCGCCCTATCGAATGACGCCTCAGGATGTGCTCGACCTGAAGGTGATCAACGACGAGGGCGAAAGCGTGCCATTCGGCGCCTTTACCACCGTGGAGTGGACCGAAGGGCCGACTCAGTTGCAGCGCTACAACGGTTACCCTGCCCTGACCTTGTCCGGCAGCGCCGCGCCTGGTTCGACCACCGGTGAAGCCATGACCGAAATGGAACGACTGGCGAGCGAGCTGCCGGGCGGATTCAGCTACGAATGGACCGGCGCCTCGCTGGAGGAACAGCAGGCGTCCGGACAGGTCGGAATGCTGCTGGGGCTGTCATTGCTGGTGGTGCTGATGGTATTGGCAGCGCTGTATGAAAGCTGGACAGTGCCCATCGCGGTATTGCTGGTGGTGCCCTTCGGCGCGCTGGGCGCCGTGCTGTTCGCGATGTTTCGTGACCTGCCGGCGGACGTCTATTTCAATGTCGGCCTGGTGACCATCATCGGCCTGTCGGCCAAAAACGCAATTCTCATCGTCGAGTTCGCCATCGAAGAGGAAGGCCACGGCAAGAGCCTCACCGATGCCGTGATGAACGCGGTGCGTCTGCGTTTCCGCCCGATCCTCATGACGTCGCTGACCTTCATCCTCGGCATGCTGCCGCTGGTGTTGTCTACCGGTGCCGGCGCGGCTGGCCGCGTCGCGGTCGGTACTGGCGTCATGGGCGGCATGATCGTCGCCACGCTGCTGGGCCTGTTCTACATCCCGCTGTTCTATCTCTCCGTCCGTCGCTGGCTGACCAAGCGTCGCCCGCCGACTGCAGAAGACAAGGCGCACCCAGCCGAGGAAGAGGAGGCGCCAGACAATGCCTAGGTTTGCGCCCTTGCTGCTGATCGGCGCCCTGACGGGCTGCCAGCTTGCGCCGTCCCATGAGCCACCGCCCTCGCCCACCGCTGCGCACTACCCGGCAGACTATAAGCCCATGGACGGCGAGGTGTTGGCCAACGAGATCGGCTGGCGCGAGTTTCTTGAAGATCCACGCCTCGAGCTGTACATCGAAACGGCCCTGCAGCGAAATCGAGATCTGCAGATCGCCGTAGCCCGAATTGAAGAGGCCCGCGGCCAGTTCGGTGTCCAAGGCGCCGACCGCTACCCGACGCTGGCGGCTACGGCCGATGCCAGCCGTGGCCGCTTTCCAACCGGTAGTGCCGGTCGCGGTTCCACAGGCGGTGCGACCTCGGGAACATCGAGTGGCCAGATCACTGAGCAATTCTCCGTAGGGCTCGGTATCTCAGCGTTCGAACTCGATTTCTGGGGACGGGTGCGCAACCTTACCGAGGCTGCGCGCGCGCAATACCTGTCGACCATCGAGGCACAGCGGGCCTTCCGACTGTCGTTGATAGCCGATGTGGCCTTGACCTACCTCGCTGTGCGCGGCGCTGAGGCGCGCATCGAACTGGCCGAAGCGACCCTGCAAAGCCGCCGCGACGGCCTGCGCATTGCCCGCGTACGCTTCGAGG
The DNA here is from genome assembly GCF_044543345.1 of Pseudomonas sp. NPDC077451. NCBI lineage: Bacteria > Pseudomonadati > Pseudomonadota > Gammaproteobacteria > Pseudomonadales > Pseudomonadaceae > Pseudomonas > Pseudomonas sp. NPDC077451. The sequence goes on along the minus strand of NZ_JBITVX010000001.1, from coordinate 214,300 downwards.
CCGGGATCACCTCGGCCTTGGACCTGAACCAGGCACAGGCGCTGCTGACCCAGGCCAAGACCGAGTTGGCCAACCTGCACTTGGTCCGAGCCGAGCAGGTCAACTACCTCACCCAGCTGATCGGGGGGCCGCTGCAACAGCCGTTGCCGGAGCCGCTGCCGCTGAACGAACAGATCGAACCACTGCGCCTGGATGCGGGGCTGCCCTCGGAGCTGTTGCTGGTACGCCCGGACATTCTCGGCGCCGAACTGGACCTGCGTGCGGCCCGCGCCAACATCGGCGTGGCGAGAGCTGCGTTCTTCCCGCAGATCTCGCTGACCGGCAGCTTCGGCTATATCTCCAATGAGCTGGACAACCTGGTCAGCCGCGACAACCGCACCTGGAGCATCGGCCCGAGCCTCTACCTCCCGCTGTTCGACTTTGGCCGCAACCGCGGCAACCTGACCGTCGCTGAGGCCCGCGAGAACGCGGCGGTGGCGCAGTACGAAAGCGCCATCGAAACCGCCTTTCGCGAGGTAGCCGATGCACTGGCAGGCCGCCGCTGGCTCGCAGAGCAGGTTGCCGCGCAAGCGGAGAACGTCGCCACGCTGCGCCGTATCGCCGACCTCGCCCGCGAACGCTACGCCGAAGGCGTGGTGAACTACCTTCAGGTGCTCGATGCAGAGCGCAACCTGTTCGACGCCGAACAGGCGTTCATCCAGGTAAAGCGTGCTCAGATTCAGAACCTGGTGAGCCTGTACATCGCGCTGGGCGGCGGTACCGAGGGTCCGTCGCCCGCAGCACCAACCGATACGACGCAGCGGGCCGCGACCTCTGGTCGCTAAGGCCCGGAGCAGCGCGCTTCCCGACCTGCGGCGCCGAATCCTCGACCTGTCATGGTGGTCCAAAAAATCACCACGTAATGACTAGAGGAATTGAAATGGGCCTGTTCGACACGATCAAAGACAAACTCGGCATGGGCGGCGTGAGCAACGAAGCGCACAAGCCGGTCGATCCGAACAACACGCCGAACCAGCATGCGCCGGACTCCGTGGTCGATTCGGAGCGGCCAACCGCTGCACACAACGCCACCACCACACCGCCTGGAACTGCGCCCAGCCCCGAAGGGGTGGCTCACTCTACGGGCCAATCAACCAGTGCTGTGGATGTTCCAGCAAAGCTCGACGCAATGGCTGCCAACCATCCAGAGCCGTTGAACTGGCGCACCTCCATCGTTGATCTGCTCAAACTGCTGGGTCTAGACAGCAGCCTGGAGTCGCGCAAGGAACTCGCCACCGAATTGGGCTGCCCGTCAGACAAGATGGGCGATTCGGCCCAGATGAACAGCTGGCTGCATCGCACCGTGATGCACAAGCTCGCCGAACATGGCGGCACCGTTCCACCTGAACTACGTACCTGATAAAGGTCTGGGTCTCGCCGGGTGCTGGTCACTCGCGGGCACTGATCGCCAGCAAGCTGGGCTCCTACAAGAAGACCGCGAGCGCCGGTAGGCGCGAGCTTGCCCGCGAACAGCTCCAGGCACCTCGTAGCATCGTCATCCGCAAACCCGGATCGCCAGCAAGCTGGCTCCTACAAGAACACACGCACACCCGTAGGAGCGCGAGCTTGCTCGCGATCAGCCCCAGGCACTCGTAGCACCGTCAGCCCGCAAAGCCGGATCGCCAGCAAGCTGGCTCCTACAAAAACACCGCGCATACCCGTAGGAGCGCGAGCTTGCTCGCGAACAGCTCCAGGCACCTCGTAGCAACATTAGCCCGCATACCCGGATCGCCAGCAAGCTGGCCCCTACAAGAACACACGCACACCCGTAGGAGCGAGCTTGCTCGCGATCAACCTTCAGGCACCTCGTAGCACCGATAGCCCACACGCCCCAGGTTTCGCCAATAGCCAAGCTGCCAATGCGAGAACAGCTAACGGCACACTCAATCGTCGAGCGATGGCCCGATCATCTCCGCCAACTGTGAATACACGCCCGGGCAGGCGACGAGATACGGATTGCCAAGCAGCAGCCCGTCGTTGCGGAAGAAGTCGTTGACCCGACCGCCCGCCTCTTTCACCAGCACCAGCCCCGCCATGCAATCCCAGCTTTTCAGCTCGGTCTCGTAGTAACCAAGCAGCCGCCCCGCTGCCACATAGGCGGTCATCAGGGCGCCGGAGCCATTGCGGAAGAACATACCGCCTTCGGCCAACAGCTTTTCCATGAACGGAATGAAGTGCTCCTTCCCACGAGGATGAAAGGTGCCAGTCGCGGTCACGCCTTGGCCGACGTGGGTCGCCGCGCTGACTTTCAATGGGGCGTCGTTGACGAAGGCACCCTTGCCCAGGCAACCGTGAAACAGTTCATTGTGGTTGGGGTCGGCAATCGCACCGAGGTGCGGCTCACCGTCAATCAACAGGCCGATCGACACGCACCAGTTATGCAGGCCGTTGACGAAGCAGGCAGTGCCATCGATCGGGTCGATGACCCAGACGCAGCGGGCGCCCAGATCGGCCGAACCGCTTTCTTCTCCCAGGAACCCGTCCTCGGGGAAAAGCTGGGTCAGTCGCTCGCGGATAAAGGCTTCGATCTGCTTGTCGGCAATGCTGACCACATCCTGCAGGTCGTCGCCTTTGTGTTCGATGGTCAGTGCCTCGCGCTTGCGGTAGAAGTCCATGCCAAGCTGAGCGGCCTCGAGGGCAAGGGCTTTGGCGCTGGCATAGCGCGCGTTGATATCGAGCAATTGCTGGGAAGTCATGTCCGTCCTGTGAAGCGGCTGCGCGGTAGTCGCGCGGAAAGGCGGATTCTAGTCAATCGATCACGATGGGCATACAGAGCGCCTTGGCTCACTGGCGCGCCAAGGCGTTGTCCACCTGACCTGACCGGCCAGGCGGAGCCGCCCGTTCTGACTCAGGGCAATTCTTCGCCCTGCTCGTGCAGGCGCACGTTGAGTTCATCGACCACTGGCGCCCATTCGGCGTCGTCCATCAACAGCTCCTTGAGAAAGGAGCCCTGCGCTTCGCTCCAGAATGGCGCCTCGGAGACTTTCACATGGTTGGGAATTGGGCGGTGGCTGGCGATGAACGCATCGATGCTCGCCGGGTCCGACGGCAGGCCGAGCTGTTCGAAGAGTGTGCCGAGGTCTTTGTTAGGTAATTCCATGTGCGGGCTCCATCAGGCTATGCAGAAAATTCGACCGCCTCGCTGGCGATCCCTGTTCTAGATAGAGACGATGGAGCACCGCACAGTTCAACCCGAAGCCGGCAAGGAGCTAATGCCAGCGCTTTGTAGGTATCACGAGGGAGTCAAAAAACCCGCCGCAGCCAATGGGCTGCGACAGGTTAGAAAGGGTCAGGCAGCCCTGTCGAACAGCTGCCGTCCCTGATCGAGGCACTGATCGACCAGCCACTTGCCATGGGCGATGGATGCCCGCTGTGCCTGTTCGAGTTCCGCCATGAAGGCGTGCCCAACCGGAAGCGCCATGCGCCGGGTTGTCTGCCCCTGGGGATTGCTGATACGGCATCCGCCGGCCCAAGGGGTCGGTGTGCCGGGATGTTCCATTACCTCCGCGGTAATGACGTGGTCACGGTATTCACACTGCATCATGGTCATGGTGTCACCTCGCCTGCTGGTGGCACGGGTTAGCCACTGGAGCTCGCCCACGTGCCTGATGATCCCCCTTTTCGTCATCCAATTGCCGCATATTCCCGAGCGCGCTACGGCCCGGCATCCAATGCAGCTCCATGGGGTATAGCACAAGCACGAACGCTCAGAGGCCCGGCCATCGGATCGACGGGGTCATGTGAGAACAGATGGTGGCGAGGTGTAGCGAGGGGGCAGGCTTCGCGGAGCGATGCCTGCCTGTTGCGAGATGACGTCAGGTATCAGAGCTGCGCAGCTGCTCGTCGGCAAGGAAGTCTTCTTCCAGCAAGGCGTCGCGGCCTTCCACTTCCAGGGTCTCGCCTTCCAGGGGCGTCGGCGCCGAGGCGCGCTTGCTGCGCAGCTTACCGAACTGGTGACTCAGCGCGTTGTTAAGCTTGTCGATGGCGCCATCGACCGCCAGCTCAAGCGAGGCTGCTTTGTGCGTAACGGAAACGGGTTGTTGGCCCTTCGGCCGTGCCTCGATCTGGCAGCGCTTGTCCTGCGCGCCGGCCTTCACGCCGTTCTCGTCGTTCAGGTGCACCACGACGCGGGTGACTTCATCGTCGAATCGATCCAGCTTATCGGCAACACTGCCACTGACCCAATCTACGAGACGGGCGCTGCCTTCGATGTGGTTATCGCTATGAACTTGGATCTGCATATGCTCTTCCTTCTACGCGATCTGGTAACCACCGTTCAGCCACAAACGGCCTGATCTAGGAATGCCACTATTGCGCAGAATAAGCAAGACCAAGAAAGTCGCGTTTCGCTTGTGATCACCGGCCTGATGCGGCCGGATCGTTACGAGACGTAAATCAGCTGCCAGATGCCAGTTTCTTCTTCGGGTAGATATCGTAACGACTGGACTTGCCCTCCAGGCTGTAGCCCGGATTTCGCCCATCGATTGCCGGCGCCTTGCGTGGCCGCTTCACCACCACCCGATGGCTGGCCAGCGCCAGCGCCTGTTCGAGCAAGACGCCCGCATCCAGATCATCACCAACAAAAGGCCGGAACAGGCGCATCTCCTTTTTCACCAGTGCGCTTTTTTCCCGGTGCGGAAACATCGGATCGAGATAGACGACCTGCGGCGGTTCGCCCTGCCAGTGCCCCATCAATTCGATGGCGTTGCCCTGCTGCAAACGCATGCGTTCGACGATGGGGCGCACCTCGCCATCGTCACGACCACGCCTCAGACCGTCTTCCAACAGTGCGGCAATCAGCGGCTGCCGCTCGAATAGCACCATTTCGCAGCCCAATGTCGCCAGCACGAACGCATCGCGCCCCAGGCCAGCCGTCGCATCCAAAACACTGGGACGGATGCCGGACTGGATGCCAACCGCCTTGGCGATCATCTGCCCGCTGCCCCCGCCGAACTGCCGACGATGCGCAGCACCGCCTTCGACAAAATCCACCCGCACCGGCCCTGGCGCGTTCGGCCCGAGCAACTGCAGCTGCAGACCGTCTTCCCCAAGCTGGAGCGCGAACTCCGCGTCGTCCGCTCGCATCGGCAAGCCCAGCCGCATCGCCCAGGCGTCAGCCTCTTCGGCGAATCGAGGAGCGAGGGCTTCGACGCAAACCAACGGAGAAGAGGCGGTCATAGGAAAACTCGGAAGCGGAAAAACGCCGCATTTTGCCAGAGGCGGCGCCGGGCTGCCTCAGCGGCACATGCCGAAACCGCCCATATCCACATGAAAATGATCGTGATGGGCAGCGTTGTACTTAGGGCTCAGGGTGATCTTGAACGCATTACAGGCGGCTGCCTTGACCTCACGGAGAAAGCGCGCCTTATCGTCATCGCCGTTCCAGTCGCGCGCAACGGTGATACGCGTGCCGTCTTCCAGGCGGAAGCCGGCCAGATCCAGCGCATTGGCCGAGGCGTGCTGACTGCGCCTGTTGCTTCGCGCAATATTGCGGCAGGCGAAACTGCCGAAGTGATCGATTCGAGCAACCGGCTGACCGAATACCCGCTGGGCCGCAGGCTGCAGACCATGCCGTTCGAACATCGCATAAGCTGCGGCCAGAGGACAGGTGGCCAGAAACGCACCGTTGAAGCGTACCGCTGAACCGCTGACGCGAACGGCGTTCTCGATCGGGCAGCCAGGCTGCGGCGTGCTGTCGGGCACGGCCACATAGTCCAAGTCGGACGTCTTCAAAGCCTGTTCACACAGGGCACGATCCTGCTGCAAGCGCTGCAGTTTGAACGAGGTCAGCAGGTTTGGCGCCTCGCGGATGTCCAGCGGTGCCCAGGGGTCCCACTTCGCCGGGACATCGACGTGCCCGCGCCACACCGCGTAGGCAAACCCAGCCAGTGCGACGAGCAGCAGCAGAAAGAAACGGCCAAATGTCATAGCCGTTTCGGCAACGTTGGGACATGAAGGTTGCAGCGCTGGCGATTGCGGCCTGTGCTGTCAGCCTTCCCCAGCCGCGCCGAGCAGGGAGAGCTGCGACTCGGTTTGCATGGGCGGCGCGGCCAGCGATGGCAAGCCGGGTAGGCGCTCGCTGAGCTGCTCATGGAAGCGCATGGCCAGCTCGGGCGCCAGGCGATTGTCTGGGGTATGCAAGTAAACGTGCGGACGCTTCCCTGCTTCGATCCAGTCGGCGACCTTGCCTAGCCAAGGCGCCATGAAGCGGTCATTGGCTTCCAATGCCGGATGCCCGACGAAGCGGAGCTGCGGAGACTCGCTGAACGCCGCTGGCCGCACCGGCAGCCGTGGCTTCTTGCTCTGGGCATGCAGCAGCGCCGGATCGCTGGACTGGCAGCTGAACAGCGCGCGCGTGTCCATGCAGACTCGCTCGACACCCCGCTCATGCAGCAACCGGTTCAGCGCCCGCTCCTCCTCACCCTTGGCAAAAAAGGCGTTATGGCGTACCTCCACGGCAAGCGGTCTGTCTAGCGTCTCGATCAGCTGCGCCAGCTCTGCCAGCCGAGCAGGGCCGAACGACGCAGGCAACTGCAGCCAGAATGGCGTCACCCGCGCGCCAAGCGGTGCCAACAAGGTGCGGAACGACAGGATCAGATCTTCGACTTCGTACAGGTTCGGCGCCTGGCTGATCTCTCGAGGCAGTTTGGCGCAGAAGCGAAAACCTTCTGGCATCAGCGCTGCCCACCGCTCGATCTTCTGCACCGAAGGCCAAGCATAAAGCGTGGTATTACCCTCGACCGTGTTGAATACGGAGCAATAGCGCGCAAGGTATTCACTGGCGGGCAAGCCCGGCGGGTAGAGCGAGCCACGCCAGGCGGCATCGTTCCAGGAGGGGCAGCCGAGAAAATAGGGAAGATTCAAACGCGGTTCACTAGCAGGCCGTTGAAAAAACGTGGGCGAAGCAGCCAGTGCAACACCGAAGGCGGCCCCGCAAAAACAGGCGAAAAGCGGTCGGAGTCGCGCTCGACTTTACGAGTTGTAAATGAGCATTTTGATCGGACTCGCGCACGAGCCTGTTTTTAACGCAGCAATGGCAACGCAGGTAGTTTTTCAACAGCCTGCTACGCCTCAGGCATAGAGATCCAGACCTAGCACTTCGTGAGCGTCGAGGTCAGCCGTGAAGCTGGCGGTGGTGCCATAGCTCTGCAGCGCCTGGGTGGCGCGGCTGGTAAGCGGTCGCTCCATCATGGCTTCGAAGCGCGCCGGCATAAAATCACCGGAGATAACCGAACCGTAGTCAGTCGACTCGCTTTTATTGCGTCGTGCGAGGTGTTCGTAGGTGGCATCGGCTTGGCTAGCCGGTGTAACGATGGACTCGCGTGCCTGCTCCGCAGCCCTTTCGCTTTCACGATAAGGGACCGGCGCACTGCCAGGCTGGGCAGGACGTTCAATGGGGTAGGCAGAGGGGGCGAGACCGTTAAGGCGCATCATTCACCTGTTCAAGTTCGCCGACTCTAGCGAGCCGACCCGCAATTGGCAATGCCGCTTGTCACCGAGGGGCCTTGGGAGTGGCGACATTGTCACGCAGGTAGATGGGCTGGGCCTGATCGGCCTCCACCGCTTCCCCACGCTGCCAGGCAAAGCCGGCCAACGTAAGCAGATCCAAAGAATGCGGTAGCAGGGTAGCGTCGCTCGCGGAAGGCTGAACGGCGAGACGCGCGCCATAACCCCAGCCCGTACCCGCACCGAACCATTGCCCTTCGCTTCCACGGGGAAGGCTGACCTGTTCCGGTGGCAACACCGCTTCGCTGCCGGCCAGCCGCATTTCACCCTGCTGCGCCCGATAGCAACCCCAGTAGACCTCGTCCATGCGGGCGTCGATCGCCACCGCCACCTGCTCCGCACGCTGTTCGCGGTAAGCGCGCTGGGCGATGGTTGCCAGGGTCGAGACTGGCAGCACCGGCCGCTCCAGGGCGAACGCCAGGCCCTGCACCACACCAACGGCAATACGCACCCCGGTAAAAGCGCCGGGGCCACGGCCGAATGCCAGGGCATCTACTGCCGACAGCGCGATGCCCGCCTCGCTCAGGAGCGCCTGGATCATGGGTAGAAGACGCTGGGCATGCAGCCGCGGAATCACCTCGTAATGGCTCAGCACCTGACCGTCATGCAGCAGCGCGACGGAGCAGGCTTCGGTGGCGGTATCCAGGGCCAGCAGCGTGGTCATCAGATGTTCCGGTCAGCAGGAAAAAGGGCGGCGATTGTAGCAGTTGCGCTTGTGCCGATTGAACAATGACGGCGCCGCCGTCCTGCAAATCTGGGAGAAACGAAAACGGCCCACAAGCGGGCCGTTTTGGGAATCAGGCGATATCAGCTGAGCGCTGCCATCACCTTCGAGGTGATCTCTTCCACGGAGCCGACGCCTTCGACGCGGCTGCACTTCGGCGTGCCTTGGGCCGCTTCGAGGTTCTGATAGAACGCAACCAGCGGCTTGGTCTGGGAATGATAAAGGCTCAGGCGATGGCGGATGGTTTCTTCCAGATCGTCCTTGCGCTGAATCAGCTCTTCGCCTGTCAGGTCATCGACGCCAGCCACCTTTGGCGGGTTGTGCTCGGTGTGATAGACGCGACCTGAAGCCGGATGCACACGGCGACCGGACAGGCGACCCACGATCTCTTCATCGTCTACTGCGATTTCCAGCACGTGGTCCAGCTTGACGCCGGCATCACGCAGCGCTTCGGCCTGTGGAATGGTGCGCGGGAAGCCATCGAAGAGGAAACCGTTTGCACAATCGGGCTGCTGCAGACGCTCCTGGATCAGCGCGATGATGATCTCGTCGGAAACCAGACCACCGCTATCCATCACGTCCTTGACCTGCAGGCCCAGGGGCGTGCCGGCCTTGACCGCTGCACGCAACATGTCGCCGGTGGAGATTTGCGGGACGGCGAACTTCTCGGTGATGAAGCGTGCCTGTGTGCCTTTCCCGGCACCCGGCGCTCCCAGCAGAATGACGCGCATGGAGTGAGTCCTCAAGTTTGCAAAGGGATGCCGCCAGGATCGATGCAACGCACCCTCACCTCTGGCGAATCAAAAATTCTGGTTTGCCGCCATGCGACAAAAGGTTGAACACGATACACAGCGCACAGAATGCAGACAAGCGGCGCCCATTGCGTCTTGGCATGCCGATCCCGCGTAGCGTGCGGTGCCGCTAAAATGCCGCTTACTGCCCATGGTGGCGGTTGCCAGACGCCACCTGAGCGAGACTGCGAAGGATCAGCCAGTGTTGCGCAGCCCTGCGGCAATACCCGCGACGCTGACCAGCAAGGCCTGCTCCAGAGGGCTTTCCGCCGGGCTTTGCTGTTGCCGTGAACGCGCCAGCAGTTCGGTCTGCATCAGATGCAGCGGATCGAGATAGGTATTGCGCAGACTGAACGCCTCCAACGTTGTAGGGCTGTGCGCCAGCAGCTCGGACTGCCCGGTCAACTCAAGCACCGCCGCTACAGCCTGCGACAATCTGTCACGTAAATCGCGCCCCAACGGTTGTAGCTCTGCGCTGACCAGTCGCGCGTCGTAGCGTTCGGCTATTTCCGCGTCAGCCTTGGCCAGGACCATTTCGAGCATGTCGATGCGGGTGCTGAAAAACGGCCAGTGCTGGCGCATTGTCTTGAGGCGTTCACTTTCGCCTCGCTCCAGCGCCCCGCGCAGCGCCTGCTCCCAGCCCAGCCAGGCGGGCAGCATCAGTCGCGTCTGGGTCCAGGCGAAGATCCAGGGAATCGCTCGCAGGCTTTCAACACCCCCCTCTCGGCGCTTCGATGGGCGGCTACCCAGCGGCAGACGCCCAAGCTCCTGTTCGGGCGTCGCCTGGCGGAAATACTCGACGAACTGCGGGTGATCGCGCACCACGCTGCGGTAGGTCGACACGCCGTCTGCGGCAAGCTGCTCCATGGTTTCGCGCCAGTCCGGCTCGGGCATCGGCGGCGGTAGCAGGGTCGCTTCAAGCACGGCAGCCAGATACAGGCTGAGGTTCTGCTCGGCAATATCCGGCAGGCCGAACTTGAAGCGGATCATCTCGCCCTGCTCGGTGGTGCGGAATCGCCCCGCTACCGATCCGGGTGGCTGCGAAAGAATCGCCGCATGCGCCGGTCCGCCGCCACGCCCAACCGTGCCGCCACGGCCATGGAACAGCAGCAATTCAACCTGATGAGCGCGGCAGATCTCGACCAGGCTTTCCTGCGCACGGTATTGCGCCCAGGCCGCCGCAGTGGTGCCGGCATCCTTGGCCGAATCCGAGTAGCCGATCATTACCTCTTGCGGACCGTGGAGCCGCTGACGATACCCCGGCAACCCGAGCAGTTTGTCGATGGTCGGCCCGGCATTGTCGAGATCGGCCAGCGTCTCGAATAGCGGCACGACCCGCATCGGCCGTTGCAGCCCAGCTTCCTTGAGTAGCAGCTGTACGGCGAGTACATCCGAGGCGCCCCTTGCCATCGAGATGACATAGGAGCCGAGCGATGCAGCTGGCGCCTGCGCCACCACGCGGCAGGTGTCCAGCACTTCAGCCGTTTCGGCCGAGGGCTGGAAGTTCGGAGGTAGCAAGGGCCGACGGTTGTTCAACTCCGATTGCAGGAAGTCGAGACGCTGCTGCTCGTCCCACTGATCGTAATGGCCGATCCCCAGGTAATCGGTAATTTCGGCCAACGCGGCAACATGCCGGGACGAGTCCTGGCGGACATCCAGGCGCACCAGAAACAAACCGAAGGCAGCAGCCCGGCGCAACGTATCGAGTAAGTCGCCATCGGCGATCATGCCCATGCCGCAGGCATGCAGCGAGTGATAACAGAGCTCCAACGGCTCACACAGGTCCTGATTATCGAACAACACTTGCGCTGGTGCCGGCTGGTCATGCTCGATAGCACCGTTCGCCCAGTCACGCGTGGCTTGTAGGCGCTCGCGCAGGGTCCTGAGCAAGGTCCGGTAGGGCTCGGCCGACTGCCCGCTGCGGTTGAGCAGTTCATCGCTGGCGGTCTGCATCGACAATGCAGTAATCAGGCCGTCGATGTCGCGCAGGAAAAGGTCCGCCGCGACCCAGCGTGCCAACAGCAAAACCTCACGGGTCACCTTCGCCGTCACATTGGGGTTGCCGTCACGATCGCCGCCCATCCAGGACGCGAAACGGATCGGCGCGACGTCCAGCGGCAGGTGCAGACCGGTGCTGCGTTTGAGTGCTTGGTCGGTCTGGCGCAGCACGTTCGGCAGCGCTTGCCACAATGAATTCTCGATGACGGCGAAGCCCCACTTCGCCTCTTCTACCGGTGTCGGTCGGCTGCGACGAATCTCCTCGGTGTGCCAGGCCTCGGCCACGAGCCGCTGCAGACGCAGCTCGATCTTGGCCAGTTCTCCCTGGCCAAGATCGGTGTGGTCCCGCGCCGCCAATTGCGCGGCAATGGCGTCGTATTTCTGGATCAGGGTCCGTCGTGAGACTTCAGTCGGGTGCGCCGTCAACACCAGCTCGATGTCCAGGCGGCCAACCTGGCGTGCCAGAAACTCCTGGCCGAAGCCTTCGCCCTTCAGGCGCTCGAGCAGGCCACCTAATGCACCAGCTTCGGGCGGGCCCGCTTCGTCAGGTCCACGCCTGCGCACCTGGTGATATTGCTCGGCGATATTGGCCAGGTTGAGAAACTGGCTGAAGGCGCGGGTCATCGGCAGCAGCTCGTCATCGCCCAACCCGTCGAGCGTGTCCTGCAACAGCCGAGCCCCATCAGCCGAGCCACGGCGCGCGCCCTTGGCGCCCTTGCGGATGCGCTCGATCTTGTCGAAGAAGGCATCGCCGTGTTGCTCGCGAATTGCATTGCCCAGGAGCTCGCCGAGCAGATGAACGTTTTCGCGCAAACGCGCGTCGATCTTCGCCATGTTCGCCTCTCTTTACAGGCCGCCGCATCGGAAGCACGTAAACAATGCTGCCCATGCTGAACGGCTACGCTGTATGAACCGTCCAAACAGAGTGCACAGCGTCTACGACGAAGACAAGGCATAGCAGAACAAGCCTGTCGATGCTGGCTCGTAATACCCGCCAATATTGCTCGCCAAGCGAGCTAAGGATGGAGCTAGATGAAAATTTCAGAACTGGTCCGGGAATGGGAAAGCAGCGCCACCGGCCGCATGAGCACCGTGCAGTACACCATTCCGCTGGATGTCGAAAGCGCGGCAAGGCTGGCAGCGCTTGCCGAGATGTATCCGAAGCGCAGCACTGAGGAACTGTTAGGCGAACTGGTGGGTGCAGCGCTCGAAGGGATCGAGACTAGCCTCCCCTACGAGCAGGGCTCCAAGGTGATCTCGACGGACGAGCAAGGCGACCCGATCTATGAAGACGTCGGGCCAACGCCGCGCTTCCTGGCCTTGTCACGCAAGCATCTTGAGCGCCTGCTTGCCGAGCGCGCTGAGCAAGCCTGATCGATTTTGAACGTTGGCACCAACGTCGAATGGACGTACGAGGCGGCGTGCCATCGCCCCCTCGCGCCCGCTAAATGGCTCTAGGCAGCCCTTTTCTAATCGTTGGGCTTGTTTTTACTGGAACGATTACGCCCAGCCGGCCTCACAAAACCATGCCCGTTTTATTGCTGACCGCTCCTGACGCGTTCAAAGCACAGCCTAACGGGCACTGTTCTCGATATCCCATCCGATATCCCACTGGAGACTGGCCATGAAAATGAACACCATCGAAAGCCCTCTATCGCGATTTCAGCTGCCCAAGCTGGCAGCCGTTGCACTTGGGGGCCTGTTGCTGGTTGGTTGTGCCGGCAATCCACCAAACGAGCAGTTCGCCGTGACCGAATCGGCCGTGCGTGGCGCGATGAGCGCTGGGGCCACCGAATACGCCCCTGTGGACATGCGCGCCGCTCAGGAAAAGTGGAAGCAGGCCGAACTCGCGATGCAGAAAGAAAACTATGAGGAAGCCCGTCGACTCGCCCAGCAGGCCGAGTGGGACGCCCGGGTTGCAGAGCGCAAGGCACAAGCCGCCAAGGCCCAGAAGGCCGTTGAGGACGCTCAGAAGGGGATTCAGGAGCTGCGCGAAGAAAGCATGCGCGGCCTTCAGCAATAACCCCCTTCCCTTCCGCACTCTCATTTAGCAGAGGATGAATCGACATGCATAAGCTAGTAGCCATCCCCACAGCGATCGCCATGAGCATCGGCCTTGCTGCTTGCTCGTCGCAGCCAAACCAGAATCTGGAAACGGCACGCAGCGAGTTCTCGTCACTGCAGAGCAATCCGCTGTCACAGAAATACGCTGCGCTGGAAACCCAGGACGCCTCCAAGCAACTCGACGAAGCCAACAAGGCCTACCTGAACGACGCGGATGAAGAGCGCGTCAACCAGCTAGCCTACCTGGCCAACCGTCGGATTGACCTGGCCGAACAGACCATCGAACTGCGCAAGGCCGAGCAAGCGATCGAGCAGGCTTCCACGCAGCGCGCACAAGCGCGGCTGGAATCCCGTGAAGCGATGCTCAAGCGTCAGCAGAACGAGATCCGCCAGCTACAGCAGGATTTGCAGGCCAAGCAAACGGAACGCGGCACCCTGGTGACCTTCGGCGACGTGCTGTTCGACCTGAACAAGGCTGAGCTCAAGGCTGCCGGTATGCGCGACGTTCAGAAGCTCGCCGAGTTTCTCAACGAGAATCCAGAGCGCAAGGTCATGGTCGAAGGCTATACCGATAGCACAGGCTCCGATTCGTACAACCAGCAGCTATCCGAGCGTCGAGCTGAAGCGGTGCGCCGCGCCCTCGTCCGCTCCGGTGTAGAAATCGATCGAATCCAGACCGTCGGTTACGGTGAAGCGTATCCGGTTGCGAGCAACGACTCGCCTGCCAGCCGGGCGAGGAACCGCCGCGTTGAAGTGACGATCTCCAACGACGACAAGCGTGTAGCACCGCGCTCTTCGATGGAGTGACGGCGTCTCCAACCGCACCGTGACACCGAAGCCCGCCGTTATGGCGGGCTTCTTGTTTTGCAGCTTTAAACAGCGACGCTATGGCTTGTTTGCCGGTGCCCTCTCGGTCGGCACCTGCTGGCCCATACAGCGGATCGCCCGCTTGCGATTGTCAACCAGCACGCCAGTCAAGCCCTTCTGCTCGGTATCGAAGAGCACCAACACACCGTCAATGCATTCTGCGACCTGTGGCGCGGGTTTGAGCGAGACCCGATAGTCTTCGCCGGGAACGGTTTTGAGCATCGTGTAGTCGGCCAGCAACAGGGCGTCCTCCGGCTTGGCGATGTGCACATAACCGTAGTAGGACAGCACCGCAACGGTGCCGATGACGCTGCCGATAGCGGTGAGAATCAGCGGGATGGGGTTGCGTTCGGACATGACGTGTTCGCCTGATCAAAGAGCCGGCATTGTCGCAAAAATAACGGCCTCAGCGCGAAATCCGCTGACCGCCTGACACCAATCGACCAAGCTAAGCGCACGTCCGGCAACGCGGGTTTGCCATGCGAATGCCAGCAATCGTGAATATCAGTAATCACCTGTCATTGCCGAGGCGAATAGCGCTTCCCGCGCACGCGCTAATTGCCGAAGGTTGCTCGATCTGCTGTGCTGCCATGCTTGCCGTTGCATGCAAGCGTCCTCTTGCCTTCTATAGAACGAGTCCGCAATGGATCTTTCCGCCAGCCCCGACGCTCTCGATCTGAACCAACCATTCGCTGCGGTCCCAGACCTTATCGCCTATTGGGCCCGGCATCGGCCCGACCGCGCCGCGTTGAAACAGGATGAGCGCAGCGTGAGTTACGCCGAACTCGACGCACTGATGAGCAGCGTTGCTGCGGCCCTGCAGCGTGATGGGATGCACGCCGGCGATGTGTTGGCGATCTGTGCATACAACTCCATCGAATACGCCGTCGTGTTTCTCGGAGCGTTGTGCGCCGGCGTTGCAGTAGCCCCTTTGGCGCCCTCGGCCAGCGCCGAAAGCCTGCTGATCATGCTCGCTGACGCCGCGCCCCGCCTGTTGTTCGTTGACACCCATGCGGCCCAGCATCTGGAGCCGGTGGCAACTCGCCTTCCTTGCCCAGCCCTGCGCCTGGAGCAGACAACTGAGGGCGGCCTGTCCGCCTGGCTGAGTGATGCACCGCCGGAGCCCGTAGCGATCCAGCCGGGATGGGCGTTCAACATCATCTATTCCTCCGGCACCACAGGCGAGCCCAAGGGCATCGTGCAATCACATGCCATGCGTTGGGCCCATGTACGCCGCAGCGCTGCCTACGGGTACGGCGACAACGCCACGACGCTGATTTCCACGCCGCTGTACTCCAACACCACGCTGGTGGCCTTTCTGCCGACGCTGGCCCTGGGCGGCACCGTGGTGCTGATGCCCAAGTTCGACGCCGGGGAATACCTGAGCCTGGCGCAGCGGCACGCGGTCACGCACACCATGCTGGTGCCGGTGCAGTACCAGCGGATCATGGCCCGCGAGGACTTCGATCAATACGACCTCGGCCGCTTCCGCTACAAGATGTGCACGAGCGCCCCGTTCAATGCAGTGCTAAAGGCGGATGTTCTGGCGCGCTGGCCGGGCGGGCTGATCGACACCTATGGCATGACCGAAGGCGGCGGCACCTGCATCCTTACAGCCCATGAGCATCCGGACAAATTGCACACCGTCGGCAAGCCTGCCGAGGGGCATGACATTCGAGTGATCGACGACGCGGGTAACGAACTGCCGGAGGGCGCCATCGGCGAGATTGTCGGGCATTCGCCAGCGATGATGACCGGCTACCTGAACAAACCCGAGAAGACCGCCGAAGCGGAGTGGTTCGACCCCAGCGGCAAGCGCTTCATCCGCACGGGCGACGTCGGCCGTTTCGATGCCGAGGGTTTCCTCACCCTGCTCGATCGCAAGAAGGACATGATCATCTCCGGTGGCTTCAACCTGTACCCGAGCGATCTCGAAGCAATCCTGCGTGAGCACCCGGCCATCGCGGACGTGGCCGTGGTAGGCGTGCCTTCAACGCGCTGGGGTGAAACGCCGGTCGCCTTCGTCGTCCGCGCGGCGAATGCGACCGACACGCCTGAGACGCTGCTGGGCTGGTTCAACGAACGCGTCGGCAAGACCCAGCGCCTGGCCCGACTGCAACTGATCGATGAGTTGCCACGCAGCGCCATTGGCAAGGTACTCAAGCGCGAGTTACGGGATCGGTATCTGACGGAGCACGACGCTGTAGATTGAAAACCGGTCGCAAGGGAGCCCGTACCGTTCGGCACGAGGCTCGCTGCGCAAGAGTGATGGTCCGATCATGTCGACGGCCGGCAGGGAGCACTTTAAAGCAGGCCTTCGGCTTGCGTTCGCCGCGGAAACGCTCCGATAGGCCTCGTTGTGCGCACGCTGCTTCATGGGACGCCTGCCTCGGGGCGAAGCTTTTGACTTCCGAAAGCAGGCAAGTCAGTTCAGGCGGCGCTATACCAGCGCTTCAATAGCCTCGCTGGATATCGATAACACCGCTGATGGGCTGGCCCTTTTCCAGCGCGAGGATCTTGTCGGCGATCTGAGCAATGGTGGCCTCGCGCAAGGTTCGCGCCGAAACATGCGGAGTGATAGTGACCTGTGGCATCTGCCAGAACGGATGCGACGACGGCAGCGGTTCTTCCCGGAACACGTCGAGCACTGCTCGGGTCACCTTGCCCTCTTCGATGGCACGGCAAAGATCTTCGTCGACCAGGTGCTCGCCGCGCCCAACGTTGATGATTACCGCGTCAGGCCTTAGCCGCGACAGCAGCGAGTGGTCAATCAGATCGCGGGTACTGTCGGTCAGCGGCAGCGTGTTGACCAGCACGCGCGTTTCAGCGAGGAAGTCATCGAGCTCCACCTCGCCAGCAAAACTGCGCACCCCGTCTATGCCATGTGCGGAACGCGACCATCCCATAACCGGGTAATCCAGTGTCGCCAGCGTCTTGGCGACCCGCTGGCCGATATGCCCGAGCCCGAGCACACCGATCGGCCACTCGCTGCGCTCGATGGGCCGCCGTAACTTCCACTGTCCGGCCGCCTGCTGCTCACGATAGGCGTCCATGTCGCGACTGATGCCAATCACGTGATAGGCAACGTACTCCGCCATCTGCACCGCCATACCGGCATCTTCCAGGCGCACTATCGGGATATCGCGCGGCAGGTTAGGTATCCGCACCAGCGCATCCACGCCTGCGCCAAGGTTGAACACCGCCTTCAGTTGCGGCTCCTTGTCGAACAGCGTCGCGGGCGGATGCCAGACGATGGCGTAGTCAGCGGCGCAACTCGGATTGTCCGGCTGCCACACCTGGATTTCGGCGTCTGGCAGGTGTTGCTGGATCAGGCTGGTCCAACGTTCGGGCTTGGGGTCGGCGGCGACGAAGAGGATTTTCATGGTCACTCAGCTTTATTCCTTGGAAGACGTCCGGAGCGCGCTAGCGTAGCGCTATATCGCATAGACATGACCATTGGCTTCCAGCAGACGCAACAATGCGGGCCAGGTCAGTTTGGCGGCGCTGCCCAGCTCGGCCGATTGCTGGCGAGTCGTCTCGATGGCAGCCGCTGAAGGCATATGGGTCGGGCCGCAGGCCTGAGCGCGCACCTGAATCTCGCAGGCCTTCATCAGGAAATAGAGGTAGGTGAAGGCTTCGGCGACAGTGCCGCCTGCCGTCAACACGCCGTGGTTGCGCAGCATCATCATCCGTTTGTCACCGAGGTCGCGGATCAGCCGCTCGCGTTCGCTCAGGTCCAGCGCCACGCCTTCGTATTCGTGATAGCAGAGGTGATCGAGGCAGAGCATGGCCGTCTGGCTCAGCGGCAGCAGCCCATCGCGATGCGCCGAAACCGCGACGCCGTCAGCAGCATGTAGGTGCATGACCGCACCGGCATCTTCGCGGCCCATGTGTACCGCGCTGTGGATGGTGAAACCGGCCGGGTTGACCCGATGCAGGCTGCCGCTCTGGACGATCTGCCCCTCCTGATCGACCTTGACCAGCGACGAGGCGGTGATCTCCTGAAACAACAGGCCGTAGGGGTTGATCAGAAAATGGTGTTCCGGCCCCGGTACGCGGGCGGAGAGATGGGTGAACACCAGGTCATCCCAGCCGAAATGCGCGACCAGTCGATAGGCCGCCGCCAGATCCTTGCGCACCTGCCATTCGGCTTCCCGGTTCGTAGCGGTTGAATCTTGCATAGCATCTGCTCCGTTGATTTCGAAGGCGCCAGCCGGCGCGTGGCCTTGTAATGGCTTCGCTGCCGTCAGGCCTGCTCGGTGCTGGCGGCGTGTTTGCGGTTTTCTTCTTCCTGCAGCGCACGCCACATCAGCTTGCCCGTGGAGGACCGCGGCAACGATGCGACGAACTCCACGTAGACCGGCGCCTTGTAAGCGGCCATCTCGGCCTTGCACCAGTCGATGATGTCCTGCTCGCTGACCAGCCCGGCCTGCCCATCGCGCAGCACGACGCATGCCTTGACCGTCTCACCGCGCTTGGGGTCGGGCCGCGAGATCACGCAGCACTCCTGGATCGCCGGGTGGCGGTACATCAGGCTTTCCACTTCCGACGGCCAGACTTTGAAGCCGGACGCATTGATCATCCGCTTGACCCGGTCTACCAGGAAGAAATAGCCCTCTTCATCGTAGTAGCCCATGTCGCCGGTGCGGAAAAACCTGTGGCCATCGAGCTTGATGAAGGCGCGCTCGGTCTCTTCCGGACGGTTCCAGTAACCTTGGAACAGCTGCGGCCCACGGCTGATGATTTCGCCTACTTCATTGGGGCCAAGCTCCTGCCCGGTATTCAGATCGATGACGCGGCTGTCGACATCGAACACCGGAATCCCGAGGCACTGCGCCTTGGGTCGCGGCACCGGGTTGATATGGGTGGCCGCGATGGTTTCGGAAAGCCCATAGCCTTCGATGTAACGCAGGCCGGTAAGCCGATGCAGCTTCTCCTCAACCGCCTTGGGCATTGCGGCGCCACCGCCGCCGACGCTGACCAGGCTGGACAGGTTGTAGCGCTCCAGGTCCGGATCGGAGAGAAAGTCGATGGCCATCGTGGCGATATTTACCCAGCCGGTCACGGCGTGGCGCTCGATCAGTTGCGCTGCAACCTTGCGGTCCCAGCGGGTCATGATCACGGCGGTGCCGCCGTTGTAGATCGGCCCGCTCATGGCGCCCTGCATGCCCGTGACATGAAAGTAAGGCAGTGTCGCCAGGATTACCGATTCGCTGGTGCTGTTGGTCCAGATGATGCGATGGATGATGGTCGCCATCGCCGAACGATGGGTATGCATGCAGCCCTTGGGCGCGCCGGTGGTGCCGGAGCTGTAAGGGAACACACAGAGATCGTCCGGACCGGCCGTGTGCGGACCGGGCGCGTGGCCGGCCGCGATAGCCTCGCGCCAGGCGGTGCCGCCTGAGAACGTCGGCGCGGCGACGGGCGCCTGCACTTCGGCCGGCAGCGCCAGATCGGTGGGCTGGCGGACATACTCCGAGTAGGCCGCAACGATTACCTGACGCAGCTGCGCCGTGCCGACCAGCGGCGCGATGAAGCCGGTCAGTTCTTGCCCGCAGATACATACGGCCGCGCCCGTGTCGTGCAAGTAGTGCTCCAGCTCGGCGCTGTGGTTCATCGGGTTAACCGGTACCACCACCGCGTCCGCGCGCAGGATTGCATAGTAGGCGATGGTGAATTGCGGCGAGTTCTGCATATACAGCAGCACCCGATCGCCCTTGGCGACGCCCAACTGCTGCAGGTAACCGGCCATCGCTTCGACTTCGCGCAGCAGTTCAGCGTAGGTGATCAAGGTGTCGTAGAAAACGATCGCCGTCTTGTCCGGAAAGCGGCGCGTGGAAATCTCGAGATTGGTGAACAGGCTGGTTTCCGGCACGCTCAGGTGCTTAGGCAGATCCTCGGGCCAGACCGCATGATGGCGAGTGAACATTTCTGAACTCCTGAATCGCTGTTAAAGGGCCAAGTCGGCCATGGCCCTTTCTTCGCCCCACTCGAGCCAGCCCCGGGTGTCGCGCAAGGGTGTGATCGCGATGCGCTTTTCACGCAGCGCAGCGACGTCGGCCTCAGGGGCGACGATATGTGAAGACGAATGCTCGAAGCCAAGCCACCAGTACGGCAAGCCGCGTCCGTCACGCCCTGCCTGCAAACGCGGCCGGGTGATCGAGCCGCGCGATTGCTGGGTCATTCGCAGATGGCTGACGAGGTCAGCCGAACAAGCCGGGAAATTCACGTTCCAGCAACAGCCGTTTTCTTCACGACGTGCCCAGAGCGCACGGATCGTGGTTTCCGCGTAGGTCTCGACACAGGACCAATCGATCCCTGTGCGATCAAGAAAGGCCTGGCTCAGGCCGATGGCCGGAATGCCCAGCAGGTCGGCGCTGAGTACCGCGCCGAGGGTGCCCGAATAAGGCACCGAATCGCCGATGTTCGCCCCGCTGTTGACGCCCGAAAGCACCAGATCAGGCGGCGAGTCCTGCAGCCATTCGGCCATGGCGAACATCACGCAATCCGATGGCGTTCCCGAGACGGCGAAACGCCGCTCACCATGGTGATACACCCGCAGCGGCGCGTGCACGGAAATGCCCTGACCGGTACCGCTCTGATCGTGCTCGGGCGCCACCACCCAGACCTCTTCGGCCAGTTGCGCGGCGATCCGCTCGAGCAACGCCAGCCCCGGCGCAGCGATACCGTCATCATTGGTCAATAAAACGCGGCGTAGCAACGGAACGCTCATACGGTTACCCCGCTGCCATTCTGGGCGATCCGCCAACCCGCTTCGGCCAGCAGGCCGGCGCGCTGGCCAACCTGCAACGCATCGGCATTGCTGGCATTGCCCTGCAACGCCCGGGCATAGACGCCCTGCAGGATCGCCGCGAGCCGGAACAGTGAAAACGCCACGAACACATGCCAGTCGTCGATGGCGTCGCGCCCGCTCTTCAGGCAATACCGTTGCAGTACGTCTTGCTCGGACGGAATGCCCTGCCCCTGCAGATCGATGCCGATCAATCCACGCAGTCCGTCGACACCCGCCGGCAGGTGATACGGCAAGCAGAAGTACGCGAGGTCTGCGAGCGGATGGCCGAGGGTCGACAGTTCCCAGTCGAGAATTGCCGCCACCTTCGCCTCACTCGGATCGAAAATCAGATTGCCGAGCCGGTAGTCACCGTGGGCAATGGCGCACTCGTCGCGCTGCGGCGCATGCTCAGGCAACCAGCGCATCAGCTCTTCCATCGCTGGCATGTCGCCGGTCCGGGACGCCTGATACTGGCCGGACCAGCGCTTCACCTGGCGCGCGAAGTAGCCCTGAGCCTTGCCAAAATCACCCAGGCCCACCTTTTCGACGTCAACTTGATGAAGCTCGGCCATCGTATCGATGGCGGCCAGATGGATCGGCCGGCGTTCGGCGGCAGTCAGTTCGTTCAACGCTGGATGGCCGAAGATCCGTCCCTCTATGTGATCCATGACGTAAAAGGCGGTGCCGATGATGGTTTCGTCCTCGCACAGCAGGTGTACGCGTGGGACCGGAACAGTGGTGTGCTCGGACAGGGCACGGATCACCTTGTATTCGCGCTCGACCATATGCGCAGACGGCAGCACCTTGCCCGGCGGTTTCTTGCGCAATACGTAGCGGGGACCGGCACTTTCCAGAAGATAGGTGGGGTTGGACTGGCCGCCCTGGAACTGCCGAACCCTTAGCTCGGGGCCCAATTCGGGCAGCTGCTGCCGAAGGTATTGAGCCAGCGCCGCCTCATCAAAACGATGCGCGGGAAGCACGTCGATCAGTTCGGGTTCGTTCATCGCTGCGCCCTCAGCATGCAGTTTCGCCGCCATCCGCGACGATCACCTGCCCGGTAATGTAGGCACTGGCGGGCGCCGCGAGAAAGACTGCCAGCCCGGCGATGTCCACCGGTTCGCCGATACGGCGCAGTGGCGTTTTCTCGGCAGCACGGCGGACCCGCTCTGGATCATCGAGCAAGGCCTTGGCGAAATCGGTACGTACAAGTCCCGGGGCGATGGCGTTGACGCGGATGCCTTTGGGCCCCCACTCCGCCGCCAGATTGCGCGCCAGCGCCGCCTCGGCGGCCTTGGATACGCCGTAGGTGCCGATCACCGTATTGCCGCGCAGCCCGGCGATGCTGGAGAGCATGATCACCGCACCCTCCCCTCGCTCGGCCATCTGTGGCAACACCATGTTCGAGAGCCAGAAGGTACCCTTGACGTTGGTGTCCATAATCTTGTCCCAGGCGTCGTCGGTCAGCTCGCTGGTCGGTCCATAAACCGGATTGGTGGCGGCATTGCAGACCAGCACGTCGATGCGTCCCCAAGCCTGCAGCGTGGTGTCGACCAGCCGCTGCAGGTCTTCTTTGCGACCCACATGGCACGGCACGGCGATGGCCTCGTGGCCAGCCGCGTTCAGCTCGGCAGCCACCGCTTCGCAGGCGTCAGCCTTACGACTGGAAATCACCACGCGCGCGCCGCAACGGGCCATTTCTTCGGCGATGGAGCGACCGATACCGCGAGTGGAACCCGTGATCAGCGCCACCTTTCCGGACAGGTCGAATAATGGGTTGGTCATCGGACGGCATCCTTTTGTTGGTTTTGTTGGAGGCTCAGCGCTTGCTGGCGTAGTTTTTCAGTTCCAGCTTGGCGATGGTATCCAGGTGTACCTCGTCCGGGCCGTCGGCCAAACGCAGGGTCCGCTGGTGCGCCCAGGCCGCGGCAAGGAAGCTGTCCTGGCTGACACCCTTGGCGCCGTGGACCTGAATCGCGCGGTCCAGCACGCGCAGCGCCATGCTCGGTGCGGCGGCCTTGATCATCGCGATCTCCTGGCGTGCCACTTTGTTGCCGACGGTGTCCATCATGCGTGCCGCTTTCAGCGTCAGCAGGCGGGTCTGTTCGATTTCGATGCGCGAACGTGCGATGTCCTTGCGGATCGAGTCGAAGTCAGCCAGCGGCTTACCAAACGCGACACGCGAATGCACCCGCTCGCACATGGCTTGCAACGCCCGCTCGGCTACGCCGATGGTGCGCATGCAATGGTGGATGCGGCCTGGGCCGAGTCGCCCCTGGGCAATTTCGAAGCCGCGGCCTTCACCGAGCAGCATGTTGCTGACAGGCACCCGGACATTGTTGTAATGGATTTCGGCATGGCCATGAGGCGCGTGGTCGTAACCGAACACGTGGAGCGCACGGACGATCTCGACGCCAGGCGTATCCAGCGGCACGAGGATCATCGACTGTTGCCGATGCCGCTCGGCCGAGGGATCGGTTTTGCCCATGACGATGGCGATCTTGCAGGTCGTGGTCATTGCGCCTGACGACCACCACTTCTGCCCATTGATCACATATTCGTCGCCTTCGCGGCGGATCTCGCATGCGATATTGGTCGCGTCGGATGACGCAACCTCGGGTTCGGTCATGGAGAAGCAGGAGCGAATCTCGCCGTTGAGCAGCGGCTTGAGCCACTGTTCCTGCTGCTCTGGCGTGCCGTAGCGCGCCAGCACTTCCATGTTGCCGGTATCCGGTGCGGAGCAGTTGAAGACCTCGGCGGCGACATGCGAGCGGCCCATGATTTCGCAGAGGTGGGCATACTCGAAATTGGTCAGCCCGGCGCCGTGTTCGCTTTCCGGAAGGAACAGATTCCACAGTCCCTGCGCTCGGGCTTTAGCCTTGAGTGTTTCGAGGATAGGCGGCGGTGCCCAGCGATTGTTGGCGGTGGCGACCTGCTCGTGAAAGACATGTTCGTTCGGGTAGATATGTTGATCCATGAACGCCGTGAGTTGCTGCTGGAGTTCCAGCGCCTTGCCGGTCAGTTCATACATTGCCGTCTTCCTTCTTGTTGTTAGGTGCGAGGAAATCCATCGGCACGCCTTGCGCCTGCTCGCTGCCGGAGCGCAGTCGGAAGGTCGCTTCACCAATCGCCAGCAGGCGATCATCTGCGTCGCGCACCTCACCCGAGCTGTTGAAAATGCGAGTCCCACCGGCACGTCGCCGTCCAATGGCGCGTATCACACCGCCCGAGCATTGGCCGGTAAAGGTGGTGTTGAGCACCAGGGTGATGGCCTTGCGAACGCGTCCCGGATAAGGGCAATAGGTGCCAGCTTCCGCGAGCACCACATCCAGCAGCGCAGTTATCACGCCGCCATGAAGCACGCCGGCCATATTCAGGTGGCAGGCCTGCACATCGAGCTCGATCACGGCTTCGTCTTCAGTCCAGGACACCTGACGATAGCCAAGCACCTGGTGAAAGCCAGGCAGGTCGCTGCCTCCGCTGATCGGCAAATGACTCGGCCGGCTGTCGTCAACCGGCGGCTCCGTCTCCTGCCCTTTCATCGGGCCACTGCCGCGCAGGTGCTAACAGCGACAGAACCGGAGCCTGCACATTGCATCTGGATGTTTCTTGCGTCGAGGCGCATGGCGAGTCCTCTCGATTGTTTTTGTGGGGAGTCCTCTTCTTTTTGAAGCTGGCATGCTTGAAACACTGCGTCAATTCGGAATCCAGTTCCATCAGGCAGAATTATGATGCCCCACAAACAGAACCGTCTAAGCTCAACCTTTGCTGGACAGGCAACGATTAGCCAGTCGCAGGACGCCGAACTCATTATCGAGAAAGGCCGCGATAGCCTTCTGCTAGCGCTTGAAAAAGCCCCGCGCTATGTTAGCTTTCGATCAGCTCTGCAAAAGTCAGTTCTGCTGTGCGAAACAAGCATGCGACGCACGTGATACAAAGATGGCCTCAGCCAGACAATTACAACAAGAGGACGCGTTATGAAATCCATGCTCAAAAAGCTACTCGTTCCCGCCGGTCTGGTAGCACTGGCGGTTTCCGCCATGGCTCCGCAGATGGCTGCCGCACAGGACGTCACCAAATGGCGCGTGCAATCGCATTGGCCGAGTGCCAGTAGTTCCTATCAAGACAGCCTCGTCAGACTCAAAAACGAAATCGAGCGGCGCACCGATGGTCGGCTGGAGTTGCAGCTGTTCGAGTCCGGCGCGCTGTTCAAGCCGCAGGAAACCTTCAATGCCGTCAGCCGCGGTATCGTCCAGATGGGCACCATTTCCCCCGGTTACGCACAGGACAAGATGACCCTCGCCGGTATCGCCTCCGGCCTGCCCTTCGCTTTCCAGAATGTCTGGGAGGCTGCGTACTTCCATAAGCAGATGGGCTTCGAGGACATGCTTCGTGAAGAAGCCGCGCAACACGGCGTGTACTGGTCGACCGACAAGGTCTACCCGACTGAAATGGTGGTGAAGAAGCCGATCAACAGCTGGGAGGACTTCACCAAGCTGAAGATTCGTTCATCCGGTGCGCTGCAAAAGTTTCTCGACGAGGCTGGTGCTTCGACCACCTATCTGCCTGGCGGCGAACTGTACCCGGCGCTCGATACCGGCGTGGTTGACGGTGCCCATTGGGGTGCCGTGCAAGGTGCCGCCAGCATGAGCTTCTACGAAGTGGCGAAGAATCACGTGCGGCCAGCACTGAACATCGCCGGCACCGATGTGATCATCATCAGCCAGAAAGCCCTGGACAAGCTGTCCGAGCGCGACCAGGAGATCGTCAAACAGATCCTTGATGAGCAGTTCTGGTATCGCACCAACGAGTACCTGTATCAGGAACAGATCGCCTTGCAGAAAGCCATCAAGGAACAGGGCGTAACGGTCAACGTATTGCCGGAAGACGTTCAGGCTCGGCTCCGCGAAGTGGCGAAGAAGACCTGGGAAGAAGAAGGCAAGCGCAGTGACAAGTCGGCCGAAGCCCTGCAAAAGCTCAAGACTTTCCTCAGTGACCTCGGCTACCAGTAAACCCCTCGCCTGACCCATCCTCGGCGCGATCACGCGCCGGGGGTGCGATTCGCTCAATCCTTGCTCGTGGGGCCTGTCATGCGCCTGATTCATGCCTACATCAACGGCATCACCCGGCTCAACGAATTCATTGGCCGCTGGGTGGCCTATCTGATCTTCCTGATTTTCATGCTGCTGCTGCTCGAAGTCTTCATGCGCTATCTGTTCTCGAGCCCGACCTCCTGGACCAACGAACTTGGACAGATGCTGTTCGGAGCCTATGTCGTGCTATCTGGCGGCTATGTCATGGCGCACCGGGACCACGTCAATGTGGATTTGCTCTACGCCTCCTTCGGTCCGCGCACACGCGCTTGGGTCGATATCTTCACCTCAAGCATGTTTTTCCTGTTTATGGCCGCACTGCTTTATTTCGGCAGCTCCATGGCCTGGGAGTCGGTTCAAGGCATGGAAACCTCCTACTCCGCCTGGAATCCGCCGGTCTGGCCGATCAAGGCGATGATCCCGCTCGGCACCTTGCTGTTGTTGCTTCAGGGGATCGCCAAGCTGCTGCAGGACATCCTGATTGCGCTAGGACATGAATCACCCAGCGACACCAGCCACGCGGGGGATGCGCAATGAGCATCGAAATCACCACGCTGCTGTTCTTCCTGACGCTGGTCTTCTTTCTGGTACTCGGCTTGCCGCTGGCCTTTGTGTTGGGCGGTGTCTCGGTGCTGTTCCTTTACTTCACTTGGGGCGTTGATGCCTTTTATATGGTCGCCTCGCAGATGTGGGGCACCATGGAAAGCTTCACGCTGGTCGCCATTCCGCTCTTCGTATTCATGGCCATGCTGCTGGAACGAACCGGCGTAGCACGCGACCTCTATCGCATGATGCACCTGTGGTGCGGCGGCATGCGTGGCGGGCTGGCAATCGGCACGCTGGGGATCTGCGCGGTGTTTGGTGCCATGGTCGGCATCAGCGGCGCGGCGGTCGTGGCGATGGGCACTATTGCCTTGCCTGCGATGCTCGAACGCGGCTACGACAAACGAATGGTGCTCGGCTGCATCAACACCGGCGGCGGCTGGGGCATCCTGATTCCACCAAGCATCATGATGATCCTTTACGCGATGATCAGCGGCCAGTCGGTCGGCAAGATGTTCGCAGCAGGCGTCTTGCCGGGTCTGCTACTGGTCGCGCTGACCGTTACTTACGTGCTGGTGCGTTCGTTCCTGCAGCCCCATCTGGCACCCGCACTGCCGAAGGAAGAGCGAGGCAGTTGGGGCGACAAGCTGCGCGCGATACGTGCAGTGCTGCTGCCCATCGGCATCGTTGTCATGGTGCTCGGCTCGATCATTGGCGGCTTGACGACCCCGACCGAGGCAGCCGCAATGGGTGTATTCGGCGCGCTGATCTCCGCTGCCGTCTACCGCAAACTGAACTGGCCGGTCCTGCAGGAAGCCGCCATTCGCACGTTCAAACTGACCGGCATGATCGCCTGGATCCTGTTCGCCGCCCATGCGTTCAGCTCGGCGTACCAGGGTATGGGCGCGCAGTCGCTGATCGAAGGGCTGATGATGGATCTGCCTGGGGGCCGCTGGGCCATCATCATCGTCATGATGGCGATCGTCTTTGTCATGGGCATGCTGCTCGATCCCGTCGGCATCATGCTGATCACGCTGCCGGTATTCCTGCCGATCGTCGCTTCACTCGGCTTCGATCCGATCTGGTTCGGCGTGCTGTTCGTGATCAACATGGAAATCGGCTACATGACGCCACCGTTCGGGTTCAACCTGTTCTACCTGAAAGGCATCGTGCCGCCCGGCATCACCATGAAAGACATCTACTGGTCGGTCATACCCTTCGTGATCGTCAATATCATTGGCATGGGCATCATCATGCTATTCCCGGAGATCGCAACCTACCTGCCGAATACGCTGTTCTGACGACGGGTCGCTGAAACGAAAAAGCCGGAGCGAAAGCTCCGGCTTTTTTGTGCGCTCCGGTCAGATGATGTTGGCGTAATCTGCTTCGATCCGATCCAGGCTCAGGTGATTGAGGAAGTTGGAAAAACACATCCAGGCCGACAGTGCATTCAGGTCCTGGAATTGTTGTGGCAGGTACTTGGGCGGCACCACCATGCCCTCCTCGACCAACTGGCGCAGGGTGCGCATGTCTTCCAGCGTGGTCTTGCCACAGAACAGCAGCGGAATCTGCTCCAGCTTGCCCTTGCGCACCGCCAGCTGGATGTAGTTGTAGATCATGATGAAGCCCTTCAAATAGGACAGGTCCTTGGTGAAGGGCAAGCCATCGGGCGTCGAACCGCGGAAGACGCGGCTGGCATTGCCGTAGCTGTCTTCCTCCGAATAGCCCTGCTCACGAAAGAAGCCGAACACATCCAGAAAATCCGCGCCCTCTTCGGCCATGTGGATGGCGCGGGTGCGGTTGGTGAGCTTGCGCAGGCGGGTCGGGTAAGACGCGAAGGCGATGACTTCCATCAGGATTGCGAGGCCTTCCTGGGTCACCGTAGACGACGGCGGCCCCTTGGCGAGGAAGGTGCAGATCGGCTGGTTTTGCCCGTTGAGCGTGGTGCCGACATGCACCAGTCCCTCGTGGACCTCCAGCGCACGCACGTCGCGTTCGTTGAACATCGCATCGCTGCGGATCTTGATGTAATCGGCACCGGCCGCGGCATCGGCGAGGATGCCATCGGATTCGAAGACCCGAATCACGCCTTCGCCCTCGCCGAACACCAAGTCCAGGCGACGTTGCAGCATGTCCACCGCCTGCGGAGCGTTAAGCGTTTTGGCTTCGTCTTTCAGATCGCCGCGGTCGGCGATGTTGTTCAGGTAGTCGGAAAGCATCAGGCCGAGGTCGGCGAGCGTCGGATCACCGGCATGGAAGGCGTCCGAAGCGGCACCATAAAGCTCTTGGGAAATCAGGCCGAAATCGGCGGTGCCGCGAGCCTCGAGCATGCGGATCACCATGCGGTATTCCTTGCACATGCGTCGCATGATCTGCCCGACCGGGTTGAACTGCCCCAGCTGACGGGTGATGTCGCGCTCGATGTTCTGGAACTCTTCCTTCTTGGCGCTGGAATCGAAGCCCAGCGGACGGCCCTCGTAGTAGGCGCGGTCGAGCTTGGGCAACTCACGGCCGCCAGCGGCGAAAAAGCCCTGGCGGACGCTGTCGTCCCACTTCACTGCATCGAGGACCCGCACCGGGGTTTGCGCCTCGACGATGCGATCGGACAGGCCGCGCACCGTGAGTTGGTATTCATCCAGGTTGTTGCGGGTATTCATCCGTACCTCGTCAGTGATGAGCCGTCGCCTTCAGGTTATACACCAGCGGACCATGGCAATCCGTGTCCGGTTCGCGAACGGCCCGCTAGGCGTATGGAAGTGTGTCGGCGGACATCGACCGATCTGAACCCGGCCGAAGAGGGCCACCTGGGTAACCCCAGCGATGCCGCTTAGGCCTGAGCATGGCCTTGGCGGAGTCACCCTGCACCCCGCGCCGCGAGCTCAAACCACAGCGTGGGTAAGACGGCCGCTCGGCCGAACATCCGAGCGGCTGCTCGCCATGGTCAGACTTCAGGACGCATGTGCGGGAACAGGATCACGTCGCGGATCGACGGCGAGTTGGTCAGCAGCATCACCAGTCGGTCGATGCCGATGCCCTCGCCCGCGGTCGGCGGCATGCCGTATTCCAGCGCACGGACGAAGTCAGCATCGAAATGCATGGCCTCGTCGTCGCCAGCGTCCTTGTCGCGGACCTGCGCGTGGAAGCGCTCGGCCTGGTCTTCGGCATCGTTCAACTCGGAATAAGCGTTGGCAATTTCACGGCCGCCGATGAACAGCTCGAAGCGGTCGGTGACGCTTGGGTCGTCGTTGCTGCGACGCGCCAGCGGCGAGACTTCGAACGGGTAACGGGTGATGAAGGTCGGCTGCTCCAGCTTGTGCTCGACCAACTCCTCGAAAATCATCACCTGCAGCTTGCCCAGCCCTTCGAAGCCGAGCACCTTGGCACCGGCCTTCTTGGCGATGGCGCGGGCGGTGTCGATGTCCTGCAGGTCGGCAGCGCTGATTTCGGGGTTGTACTTCAGAATCGCATCGAACACCGAGAGCCGGGCGAAGGGCTCGCCGAAGTGGAACAGCTTGTCGCCGTACGGCACATCGGTACTGCCCAGGACCAGCTGCGCCAGCTCGCGGAACAGCTCTTCGGTGAGGTCCATGTTGTCTTCGTAGTCGGCGTAGGCCTGGTAGAACTCGAGCATGGTGAACTCGGGGTTATGCCGGGTCGAAACGCCTTCATTACGGAAGTTGCGGTTGATCTCGAAGACACGCTCGAAGCCACCGACCACCAGGCGCTTGAGGTACAACTCCGGCGCGATACGCAGGAACATCGGCAGGTCCAGCGCATTGTGGTGAGTTTCGAACGGCTTGGCCGCGGCGCCGCCGGGAATGGTCTGCAGCATCGGCGTTTCGACTTCGAGAAAGTCGCGTTCGTTGAGGAACTTGCGAATATGACCGATCACCTGCGAACGCACGCGAAAGGTGTGGCGGGTTTCTTCGTTGACGATCAGGTCGACGTAGCGCTGGCGATAGCGCTGCTCGGTGTCGGTCAGGCCGTGGTGCTTGTCCGGCAGCGGGCGTAGCGATTTGGTCAGCAGGCGAACGTTTGTCATCTCGACATAAAGATCGCCCTTGCCGGAACGCGCCAGGGTGCCTTCGGCGGCAATGATGTCGCCCAGGTCCCAATGCTTGATCGCTTCCAGCGTCTCGGCTGGCAGGGTCTTGCGATTGACGTAGACCTGGATGCGCCCGGTCATGTCCTGCAGGACCATAAAGGCGCCCCGGTTGAGCATGATGCGCCCGGCAACCTTTACCGGGATCGCCGCTTCAGCCAGCTCTTCCTTGGTCTTGTCGACGTACTTCTGCTGCAGGTCGTTGCAATAGCTGTCGCGACGGAAGTCGTTGGGGAAAACGTCGCCCTTGGCGCGTTCGGCAGCCAGTTTTTCCTTGCGCTGAAGGATCAGGCTGTTTTCTTCCTCGTGGATGGCGTGCTGGTTCAGCGGTTGTTCGCTCATGGTTTAAAAATGCCTGGATCGAATGAATGAATCCCGGGGAGGGTGTGTTGGAAGGCGTTTCGCTTCATTCCATCACCTGCCTGCCACCTATTTTGGTGGGCTGAAGCCCACCCTACATCTGGACGCTTGGAACTCGAGTTGGGTGGGCCGGGCGACGTTCCGCTTCAGCCCACCGACGCTGGCCAAGCGCAGTAGCTTACAGCCCCTGCTTCAGACTGGCTTCGAGGTATTGGTCGATGTCGCCGTCCAGCACCTTCTGGCAGTCGCTACGTTCCACGCCGGTACGCAAATCCTTGATGCGCGAGTCGTCGAGCACATAGGAGCGAATCTGATGACCCCAGCCGATATCGGATTTGGTGTCTTCCAGCGCCTGGGAGGCCGCGTTGCGCTTCTGCATTTCCTGCTCGTACAACCGGGCCCGCAGCATTTTCATGGCGGTGTCCTTGTTGGCGTGCTGGGAACGCTCGTTCTGGCAGGCCACCACCGTGTTGGTTGGTACGTGGGTAATACGTACCGCCGAGTCGGTGGTGTTGACGTGCTGACCACCGGCACCGGAAGAGCGGTATGTGTCGATGCGCAGGTCGGCCGGATTGATGTCGATCTCGACCCTGTCGTCGATCTCGGGCGAGACGAACACTGCCGAGAATGAGGTGTGGCGGCGGGCGCCAGAGTCGAACGGGCTCTTGCGCACCAGGCGGTGCACGCCGATCTCGGTGCGCAACCAACCAAAGGCGTATTCGCCTTTGATGTGTACGGTGGCGCCCTTGATACCGGCGACTTCGCCCTCGGACAGCTCGACGATCTCGGCGCTGAAACCGCGTTTGTCGGCCCAGCGCAGGTACATGCGCAGCAGGATGTTGGCCCAGTCCTGGGCTTCGGTGCCGCCGGAACCGGCTTGGATGTCGAGGTAGGCGTTGTTGGGGTCCATTTCGCCGCTGAACATGCGACGGAATTCCAGCCCTTCGAGGATGCCGCGCAGGCGGTCGAGTTCGGCGGCGACATCGTCTACGGCGCTCTGGTCGTCTTCTTCGACAGCCATGTCGAGCAGGTCGCGGGAATCGGCCAGGCCGCCCTCGAGGTCGTCGATGGTCTCGACGATCTGCGCCAGGGTGGCGCGCTCGCGGCCCAGATTCTGGGCGTACTCAGGTTTGTTCCAGACGTTCGGGTCTTCGAGTTCGCGGTTTACTTCGACGAGACGATCATGCTTCTGATCGTAGTCAAAGATACCCCCGAATTGACTGGGTGCGCTCGGACAGGTCCTTGATGCTGTTGAGGATCGGGTTGATTTCCATAGGTCGGCAGCTCTCAATCGGACGGTGCGAAAAGCCGGCGATTATAGCGCAGCAGGCCGTCGCTGACAGCCCACACGGGACCGCCGGAGCGGCAAAAGTCAAGCGGACTTAGTTTTTAGGAACGAACGGAGGCGGCCCAGTGACCGCCCCGCATGCGGTCAGGCGGAGACGCCGCGCACTTGGCTTTCCAGCTCGGCCTTCAGCCCCGCATCGAGTTTCAACTGGCGGGCCAGTTCGTCCAGGTAGGCACGCTCCATGAACTGCTCTTCGTCCACCATCAGCACGCTGGCGATATACATCTCCGACGCCATTTCGGGCGTGGTAGCAGCCGCGGCGACGTCTACCGGATCGAGTGGTTTGTTCAGCTCGGCTTCAAGCCAATGCTGCAAAGCTGGGTCATCAGTGAGCTGGGCCAGTTCAGCCTCGATCATCTTGCGCTCCTGCTCGTCGACGTGCCCGTCGGCTTTGGCCGCGGCGACCAGCGCCTTGAGGATGCCCCGGCTGTGCTCTTCCACTTGCTCGGGTGGCAGCCGGTCGACTGTCTTTGGCTCGGTCTGAACGGGGTTCGGCTGATTCACCCCGGCCCCACCCTGCTGCGCCTGTTGTGCCTGCCAGTTGCCGTAGGCTTTGTAGGCCAGCATGCCGAGCGCGGCCAGGCCGCCATAGGTGACGGCCTTGCCACCCATGCGACGCCCTCGCCGGCTACCGAGCAACATGCCAAGCGCGCCGGTTGCCAGCGCGCCTTTCCCACCGCCGCCCGCACCTCCGAGCAAGCTGCCGAGTGGTCCGACTGCGCCGGAAAGCATGTCACCGAGCGAGCCGCTGCTGCTGCCCTTCGGAGCGCCTGGAGGCGTAACGGAGTTCTGCTGTTTTTGTAGAAGGTCCTGCCCAGACTTGAGCAGCTGATCGAGCAAACCGGAGGCTTTCATGGTATTTCCTGCTTACGAATGGAGGGGTTAGTCGAGCGAATCGGGGACCTGCCGGATCGGCGTATTACGATGGGCTGCACGTACATATTGGGCAGGCCAGGGCACCGAGTTATCACGCAGATCTTCGGCCGCGTGCAGCGGCCAGTAAGGGTCGCGCAGCAGCTCGCGGGCGAGCAGGATCAGGTCCGCCTGACCGGTGCGCAAAATGTGTTCGGCCTGGACCGCCTCGGTGATCATGCCGACCGTGCCAGTGGCGATACCCGCTTCGCGGCGGACCTGCTCGGCAAACTGGGTTTGATAACCCGGCCCAACGGGAATCTCGGCGTTGACCGCTGTACCGCCGGACGATACGTCGATCAAGTCGACGCCCAGCGTCTTCAGCCGACGCGCCAGTTCGACGGTTTCTTCCGAATTCCATCCGTCCTGAACCCAGTCGGTTGCCGACAGGCGAACGAATAGCGGCAGCTCCTCCGGCCATACGGTGCGCACCGCCTGGGTAACCTCCAGTAGCAGCCGAATGCGGTTTTCAAACGAACCGCCATAGCCATCCTGACGCTGGTTGGAAAGCGGTGAGAGAAACTGATGCAGCAAGTAGCCGTGGGCGGCGTGTATCTCTGCGATCTTGAAGCCCGCCGCCAGGGAACGCTCGGCGGCACGAACGAATGCCTGGATGACGTCTGCGATCCCTGCGTCATCGAGCGCAGTGGGCACCGCATGCTCCGGGTCGAAGGCAATGGTCGACGGCCCCACCGGTGTCCAGCCTCCAGCGGCGATGGGAACGCTACCGTGGCGTCCGAGCCACGGCTGCCAGGTGCTGGCCTTGCGGCCGGCATGCGCCAGCTGGATGCCCGCGACCGACCCCTGAGCCTCGATGAAGCGCGTAATGCGCCGCAGCGGCTCGATGTGCTCATCCGACCATATGCCCAGATCCTCAGGCGAAATCCGCCCATTGGCTGTAACTGCAGTCGCCTCGATAATCACCAGCCCCGCGCCACCCACCGCACGACTGCCCAGGTGCACCAGATGCCAATCGTTGGCCATGCCAGCCTTAGCCGAGTACTGGCACATGGGCGATACGGCAATACGATTGGGCAGGGTCAGCTGGCGCAGGGTGAGCGGCTGGAAGAGCTGTGTCATGGAAACCTCGACTGCATGGGATGCGTTTTGGACATCCTTCAGTACAGACTGTTTCGGTGACTTTGCTCGGCTTGGACTGTGTTTGCCGAAGAATCGGTGACGGGGTGTTGCAAGCTGTGCGCGAGCAAAATCCCTTCACCGGTGCGGCGCAACGCCTGCACAACGTGAAGATGCATCCGGGCGGCGCCGCGCGCAACGTTGGCTAATGCCGCGGGCTTCGGGCTCCACAGCCGTCTAGAAAGAGTTAGAGCATCAGAAGATCAGCTTGCCCGCACCGATCAACCAACGCCTTCAGTTACGCCGCCTCAACCTCAACCGGCACGCCATTGAGCGCTGCGTTTCCAGACAAAGCATCGAGCTGGCGCTCATCGGTAAGGTCGTTGGCACTGGCGCCCGGCTGACGATTGGCGATCTCTAGCTGGACGCCGGGACGACCATGGCCCCAGCCATGCGGCAGGCTGACCACACCGGGCATCATCTCGTCGCTAGTGGCGACTTCAACTTCGATCATGCCAACCCGCGAGCGCACCCGCACGCGCTGACCATCAAGCAGTCCCAGCCGGCTCAAATCTGCCGGATTCATCAGCAGCTGATGGCGCGGCTTACCCTTCACCAGACGATGATAGTTGTGCATCCAGGAGTTATTGCTGCGCACGTGACGGCGTCCAATCAGCACCAGCTGACCGGCAGGCACACTGGTCGCGGCAGCGAAACGCTGGAGGTCACCGAGGAACAGCGATGGCGCCGCCTGGACCCGCTGCCCCTCGGTTTTCAAGCGGCTGGCCAGATTCGACTTCAGCGCACCGAGATCGAGCCCGTGCGGATAGTCGCGCAGCTTGGAGAGGGTCAAGTTGAGCTCGCTTTTTTCGCCATACGGACCGGCGCGCAAGCCACGGTCAATCATTTTTTCTGGCGCCATGGTGGGTTTGAGCTCAGCGTCGACACGCGCTGCGAAGGCCCTGGCCAGACCGACGAAGATTTCCCAGTCATGCAGCGCACCCGCCGGCTTGCGGAGGACCGGCTTATTGAAGCGGGTCACGTTGCGCACGGCGAAGACGTTGAAGGTAGTGTCGTAGTGATCATGCTCCAGCGGCGCTGTCGGCGGCAGGATCAGGTCGGCGTATCGAGTGGTTTCGTTGATGTAAAAATCGACGCTGAGCATGAACTCCAATCCGTCCAGCGCCTGTTCCATTTTTCGCCCGTTCGGCGTGGAAAGTACCGGATTGCCGGCAACGGTGACCAGCGCCCGAATCTGTCCTTCCCCTTCGGTGAGCATTTCTTCGGCCAACGCTGAAACCGGCAACTCGCCACCGTATTCCGGCAGGCCCGATACGCGGCTCTGCCAGCGGTTGAAGTGCCCACCTGAGGTGTTCGCGACCAGGTCCACCGCCGGCTCCGTGCAAAGCGCGCCGCCCACACGATCCAGGTTGCCTGTCACCAGGTTGATCGACTGCACGAGCCACTGACACAGCGTCCCGAACGCCTGTGTCGAGACGCCCATCCGCCCGTAGCAGACCGCTTTGTCTGCGGCAGCGAAGGCCCGCGCCAGTTGTCGAATCTGCCCTGCCGGCACGCCGCAGCGCGGCCCCATCGCTTCCGCAGTGAACGGCGCAACCGCGGCTCGGAGTTCATCCAGCCCCTCTACCGGAAGATGGCTGGCACGTGTCAGGCCTTCATCGAATAACGTATTGAGCAAGCCGAACAGCAACGCCGCATCTTCACCCGGGCGTACGAACACATGCTGATCGGCAATAGCGGCGGTTTCACTACGGCGCGGATCGACTACCACCAGCTTGCCGCCGCGCGCCTGCACGGCCTTGAGGCGCTTTTCCACGTCTGGGACGGTCATGATGCTGCCATTGGAGGCCAGCGGATTGCCGCCAAGGATCAGCATGAAATCGGTATGGTCGATGTCTGGAATCGGGATTAGCAGGCCGTGGCCGTACATCATCAGGCTGGTCAGGTGGTGGGGCAGCTGATCGACCGAGGTGGCGGAGAAGCGATTGCGGGTTTTCAGCTGACCGAGAAAATAGTTGCTGTGGGTCATCAGCCCGTAGTTGTGCACGCTGGGGTTGCCCTGGTAGACCGCCACGGCGTTATTGCCATGCCGCTCGCGGATCTCAGCCAGGCGCTCGGCGACCAGCGCAAACGCCTCGTCCCACTCGATCGCCTGCCACTCGTTGCCGACACGACGCATCGGATGGCGCAGGCGGTCCGGATCGTTCTGGATGTCCTGCAACGCGACGGCCTTGGGGCAGATGTGGCCGCGACTGAAGCTGTCCTGAGCGTCGCCCTTGATGGAGACGATCTGCTCATCGCGGGTTTCGATGGTCAGGCCACAGATAGCCTCGCACAGGTGGCAAGCACGGTGGTGCTGGGTCGTTTCGCTCATCGCAGGCTCCGGAGGATTGTTCTTGTAATCCAATCACTCTAGGCCGGAGCCAGGCCGGCGCCAATCATGCACGTCGTGGCATATATGGGGCGATTCAGATAACCGATCTTCGTCAGCTGCCCGTTACCCTTGGAGCGAGAGCAGCCTTTCTGCCGGAGACATCCCAACACCGAGCCACCGACAAGCTGGCAGCATCGATGTGGAGCGATCCGCTACTTGTAGGAGCGAGCTTGCTCGCGATCAAGGCCTCCATGCAGCAGAAACTCACCTAAAGCTCTTTAGCCCTTACATCCCCAGCGGGCAGATTCGATCGGTCAGCGCGCCGCTATATGCGCCACCAGTAGCTGCACGCTTTCCCGACCGCGAAACTCGTTCACGTCCAACTTGTAGGCCAGATCGGCCCAGCGCACGGTCGGGTTGGGCCACAGCTCGCGATCGATGTTGAAGGCGATGCCATCGAGGGTCAGCGAGCCGCATTCGCTCTTGAGCACCATTTTCAGGTGCTTCTCGCCGACCAGTCGCTGCTGCACCAGCTGGAACACGCCGTGAAACACCGGCTCGGGAAAGTGCTGTCCCCAGGGCCCGGCATTGCGCAACGCCTTGGCCAGTTCCAGATGGAACTCCTCAATGCTCAGCTGCCCATCAGTTAACAGCCGCCCGGTGAGGTCGTCTTCGCACAGCTGACGCCGCACCTCAGCGTCAAAGGCCGCCGAGAACGCGCCGAAATTCGCTTCCGGCAACGACAGACCAGCCGCCATCGCGTGGCCGCCGAACTTGCTGATCAGGCCGGGATGGCGCGCCGCGACAGCATCCAGTGCATCACGGATATGAAAGCCCGGCACCGAACGCGCGGAGCCTTTCAGCACGCCCTCCCCAGCGTCAGCAAAGGCGATGGTCGGACGGTGATAGCGTTCCTTGAGCCGTGAAGCGAGGATGCCGATTACGCCTTGGTGCCAGTCCGGTTCGAACAGGCAGAGGCCGAATGGCATGTCTTCGAGCGGCAAATCCTTCAACTGCGCCAGCGCCTCGCGCTGCATGCCCTGCTCGATGCCCTTTCGGTCCTGGTTGAGCTGATCGAGCTGAACGGCCATGTCGCGCGCCAGCGTTTCGTCTTCACAAAGCAGGCATTCGATACCCAGCGCCATGTCGTCCAGCCGCCCCGCCGCGTTCAATCGCGGGCCAAGGATGAAGCCAAGATCGGTCGAGGTGATGCGGCTGTGATCGCGCCCGGCGACCTCCAGAATTGCCCTTAACCCGGGCCGCGCACGACCAGCACGGATTCGAGCCAAACCTTGATGAACGAGGATTCGATTGTTCGCGTCCAGCGGTACCACATCGGCAACGCTGCCGAGCGCAACCAAGTCCAGCAGCTCGGCCAGGTTCGGCTCGGCCCAGCCATTGCGGGTAAACCAGCCGTTTTCACGTAGCGCGGCGCGCAAGGCCAGCAGCACATAAAAAATCACCCCGACCCCGGCGATGCACTTGCTCGGGAAGGCACATTCCGGCTGATTGGGATTGACGATGGCATCGGCCGCCGGCAGTTCTGCGCCCGGCAGGTGATGGTCGGTCACCAGCACCTTGAGCCCCGCCGCTTTGGCCGCCGCGACGCCGTCCACGCTGGAAATGCCGTTGTCCACGGTCACCAGCAGATCAGGCCGACGCTCGAGCGCCACGGCAACGATCTCCGGCGTCAGGCCGTAGCCATACTCGAAGCGATTGGGCACCAGATAGTCCACATGTGCCGCGCCCAATCGGCGCAGCCCCAGCACGCCGACGGTACTGGCGGTGGCTCCATCGGCATCGAAGTCGCCGACGAAGAGGATGCGCTGGCGAGCTTCCAGCGCCTCGACCAGCAATACCACGGCGGCATCGATGCCCTTGAGCTGGCCATAGGGGATCAACCGCGCCAGGCCCTTGTCCAGCTCGCTGATCGACTGCACACCACGAGCTGCGTAGAGACGCGTCAGCAGCGGCGGCAGGTCGCCCAGGTCGGGGAGCTGTTCGGGAAGCGGGCGGGGTTCGATGCGCATCTGTTGATTATCCGGTGCAACTGAAGTGAGTGACATTGATGTAGCGAGCGGGGCCGGGCAGCCAAACGCAGGACGTGGCAGACGCGACTGGCAGGGTCGCTATTGGCGCAAATGGCCAGACAGTCGCAGCGGGAAGCGCTGACGCGACCTGCGCCGCTTGGACCGGCCGCAAGCATACAGGAATGAAATGTTGCCGGGCCGCCCGGCGACGTGTGCCCAATGATCAGCAATCGCAGATCAATGCTTTATCATCGTGCCGACCGCACTAGGCCAATACGAAACCCGCCATTACCCCGGAGACCGTCATGAAGCGCCTGCTACTCAATTGCGATATCGGCGAGAGTTTCGGGGCCTGGACGATGGGCTTGGACGCCGAGGTCATGCCCTTCATCGATTGCGCCAACATCGCCTGCGGCTTTCACGCCTCGGATCCGCAGATCATGCGCCGCACCGTCGCCCTGGCAACGCAACATGAGGTCAAGATTGGCGCGCACCCCGCCTACCCCGATCTGGTCGGCTTTGGTCGGCGCTCCATGGCCTGCAGCCCGGATGAAGTGGAGAACATGCTGCTCTATCAAATCGGCGCACTGGACGGCATCTGCCGCGCCGAAGGCACTCAGGTTCGCTACGTCAAACCGCACGGCGCGCTCTACACCGACATGATGCGCAAGCCCGAATTGCTCCGCGCGGTGATGAAAGCCGTCATCGCTTACTCGCCGGCGCTGCCCTTGATGCTGATGTCCACTCGAGACAACCGCACTGCCCAGATGCTGGCCGACGAGCTTGGTGTGACCCTGTGGTTCGAAGTGTTCGCCGACCGCGCCTACGACCCGGACGGCATGCTGGTCTCTCGCAGTCAGCCCGGCGCCGTTCATCACGAAGCCGATATAGTCGCTTCCCAAGCCTTGCGCCTGGCTAAAGGCGAAGCCCTTATTGCCAGCGACGGCAGCGCGCTGGTGCTGCGCGCCGACAGTCTCTGCGTACATGGAGACAACGCCGGCTCCGTCGCCGCAGTCCAGCGGATACGCCAGACACTCCAGAGCCTGGCAGGATGAAGCCACGAATCGAAGTGGTCGGCATCGATTGTCTGATGCTGCGCCTGTTCGACGAGATCGACGAAACCCACATGCCGTGGCTACTCGCTGCGGCCCGGCGGCTACGCGAGGTGTTCGGTGGGGCGCTGCTAGATCTCGTCCCCTCCTATACAACCTTGCTGGTGCATTACGACCTGAGCCAGCTGGTTGACGATCAGGCGCATCAGCGAGTGACTGAAGCGCTGCATGACCTGCAGCCGGACACAGACGGACAGTCACGTGAACTGAATATTCCGGTGTGGTACGACCCAAGCGTCGGACCTGAACTGGAGGCATTGGGCCGACGCAGCGGGCTCGGCACGGCAGGCGTGATCGAAAGGCATAGCGCGCGCATTTATCAAGTCTTTGCGCTGGGCTTTGCGCCGGGTTTCGCCTTCATGGGGCTGGTTGAAGAATGCCTCGCCAGCCCGCGCCTGCAAACGCCGCGTAAACGAGTGCCAGCCGGCAGCCTGGGGATCGCCGATCGCCAGACGGCCATTTACCCTCTGGTATCGCCAGGAGGCTGGAACCTCATCGGACGCAGCCCGACTCGCCTGTTTGACCGGCAGTTGGACGGCTACAGCATCTGGCAACCCGGTGACCGGGTCTGTTTCCAGCCCGTTGATCGCGTCGAATTCCTGCGGCTCGGCGGGGACGACACGCCCTACGAGGAAGCGCCATGAGCCTGTTGATCGAGCGCAGCGGCGCGCTGGCCAGTCTGCAGGACGGCGGTCGATTCGGCGTCCGTCATCTGGGCGTCACCCAGGGCGGCGCTGCCGACTGGGTGTCGCAAGCATCGGCCAACTGGCTGCTGGGTAATCCGCTTCAGGCCGCGACAGTGGAAATCACGCTGGGCAATCTTGTTCTGCTTGCCGAAGCGGACGGCTACCTGGCCCTGTGCGGCGCCGACCTTGCCGCAACGCTGGAAGACCAACCCATCACGCCAGGACGCAGCTTCAACATCCGCAAGGGCCAGCGCCTGCGTTTCGGCACGCCGCAACTGGGCGTGCGCGCCTATCTCGCAGCCCCCGGCGGATTCACGGCGCCGCAACTTCTGGGCAGCTGCGCCACGGTACGCAGAGAGGGACTCGGTGGTTTGCACGGCAATGGCCAGCCACTGGTTACAGGCGACCTTCTGGCCTGGAATGGCGCCCCAGCTAGCAAGCGCGAATTGAGACCTGAACAGACCCCAGCGCTGTTTACCGGCGCTCCGCTGCATGTCGTGCTAGGGGCGCAGATCGGAGACTTCAGCGGCCAGAGCCTGTTCGACGCGTTCAACTGTTCGTGGACAGTGGATCAGCGTGCCGACCGCATGGGCATTCGTCTGCTAGGGCCAATGCTGCGCTGTTCACGGCAAACGATGATTTCAGAAGGCGTACCGCTGGGCGCCATCCAGGTCCCGCCAGATGGCCAGCCCATCGTATTGCTCAACGACCGGCAGACGATTGGCGGCTACCCGAGACTGGGAGCGCTGACGCCACTTGCGGTCGCACGCCTGGCGCAGTGCCTGCCAGGCACCGAGGTGCAATTGAAACCGGTGGCACTGCAAGCCGCGCAACGCGAGCAACGGCTGTTGCTCGCCCAGTGGCACTAACGGCGTCAGCGGCGCGAAACCATGCACAGCTGACCAGCCTGCAAGTGTCCGAGCAGGCAGGCGCACCTGGCTCGGCCTAGAGGCAAGCCTGGTCAGTTGCTGAAAGCTCAGCCGCGCTCGCCGATCAGCCAGTCCAGCGGCACTTCGTGCTGGCCACGCTCGTCGGTGATGAACAGCGCGCCTTCGCTGACCATCACGCTCCAGCTGACCGACCTGGGCAGATCGCGCGCGACGGCTTCCAGCGCTTCTTGCCCCACGGCTACCACGTTGATCTTTTTCAGGCTGCGCACGCTGTCGAGCACCTTGGTCTGCCATACCCGCAGATTGCCGTAGGCCACCAGGCTGAAACGTTCGGCGCGCCGCGAGCACCAGGTGATCCGCTCGGCATCCGGCTGGCCGACCTCAATCCAGTGCAGCACGCGGTCATCGAGGCTCTTCTCCCAGAGCGCCGGCTCATCGACATCCGACAGCCCCCGACCGAACGCGAGCTTTTCGTCATACCAAAGCACGTAGGCGATCAGCCGTGCCACCAGCCGCTCCTCGGTTTCCGAGGGATGCCGAGCAACAGTGAAGCGCAGATCCTGATACACGTGGCGGTCAAGATCGGTGAGATTGATCTCTACCTTATAAGGTGTGGCTTGCAGGGCCATGACAGCTCCAGGCGGCAAAAGGAGCCGCAGTTTAGCCTATTGGCACAGCCTCAGAGGCGACCGTAGCGTGGGTTCCTGCGCCGCCCGGAGAAGGCAAAATCCGACGAGCGTTCTTTGACAATCGTTCTCATTATATTTAGCATCCACCTATTCGCAGACCCAACGGGTAGTTCATATGTACGTGTGTCTTTGCCAGGGCGTTACCGACGGCCAGATCCGTGAAGCCATCTACGAAGGATGCTGCAGCTATCGTGAAGTGCGAGACGCTACCGGCGTGGCTACCCAATG
Source organism: Pseudomonas sp. NPDC077451 (assembly GCF_044543345.1). Taxonomy (NCBI): domain Bacteria; kingdom Pseudomonadati; phylum Pseudomonadota; class Gammaproteobacteria; order Pseudomonadales; family Pseudomonadaceae; genus Pseudomonas; species Pseudomonas sp. NPDC077451. The sequence goes on along the minus strand of NZ_JBITVX010000001.1, from coordinate 172,056 downwards.
CGGTAAATGCGCGTGCGTCGCCAAGCAGGTTGTTCGCGAAACCCTGAGCGATATACAGAGTGCCAGCACATCTCTTGCTTACCCTGCAGGTTTTGCGCCCGCCTGAAACCCTGTCGATTTTCCGGAGCCGGGCGCATGCCCGGCTTTTTTCTGCCCGCAAATCAACACGTTGCCTGCAAGTCGCGGAACAGACTTATTCTTATTCCGGTTTACCCTTTTTAATTCAATGACTTAGGTTTGACAGAGCCCATCTTCGTGGCCAGACTGCGCCCATTACGAATCCGATTCGACGCAGGGCACGGACATGAAAGGCGACAAGCTAGTTATTCAGCATCTCAACAAGATTCTTGGCAACGAACTGGTCGCGATCAACCAGTATTTCCTGCACGCGCGCATGTATGAGGATTGGGGCCTCGGCAAGCTTGGCAAGCATGAGTACAAAGAATCCATCGACGAGATGAAGCATGCAGACAAGCTGATCAAGCGAATCCTGTTCCTCGAAGGCCTGCCTAACCTGCAGGACCTCGGCAAATTGCTGATCGGTGAAAACACTCGCGAAATGCTCGAATGTGACCTCAAGCTCGAGCAGGGTGGCATCCAGGATCTCAAGGTCGCGATCGCCTACTGTGAGAGCGTCGGTGACTACGGCACCCGCGAATTGCTCGAAGACATCTTGGAGTCCGAAGAAGAACATATCGACTGGCTGGAAACCCAGCTGAGCCTGATCGGCAAGGTCGGCATGGAGAACTATCTGCAGTCGCAGATGGACGAGTAAAGCATCCGAGCTGTAATGAAACGGGAGCCTCGGCTCCCGTTTCTTCGTTATTGCCTAGCAGTTCATCGTAAACACGAGCCGCTTTTTGACCTGAGCGAGCCGAAATGCAGACGAAAAAAAACCCGCGGCCAGGCGGGTTCTTTTTTGGAGTCGCGATCAGGCGCCAGCTTTCTCAACGGCTTGCTTGATCAGCGGTTGCAGCTCACCCTTTTCGAACATTTCCAGGATGATGTCGCTGCCACCGACCAACTCGCCATCCACCCACAGCTGGGGGAAGGTCGGCCAGTTGGCATACTTCGGCAGATTGGTGCGGATTTCAGGATTTTGCAGGATGTCGACGTAGGCGAACTTCTCGCCACAGCCCATCACAGCCTGGGTCGCACGGGCAGAAAAGCCACACTGCGGGGCGTTGGGCGAGCCTTTCATATAAAGCAGCACCGGGTTCTTTTCGATCTGCTCTTTGATGGTTTCGATGATATCCATGGGGCACCTCGGCTAGTCTCGGTTGCCGCGCATTGTACAGAACAGCAGGCTAAAAGCCGAGTCACGTGCTCGGCTTTTATCAGCTCGCATCCGGCACGGCTCGCCTGCAGCGCAGGAATCTGGCGCGCTGAGGCCGATTTGCGCCGGCTGAGACTTTCTGGATAAGATCGCGCCTTTCCCGTTTCGTCGCCATCTATGCGACCCCTGTCGTAGGCCCTTCTTTTTCGTCGAAATCTCCGGCCTCGACTGCGGCAATGAAAGGTAGTTGATATGAGCGCAAGGCATTTTCTCTCACTGATGGATTGCACGCCCCAGGAGCTGTTAGGCCTGGTCCGTCGCGGCATCGAGCTGAAGGATCTGCGCGAGCGCGGCATTCTGTTCGAGCCGCTGAAAAACCGCGTCCTGGGCATGATTTTCGAAAAAGCCTCGACCCGCACGAGACTGTCTTTCGAAGCAGGGATGATTCAGCTCGGCGGCCAAGCCGTGTTTCTCTCGCCGCGCGACACGCAATTGGGCCGCGGCGAACCGATCAGCGACTCAGCCATCGTTATGTCGAGCATGCTCGACGCCATCATGATCCGCACTTTCGCTCATTCGACGCTGACCGAGTTTGCAGCGAACTCCTCGGTGCCAGTGATCAACGGCCTTTCAGACGATCTACACCCCTGCCAGCTGATGGCCGACATGCAGACTTTTCATGAGCTGCGCGGCAGCATCGCGGGCAAGACCGTCGCGTGGGTCGGGGATGGCAACAACATGTGCAACTCCTATATGGAGGCCGCGCTTCAGTTCGATTTCCAGCTGCGTATCGCTTGCCCGGCGGGCTACGAGCCCAAGAGTGAGCTGCTCACGCAGGCCGGAGACCGGGTACAGGTATTCCGTGACCCACGCGAAGCGGTAGCTGGCGCACACCTGGTCAGCACAGACGTCTGGGCCTCCATGGGCCAGGAGGACGAAGTCGCCGCTCGCATTGCCACCTTCCGCCCCTATCAAGTCGACCGCGCCTTGCTCGACGCGGCAGCCGAAGACGTCCTGTTCATGCATTGCCTGCCGGCGCATCGCGGCGAGGAGATCAGCCACGACCTGCTCGACGACAAGCGAGCAGTCGCTTGGCAACAGGCCGAAAACCGTCTGCATGTACAAAAAGCCCTGCTTGAGTTTCTGGTCGAGCCGGCATACCACCACGCATGAGCCATGAACCGCTGCTGCATCTGCGCAACCTCGACTGCGGCTATGGCGGTCAGAGCATCGTGCAGAGTCTCAATCTGCACCTGAATCGCGGCGATATCGGCTGTCTCCTGGGGCCATCCGGTTGCGGTAAAACCACTACATTGCGGGCTATCGCCGGGTTCGAGCACGTCAACGAAGGCGAGATCCAGCTCGGCGACGCTGTGCTTTCGCGCCGTGGTTTCACCCTGGCGCCCGAGAAGCGCAGGGTCGGCATGGTGTTTCAGGACTATGCTCTGTTCCCGCATCTGACCGTGACGGAAAACATTGGCTTCGGCATCCGCAAGCATCCGCAATCGCAACGCATCGTGCGAGAAATGCTTGACCTGGTGCACCTGTCGCCGCTCGGCAAGCGCTATCCGCACGAGCTTTCCGGCGGCCAGCAACAACGTGTTGCGCTCGCCCGAGCCCTTGCGCCCGAGCCGGAACTGCTATTACTAGACGAGCCCTTCTCCAACCTCGATGGCGATCTGCGCCGACGTCTGAGCCACGAGGTTCGCGAAATTCTCAAGGCGCGTGGCACCAGCGCCATTCTCGTCACCCACGATCAGGAAGAAGCCTTCGCTGTCAGCGATCAGGTCGGTGTGTTCAAGGATGGTCGGCTGGAACAGTGGGACACGCCGTTCAACCTCTACCATGAGCCGCTTACACCCTTCGTGGCGAGTTTCATAGGCCAGGGGTATTTCATCCGCGGCCAGCTGATTGACCCGGAGACAGTCCAGACCGAACTGGGCGTCATTCGCGGCAACCGCGCCTACACCATGCCGGCTGGCAGCTCGGTGGACGTCCTGCTGCGTCCGGATGACATCGTCTATTCGCCGGAAAGCAGACTCAAGGCGCTCATTGTCGGCAAGACATTTCTTGGCGCCTCGACGCTGTATCGCCTGCAGCTGCCTACCGGTAATCAGCTGGAGGGGATATTTCCCAGCCACGCGGACTACCCGACAGGCCAGGAAGTCGGTATTGCCATTGCTGCCGACCATTTGGTGGTGTTTCCCGCGCAGGGCAGCGTTGCCGCCCACGAAAAGCTGCCAGACGCGGGCGTGCGCCGCTACAGCAGCAACGTCTGATTGCTGCTACGCCTTAGCCCTCCAACGATCCTTGCGCCGCCTCGCCACCTCGTGTCTTGAGGCGGCGCCCCTTGAAGAATTCACTCAGCACTTGGCTGCACGCCTCCGCGCTCACCCCGCCTTCGATCAGCACGCGGTGGTTGAGGAACTGCTGCGAAAAGAATTCTCCGCGACTGACCGCAACGCCAGCCTTGGGCTCCGTGGCGCCATACACCACCCGCTGAATACGCGAGTGGACGATCAATCCTGCGCACATGCTGCAAGGCTCAAGCGTCACGTACAGCGTGCTGCCCGGCAACCGATAGTTTTCCAGGCTCACCGCTGCATCGCGAATAGCGACCATCTCAGCGTGAGCACTGGGGTCGTGAGTGGAGATCGGACAATTGAAACCGCGGCCGATAACCTTGCCATCCTGTACGACCACCGCACCGACCGGCACCTCTCCTAGTCTTGCGCCTTCGGCCGCAAGCAACAACGCCTCGCGCATGAACTCATCATCGCGGGAACGATCAATGATCATCGGCTTCCTCATCTATTCCACCCGATTGTCGCTTCCATCAAACCACTTCAATCGCAGCCATCAGCCCGGTTTCCATGTGATCGATCACATGACAGTGGAACATCCAGACGCCTGGATTATCCGCCACCAGCGCGATTCGGGCCGTCTCGTTCTTGCCGAGCAAGTAGGTGTCGGTATACCAGGGATCGATTCGTTTGCGGTTGGACGAGATGACCTTGAAGGTCATGCCGTGTAGATGAATCGGGTGCTGATATTGGCTGAGGTTGCGCAGCTCGAATATGTAATGACCGTTTTTCTTCAAGGTGGCAATGGGCCGATCCGCACAGGTCTTGTCATTGATGTCCCAAGCCTGACCATTGATCTGCCAGAACGTGAACGCGTCGCCCTGCCCCGCATCGCTGGACAACGTGCCGGCCCACTCGAAGTTGAAGCGCAGCGTTTCGGCCCGCTGCAGGTCCGGTTCAGCGATTGGGTTGGCTGGCAGCGGTGCCGGCCAGTTACCCTCGTCTTCTGTCGTGGCGATCGAAGAGAGGGTCGCCAGCCGCAATGGACCATTGCGCAAAGATAGCTGCTCGCCAGCAGGCGGCACTTTCAAGGCCAGGTCGATGCGCATGCCCGGCCCCAGCCAATAGGTTTTGCCTAGCGGCCGCGGCGCGATCGGGTTGCCATCGATCGCATAGATACGCGCATTACCGCCCGGCAGATTCACACGATAAGTGACAGTGTTGGTGAGATTGATGATGCGCAAACGCACCACTTGGCCCGCCGGCAGTTCAAGGGTCGGCGCGTGCTCGCCATTGATGGTCGACAACACGCCAGGTGTTCCTCCTCGGGCAGCTTCTCGCGGTACGCTGAAATCGGTGAAGTGTCCCTGCTTGTCGACATGCCAGTTCTTAAGGCTAAGCGTTCGCTCATGGCGAAACCCGCTCGGCTCGCGCTCTTCGACAATCAACGGCCCTACCAGGCCGCGCCCCAGCTGCTCGGCGCTCGACGTGTGTGGGTGATACCAGAAACTACCCGCGTCCGGCACTTGAAACAAATAATCGAACGACTCGCCGGGCAAGACAGGCAGCTGGGAAACATAAGGAACCCCATCCATATTCAGCGGCAGGCGGATGCCATGCCAATGGATAGTGGTGGGCTCCGGCAGGTGATTGGTGAAGCGCACCCGCAACCACTCCCCCTGTCTGGCGCGCAGTTCGACGCCCGGCGCCTGCCCACCGTAGCACCATGCTGGGGTCTTGGTGCCGGCGATCAACTCGATATCAGCTGGAGCTGCGATCAGCTCGTAATCATGTGTCACGGGATCAGCGGGACGCCCAAGCCAATAGCGTGCTCCGCCACCGGCAACGCCCAGCGCCGCTAGCCCAGCTAACCCGGACAGCACTTTCCTTCGGGTAAAAGTCATTTCATTCTCATCAAAACTGCACGAGCAGTGGCACAAACAACTAGATTGGAATCGCTCGCATTTGCATCATGCTACAGCTTCGTGCGCTCTGTCGCAGCATGCAAGCAATGCCCTTGCAAGCCCCTCAACTAATAACAGCGAACCCTAGCGCCTAATCCCGCGTCTACTTAAGGAGACATTCATCCATATCGAGGAGGCGCCATGCACCCCACTGCAGCCCAGGCCAAAGGCGAAGTCAGCCGAGGCATCACCTGGCTCGCTCGAAGCGGCTACGCCGCACGAGGCGTTGTCTATCTGATTGTCGGCATATTCGCCTTTATGGCCGGCATCGGCAGCGGAAACACCGTCGGTACCAAAGGCGCCATTCAACAATTGTTAGGGCAGCCTTTCGGGGAGACCTTGCTCTGGATCATGGTTGTCGGCCTCGTGGCTTACGTGGCGTGGCGCTTAACTCAGGCGATTACCGATCCGGAAGGTCATGGCACCGATGCCAAGGGCCTAGCGATCCGTGCAGGTCTCGTAGGTAGTGCCGTGGCCTATACCCTGCTTGCCCTATTCACCCTTGGGCTGCTTGGTAGCTCCATCGGCGGGTCAGGCGGCAGCGGCGGGTCAGGCGGCGATTTCCTGTCGGGCCTGCTTGGTTGGAAATACTCGAACTACCTGATCTATCTGGTTGCGCTAGTACCGCTGGGCGTTGGTATTGCCCACATCATCAAGGGCTGGAAAGCCAAGTTCGAAAAGTACTTCTACGCATCCGAACACGTCATGAAATGGGTTCGCCCGATTTCCCGCGCAGGTCTCATCGCACGCGGCGTCGCCTTTCTCGTAGTTGCCGGCATGCTCTTCACAGGTGGCCGCCACTACGAGCCAACCAACCCGCCGGGCCTGGAAGATGCTCTGAACGCTCTGCAAAACTTGCCCTTCGGCACGTTCTGGCTATCGCTGGTTGGCCTTGGTTTGGTGGCCTTCGCCATTTACAGCTTCTCCGAAGCGATCTGGCGCCGTATCGATACGCCGGCCGTCATGCACTGACTGAACGCGAGTAGAAGCCCCGGCACGTCGGGGCTTCTACTCGCCAAGGCGGTCCGGGAATGGTACGGCTAGGTTACCTTCGACGCGGACGGCAATTTTCGACCAGAGCGGTTCGCAGAACTCGGCCGCGAGCGGTGCCGAAAACGTAGACGCGACCGCCCTAACGTCCTCGCTGGAACACGACCGAACCAAGAAAGTCTTGTTCGCACGCGAGTGAATACAGGATCGCCAGCGGTTACTAAGGCTCTCGAAGCTCGCAGCGCAACGTTTCGAAAAGCTACCGCTGTTTAGTGATATAAGTGGTTTCCCTGCGCGCTTGAGCTTTGCGGCCAATCGAGTACGAAAACAAGCATGGACGAACGTCCCGCGTTGATTCACTCCCCTCTGAACTGCTGAAAAAAAGCAGGTACGACATTGGCATCTTGTCGGCGCCAGCTGCGACTGGATCGTAAGCCTGTTGGAACATATGGCTATCAAGCACAGGGCCAGTGGCCACTAGACAGCCGCCCTCCAGGCTCGTACCGTGCTTCAGATGCGCTGCGAACGGCTCTCTTCCCTTTCTCTTTTACTGTGTTTCCTAGGCAGTCAACTCAAACAGCCGACGCGATAGAACCGGACTTCAAGGAACAGCATTGATGCAAGGAACACAACCGGAACACCTTCGCCAGCGCGACGCCCGCCCGGAGTTCTGGCAGCTTTCAATGCGTTGCTGTCAGTTGGCGGGTAGCGTCGATGTAGCCTTTTTATTCATCTTCCTCATTCTTGGCTCACCGATTCTGGCCTGGATAAACGTGGTCAGCGTGGCGATGTATATCTATGCCTATCGCGCATTCCAACAGCGAAGAAATCAGCTCGCGGTCATGCTGATACGCATTGAAGTGCTTGTTCATGCCGGACTGGGAACGGTGCTGATTGGTTGGGAAAGCGGCTTCCACTATTTTCTGCTGATGTTTATTCCTGCCCTGTTCGTCAGCATGCCCACGCGCACCGCCTGGATATACGCGGGGTGGCTATGGGCCTACTACGTCGGACTGGACGTATTGATGTGGTTCATTGAACCGCTGCAACCCATCTCCTCCAGTGCGCTGCTGGGCGTGCACGTGTTCAACCTTACCGTGGTCTTCTGCATGTTCAGCTATCTCGCGCTGTTCTATGTGGCCACGGTGACCCGGGCACACAGGAAGCTGGCGTCAATGGCAACCACCGACTCACTGACCGGTCTATTCAATCGTCGACACATGATTGAACTCGCTGAAAAGGTCCTGGCGCGACACCAGCGCCACCCCACCAACCTCACCTTGATGCTGATGGACATTGACCACTTCAAGCAGGTCAATGACCAGTATGGTCACGACATGGGCGATCGCGTTCTCCAAGCGGTGAGCGATCTACTCAAACAATCAATGCGTGACCAGGACTTCATCGGCCGTTGGGGCGGCGAAGAGTTTCTGTCGATTCTGCCGGATACGGATTTCAGCCATGCGGGCGACAGCGCCGAGCGTATACGCAAGAGTGTCGAGGAACTGGAACTCTACAGCGATGACATACGAGTCTGCATTACGCTGTCGATCGGCATCACCCAGTATCGTGCAGACGAGTTGCTCAGTGATGCGATCGCACGCGCCGACGTTGCGCTCTACGAAAGCAAATCCGCTGGGCGTAACAGGGTTGAGGTCGCTGTGGTTTAGCGACAAACAATCAGAAGCCCGCAGTTACGCGGGCTTCAGGCTTTTCTGCTAATCAGTGTCGGCCAGCGCCAGACACCCGATCATTCCCACTCAATAGTCGCCGGCGGCTTGCTCGATACGTCGTACGTCACGCGTGAGATACCGTCGATTTCGTTGATGATGCGGTTGGAGACCTTCTCCAGCAGCTCATACGGCAGATGTGCCCAGCGTGCAGTCATGAAGTCGATGGTTTCTACCGCACGCAGTGCAACGACCCAGGCGTAGCGGCGACCATCGCCCACCACACCTACGGATTTGACCGGCTGGAACACCACGAAGGCCTGGCTGGTCTTGTGGTACCAGTCGAAGTTACGCAGTTCCTGGATGAAGATGTGGTCCGCGCGACGCAGCAGGTCGGCGTACTCCTTCTTCACCTCGCCGAGGATGCGCACGCCCAGGCCCGGGCCTGGGAAGGGATGGCGATAGACCATGTCGTAAGGCAGGCCGAGTTCAAGGCCGATCTTGCGGACCTCGTCCTTGAACAGCTCGCGCAGGGGCTCGACCAACTTGAGGTTCATCTCCTCCGGCAGGCCACCGACGTTGTGGTGCGACTTGATCACGTGGGCCTTGCCGCTCTTGGCACCAGCGGACTCGATGACGTCCGGGTAGATGGTGCCCTGAGCGAGGTACTGGATGTTGTCGAGCTTGCTGGCCTGGGCATCGAACACGTCGATAAAGGTTCGGCCGATGATCTTGCGCTTCTTTTCCGGATCAGCTTCGCCGGCGAGGTTATCGAGGAACTGTGCCTCGGCGTCGGCACGGATCACCTTGACACCCATGTTCTCAGCGAACATCGCCATTACCTGGTCGCCTTCGTGCAGACGCAGCAGGCCGTTGTCGACGAACACGCAGGTCAGTTGATCACCGATGGCTTTGTGCAACAGCGCCGCAACGACCGACGAATCGACACCGCCGGACAGGCCCAGCAGCACATTGGCCGAACCGACCTGATTGCGAACCTGCTCGACCAGATCATCGACGATGTTGGACGGCGTCCACAGCGCTTCGCAGCCGCAGATTTCCAGCAGGAAACGCGACAGAATGCGCCCGCCCTGACGGGTATGGGTCACTTCCGGGTGGAACTGCACGCCATAGTAGCGACGGTCATCATCACCCATGGCAGCAATCGGGCAGCTCGGTGTGCTGGCCAGGATGTGGAAGCCTTCCGGCAGCGTCGTTACCTTGTCGCCGTGACTCATCCAGACGTCGAGGCCGAACACGCCGTCGTCGTCCATGTGGTCTTCGATGCCATCGAACAGCTTGGACTTGCCAACCAGATCGACGCGCGCGTAACCGAACTCGCGCTCATCCGAACCCTGCACCTTGCCGCCCAGCTGCTCCGACATGGTCTGCATGCCGTAACAGATACCGAACAGCGGTACGCCGAGATCGAACACGGCCTGCGGCGCGCGCGGGCTACCTTCGGCGTGCACGGACTCCGGGCCACCAGCCAGGATGATGCCGCGCGGCGCGAAGTCGCGAATGTCCTCATCGCTCATGTCGAACGGATGCAATTCGCAGTAGACGCCGAGCTCGCGCACGCGACGGGCGATCAGCTGGGTGTACTGCGAGCCGAAGTCCAGAATCAGGATGCGGTGAGCGTGAATGTCTTGATGGGCCATTTTTTTCCCCTGGGAAAAACGGCTGAAGGCTGATCGCAAGCGGCTGAACGAGACACTGCCCATCCAGCCGCTCGGCGATCAGCCTCCAGCGACAGAAATATCAACCAACCCGGTAGTTGGGCGCTTCCTTGGTGATCTGCACATCATGCACATGGGACTCGGCCATGCCGGCACCGGTGATGCGCACGAACTGCGGGTGGGTGCGCATGTGATCGATGGTCGCGCTACCGGTATAGCCCATGGAGGCGCGCAGGCCGCCCATCAGCTGGTGAATGATTGCCGCCAGCGAGCCCTTGTACGGCACGCGCCCTTCGATGCCTTCCGGCACCAGCTTTTCGGCGCCAGCGGAAGAGTCCTGGAAGTAACGATCCGACGAACCCTGCGCCTGGGACATGGCGCCCAGCGAGCCCATGCCGCGGTAGGCCTTGTAGGAGCGGCCCTGGAACAACTCGATCTCGCCCGGAGCTTCCTCGGTACCGGCGAACATCGAGCCCATCATCACGGCATTGGCACCGGCGACGATAGCCTTGGACAGGTCACCGGAGAAGCGGATGCCGCCATCGGCGATCATCGGCACGCCGGTGCCTTCAAGGGCAGCCGAGACGTTGGCGATAGCGGAAATCTGCGGCACACCGACACCAGCGACGATGCGCGTGGTGCAGATCGAACCTGGGCCGATGCCGACCTTGACCGCGTCAGCGCCAGCCTTGACCAGATCCAGCGCAGCTTCGGCCGTGGCGATGTTGCCGCCAATGACCTGCACCTGCGGGAAGTTATCCTTCACCCAGCGAACGCGGTCGAGCACGCCGCGGGAATGGCCGTGTGCGGTGTCTACAACGATCACGTCGACGCCGGCAGCAGCCAACGCTTCGACACGTTCAGCCGTATCAGCGCCAGTCCCAACGGCAGCACCGACACGCAGGCGGCCCTGATCATCCTTGGAGGCCAGCGGGTAAGTCTTGGCCTTCTCGATATCACGGAAGGTCACCAGGCCGCGCAGGTGGAAGTTGCCGTCGACCACCAGCATCTTTTCGATGCGGTGCTCGTAGAGTTTGGTTTTGATTTCCTCGAGCCCGGTGCCTTCCTGAACGGTGATCAGCTTTTCCTTCGGCGTCATGATCGCGGCAACCGAATCACCGACGTTCGGTGTGAAGCGCAGGTCGCGCCCGGTGACGATACCCACCAGCTCTTTGCCCGAGACCACAGGGAAGCCAGAGAAACCAAGCTCCCGCGCCTTGCGCAGCAGTTCGCTGATCTTGGTTTCAGGCGTCACGGTCGCCGGATCGTGAACGATGGCCGTTTCGTGGCGCTTGACCTTGCGCACCTCAGCGGCCTGCTGCTCGACATTCATGTTCTTGTGAATGATGCCGATGCCGCCTTCCTGCGCCATGGCGATGGCCAGACGGGCTTCGGTGACGGTGTCCATTGCCGCCGAAACAAGGGGAATGTTCAGCTCGATTTCGCGGGTCAGGCGGGTCTTGAGGCTGACATCCTTCGGCAGGACCTCGGAATATCCCGGGATCAGGAGAACATCATCGAAAGTCAAGGCTTCTTGGCTGATACGCAGCATGGCGGGGGCTCCCAGGCGGGAAAAAGGAAGCGCGGCATTATACCCACGCACACCATTACGCTCAATGCAGTTGTAAGGTCCGCCGCGCGCGTCCCGCTTCGCTACGTCGAACAAATGACTGACCGGTCACCTCTACACAACCACCACCGCCACCTTGAATCCCAGTCGTCCAGCGAACTCGTCAAGAAAGGGCTGGGCAAATACAGCCTCGCCCCAACCGTTGAAGATGAAGCCAAGATTAGAAAAGCCGCAGGCAGGAATGAACAGGAAGCCGTTGATGTCATCCTCGTACCCGCATTCCGGACAGGTGAAGGTGTCGGTCTGTGCAGGCATCCACTCGTCGAGACTCTCGAACAGCGCCTCACCAATCTCTTGCCGACATTCAGGGCATCCGGCCTCCTCGGCAAACGCCCGGGTCGGCGTGTAGATGCAGCGCTTGGTCACGACCTCCAAGCCATTGATCGGCTCAGCGAACGGCAACCGCTCAGGGTGCAGCACAACGTTGCGCGCACCCGATCCAAGCGCATAGGCCATGCCGCCAACACCGCGCCCACAGGTAGTTGGCAGCGCCTCGACGATGCGCCGCTCGGCAAGCCAACGCAGGATCATTCGCGCCTTGGCTTCATGGCCAGGAAAGGATGAGATACGCGGCACGACGATCGCTTGACTATGACTCATGACTGACTCGAAAGGAGGCGAAGAAAGCGGCGCAGCTTAATGACTACTCAGCGCAGGTCAACGACGCGGCGTCGCCTGTTGTCCGTTTGGCCATTCGCCCTCAGCGCCTAACCATACTTTCCCTTATCATCCCGGCATGCTCAAAGATCCTTTCCAACGCCTCAATCTCGACCGTGAAGTGCTGACCGTCAGCCAGCTCAACGGTCGCGCGCGGCTGCTGCTCGAAGATGTCTTCGCCCAGGTGTGGGTAGAAGGCGAAATATCCAACCTGTCCAAGCCGGCATCCGGCCACGTCTACTTCACGCTGAAGGACAAGAGTGCGCAGGTGCGCTGCGCGCTGTTCCGACAGAACGCCTTGCGTGTGCGTCAGGCATTGCGCGACGGCCTCGCGGTGAAAGTGCGCGGACGGGTGTCCTTGTTCGAGGGCCGCGGCGACTATCAGCTGATTCTCGACAACGTCGAGCCAGCGGGCGACGGCTCGCTACGCCTGGCCTTCGAAGCGCTAAAAGACAAGTTAAGCGCCGAAGGCTTGTTCGACGCCTCCGGCAAGCGCGCCCTGCCCGCTCACCCGCAACGTATTGGCATCGTCAGCTCGCCCACCGGTGCGGTGGTCCGCGACATCATTTCGGTGTTCCGTCGACGTGCGCCGCATGTTGCCCTGACGCTGGTACCGACCCCAGTCCAGGGTCGCGAAGCGACGGCACAAATCGTCCGCGCACTAGAACTGGCCGACCGTGGCAGCTTCGATGCGCTGATCCTGGCGCGCGGCGGCGGCTCATTGGAAGACCTGTGGTGCTTCAACGAAGAACTGGTCGCACGCGCCGTGGCAGCCTGCGAGACGCCGATCGTTTGCGCCGTGGGCCATGAAACCGACGTTTCCATTGCCGACTTCGTTGCCGATGTGCGCGCACCGACCCCGTCAGCCGCGGCCGAACTCCTGGCTCCCAGCAGCGCAGACGTGCGCCAGCGACTCGATGGCCTGCGCCAGCGCTTGCTGCTGCGGATGCGGGACCGTTTACACCGCGAGGCATCTCGCCTCGAAGGCCTGACACGCCGGCTGCGACACCCCGGCGAGCGTCTGCAACAACAGGCCCAGCGCATCGACGATCTCGAACAACGCCTGCTGCGCGGCATCGACCGTCGGCTAGGCGCCGGGCAGGAACGCCTCGCCCGCATCGACACACGCCTTGCGGGCCAGCACCCAGGCCGAAATCTGAACCTGTTGCGCCAACGCCTCGATCATCTGTCCAGCCGCCTACCCCGAGCGATGCAGGACACCCTGAAAGGCCATCGCCAACATTTACAGGGACTGGCGCAGACGCTGAATGTCGTCAGCCCGCTCGCCACGTTGTCACGTGGCTACAGCATCCTGCTCGACGAGCGCGGCCAGGCCATTCGGCATGCGGGCCAGACCCAGCCCGGCCAACGACTCAGGGCGCGTCTGGGCGAAGGCGAGCTGGACGTCAGGGTCGAAGACAACCATCAAACGCCCGTCACCTTGTCACTGCTGGACTAACCCACTTTCTGCCCAGGACTCTTATGCGTTTTGCTCTTGCCCTGCTGCTCTGCCTCTCACTTCCCGTCCACGCCGAAGGTTTTCTCACCCGTCTGCTCAACAAACCCGTACCGGGGGGCGTTGCGGTAATCGACCTGGGTAACGATGCCAGCGCGCCGAAAGCACGGTACGACGGCAAACCCGTGCTGGTGGTACGCGAAGATGACCAGCGCTGGATCGCCATTGTCGGCGTTCCACTGTCGGGCAAAGCCGGTCAGCACTCGCTGGAAGTCGACGGCCAGGCACATAGCTTCCGTGTCGAACCGCGCACCTACCGCGAACAGCGCATCACCTTAAAGAACCAGCGCCAGGTCAACCCCAACCCGACCGACCTCAAACGTATCGAGCGCGAACTGGACGAACAGACACGGGCCTATAGACAGTTCAGCCCACGCCAGCCCAGTAACCTGTTGTTCGACAAGCCGGTCAACGGCCCGCTGTCCTCGCCGTTTGGGCTGCGCCGCTTCTTCAATGGTGAAGAGCGCAACCCGCATTCCGGGCTGGATTTCGCTGCGAAGACCGGTACACCGATCAAGACACCGGCTGCCGGCAAGGTCATTCTCACCGGCAATTATTTCTTCAATGGCAAAACCGTGTTCGTCGACCACGGCCAAGGCCTGATCAGCATGTTCTGTCATTTGTCGCAGATTGATGTGAAGGTCGGCGACGAGCTTTCCCGTGGTGCCATGCTCGGCAAGGTCGGCTCCACCGGCCGAGCCACCGGCCCGCATCTACACTGGAACGTCAGCCTAAACGATGCACGGGTCGACCCGTCGATCTTCATCGGTGCGTTCAAACCCTGACCCGCCCCAAGGACCCCATATGCTCATCAATGCGCAGAATTCGACGCTTGTCATCATCGACATTCAGGAAAGGCTATTTCCCGCCATCGAAGACCACACCACGTTGGCCGAGCACAGCGCCTGGCTGATCCAGGTCGCCCAACGCGTCGGTGTGCCGGTGCTGGTCACCGAGCAGTACAGCAAGGGCCTCGGGCCTACGATCGCAGCCCTGCGCGATGGCATGGCTGACGAGGCGATCATCGAGAAGCTGCATTTTTCCGCAGCGCGCGATGGCGAACTGTTCAGGCGCCCCGGCGGCGAGCGCAAGCAATTCATCATTAGCGGCATCGAAACCCATATCTGCGTACTGCAGACCGTGCTCGATCTGCTGGCTCGCGGCAATCAGGTGTTCGTGGTCGAAGAGGCTGTCGGATCGCGCCGCGCCAGCGATAAAGCGCTTGGTCTGGCACGTATGCAACAAGCCGGTGCCAGCATCGTTTCGCGCGAAATGGTTGCGTTCGAATGGATGGAACAGGCAGGGACCGACCTCTTCCGCTCGATCAGCCGCGAGTTCATCCGCTAATAGGACAGCCCCTGGCATGTGGTTGCGGTCTGACGCCAACTGACGGAGCGGTACGATGCAGGAAGAATTGAAGGTCTGGCTGGAATGGCTGGGCGAGCATGCCGAACTGGAAACGCTGGTCGCCAGCGCGGCGCTGGTGTTCGCGGCCTGGCTGGCCAACTGGGTGGTCAAGCGCATCTTGGTGCGCGGTCTGTACAAAATACTGCGCAGCACTCGCGAAACTCAGCTGCAGGACTTCGGCATCATTCGCCGGTTGTCCAACATCGTGCCGGCGTTGGTGCTGTCGATTGGCGTGAATGCCGTACCGGGCTTACCGGAAGCGGCCGTCACAGTCGTGCGCAATGTCTGCGGCGGCTTCATCGTGCTGACCATCGCCCTCGCCCTGGGTGCGTTACTGGACATCATCAACATGATGTACCAGCGCCGCGCCGATGCGCATGTGCACCCCATCAAGGGCTATCTGCAGGTGGTCAAGATCGTGCTGTACGCGGTCGCCACCATCCTCATCATCGCCACCCTGATCGACCGTTCGCCGCTGATCCTGCTGTCCGGCCTTGGCGCCATGGCGGCGGTATTGATGCTGATATTTCAGGACACCATTCTTTCACTGGTGGCCAGCGTGCAGATCACCTCCAACGACCTGATCCGTGTTGGCGACTGGGTGGAAATGCCGCAGCTAAACGCCGACGGCGATGTCATCGACATTGCTCTGCATACGGTAAAAGTGCAGAACTGGGACAAGACCATCAGCAACATCCCGACCAAGCGCTTTATCAGCGACTCGTTCAAGAACTGGCGAGGCATGCAGGAAAGCGGAGGCCGCAGGATCAAGCGCAGCCTATTTCTGGATCAGCAAAGCGTGCATTTTCTCAGCAACGACGAATGCGAGCGCCTGCATCGTTTCAACCTGCTCGATGAATACCTCACCGAAAAACGCCGAGAGATTGACGAGTGGAATGCCAAGCTTGAAGAGCGCGGCAAGGAGCCGGTGAATACTCGACGCATCACCAACATTGGCAGCTTCCGCGCCTACGTGGAGCGCTACCTGCGCAGCCATGGAGGCATTCACCAAGGCATGGCCCTGATGGTGCGCCAGCTCAGCCCTACCGCTGACGGCTTGCCGCTCGAGATTTACTGCTTCACCAACACCGTCGCCTGGACCCAGTACGAGGCGATCCAGTCAGACATTTTCGATCACCTACTGGCGATCCTGCCCGAGTTCGGTCTGCGCGTGTTCCAGCACCCGAGCGGTGCGGACATGCGCGAGGGCTATGGCTCGGTCAGCCAGCTGCTTAGCCGACCGATGCCGCAGTTGCCCCAACCGAGCGACCGGCGCGACGACGACAAAACCGGGACGGCTGATTGCAACCAGCAGTGAAAGATCACCGCTGGCTGCTTCATGTCTGCTGACAATGTGCGTCAGAAGCTCATGTCGATCCGCGCCCAATAGGTGCGGCCCGGCTCGTTGACACGACGGGTTGCGTCGAGCCCGTAGTCGGCGAAGCCAGCGCTGCCGGCCAGGTTGAGGTGCTCGCTGTAGGCTTTGTCCAAAAGATTGTCCACACCGGCGCTTACCTTGAAGTGCTGATCCAAACGATAGGCACCGTTGACCGCCAGCACGCCAAAGCCGGCACTCTCGTCGAAGTCCTTGCCGACGACGGTACCCTGGTTTTTTGCAACCCGGCCCTGCGACGCGACCACTCGCCAGAGGCCACTGGTGCTCCAGTCGTCACGCTCGTAGGTCAGGCCAAACCGCCCCTCCAGCGGTGGGATCTGCGGCATGGCACGGTCATCGCTGCGGTTCTTCCCCCATGCGTAGGCAAGGCTCGCATCGCCTTTCCAGTTGCGGGTGAACCGGTAGCTTCCGCCCATCTCGCCACCGGCAATGGCGGCGTCAATGTTGCTTACCTCCGCGCGGAGCATGCTGGGCATCACGCCGGGCACATAGCTGAACAGGATGTAGTCTTCGACCAAACCGGCGTACGCGGAGACCCAGGCTTGCAGCGGGCCATCGGCGTACTGCAGGCCGATATCCAGCTGCGTGGTCTTCTCCGGCCGCACCGAATCGAACGGCTGCACGCTGCCGACCGGACCGGGGTTGGAGACGAACAGCTCCCAGTAATCGGGGAACCGTTCGGCATGACCGAGGCCGGCGTACCCGGTGACCGGCATGCTGGCGAGCTCTTTTTCATAGCGCATGAAGCCGCTGTATAGCGTGTCACGCCGGGTGTCCCCTGCCGTCGGATTGGTCCAATCCTGACTGACCGGCATGCCCATCATGTTCTTCAGCGTCGGGTGATGGCTTTTGAAGAATGCTCGCTCGTCGGTCGCCTCGTGCAGATCCAGCCGCAGACCGCTGATGACTTTCTCACGTTCGCTGAGCTGCCAGGTCAGCTCGCCGAACAGGCCGTAACTGTGCAGGACGGCATCCGGCACCCAGGGCAGCGCGTCGCTACCCGCCGCCGCCACCATCTGATTGACCGCACCGGTCGGGTTCATGGCCTTGCGATGCTCGCTGCGCTGCGCATCAATGCCGGCCTTCAAGTCGACATCTGACCATTGCCAGGTGCCGACCAGTCGGCCACCGAGCGTGCGGCGGTCGACCCGCGACAGGGTCGGCTGGGTCATCATCATTGTCGGAACGAAATCGCGCAGGCTGTAGTTGTCCATGACGTGGTCGGCGTAGTTGTAATAGACCTGCGCCTCCAGCCCGTAGAAGGTCTCACCGATATTGGTCTTCTCGAAGCGCAGCCCGAGACTTTCACGCTGGAACTGGCTGCCATCCATGCCCCGTCCGGCGTAGCGGGCGAAGCCGTCGCCACGGCCTGCGGTCAGCTCGACCAAGGTGTCCGCATCCGGCATCCAGCCGAGCGCGACATCGGTGTTCCACTTGTCATAGCGCGACGGCACGGTATCGCCATTGCCGTCCGCGTAGTCGTCAGCCTGCGAGCTGTTGGCCATTAGCCGCGCGTAACCCTGTGTGCTACCCACGGCGGCGTCCAGGTTGCGGTCGAAACGACGGTTGGAGCCGGTCAGCAGACTGGCGTTGAGGCGGTAGTCAGGTTCGCTGAACTGCTCCGGCTCGCGCTCGAAAAGCACCGTGGCCGCCGAAGCGCCGGGCCCCCAGAGCACGGTTTGCGGCCCTTTGATGACGGTTAGCTTGTCGAAGGTGTCCGGGCTGATATAGGAGCTCGGCGAATCCATGCGATTCGGACATGCACCAAGCATTTCGCCGCCATTGCTGAGCAGTTTCAACCGAGAGCCGAACATACCGCGGAACACCGGATCGCCGTTTACTCCACCGTTGCGCACCGCGGAGAAGCCCGGAATGGCCTTCAGATAATCCGCGCCGTCACTGGCCGGCATTGGCTGGCGCGGAATCTTCGGATCGGTGACCACTTTAAGCGGGGACTGCTGCGCCACGCCGGTAATGATCATGGGCGTGAGCTGGATGGTCGATTCGGGGTTGGCTTCAGCGGCCATGCCTTGGCCCGCCAAGGCGCTTAACAGCGCGAGGTGAGCCAACTGCCAACGCAAGCGCAAAGGCTGCAGGGAAAGGTTGACGGGCAGACGCGAGGCTACCGCCCGCACAGGGGTGATTCTGGACATAAAGTTCTTCCACTTCTGAGATTTAGGAGGAACCGCGCGTTAGCGGCTCGGAAATCAGCAGTGAAATACGGGTGGCGCCCGCGCATGGCCGCCGGTGAGGCGTGGCATGGCCGGCAGGGGCTGTCGAGGAACCAGCCGTGCGTAAACAGGCGGGAAATAAGGCAACGCAGGCGCGAACGCCAGGACCAACGGCGGACTCAGCGTCAACAGCTCACAGTAACCACAGAGGTCGAGCGAAGCGAGCCACGCCGGCTGGCTATCCGAGCGCGAGGGAGAATGCAGCGCTGACGAATGACCCTTTGCATCGTGATAATGATGCTGGTGCGCGACCGGAGCTGCAGCGTCGTGCTGGGCAGCCTTAAGCTGCGATGCTGAATAGAGCGGACCCACATGGATCATCAGCATGGCAAACAGGCCAAGCCAGAGACCCGCTGTGAACTGTCCTTTGCGTCTCACGTAAATCCTGCCGTGGATCGGCTACTGCTCATCGTGGCCGGATGATCGCACGCCCCGAGGTGCAGGGTGAGTGCGACACGGGGCCGCAATCGAGCCGAGCAATCAATCTTCGATTACGGCGACCAATCGACTGTTTATTTTCCTTTATGGATTTTTATTAGTGTTTTTCACCATTTTTTTCGAGACAGTTGCAATACCCGATAGGAGCGCCCTACATTCGAACCATAAATACGCATCGACCTGCTCTGCCCTCCCTGCTCCGCGCTGCGCTTCGGGGAGCCGCTCAAGGAAATCGCCATGACCATGCTCAAAGATCCTTCAAACAAATATCGCGCGTTTCCGGTGATCAATCTGCCTGACCGTACCTGGCCATCGCGGACCATCACCCAGGCTCCGATCTGGCTGAGCTCCGATTTGCGCGACGGCAACCAGTCGCTGATCGAGCCGATGGACGCGGCGAAAAAGATGCGTTTCTTCAAGACGCTGGTGCAGATCGGCCTGAAGGAGATCGAAGTGGGCTTTCCCTCGGCATCGCAGACCGATTTCGATTTCGTTCGGGAGTTGATCCAAGGTGGGCATATTCCGGATGACGTCACCATTCAAGTGCTGACCCAGGCTCGCGAGGACCTGATCACCCGCACCTTCGAATCGCTCAAGGGCGCCAAGCGGGCCATCGTTCATTACTACAACGCGACCGCGCCGAGCTTCCGTCGCATCGTGTTCAACCAGGACAAGGCTGGTGTGGTGAACATCGCTGTCGCCGCTGCGCAGGTGGTCAAGCGTCTCGCCGATGCGGCGCCGGAAACCGATTGGCGCTTCGAATATTCACCCGAGGTGTTCAGCTCCACTGAGACCGACTTCGCCGTCGAGGTCTGCAACGCGGTAATCGAAGTATTCCAACCGACGCCTGTGAAGAAACTAATCCTCAACCTGCCGGCCACCGTCGAGGCTGCCACACCAAATATCTATGCCGACCAGATTGAATATTTCGGCCGCCAGATCAACAAGCGCGACTGCGTGCTGATCAGCCTGCACACCCACAACGACCGCGGCACGGGCGTTGCTGCCACCGAATTGGGCCTGATGGCCGGGGCGGATCGCGTCGAGGGCTGCCTGTTCGGCAACGGCGAGCGCACCGGCAATGTCGATCTGGTGACCGTAGCGCTGAACATGTACAGCCAGGGCGTCGATCCGCAGCTGGATTTCTCTGACATCGATGCCCTGCGCAAGGTGGTTGAGGAATGCAACCAGCTGCCGGTGCACCCACGCCATCCCTACGTCGGCGATCTGGTCCACACAGCCTTCTCCGGCTCACACCAGGACGCGATTCGCAAGGGCTTCAGCCAGCAGGACCCGAACGGCGTCTGGGAAGTCCCCTACCTGCCGATCGACCCGGCCGATATCGGCCGCAGCTACGAAGCGGTGATTCGCGTCAACAGCCAGTCGGGCAAAGGCGGCATCACCTACTTGCTGGAACAGGAGTACGGCATCAGCCTGCCGCGCCGCATGCAGATCGAATTCAGCCAGGTGGTGCAGAAGGAAACCGATCGCCTGGGACTGGAGATGAATGCCAAGCAGATCTATTCCCTGCTGGAGGGTGAATACCTGCAAGCCACGGCGCCGTACGCCCTGAAGAGTCACCGTTTACAGGAAGAAAACGGCACCAGCGCCGTGGAGGTGGAAGTCACCAGCGAGGGTGAAACCATGCACTGGCGTGGGATCGGCAAAGGGCCGTTGGAAGCGCTGGTCGCCGGCTTGCCCGTGAAGCTGGAGATCATGGATTACCACGAGCACTCGATCGGTGCCGGCAGCAATGCGCGGGCCGCAGCCTATATCGAAGTGCGTCTGGATGGCGAGCGCCCGCTGCATGGCATCGGCATTGACGAAAACATCACCACCGCCAGCATTCGCGCCTTGTTCAGCGCCCTCAACCGGGCTCTGCGTGAGGCCGAGCTGAAAGCAGCCTAAACGGAGATGGCGGGTTCTGCGCAGGGCCCGCCACGCTGCAACTAGAGCCGCCTGGGAGGCGGCACGATGGCCTACCGCTCGCCGCTACTCTGACGGCAGCATCTGCTCCCGACCCACCGTTTCGTCGCGGCGTGACAGACAAGCAATCGCTTGCCAAAACCCGGCGCATCACGTACCGAACACCTCCGCCCAGGCCAGGTCTATCTCATTCCAGCAGAAATGCGTGAGTCATCGGCAGGATTGTGCAATCGGACCTGTTCGCTATTGGCATAGGCTTGAGCACTTCCGCCCGCCCGATAAAACGCCACAGGAGCGCTCATGAGTACAACCATTGGTTACGCCGCATTTGACCCAAGCACGCCACTCGCACCCCATACGTTCTCGCGCCGTGCCGTAGGGCCGAACGATGTGCAGATCGAGATTCTCTTCTGCGGCGTCTGCCATTCGGATCTTCACACCGCCCGCAACGAATGGCACAACACCCTCTACCCCTCCGTTCCGGGCCACGAGATCGTTGGCCGGGTCAGTGCCGTTGGCGAGTCGGTCAACCGCTTCAAGGTCGGCGACATCGCTGGCGTCGGCTGCCTGGTCGACAGCTGTCAGAGCTGCCCTTCCTGTGGCGAGGGTCTCGAGCAGTATTGCGAGAATGGTTTTGTCGGCACCTACAATGGTCCCGCGTTTGGCGGTGGCGAGAACACCTTTGGCGGCTATTCCGACAACATCGTGGTGAACGAGAAATTCGTCCTGCGTATCTCGCATACCGAAGACAAGCTTGCCGCTGTCGCGCCCTTGCTATGTGCAGGCATCACCACCTATTCGCCGCTGCGCCAGTGGAAGGTCGGCCCCGGTCAAAAGGTCGGCGTGGTCGGTCTCGGTGGCCTTGGGCACATGGCGGTGAAGATTGCCAATGCCATGGGCGCGCATGTCGTGCTGTTCACCACCTCGCCCGACAAGAAGGAAGACGCCCTGCGTCTGGGGGCCAGCGAAGTCGTGGTATCGAAGAACCAGGACGAGATGAGCGCGCACCTGAACAGCTTCGACTTCATTCTCAATACCGTTGCAGCGCCCCACAATCTTGATGCTTTCTTGTCGCTGCTCAAGCGCGACGCGACCATGACTCTGGTGGGCGCACCGGCTTCGCCGCATCCTTCGCCGAGCGTGTTCGGCTTGATTTTCAAGCGCCGTCGTTTGGCCGGCTCGCTGATTGGCGGCATTGCCGAAACCCAGGAGATGCTCGACTTTTGCGCCGAGCACAACATCGTCTCGGACATCGAGATGATCGATATCCAGACCATCAACGAGGCCTACGAGCGCATGCTCAAGAGTGACGTGAAGTACCGCTTCGTCATCGACATGGCCTCGCTGAAGTCCGCGTAATCCACCCAGCACGGGCGCGCTTGGCCGAAGCGCGCCCGTGATCCAAAACAGCGCGCTCGAACCGGCCCTTCCTTCTTTGCCGCCGAGCCGCTAAGGTCGCCGACCTTCTGAGGAGTCGGCATGCGCTACCTGATTTTCGTCACCCTGCTGTGGGCGTTTTCCTTCAACCTGATTGGTGCCTACCTCGCCGGCCAGGTGGACAGCTATTTCGCTGTGCTGACCCGCGTAGTGCTGGCCGGCCTGGTATTCCTGCCTCTGACTCGCTGGCGCGGCGTTGCACCGGGCTTCATAGCGGGCGTCACGCTGGTCGGCGCGTTGCAGTTCGGCGTCACCTACCTCTGCCTGTACCTGAGCTTCAACGTGCTGACGGTCGCCGAAGTCCTGTTATTCACAGTACTGACGCCGTTGCACGTGACGTTGATAGACGACGCGTTGAACCGCCGTTTCAACCCCTGGGCACTGGTTGCGGCCGCCGTTGCGGTATTCGGTGCCGGGCTGATTCGCTATGACGGTGTTTCTCGCGACTTTCTCGGTGGTTTCCTGTTGATGCAGTTGGCCAACTTCACCTTTGCCGCCGGTCAGGTCGGCTACAAGCATCTGGCACAGCGTTATCCATCCGATATTCCACTCCATCGTCGCTTCGGCTACTTTTTCATGGGTGCGCTGCTGATCGTACTGCCGGCCTGGCTACTGTTCGGAAACCCGGAAAAGCTCCCCACCACAACCGACCAATGGGCAGTGTTGGTATGGATGGGTGTGCTGGCCACCGCGCTCGGGCAGTTCTGCTGGAACAAGGGCGCCACCCTGGTGGATGCCGGCACCCTGGCGGTGATGAACAACATGGCGGTGCCTGTGGGGCTGGTGCTCAATCTGCTGTTCTGGGGTACGCAGACTAATCTTCTACTGCTGACTGTTGGTGGGCTGATCATCCTGGCCTCGCTGCAGATCAACCGGCTGGGCCAACAGCAGGCTCAATGACATTATGTAAGTTATTGTTATATATGGATTTATTAGATCAACAGATAAGATAGCGCGCCCCGCATGGATGCATTTCTCAGTCAGTCGTCGAGATTCCCATGCGCTGTTACAGCCTGCTTCTGCTTGCCCTGCTTTTTCCGGTTCAGCTACACGCCGACGCTCCACGCACCTTTCGCGAAGCCAAGAAAATCGCCTGGCAGTTGTACGCCGAGCGACCCGTGGATTTCTATTGCCGCTGCGCCTTCAAAGGCAAACAGATCGATCTGGCCAGTTGTGGCTACATTCCGCGCAAGCAGCCCAAGCGTGCCGCGAGGGTGGAGTGGGAGCACATCGTTCCCGCATGGGTGATCGGCCATCAGCGCCAATGCTGGCAGGACGGTGGACGCAAACACTGCACGTCGACCGACCCGGTGTTCAGCCAGGCGGAAGCCGATCTGCACAATCTGGTACCGGTGGTCGGTGAAGTGAACGGCGACCGCAGCAATTACGGCTTCGGTATGCTCAGCGAAAAGCCCAGCCAGTACGGCGCCTGCCCCTTCGTGGTGAACTTCAAGCAGCGCACCGCTATGCCACCGGCCTACGCCCGAGGCGCCATTGCCCGCACTTACCTGTACATGAGCGAGCGCTACGGATTGCGGCTATCGAAACAGGACCGTCGACTCTATGACGTCTGGAATCGCCAATTCCCAATCGACGAGTGGGAACGGTGGCGCAACCGCAGCGTTGCCTGCGTGCAGGGCAACGCCAACCCATACATCGGTGCAGTCGATTTGCGGCGCTGCGGCCGTTCGCTTTCGCGTGCAGCTTCAGCGCCTGGCCGAGAAGGCTAGATGTCACGCTTTTGCCAAGCCGAGGCTCGCCGCGCTTACAGTTGCGGCTAACCCGGCAAGCACTGCATGCTGCCAGCTCTACCGTTAATCATGGCGACGCCAATGCAAGACCGTACGCTTTACGCAGCGCTGGGATCGGGTGTACTGCTGGCATTGATCTGCTCCGCTGTTGCACCCTACGAGCGCGCAACCTGGCTGCTTGAGGTAGCGCCAGTGCTGATCGCCGCTCCACTGCTGATCTGGAGTCATCGGCGCTTTCCGTTGACCCACCTGCTTTATTGGGTGATCGCCATCCATGCGCTGGTGTTAATTCTTGGTGGCACCTATACCTATGCCCGCGTGCCGCCGGGGTTCTGGGTGCAGGACTGGTTTGATCTGGCCCGCAACCCTTATGACAAGCTGGGCCATTTCATTCAGGGCGTAACACCTGCCCTGCTGGCGCGTGAAGTTCTGCTGCGCCGTCGCTTCACCGCCGACGGCAAGATGCTGGGCTTTTTAGCGCTTTGCGTCGCGCTGGCATTCAGTGCCTTTTATGAGCTGATCGAATGGTGGGTCGCGCTTATCGCCGGCCAAGGTGCCGAGGACTTCCTGGGAACGCAGGGCGATCCATGGGATACCCAGTCCGACATGCTCATGGCGCTGATCGGCGCAGGGCTCTCTGTCACCCTTCTGGCGCGCATTCAAGACAAACACATCGCTCAGCTGGAGCGTTCGGGCAGGGCTGAGTAAGCCATGCTTTATCGTATTGGGGCCGATGCCGTGCTGATGCTGCACCTCGGCTTTATCCTCTTCGTATTGCTGGGGGGCTTGCTGGTCGCCTGGAAGCGCGGCTTTTTGCTGTTGCATCTGCCCGCGATGGCGTGGGGAATATTTGTTGAGCTGAGCGGGCGCCCCTGCCCACTCACCCATTGGGAAAACCTGCTGAGGCGACTGGCCGGGAACGCGGGCTACGAGGCCGGCTTCGTCGAGCACTATTTGCTGCCGCTGATCTACCCGGCCTGGTTGAGCGTGCCGGTGCAGTACCTGCTGGCCGCCGTGGTAGTCGTCGTCAACCTACTGATCTACGGCGGCCTGCTGTGGCGCAATCGTCACCGACAGGCCGCAGCACGCTGAAGCCGTTTGGCCGCGCTAGCAACCATACCATCGTAAGCATGGCTGAGCGCCTATAGGCTCAGTTCAAACGCGTCGCCATCGTGGTAGGCAGGAAATTTACTGCGGAACTTGGCCAGATCGGCAGCGCGAAGTGAAGCGCGAAACACCCCATCGGCATCACCGGCCTCCAGCAGCGGGTCACCGAGATAGTTCAGTACTTGGCTGTCACCACTGTAGGGGTAGCCTTTACCATCTTCCCCGACCCGGTTCACCGCCGCGACATAGCAGAGGTTCTCAATCGCGCGCGCGGGCAACAGGCGATTCCAGGCATTACGCCGGGCTGCCGGCCAATTCGCCGTATAAAGGAGCAGGTCGGTGTCATGGGGATCGCGGCTCCACACCGGAAAGCGCAGGTCATAGCAGATCAGCGGGCGCACATGCCAGCCGTTGAGTTCGAACAGGGCCTGTTGTTCGCCCGCCGTGTAGTGTTTATGCTCCCCCGCCATGCGAAACAGGTGACGCTTGTCATAGTGCAGAATTTCGCCGTTCGGCCGGGCCCAGAGCAGACGGTTGCGATGGCTGCCATCGGCGGCCTCGATGATTACGCTGCCGGTGATCACCGCCTCCATACGGGCCGCCTGCTCGCGCAACCAGGCGTAGGTCGGGCCTTCTTCAGGCTCGGCGAGCTCGGCGGAGTTCATCGAAAAGGCTGTGGTAAACATCTCCGGCAACACGATCAAGTCCGCGCCGCGGGCATCATCCAGCAGCCCGATAAAGCGCTCACGATTGGCAGCGGCATCCTGCCAGACGAGCGTCGTCTGGATCAGGGCCAGTTCAAGGTCGGGTAAATTATTCAGATCGCGCATAGTCGTTCTGCTGCTTGGCGCAGCGTCTCCTCTCGTTTGGCGAAGCAGAAGCGGACCAGCCGCGACTCTGCAGGAGGCGTTTGGTAGAACACCGAAATCGGAATACTGGCCACACCGTGTTCACGGGTCAGCCACTTCGCCATGGCCACGTCGTCGAGATCCGGGCGAATCGCGGAATAATCGGTCAATTGGAAATAGGTACCCGCAGCGCGAGTGAAGCGGAAGCGCGAGTTGGCCAGCAGATCGCAGAACAGATCACGCTTGGCCTGGTAGAACGCAGGCAGTTCCGCCAGATGCTCGGGATGCGCCGCCATGAAATCGGCAAGCGCCCACTGCAACGGGGTTACGCTGGTGAAGCTGACATACTGATGCACCTTGCGCAGCTCGCTGCTGAGCGCCGCCGGCGCCACTACGTAGCCAGTTTTCCACCCGGTCACATGGTAGGTCTTGCCGAAGGAGCTGATGACGAAGGCGCGCTGATACAGCTCATCATGACGCAACACACTGGCATGCTCCCGACCATCAAAGACCAAGTGCTCGTAGACTTCGTCGCTGAGCAGATAGATGTCGCGGTCGCGGATCAGCACCGCCAGGCGATCCAGATCAGCCATTTCGATCAAGGCGCCACTGGGATTGTGCGGCGTGTTCAACACGATCATTCGGGTGCGCGGGGTAATCGCATCGGCGAGCATCTGCCAGTCGATGGCAAAGTCCGGCAGACTCAGCGCCTGATGCACACAGACGCCGCCGGCGAGTTCCACGGCAGGCTCGTAGCTGTCATAGCACGGGTCGAAAACGATGACCTCATCGCCTGGGCGGATGACCGCGTGAATCGCACAGAAAATCGCTTGCGTCGCCCCGGGCGTAATTGTGACCTCGGCCTCGGCGCTGACTTGGAGGCCATATAGCGAGCTGACCTTGAGTGCCACCTGCTCACGCAGTGCCGGTAAGCCGGTCATTGGCGCGTATTGGTTGTGCCCTTCCATCACATGACGGGCAACCGCTTCGCGCAGCGCATCAGGCCCATCGAAATCGGGGAATCCCTGCGACAGGTTTAACGCGCCGGTTTCAGCCGCCAGCTGCGACATGGTGGTGAAAATAGTGGTGCCGACATTGGGCAACTTACTGATGAGCATGACAGCCTTCCGACAGGCCTGCCGTACGGGGCTTCGGCAGGGGAAAACAGAATAGCCGATCATGACGGGCGGATACGAGGGTGTCCGGGCGTGCGGCATTGGCTTCTAGAGTTGGGCAGGACCGGCAAGGTGTGCGGCGACCGGCACCCAAAGGTACGCAGCGGCGTGATGATCGGCGCAGGAGCGAAGATTTTCGGCAATATCGAAAATCGGCGAGGGCGCCAAGGTCGACGCCAGCAGGGTGGTGCAGCAAGCCGTTTCACCACACACGACCGTGGTCGGCAACCCGGCCCGCCAGGGCGTCAAGCCGAGGCATGCACGACCGGCCTTGGACCAGTCGTTCGACGAGACCTGAGAAACTAGCGCTTGTCGCGGCGCTTCTTCTCGGCCTTCTTGTGGTGCGACATGAGACGGCGCTTCTTGTTGACCTGGCGGTCGGTAAGCGTGTTTTTCTTGCCCTCGTAAGGGTTTTCCCCGCCCTTGTACTCGATACGGATGGGCGTACCGACCAGCTTCAGAACGCGTCGGTAAGTGTTCTCCAAATAACGAGTGTAGGACTTGGGGATCGAGTCGACCTGGTTGCCATGGATAATGATGAGCGGCGGGTTGGCGCCGCCCAGGTGTGCGTAGCGAAGCTTGATTCGACGACTGGCGACCATTGGCGGCGCATGCTCGCGAACCGCGTCTTCAAGGATCTGCGTCAAACGGCTAGTGGGCCATCGAGTCACGGCTGAAGCGAAGGAGGCCTGCACCGACTTGTACAAATTGCCAACGCCGGTGCCGTGTTTAGCGGAGATGAAGTGGATGTCGGCGAACTCGACGAAGAACAACCGACGCTCCAGTTCGGTCTTCACATAGTCTCGCTCACTCGGCTCCATGCCGTCCCACTTGTTCAGTGCGATGACCAACGCGCGGCCGCTTTCCAGCACGAAACCAAGCAGGTTCAAGTCGTGTTCGACCACGCCCTCGCGGGCATCCATGACGAAAATCACGACGTTGGAGTCCTGGATCGCCTGCAGCGTCTTGACCACCGAGAACTTTTCCACGGCCTCGAAGATCTTGCCCCGGCGGCGCACACCGGCCGTGTCGATCAGTGTGTACTTCGCGTCGTCACGTTCGAAGGGAATGTAGATGCTGTCGCGGGTTGTACCGGCCTGGTCATAAACGATGACCCGTTCCTCGCCGAGCATGCGATTGACCAGCGTCGACTTGCCCACATTGGGTCGGCCGATGATCGCGATCTTGATGCCATCCTTTTCGCTCGGTCCAGGGATGCGCTTGAGCTCTTCTCCTTCGGCAACCGTCTCGCCCTCTTCACCCTCGGCTTCGGCAACTTCGGCGTTGTCCTTGGGGAACATGCCGAGCGCCTGCTCGAGCATATGGGTGATACCACGGCCATGGGCGGCGGCGATCGGCAGGGCGTCGCCCAGGCCCAACGGGCTGAATTCCGCTCGGGCGATATCCGGATCGATGCTGTCGACCTTGTTCGCCACCAGGAAGTGGCGCTTGTTCATCTTGCGCAGGTGCTCGGCAATCATCTGATCGCCAGGCGTCATGCCGGCACGCGCGTCAACCATGAACATCACCGCATCGGCCTCTTGCATGGCTTGCAGGGACTGCTCGGCCATCTTGGCGTCGATGCCCTCCTCATCGCCGGTCAGACCACCAGTGTCGATGACGATGTAGGTGCGGCCCTGCCATTTGGCCTCGCCATACTGGCGATCACGGGTCAGACCGGCATATTCCGCGACAATGGCGTCACGGCTTTTGGTCAGACGATTAAACAGGGTGGACTTGCCAACGTTCGGGCGACCCACCAGGGCGATTACGGGAACCATACGGCTCTCCACTGCGATATTTCAGAAAACACGAAGGCCGCTGCAAGGCAGCGGCCGAATATTTGTTGTTCCGTCTGGACGGAACAAGGTACATGGCGCGAGGCTGTCAATCCGCCTGGCGAATGGTCATTGCGACAAGCTTGCCGTCGTTGCCATAGGCATAAAGCCAGTCACCTTCGACCACGGGTCGAGCTCGCACCCCGGCGCTGTCGACGCGAGTTCGCGCGACGAAACGCCCATCAACCTGGCTGAGGAAGTGCAGATAGCCCTCCTTGTCTCCCACCACGACGTAGCTAGAAAAAACCGCCGGGGCGGAAAGCTGCCGACGTAGCAGCGAATCGTTGCTCCATAGCACGGTCGTCGATCGCTCATCGATGCCTAGCACCGTGCCGTCGGCTTGGCTCACGTAGATACTGCCATACCCCATCGCAAGGCCGGTCGCGGTGGACGCATCGCGTTGCCAGAGAATCCGACCGCTTTCGAGATCCAACGCTGCGGCGCGGCCCTGGAAGGAAGCGACATACAAGGTTCCGCCTGAAAGAAGCAACCCGCCGTCGATATCGACTACGCGTTCAAGTTCGGAACGACCTTGTGGAATGGCGACCCGCTGCTCCCAGATCGGTAATCCGCGACGGGTGTCCAGCGCCACCACCTTTCCACTGGAAAGGCCGGCGATCGCCAGTTCATTGGTCAGCAGTGGCGCTCCAGTACCCCGTAGCGTCAGCACCGCCGGCGAGCTTTCGTAACTCCAACGTTGCGCTCCGGTGTCGATTTCGAGCGCAATGACCCGATCATCCTGAGTCTGAACCACCACGACATCGCCGTTCACGGCAGGCGCAGCAAGTACCTCGCTACTGACCTGGCTGCGCCAACGTTCTTCGCCGGTCGAAACATCCAGCGCCAACACTTCACCCCGTAGCGTACCGACCAGAACCAGACCATAGCCAGCGCCCACTGCACCCGAGATCGGGACCTCCAGGTCGTTCTTCCAGTTGACCTTGCCGGTCGTACGGTCCATTGCCACGACCAACCCTTCAACGTCGGCAGCAAATATCTCGTTACCGTAGACAACGGGAGTCAGCAGATTATAGGTCTCGCCCTGGCCATCGCCGATGGAGCGGCTCCACTGTTCTTTCAGCTGGATTTCAGCGTCAAACTTGACCAGTTCGGCGGGCTCGGGTTCTTTCTTGTCATTGCTGCTGCAACCCGCCGTCAGGACGGCCAGGGTCAGCAATGCTGCAGTTTTCCAACGCATCAATTCACGCCTCTCCACGAGCCAGATCGTCAAGTTTCAGCTGCAGGCCACCAATTGCAGCATCCTGCGACAGCAATTCTTTCGCCTTGGAATAGGCGGCATGGGCCTCGTCAGGACGCTCAAGCTTGACCAGCAGATCACCCCGCAACTCTTCGCGGCCGGCGGCAAATGCTTCAACCGCGTCACCTTCCAAGAGCGCGAGCCCTTCTTCGGCCTTGTCCTGAGCCGCCAGGATACGGGCCAAACGTTGGCGAGCCAGCTCTTCCAGAGCTTTGTCGGCAGGCTTGTCCAGCACCGCCTGTAACTCTGTTGCGGCCTCGTCGAGACGTCCGGACTCCACCGCCACCTTGGCGACGAAGAGGCTGCCGTACTGAGCGTAGTGAGAACCTGCAAATTCTTTCTGCAGCAAATTGCCCAATCGCGAGACCTCGGCGGTATCTGCTTTACCTTCTTCCAACGCGGCATTCAGCAACTGCTGGTAGATCGTCGAGGCGCTCTGGGCCTGGTTGAGCTGGTGCTTCTGCCAGAACTGCCAGCCAAATACCAGCACCAGAGCAAGCGCGCCCCCCATCAGCAATGGTTTGCCGTTCCGCTGCCACCATTCCTTGATTTGCGCCAGTTGTTCTTCTTCGGTACCCGAGGTCACACTGTCACTCCTTACATTCGCTGAAATCGGACCTGTTTGCTTACGCCAAACAGGCAGCCAGACACTCGGGCAGAGCATCCCAGGCAATGCTTTGTTGCTCGCTATCGTCGCGCAGCGGCTTGCAACCTACCACGCGACCGGCCAGTTCGTCGTCACCCAGAATCAGTGCGAACCGGGCGCCACTCTTGTCAGCTTTCTTGAACTGACTCTTGAAACTTCCGCCGCCCGCGTTGACCAGCAAGCGCAGGCCGGGCAGCGCATCGCGCAATCGCTCCGCCAAGCCGAGTGCAGCCAATTCGGACGCCTCACCAAAGGCACAGATGTAGGCATGGGCCGGCTGATTAAGCTCCGCAGGCACCAATTCGAGCGTCTCGAGTAGCAACACCAGACGCTCGATGCCCATGGCGAAACCTACGCCCGGCGTCGGCTTGCCGCCAAATTGAGTGACAAGCCCGTCATAGCGACCACCCGCACAAACGGTACCTTGCGAGCCCAGTTTATCGGTCACCCACTCGAACACGGTCCTGCCGTAGTAATCCAGGCCCCGCACCAGCTTGGGATTGATCTGGTAGTCGATTCCTGCCACTTCGAGACGGGCCTTGAGGCCTTCGAAGTGTGTACGTGACTCTTCGTCGAGATAATCATGCAAGGTCGGCGCATCGGCGAGCAGTGCTTGGGTCTGCGCATTCTTGCTATCGAGAATACGCAGCGGGTTGCTCGTCAGACGGCGCTGGCTATCTTCGTCGAGTTGCTCGAAATGCTGTTGCAGGTACGCCACCAGCGCGTCCCGATAGGTCGCCCTAGCCTCACTGGAACCTAAGCTGTTCAGCTGCAGGGTGACTGCACCGGATAGGCCAAGCTTCTTCCAAAGTCGAGCCGTAAGCACGATCAGCTCGGCATCGATATCCGGACCCGGCTGATTGAACACCTCAACACCGATCTGGTGAAACTGACGATAGCGGCCTTTCTGCGGCTTTTCATAGCGGAACATGGGCCCCGCGTACCAGAGTTTCTGTACCTGCCCGCCCCCAGTCATGCCATGCTCGAGCACCGCGCGCACGCAACCGGCAGTGCCCTCTGGACGCAGCGTCAGTGATTCCTCGTTACGGTCTAGGAAGGTATACATTTCCTTGTCGACCACGTCGGTCCCCTCACCGATCCCACGGGCGAACAGATCGGTGAACTCAAGAATCGGCAGACGAATCTCGCTGTAACCGTAGCTATCGAGCAGCTGTGCGAAGGTGATCTCGAGGTAGCGCCAGACCGGCGTTTGGGCCGGCAGAATATCGTTCATGCCACGAATGGCTTGCAGGGACTTGCTCAATTCGTTTCCTTAGTTCAGCTGCGCAGAATCAGCGCAGCGTCTGTCTCGACTTTTTCCGCAGCCTTGCGACGAATCAGCTGCTCCAGTTCATCGACCAGATTGTCGTTGCTCAATTTCTGTGCCGGCTTGCCATCGATATAGATGAGGTTGTTCGGCGATCCGCCGGTAAGGCCGATGTGCGCCTCTTTCGCTTCCCCAGGACCGTTAACGACGCAGCCGATCACCGCGACGTCCATCGGCACAAGCAAATCATCAAGCCGGCCCTCAAGCTCGTTCATGGTCTTGACCACGTCGAAGTTCTGGCGCGAGCAACTCGGGCAGGCGATGAAATTGATCCCGCGTGAACGTAGACGAAGCGACTTGAGAATGTCGAAACCAACCTTGATTTCTTCTACCGGGTCGGCTGCCAGCGAAATACGGATGGTGTCGCCGATGCCTTCGGCGAGCAACATGCCCAAACCCACCGACGACTTCACCGTACCCGAACGCAAGCCACCGGCTTCGGTAATGCCCAAGTGCAAAGGCTGCTCGATTTTGTCAGCCAAGAGACGATAGGCAGCCACAGCCATGAACACGTCAGAGGCCTTAACGCTGACTTTGAAATCAGGGAAGTTCAGCCGGTCGAGATGCTCGACATGGCGCAACGCAGATTCCACGAGCGCTTCGGGTGTTGGTTCGCCGTACTTTTTCTGCAGATCCTTTTCCAACGAACCGGCATTGACGCCAATGCGGATCGGGATGCCGCGGTCCCGCGCAGCTTCGACGACGGCGCGGACACGGTCTTCGCGCCCGATGTTACCTGGGTTGATGCGCAGGCAATCGACACCAAGCTCGGCGACGCGTAGAGCAATCTGATAGTCGAAATGAATGTCTGCCACCAACGGCAAACTGACACGCTGCTTGATCTTGCCAAACGCCTCAGCCGCTTCCATCGAAGGCACCGACACACGCACGATGTCAGCTCCGGCATTCTTCAACCGCTCGATCTGCGCAACCGTGGCATCCACATCGCAGGTTTCGGTATTGGTCATGCTCTGCACGGCGATAGGCGCATCGCCGCCGACCGGTACGTTGCCTACCCAGATTTTTCGAGTAGGCCGACGCTTGATAGGAGACTCACTATGCATGATTACTGTCCGAGCTTGAGACGCGCAGTCTCGCCGCGCGTTTTGCCAGAAAGACTGACGGCTTCACCGTTGAAGCTGACCTGTACACCAGACGCAAAGCCCAGATGCAAATCTAGCGGTGTTTCACCTACCAGGGTGCGACTGCTGCCAGCCTTGGCTAGGCCGCTGTAGAGCACCTCCCCGTTCGCATCGGTAACCCGCGTCCAACAATCCGCCGTGTAATCCAAAGTCAGACGACCCTCCCCCGGTGCGACCGCCTCAACTTCGGCGACCTGGGCTGGCGTCGCGTCGACCTCAGCAATGGCCGGCGTCTCACTGGACGGTGCAGTCTCGTCCTGCTGCATTGGCATTCCAGCTGCCGTTTCGACTGCCGGCTGCGCATCTGATTGCAACGTTTCGGTGCTGGCTACCTGGGCCTCGTCGCTGGTTTCCGATGGAATCGGGTTAACCAGTTCCTCGATCACGGGCTCAACAGCCTCCTCAGCTCGGTCGAGCAGATGAATCTCGGTGGTACCGTCTGCAGCCTCGACCTCAATTCGCTCAAGCGCGGAGACCGACGGGCCCGACTCGGTACGAGCCGAGCGATCCTGCCACCACAAGAATGCACCTACGCCGATTACCAGCGTCAGGATGAAGGTAAAGAAGCGCACCATGCTGCGCGATAGGCGCACGGGCTGATCGATGTGACCGAGGCTATTGACGCTGCTGCCGGTTGCATCCGTACCGGTATGTTGGTCGAACTGCTGTACCAGACGATTCTGGTCCAGGTCTAGAAGCTTGGCGTAAGCACGAACGTAACCGCGGGCAAATGTGTGACCAGGCAGCTGACTGAAGTCACCCGCCTCGATCTGGGTGAGCGATCGTTCCGACAGATTAAGCTGCTTGGCTACCGAAGAGAGAGACCAGTTTTTGCCTTCGCGCGCGGCGCGTAACGTTTCGCCAGGGTTGGCCAGGGCCGTCGGGGCAGCGGCTTCAGAATGGGGCGCTATCATCGTTGCTCCGAAAGAAACTGTTGATACTCAGGCGTCCCCGGATACAGGCGCTTGAGCTGCAAACCCAGGCTTGCCGCCTGATCGCGGTCCTGATGGATTTTCGCCAAACGGATGCCCAGCAACAGACTGCGGGCATTCTGCTCAGAAAGACTGCTGAAACCGTCGTAGTAGCGTTTTGCAGGAACGTACTGCTTGTCTTCATACGCCATCATGGCCAGTTCGAGCAGTGCGCGTGGTTGCCGGCTATCGAGGCGCAGGGCGCGAGTGAAATAGGTTTCGGCCTGCTCTCGCTGACCCAGCATCAATGCGGTCATGCCCATGTTCTGAAAGACATGGGAGCGCCCAGAATAGAGATTATCTTCGGCGGCCTTTGCGAAACGTTCCATCGCTTCGGGGTAGCGCTTCTGCTCGAAAAGAAAGCTGCCGTAGTTATTGAGGATACGGGCGTCGCTGTTGCCAGACAGGGCCTTGCGGTAGTGCTCGTCTGCCAACTGAGTTTCCATCTCGTTTTGGAATACCAAGGCCAATGCCGCGTGGGCATCTGCACTGTTTGGATCCAGCTCGAGCGCTTTGCGTAGCGGAGATTTGGCACGAGAAGCCTCGCCTTGCTGCAAATAACCGATGCCAAGCTGAATATAGGCATCTCGCGCTTCGTCGCGACCTTCAGAGGTACGCATCGGATTTACCGACCCGGAAGATACGCAGCCAACCATTAGGCTGGCGAGCACAAACAGCAGCGCGACGCGCAAGGTCATCAAAATCCCCCTCAGGAACGGTTCGTAGCAATGGGCGCCGTCACTGGCTCGGATTGCAGCTGGCGCACTGCGATGTAGCGCTCGCTTCGGCGTGTTCTATCCAATACCTGCCCGACTAGCTGGCCGCAGGCGGCATCGATATCCTCACCGCGAGTGGTACGCACCGTTACATTGTGCCCGGCTTTGTGCAGGATGTCCTGAAAACGACGGATCGCATTGTTGCTCGGCCGCTCATATCCCGAATGCGGGAAGGGGTTGAAGGGAATCAGGTTAATCTTGCAGGGGATTTTCGCCAATAAGGCGATCATCTGCTCCGCATGTTCAGGCTGATCGTTGACGCCCTGCAGCAATGTGTATTCGATCGTTAGAACACGCTTTTCGCCCAAATTGGAAATATAGCGCTGACAAGCAGCGAGCAGCATCTCCAATGGGTATTTCTTGTTGATCGGCACCAACTGATCACGCAATTCATCGTTCGGTGCGTGCAGTGACAGCGCCAGCGACACATCGATGACTTTGGACAGCTCCTCGATCATCGGCACCACGCCTGATGTCGAAAGTGTCACCTTGCGCTTGGATATACCGTATCCGAGGTCGTCCATCATGATTTGCATGGCGGCGACGACATTATCGAAGTTCAGCAAGGGCTCGCCCATGCCCATCATGACGACATTGGTAATGGCGCGATCAACCTTCGCCGGTATCGTGCCGAACGACTTGTTGGCAATCCACACCTGACCGATCACCTCGGCAGCGGTGAGGTTGCTGTTGAAACCTTGCTTGCCCGTCGAGCAGAAACTGCAATCCAACGCGCAGCCAGCCTGGGAGGAAACGCAGAGCGTGCCACGCCCACCCTGGGGAATATAGACGGTCTCCACACAGCTACCCGAAGCCACCCGCACCACCCATTTTCGAGTGCCGTCGGTGGAAATGTCTTCGCTTACAATTTCGGGGCCGCGGATCTCGGCAGAGGCCTTGAGCTTTTCGCGCAAGGCCTTGCCAATATTGCTCATGGCATCGAAGTCATCGACGCCAAAGTGGTGAATCCATTTCATGACCTGACCGGCACGAAAGCGCTTCTCCCCTATTGAATCGAAGAAGCTTTCTAACTGAGGCTGGGTCAGCCCCAGCAGATTTACTTTACCGGTAATCGGAGTCATCTGGATTCACCTTCGCCTGATCAGCGAATGCGGGCACACACTTCGGTGGCAGAGAAGAAGTAGGCGATTTCGCGAGCGGCGGACGCCTCGGAGTCGGAACCATGAACAGCGTTCTCATCGATGGAGACCGCGAAATCGGCGCGGATAGTGCCAGGAGCTGCTTCCTTCGGGTTGGTAGCACCCATCAGCTCACGGTTTTTGGCGATCGCGTCTTCACCTTCTAGAACCTGAACGATGACCGGACCAGAAACCATGAAAGCGACCAGATCTTTAAAGAAACCGCGCTCGCTGTGCTCGGCATAGAAACCGCCCGCTTCACGCTCGGACAATTGGACCATCTTCGAAGCGACGACGCGCAGACCAGCCTTCTCGAAACGAGAGGTGATTTCACCGATAACATTCTTGGCGACGGCGTCAGGCTTGATGATGGAGAAAGTGCGTTGCAGGGCCATTTGAAACTCCATAAGACGATAGGTTAAAGCGAACAAGTAAACCCGCGAATTATACGCGGGTCAGGACGAAAAATATAAGGGTAGCCTCAAGCCTGAAGTTGACCACCATAAGCAGTCAGCACCGGTTGATTCTGTAACAGTGTCCAGCGGGCGGCGTGTGATTTAGGCTTCTTCGATCCAGGCCGCTTGTATGGCTTCCAGAACCTTTTCGCCGCCGCGCGTCGGATCGTCAGAAAAACCCGGTAGCTCGACAACCCAACGATGCAGTTCGACGAAATTCACGTAGCGGGGATCCACGTCAGGCTTGCGCTCAGCCAGCTCAATCGCGATATCCAATACGTCAGACCATTTAAGCGCCATGACTTAATGACCTTCGGACACTTGGTTGATGGTGTATTTCGGAATCTCGACCACCAGATCGATATCCGCGACCGCAGCCTGACAGGACAGCCTGGAGGTAGGCTCGAGCCCCCACGCTTTGTCCAACATGTCATCTTCTAGCTCGTCGGAGGCCTTCAGAGAAGCAAAGCCCTCACGGATCACTACGTGGCAGGTCGTGCAGGCACAGGACTTTTCACAAGCATGCTCGATATCGATGCCATTTCGCAGCGCAGCGTCGAGCACCGTTTCACCGGGCTGAGCATCTACTACCGCCCCTTCCGGACAATGGTCGGCATGAGGCAGGAAAACAATCTGCGGCATCTGGTTCAATCCTCGATATCGTTAAGCCGCCGCCCGGCCAACGCGGCCTTGACGGTGGAATCTAGTCGGCGTGCTGCAAAAGCATCGGTAATCTGGCTAAGACGCTTGACCTGGCGTTCGATGGCGAGACCATCCTGACTATCAAGAAGCCCACGCAATTCGTGCACCTGCGACTTGATCGCCGCGCGCTCGTCATCATCCAGCAAACGCTCGCCATCAACCGCCAATGCCGCCTCAACCGCCTCGAGCAAACGCTGCGCATCAACCAACTGCTCACGAAGCGCTCTGGCCGTTTTGTCTTCACTGGCCTTATGAAACGAATCTTCCAACATGCGAGCAATCTCGCCATCGGTCAGCCCATAAGACGGCCTCACCTGGATACTCGACTCGACGCCGGACGCCAGCTCACGCGCCGAAACGCTGAGCAGGCCGTCCGCATCGACCTGGAAGGTGACACGGATCTTCGCCGCCCCGGCCACCATTGGTGGGATGCCCCGCAGCTCGAAGCGAGCCAAAGACCTGCAATCGGCAATGAGCTCACGCTCGCCCTGCAGCACATGAATCATCATGGCCGTTTGGCCGTCTTTGTACGTGGTGAACTCCTGGGCTCGGGCGACCGGAATGGTGGTGTTGCGCGGAATGATCTTTTCCATCAGACCGCCCATTGTTTCCAGCCCGAGCGACAGAGGGATCACATCCAGCAGCAACAGCTCCTCTCCATCGCGATTGTTGCCGGCCAGCGTCTCAGCCTGGATTGCTGCACCGATCGCGACCACCTGATCGGGATCGATATCGGTCAGCGGATCCTGGCCAAACATTTCTCCAACCCGCTCACGAACCCGCGGCACACGAGTGGAGCCGCCAACCATGACCACCGCATGGACCTCTTCCAGCTCTACAGACGAATCACGCAGCGCGCGCCTGCACGACTTGAGACTGCGAGCGATCATCGGATCGATGAGTTCGTTGAACATGGCACGTGTCAGAACGCCCTGCCAACCGGCGTAGCGCACTTCGACAGCTTCGGTTTC
Source organism: Pseudomonas sp. NPDC077451 (assembly GCF_044543345.1). Classification (NCBI taxonomy): domain Bacteria; kingdom Pseudomonadati; phylum Pseudomonadota; class Gammaproteobacteria; order Pseudomonadales; family Pseudomonadaceae; genus Pseudomonas; species Pseudomonas sp. NPDC077451. The sequence goes on along the minus strand of NZ_JBITVX010000001.1, from coordinate 133,430 downwards.
GCTGAGCTGCTCCTTGGCATCACAGGCAATTTTCAGCACTTCACGCTGGGTGCCCGGATCGAGATCCTGTGAGGCACCAGCCTTAGCCAGAATCCAGCCGGCAACTGCATGATCGAAGTCATCCCCACCTAGCGCGGTATCGCCACCAGTAGCAAGCACCTCGAACACACCCTTGGTCAGACGTAGGATGGAAATATCGAAGGTGCCGCCGCCCAGGTCGTAGATCGCCACGACCCCTTCAGCTTCGCGGTCTAAACCATAGGCAACGGCGGCGGCGGTAGGCTCGTTAAGCAGGCGCAGCACGTTGAGATTAGCGAGACGCGCAGCATCCTTGGTCGCTTGACGTTGCGCATCATCGAAATATGCCGGCACCGTGATCACCGCACCGACCAGCTCGCCCCCCAACACTGCCTCCGCACGCTCACGCAACGCGCGAAGAATCTCCGCAGAAACCTCTACCGGGCTTTTGGCGCCCTGCACCGTCTCGATGAAAGGCATCTGTGATTGCCCCTCACTGAATCGATACGGCAGTTGCCCACCCAGTTGCTTCACATCACCAATACCGCGCCCCATCAAACGCTTGACGGACAGGATGGTATTCAACGGATCGCTGGCCGCAGCAGCTTTCGCCGTCCGCCCCACCTCAACCTGAGCGCTGTGATAACGTACCGCGGACGGCAAAATCACCTCTCCATCAGCATCAGCCAACGGTGCCGTAACGCCACTACGCAGAGCTGCAACGAGTGAATTGGTAGTGCCCAGGTCTATGCCAACCGCCAGGCGACGCTGATGAGGTTGCGGGCTTTGTCCGGGTTCAGCTATCTGAAGTAAGGCCATGTCTGTCTGATATCGGGCGCAGCGCCAGGCGCTACGCGGGGTTAATCGTCGAGGCGCTCTTCTAACTGGCGCACTTCCTGGGACAGCTTGTCGAGGAACTGCATCCGGCGCACCAGCCGTTCCGCCTCCTCGCGCTGCGACTCATCCCGCCAGATGCCGGCGAAAGAATCATTGAGATTTTGCTGAGCCGCTTTGAGGCGAGCCTTGAAGGAAGCTATGCCTGCGATATCCGCATCGTCTTGCAACTCCTCGAGCTCTTCGCGCCACTGCATCTGCTGCATAAGGAAAGCGGGATCCTGAACGGTTGCCTCCAACGGCATCTCGCGACCCTCGAGCGTCAGCAGGTAGCGAGCCCGACGCGACGGGCTCTTCAGGGTCTGATAGGCCTCGTTCAGATTCGTCGAGCGCTCGATTGCGTAACGCTGCTCGGCCTCACCGCCGTCAGCAAACCGGTCGGGATGAACCTTACGCGCCAGCTCGCGATAACGAGACGACAGCATCCCCGGATCGATATCGAATGTCGGCTGCAGCTCGAACAGCGCGTAGTGACAGGGAGTTCCCACAGCGTCCTCAGATGTTGAAGCTTTCGCCGCAGCCGCATTCGCCACGCACGTTAGGGTTGTTGAACTTAAAGCCCTCGTTCAGCCCCTCGCGGACAAAGTCGAGCTCCGTCCCGTTGAGGTACACGAGGCTCTTCGGATCGATGATCACCTTCACGCCGTGGCTGTCGAAGACCGAGTCCTCTGCAGCTGCTTCGTCGACGAACTCAAGCACGTAAGCCAAGCCGGAACAGCCCGTGGTACGTACGCCCAACCGGACCCCAAGCCCCTTGCCGCGCCCTTCCAGAGAACGGCGCACGTGATCGGCAGCAGCGGTTGTCATACTGATAGCCATCGATACCTCCTTAGGCCTGCGGCAACCCTTTTTTCTCACGATAATCGCGAACGGCCGCCTTGATGGCGTCTTCTGCCAGTACCGAGCAGTGTATTTTAACCGGCGGCAGCGCCAGCTCTTCAGCAAGCTGGGTGTTCTTGATTGTTTCGGCCTCCTCCAGTGTCTTGCCCTTCATCCACTCAGTGGCGAGAGAGCTGGAAGCGATGGCCGAACCACAACCATAGGTCTTGAACTTGGCATCTTCGATCACGCCCTGCTCGTTAACCTTGATCTGCAGGCGCATCACATCGCCACACGCCGGAGCACCGACCATGCCGGTGCCGATTGAAGGATCCTCAGCGTCGAACTTGCCGACGTTGCGGGGATTTTCGTAATGGTCAATGACCTTGTCACTGTATGCCATGGTGCAATCCTCATTGAATCAGGCTATGCGGAACTCGACGGTTCGAATCAGTGGGCTGCCCACTCGACCTGCGAAATATCGACGCCATCCTTGAACATGTCCCACAAGGGTGAAAGCTCACGCAGTTTCGTTACCGCCTCGCTGACTTTCTGCGCGGCGTAATCGACTTCCTCTTCGGTGGTGAAGCGGCCGAAAGTGAAACGGATCGAGCTGTGTGCCAGTTCGTCATTGCGACCCAGCGCGCGGAGTACATAAGACGGCTCCAGCGAAGCAGAGGTACAGGCCGAACCAGAGGAAACCGCCAGATCTTTGAGCGCCATGATCAGCGACTCGCCTTCGACGTAGTTAAAACTCAAGTTCAGATTATGCGGCACCCGAGCGGTCATACTGCCATTTACATACAGTTCTTCCAGGTGCTCGACCTGCTTGAAAAAGCGGTCGCGCAGCCGAGTGATACGCTCGTTTTCTGCGGTCATTTCTTCTTTGGCAATGCGGAACGCCTCACCCATGCCGACCGACTGATGCGCCGCCAACGTGCCCGAGCGCATACCGCGCTCATGCCCGCCGCCATGCATCTGCGCTTCCAGACGTACACGCGGCTTGCGCCGCACATACAGAGCACCGACGCCTTTGGGACCGTAGGACTTGTGAGCAGAGAAGGACATTAGATCGACCTTCATCTTCTCCAGATCGATCTCCACCTTCCCAGTCGACTGAGCGGCATCCACGTGGAACAGAACACCACGCGAGCGGGTGAGCTCGCCGATGGCGGCAATATCATTGATCGTCCCGATCTCGTTGTTCACGTGCATGATGGACACCAGCACGGTGTCATCGCGTAGCGCTGCTTCGACCATTGCTGGCGTGATCACGCCGTCTTCGCCTGGCTCAATGTAGGTTACTTCGAACCCTTCACGTTCGAGCTGGCGAGTCGTATCCAGAACGGCCTTGTGCTCGATCTTGCTGGTTACGATGTGCTTGCCCTTGGACGCATAGAAGTGCGCTGCACCTTTGATTGCCAGGTTATCCGACTCAGTCGCGCCAGAGGTCCAGACGATTTCGCGAGGATCAGCATTGACCAACTCGGCGACCTGACGGCGCGCATTCTCGACGGCTTCCTCGGCTTTCCAGCCAAAGGCGTGAGAGCGCGACGCCGGATTACCAAAGTTGCCTTCGGCAGTCAGACATTCGACCATCTTCTCGGCGACGCGAGGATCGACCGGTGTAGTAGCGGAGTAATCCAGGTAAATCGGCAACTTCATCAGGTATCTCCTATCAGGCTGTCGTCCTGCTCATTCGATGGCGGACGCTTCAATCTTATCCAGTTGCGGAGTCTGGCCATTGGCGCGGCGCATATCCTGGCGCAGAGCCACTTCCTGAACCTCCCGGCGCATCACCAGATCCGCCAGACTGATGCCACTCAAAAATTCATGGATCTGCTGACTCAAGTCGCACCAGAGATGATGGGTCAGACAGGTATCTCCCGAATGACAATCACCCAGCCCCTGGCAGCGTGTTGCATCTACCGACTCGTTGACCGCGTCGATAACTTGCGCGACCTGGATGCCCGCCATCTCGCGCGAGAGCTGATAGCCACCACCTGGTCCACGAACACTGGTCACCAGGCTGCCACGACGCAGCTTGGCAAACAGCTGTTCAAGATAGGAAAGCGAAATGCCTTGCCGCTCGGAAATATCCGCAAGGGACACCGGCCCGTGTTGCGCATGCAGCGCAAGGTCGAGCATCGCAGTAACGGCGTAACGGCCTTTGGTAGTCAATCGCATCGGTTCGCACCAAGCATCATGGTTTGAGGCAAGTATGCAATACCCGACTATTTAGATCAACTATAAGCCCCATTAAATCACTCGGACTTTAGCCGCATGATGCTGATCTCTACGGGGCGAGACTCCACTGACTTGCCCGCAGACAGGGATTCATCATAACAGCACGCCCGCCCTACCGCACTGTCAGGAGCGGGGCTCTTCGCCAGCCCGCTTGACCTCAGCAAAATCCTCCTCGCGCAGCTCGGGCATCTGCTTTGCGCAATAATCGCTACCAAGTGCGGTCAACGCCTTACACATACCATCCATGCGCTCCTCGACTGCCTGAACATGATCGAGCAACTGGCCGATAGCACGCGCTACCGGATCCGGCATGTCCTCGGTCACACCGTATGCATCGAAACCGATCTTCTCTGCGATGGCCTTGCGCTTGGCCTCTTGCTCGTCATTGGACTTGGCAATAACCCGGCCCGGAATACCGACCGCGGTAGCGCCGGCCGGAACCGCACGAGTCACTACTGCATTGGACCCGATCTTGGCGCCTGCACCCACCGTGAACGGGCCAAGAATTTTCGCCCCTGCCCCAACGATTACCCCATCCTCAAGTGTTGGATGACGTTTGCCCTTGCTCCAACTTGTACCGCCCAAAGTCACCCCATGGTAGAGCGTCACATCATCGCCGATCTGCGCCGTCTCACCGATGACGATGCCCATCCCGTGATCGATAAAGAAACGCCGCCCTATCTGCGCGCCCGGATGGATTTCGATGCCCGTCAGCCAACGCGCCAAATTTGAATTCATCCGTGCCAGCCACTTGCAGTCGTTCACCCAAAGCCAGTGAGACACCCGATGAAACCAGACAGCGTGCAGGCCCGGATAACAGGTGATGACCTCGAATGCGTTACGCGCTGCCGGATCGCGATGGAAAACGCTCTGGATATCTTCGCGCATGCCTTCGAACATCAATCACTTCTCCGCTTGTGGGGTTCGCCGCGGACGGCCTTCTGGGTTTCGGTAAGGATTCCGCGCAGAATATTCATCTCCAGTTTGCTTATACCGCTACGGCCGTAAAGCCTGCGCAGGCGAGGCATGAGATGCCGGGGTTTCTGGGGATCGAGGAAGCCGATTTCGACCAAGGTCTGCTCTAGATGACCGTAATAGAGCTCAAGCTCATCGGCCGTAACCGGCTGAGTGTCAAGCATCGAGGTTGTTTCGAGCTTCTCCTGCTTGGTCGGCTGATTGTTCGCCGCCAGCCAGGCCATGCGCACTTCATAAGCGATCACCTGCACCGCAGCAGCCAGGTTTAACGAACTGAAGTCAGGATCTGATGGGATATGCACATGGTACTGGCAACGCTGAAGCTCTTCGTTTGTAAGCCCGGCGTATTCCCGCCCAAACACCAACGCAACCTCACCGCCCCGCTCGACCTGCTCAAGACAGACCTTGCCTGTTTCGCGCGGATCCAGCAGCGGCCAAGGTATGCGCCGATCACGCGCACTGGTGCCCAGCACGAGACTGCATCCCACCAACGCCTCCTCTAGAGTCGTAACGATCTCCGCGGAGTCAAGAATATCGGTTGCACCCGAGGCCCGAGCGACGGCGTTCGGACTCGGAAAATCCTCCGGATCCACCAGCACCAAGCGGGACAAGCCCATATTCTTCATGGCACGGGCCGCACCCCCGATATTCCCGGCGTGACTGGTATTGACTAACACCACGCGAATGCTCTGTAGCGACACGGTTTTTTCTCTATCAGGAAGCAGACCGAAAGCTTACAGGAAGGATCTGCAGCTTCGCCATTAACCGTCTGAACGAGCCCTTGCCGAGCAACATGCCGCATAGGTTTCTGATAGAATTGCCGGCTTTCTTTAAACGACCAGGTATTTGATCGATGCAGCCCATGCTGAATATCGCGCTGCGCGCCGCCCGTAGCGCTGGCGAAATGATTGTTCGTTCCACCGAGCGCCTGGACGTGATCTCGGTTAGCGAAAAGGACGCGCGCGATTACGTCTCGGAAATCGACCGCACAGCCGAACAACTGATCGTTGCTGCGCTGCGCAAAGCCTATCCAAACCACGGAATCCTTGGCGAGGAAGGCGGACAGCTGGAAGGCAGCGGGGACGGCAAAGATTACCTCTGGGTGATCGACCCGCTGGACGGCACCACCAACTTCCTACGCGGCGTACCTCACTACGCAGTCAGCATCGCTTGCAAATACCGTGGTCGCCTCGAACACGCCGTGGTGATCGACCCGGTTCGCCAGGAAGAATTCACTGCCAGCCGGGGCCGTGGTGCTGCACTCAACGGGCGTCGCCTGCGTGTCAGCGCGCGGAAAAGTCTGGAGGGCGCACTCCTCGGCACGGGATTCCCGTTCCGCGACAGCCAGCTGGATAACCTCGATAGCTATCTCAATATGTTCCGAAGCCTGGTAGGCCAAACTGCAGGGCTTCGCCGCGCCGGGGCGGCCAGTCTTGATCTGGCCTACGTCGCAGCCGGTCGCTATGACGCGTTCTGGGAGTTCGGCCTGTCCGAATGGGACATGGCCGCCGGCGCGCTATTGATTCAAGAAGCTGGCGGCTTGGTCAGTGATTTCAGCGGCAGCCATGAATATCTGGAGAAAGGCCAGATCGTCGCGGGTAATACCAAGTGCTTCAAGGCGGTACTAACCGCCATTCAGCCTCATCTGACTCCAGCATTGAAGCGGTAACCACAATCCCCCCCAAAAAAAACGCCCTTCTGGGCGTTTTTTATGTCCTCTCACTGCCGCGTCAGCACCAGCTGGCCATCATGGACCGGAATTCTCTGACCAGGGTCGCGATCCATCCGAACCTGCCCAGACTTGCCCTCGAGATCGTACTTCACGTCGTATCCGACGATTTTCTCATGGCTATCGGTGACCGTACTGCACCGAGTTTCCGTTGTGCTATAGGTGTCATTCGCCTGCATGCGGCCTTGCACCTGATTGCCAGCGTAGCCACCGCCTACGGCTCCAGCTACCGTGGCAATCTTCTTGCCATTGCCGCCGCCAACCTGGTTACCGAGCAGCCCACCAACGACCGCACCGACGGCCGTGCCAGCAATACGATTGCTGTCCTGCACGGGCCTCTGGCGCGTGACCGTCACGTCCTTGCACACCTCACGAGGCGTCTGGATGGTCTCCTTGACTGGCCGCACGGCCAGCACACTGGCAAACTCAGACCCTCGATCGACCAAGGTGTAGGTTGCGAAGGCACCACCTGCGCTCACCACGACCGCCCCCAGAACAGCACCCACCAGCATCGACTTGTTCACTGCGTCTTCCTTCTTCTACGGGCGAGGCCCGCGGCGGCGCGTTGGACCTGCTGCGCCGCGAGAAGTTCGGAATCAGGGGAGCTCGTCCACCTCTTCGACAACAGGGGGGATGAGATCTTCACGCGTCAAATTCAGCCACACCAGCAACATGCCAGCCACGTAGACGGATGAGTAGGTACCAGCACCGACCCCAATCAGCAGGGCCAGCGAGAACCCCCACAGATTCTCGCCACCGAAAAACATCAGCGATCCTACTGCAAGCAGTGTGGACACGGAGGTAGCAAGGGTGCGCAGCAATGTTTGGGTGGTGGATATATTGATGTTCTCGAGCAACTCCGTCTTACGCAGCATGCGGAAGTTTTCCCGGATTCGGTCGAAGATGACGATGGTGTCGTTCAACGAATAACCGATCACTGCCAACACCGCCGCCAGCACCGTCAAATCAAAGGAGATCTGGAACAGGGAAAACACTCCCAGCACCAGAATCACGTCATGGAACAACGACAGCACGGCGCCAAGGCCAAACTTCCACTGAAAGCGGAATGCGACATAAACCAGAATGCCGCCGAGGGCAAGCAACATGCCCAGACCACCCTGATCCCGCAGCTCTTCACCCACCGCTGGCCCAACGAACTCGACTCGCTTAACTGTTACAGCACTGCCCGCCTCGCCACCTCTCAACGCTTCGGCAATGCGCTCGCCCAGCAGCGGATCATCGCCAGGCATGCGCACCAGGACGTCAGTGGTGGCACCAAAGCTCTGAACTACCGCCTCATTGAAACCGGAACCAGCTAGCTGAGAGCGCACCTGATCAAGAGCGATCGGCTGCTCGTACGACAGCTCAATCAGCGTGCCGCCAGTGAAATCCAGACCAAAATTGAGTCCTTTCACCGCCAGACTAGCTAGGGACACAAGCGTGAGCACTACGGTCAGGGCAAACGCCACGTGACGTACGCCCATGAAATTAATTACGCGTTTCATCGTGCTAGCCCCTTAAATCCACAACTTCTTGAGATCACGGCCACCGTAGATCAGGTTGACCATGGCGCGAGTCACGATGACGGCGGTGAACATGGAAGTCATGATCCCTAGCGAGAGCGTAACGGCGAACCCCTTGATCGGGCCGGTACCCATTGCGAACAGGATGCCCCCGACCAGGAGGGTCGTCAGGTTCCCGTCAACGATCGCCGAAAATGCCCGATCGAAGCCCTCATGAATGGCACGCTGCACCGACATGCCGTTGGCAATTTCCTCCCGGATACGCGAGAAAATCAGCACGTTGGCGTCAACCGCCATGCCCATCGTCAACACGATACCGGCGATACCCGGAAGCGTCAGCGTGGCACCCAGCATCGACATCAAAGCCGTCAACACGATCATATTGAACAGCAGCGCGACCGTGGCCAGCACCCCGAAAAACTTGTAGATCAGCACCATGAACACCGCGACGAAAAGGAAGCCCCACATCGCCGCCTCAACACCGAGCTGGATGTTTTCGGCGCCGAGGCTCGGACCGATGGTACGCTCTTCGGCAAAGTACATTGGCGCGGCCAGGCCACCGGCACGAAGCAGCAGTGCCAGCTCGGACGACTCGCCTTGGCCGTCCAGACCCGTGATACGGAACTGACTACCCAGCGGCGACTGGATGGTCGCCAAGCTGATGACCTTCTTCTCTTCTTGGAAAGTCTCGACGCGAACTTCCTGCTCAACACCGTCAACCATCTGCTTGACGTAGCGAGTAGTAGGCCGCTGCTCGATGAACACCACTGCCATGCTGCGCCCGACATTATTGCGAGTGGCACGATTCATCAGATCGCCACCATGGCCATCCAGGCGGATGTTGACCTGGGGCCGGCCATTCTCGTCGTAGCTGGCCTGAGCGTCGGTAACCTGGTCGCCGGTAATAATCAGGTTGCGCTCAAGCTGGACAGGCGGACGCCCCTCCTCACGAAACTCAAAGCTCTCCGTTGTTGCACGGGCAGCATCGGCCTCGGCGGCCAGCCGGAACTCGAGGTTGGCGGTCTTGCCCAGAATACGCTTGGCTTCGGCGGTATCCTGTACACCTGGAAGCTCAACGACGATGCGGTTGGCACCCTGACGCTGAACCAGCGGCTCGGAAACGCCCAGTTCATTGACCCGGTTACGGACCGTGGTCAGATTCTGCTTGATCGAATATTCACGAATTTCTGCCAGCTTGGCCTCGGTAATCGCCAAGCGCAGTACCTGCTGGCCATTACGCTCAGTGGAGATCAGCTCGAAATCGTTGAAGCTCTTGCGAATCAGAGACTGGGCAGCAGAAAGCGTGGCCTCGTCAGCAAAACCGAGCTGCACAGCATTTTCCAGCTGAGGGAGGCTGCGATAGCGCACGCGCTCCTTGCGCAACAGACTCTTGACCTCGCCCTCGTACACGTTGAGGCGGGTCTCGATGGCTTTTTCCATGTCGACTTCGAGCAGAAAATGCACACCTCCAGACAAATCCAAGCCTAGCTTCATCGGGCTTGCACCCAGATCGCGTAGCCACTCAGGGGTCGTGGGTGCGAGATTGAGCGCAACCACATAAGCATCGCCCAGCGCCCGACGCACTACGTCCTTGGCAGGCAGCTGATCGTCCTGATCGGTCAAGCGCAACAGGCCGCCCCGCCCCTGCTCGTCCAGGTTCGCCGACTTGACCTCGATACCGGCTTCGGCAAGTGCCTTGCTGGCACGATCTAGATCGGCTTCAGTGACATTGAGCGAAGTCGCAGCGCCAGTGATCTGCACCGCAGGATCATCTGGATAAAGGTTGGGTGCCGAATAAATGAAGGCAATGCCAAGCACTACCACTATCAGCAGGTATTTCCAGAGGGGGAATCTATTGAGCATGACGCAGCCCGTCTAATGACGCGGGGCGCCTTGCGCGCCCCGTCGTTGGTGTTGAGTAGAAGTCAGCTCAGATGGCCTTCAGAGTGCCCTTGGGCAGCGTTGCGGCGATCGCCACCTTCTGGAACTTCAGCTCCACCGAGTCGGAGACCTCGATCACGACGAAGTCATCGGAAACTTTGGTGACCTTGCCAGCGATACCACCGGAAGTTACCACTTCGTCGCCCTTCTGCAGGCCGCCGATCAGGTTCTTATGCTCTTTGGCGCGCTTGGCCTGCGGGCGCCAGATCATCAGATAGAAAATGACCAGAAAGCCGACCAGGAACAGCCACTCGAAACCGCTACCAGCGGGACCAGCGGCAGCCTCTTGAGCATAGGCGGCGGGAATCAGAAAGCTCATGTAGCACTCCTGTTGCAGAGATCAGTTTAGTTATGGATTCGTCACGCAAGCGGCGGCGTTGGCAGGCCACGCTTGGCATAGAAGGCGTCGACAAAGGCCGCCAATGTACCCTGTTGGATAGCGTCGCGTAAACCAGCCATCAGGCGCTGGTAGTGCCGCAAGTTGTGGATGGTATTGAGCATACTGCCCAGCATTTCGCCGCATTTATCAAGATGGTGCAGATAGGCCCGAGAGAAGTGTTTGCAGGTGTAACAGTCACAACCGGCATCCAGTGGAGAATCGTCGTAGCGGTGCGAGGCATTGCGGATCTTGACCACCCCAACATCGGTAAACAAGTGTCCGTTTCGCGCATTGCGGGTCGGCATCACGCAATCGAACATGTCCACACCGCGGCGCACACCCTCAACGAGGTCTTCTGGCTTGCCGACGCCCATCAGATAACGCGGCTTGTCCGCCGGCATCAGTGGCGGCAAAAAGTCGAGCACGCGGATCATCTCCTCTTTCGGCTCCCCGACGGAGAGCCCACCAATTGCCAGACCGTCAAAGCCGATCTCGCACAGCCCTTCTAGTGACCGCTTGCGCAGCGACTCGTGCATACCGCCTTGCACGATACCGAAGAGGGCAGCTGGACTGTCGCCGTGAGCGTCCTTGGAGCGCTTGGCCCAGCGCAGCGACAACTCCATCGAACGCCGCGCGACGTCTTCGTCGGCCGGATAGGGGGTGCACTCATCAAAGATCATCACGATGTCGGAGCCAAGATCACGCTGCACCTGCATCGACTCTTCCGGCCCCATGAAAACCTTGGCCCCATCCACCGGCGAAGCGAAATAAACCCCCTCTTCCTTGATCTTGCGCATCGCACCCAAGCTGAACACCTGGAAGCCACCGGAGTCAGTAAGGATCGGGCCCTGCCACTGCATGAAATCATGCAGATCTCCGTGCGCCTTGATCACTTCGGTACCAGGTCGCAGCCACAGATGGAAGGTATTGCCGAGGATGATCTGCGCCCCGATCCCTTCAATATCGCGCGGCAGCATGCCTTTCACCGTGCCGTAGGTACCCACCGGCATGAACGCCGGGGTTTCCACGCTGCCACGCGGGAAGGTCAGGCGCCCGCGGCGCGCCCGCCCCTCGGTCGCGAGCAGTTCGAAAGACATGTGGCAGGTACGACTCATTGGGAATCCTCGGGGCCGCGCGGGGCCGGATTGCGAGTGATGAACATGGCATCACCGTAGCTGAAAAAGCGATAACCCTTGGCAATAGCCTCGGCATAGGCGGCCATCGTTTCCGGATAGCCAGCGAACGCGGACACCAGCATCAAGAGGGTTGATTCAGGCAAATGGAAGTTAGTGACGAGCGCATCGACAACATGAAACGGCTTGCCTGGGTAGAGAAAGATGTCGGTATCGCCACTGAATGGCTTGAGCACACCGTCGCGCGCAGCACTCTCAAGCGATCGGACACTGGTGGTACCGACGGCCACCACCCGCCCACCGCGAGCATGGCAAGCCGCCACGGCATCGACAACACCCTGGTCGACCTCGAGCCATTCGCGATGCATATGGTGCTCTTCGATACGATCAACACGCACCGGCTGAAAGGTGCCGGCACCTACGTGCAGCGTGACAAACGCACTCTCAACACCTTTGTCACGTAGAGCCGCCAGCAACTCCGTATCGAAATGCAATCCCGCCGTTGGCGCAGCAACTGCGCCTGCCCGTTGCGCATACACCGTTTGGTAGCGTTCCCGGTCTGCCACGTCGTCCGGCCTATCGATGTAGGGGGGCAATGGCATATGGCCGACGCGCTCGAGCAACGGCAGCACGTCTTCCTCGAATTCCAGCTCAAACAACGTATCTTGCCGCGCCAGCATCAGCGCCTCGCCGCCCCCATCAATATGAATTCTGGCGCCTGCCTTGGGCGACTTACTGGAGCGGATATGCGCCAGCACCCGACGACCGTCGAGTACGCGCTCGATAAGCACCTCGACTTTGCCGCCAGTGTCTTTCTGGCCGAACAGGCGCGCCGGAATGACCCGCGTGTTGTTGAACACCATCAGGTCGCCGGGACGCAAGTAATCGAGCAACTGGACGAAACCATGGTGACCCAAAGAACCGGTCGGACCATCGAGCGTTAGCAACCGACTGGCACGACGCTCGGCCAAAGGATATCGGGCAATTAGCGAATCGGGGAGATCGAAGGAAAAAGCAGAGACTTGCATTGAAAAGATCAGCACGGGGCATCAGGGGCGCAAAGCTTAGCGGAAACACCTCATTCTGACCACGACAGACGATTGACCGCTTCGCAATGCATCCCTATACTGCGCCGCCACTGTGCCTCGATGGCGGAATCGGTAGACGCAGCGGATTCAAAATCCGCCGTTGGTAACAACGTGAGAGTTCGAGTCTCTCTCGAGGCACCATTATCAGTGACCAGAGGCAGCTAGTACTTCTGGTGAAGGGGAACCGCAGCTGAACAGCGGCTTCATCCCTAGGACAGGCCAACAGCAGCCTGCCGAAGCAAGCCTTACGCATCATTGAAATGCAGATTCGCACTGGCGAAAGCGCTAGCTGCATCGGCTGAATCAAACTGCGATAACACGAATTTCGGCAACACCAACAGCACTGAAAGCACCGCTTGCAGTGGGCTAATTCTATGGCTCCAAAGGGCTTGGCATCGCCCAGCGAGTTATCGTAGAGTGTACCCACTGTGTTTGCATGGGTCGCTGTTGAATCGTGGCCTGATGCAGTAGATCTTCAGATCCGCTACATCCGTTCGACTCTTTACTCCTTGCAACCAGTTTCCGCTTTCTGCACATGCAGGGGCGCTTCTACTATTGAGTTTCAAGGATACAAAGCTATGTCGAATCGTCAGAACGGTACCGTCAAGTGGTTTAACGACGAGAAAGGTTTTGGTTTCATCACTCCCGAAAGCGGTCCGGATCTGTTCGTGCACTTCCGCGCGATCGAAGGCAACGGCTTCAAGAGCCTGAAAGAAGGCCAGAAGGTCAGCTTCGTAGCTGTACAAGGTCAAAAGGGCATGCAGGCTGACCAGGTTCAAATCCAGGAATAAGCCCCGCCCCGAAAAGCCCCTGATGGCGACATCAGGGGCTTTTTTATGCGCGCGTTTCCGTAGAATGCGCCACTGCCTTTCCTCGAGAGACAACATTCATGCGCAACCATCCGCTCAGCCCGCAGGGCCCGTTTCCTGCCGCCGGCCTGATTCGTAGACTCGCGGCTCTGTTCTACGATGCTTTCCTGTCGATTGCCCTGATGATGGTGGTCACGCTGCTCTATCAGCAGGTGATCTTGCGCTTTTTTTACGGTAGCGAAGCACTCAAGGCCGTGGCGGAATCAGGCGGTCTGGATAGAGACCCGATCCTCGCGACACTAGTGTTTTTCACACTATTCGCATTCTTTGCCAAATTCTGGACGCATAACGGTCAGACGCTCGGCATGCAGGTCTGGGGGGTGCGCATCCAGAACTCCGATGGCAGCGCCATCGACCTGTGGCAGGCCCTGTTGCGCTTCCTGATTGCGATCATGTCCTGGCTTGCCCTGGGATTGGGCTATTGGTGGATGCTCTGGGACAGGCAACACCGGACTTGGCACGACATTTACTCGGAGAGCCAAGTCGTGCAGCTACCGAAAAACATCCATAAGAAATAGCCTTAAGCCCGGAATCAATCGCGCTCCCCTGCGCGACTGAGACAGCTAGAGGCGTGGAGCTTGCTGCGGATTCTAATCATCCCGCCCGCCGCAACAACCAGACACCTCCCAGCGCGCAGATGCCCGCCGGCACCGCCACCGCCAGCAGCGGCGAGAAGCCGAACACCTGGCTCGCCGGACCCAGCAGGTCCTGCAAAATGCGGAATACGAAACCAACAATGACACCGGTAAAGATGCGCTGGCCGAGCGTTACCGAGCGCAACGGCCCAAAGATAAACGAGATCGCCAGCAATACCAGCGCCACCGTTACCGCCGGCTGCAGCACCTTGCTCCAGAACGCCAACCAATAGCGGCCGTTGTTCAACCCTTGCTCACCCAAGTAGTGGATATAGCGCCACAAACCCGTGATGGACAATGCATCTGGCTCCATCACAACAGTGCTGACCAGCTGGGGTGTCAACTGCACATCCCAGCTCTCCTGAGCGGTCTTTGTGACCTCGGTATGATCATCTCGAAAGTGCGTCGTCGCGACATCACTGAGTAGCCACTGATCACCGTCGTAACGGGCTCGGCGGGCGAAGCTTGCCGACAGCAGCTGCCGTTGCTCATCGAAACGGTAGCGCGTAACTCCGAGCAGCAAACCACTCGGCTGCACTGCATTGATATGCACAAATTCATCACCCTGACGATGCCAGAGCCCGCGTTTACTGCTTTGCGCCTCACCAGCGCCCTGTGCCGAGGAACGGCTGGCTTGTGCAATATTCTCGCTCCACGGCGATACATATTCACCGATCAGCACCCCTATCAGCAGCAGCAGCAGCATTGGCTTCATTACGGCCAGCACGATTCGCCCCAAGGACACGCCTGCAGCACGCATGATGGTCAGCTCGCTACTGCTCGCAAGCGTACCAAGGCCAATAAGGCAGCCAATCAACGCCGCCATAGGCAGCATCTCGTAGATCCGCGACGGCGTGGTCAGTAATACGTAAACGGCGGCGTTCAAGGTGCCGTAACCACCCTTCACATCACCCAACTCGTCAATGAAGGCGAACAACAAGGCCAGACCGACAATGATGCCGAGCACCGTCAGAATCGCCAGCAGAACATGGATGCCAATGTAGCGATCAAGCTTACGCATGGGCGGCCCTCGACAGGCTGCGGCGCTTGCTAATGGCAAGCCTCAGCGGTTCCCAGTACAACATCAACATCCCTATGGCAAAGAAGATTCCATGGACCCACCAGAGCCCCAAGGCCGGGGGTATTCGACCCTTGTCCAAAGCGCCACGTGCAGCGATGAGCAACGCGAGGTAAGCCATATACAGAAGGATTGCAGGTAGCAGCTTCAGAAAGCGCCCCTGGCGTGGATTGACCTTCGACAGCGGGACCGCGAGCAGTGTGACAATGAACACCAGTAGCGGCAAAGAAAGGCGCCACTGCAGTTCGGACTGCAAACGAATATCGTCGCTCCCAAGCAGATCGAGCGTCGGCATTGACTCACGCTCGCTCAGCTCGACACTGACCTCCGGCCTGGGCAACAGCACGCCATAGGTGTCGTACTGGATCGCCCGGTAGTTTGCCTGACCCGGATTGCCGTCGTAGCGATAGCCGTTTTCAAGAATGAGATAGCGGCTTCCGTCAGGTTGAATTTCCTGGCGTCCACGTTCGGCTACCAGCACGGAGAGCCCGCGCTTATCGCCAGTGGAGCTGGAAAGGTTGGTTTCGGAGATGAATACACCAGCCAACTCGGTGCGATCAGCAGTCAGCTCGCGGGTATAGGTCACGCGGGTACCGTCGCGCAGGGTCTGGAAGCGTCCCGGCACCAGCGTGTCGAACTCGGTCAGCGAGTCCTGCTCATTGAGGATGCGATCCACCTCAGCCACACCCTGTGGCGCCAGTCCGAGGCTCAACCAACCGACGAGGCCGGCAACCAGTGCAGCCGGTGCCAGGCTATAGCTCAGCAGGCGGCGCTGACTCATGCCGGTAGCCGAGAGAACAGTCATCTCACTGTCCAGGTAGAGCCTGCCGTAGGCCAGCAGAATGCCGAGAAACAGGCCCAGCGGCAGAATCAGCTGCAGGAACCCCGGCAGACGGAACCCCATGATCATTAGCAGCACACCCGGATCGAGCAGCCCCTGTGCGGCCTGCGCCAGATATTTGATGAAACGGCCGCTCATGATGATCACCAGCAGCACGGCGCTTACAGCGCTCAGGGTAACCAGCAGCTCACGGGACAGGTAACGAAAGACGATCAAACCGGACACTCCAGGGTTGTCAGGCTCCGGCGGCTACGCTCAAACTAGCCACCAAGCAGCCGGCCCGCCCGTAACAGGACGTTGGATTCACTCAGCATTTTCCAACGCCCCGGTAGACGAACCACCGGAAAACAAGCCCGGCATTATCATGCAAACCCGACTCTTTGTCTTGGGGACTCGACGCCATGGAATTCGTTGTAAAGAACACCAAAGCCGCTGCAGCCAAAACAGCCACCCTTGTTCTGCCTGTTGGCGAAGAGGGTCTGCTCGGCGCGACAGCCCAGACTGTGGACCAGGCCAGTGGAGGCGCCATAAGCGCGGTGCTCAAGCGCGGCGACCTGAAAGGGAAACCGGGACAGACCCTGCTGCTGCATAACTTGCCAAACCTCAAGGCGGATCGCGTCCTGTTGGTTGGCACCGGCAAGGATGACGAGCGCGACGGGCGCCAGTGGCGCAAGATCGCCGGCGCAGCACTCGGCGTACTCAAAGGTCTTGCTGGCAGCGATGCGACGTTCGCCCTGCAAGATGTCCAGGTCAAGGATCGTGACACCTATGCACGCGCTCGCATGCTAGTCGAAGTATTGGCCGATGGTCAGTACGTTTTTGACCAGTTCAAGAGCAAGAAGAACGACGAACCCAAGCTCGGCAAGATTATTCTGCTGGCTGACAAAGCGGATCAGGCACGCGTCGAGCAGGCTGCTCGCCATGCCGCAGCGATTACCGCCGGCATGAGCTTCGCCCGGGATTTGGGCAACCTGCCGCCAAACGTCTGCCACCCAAGCTATATGGCCGAGCAGGCCAAGCAGCTCGGAAAGACCTTCAAAGGCCTTAAAGTCGAGGTTCTGGACGAAAAGAAGCTGCGTGAACTTGGCGCTGGTTCGTTTCTCGCCGTATCCCAGGGCAGCGATCAGCCCGGTTGCATCGTGGTCATGCAATACAACGGCGGGAAAAAGGGCGAGCAGCCCTACGCACTGGTCGGCAAAGGCATCACGTTCGACACCGGCGGCATCAGCCTCAAGCCCGGCCAGGGCATGGACGAAATGAAGTACGACATGTGCGGTGCTGCCAGCGTGCTCGGCACCTTCCGCGCCGCGTTGGAACTTCAGTTGCCGATCAATTTGGTTGGCTTGCTCGCCTGCGCAGAAAACATGCCGAGCGGCAACGCTACCCGCCCCGGCGACATCGTCACCACCATGAGCGGGCAGACCGTTGAGATCCTCAACACCGACGCCGAAGGTCGATTGGTGCTCTGCGATACCCTGACCTATGCCGAGCGTTTCAAGCCACGCGCAGTGATCGACGTCGCCACCCTGACCGGTGCCTGCATCGTAGCGCTGGGCAGCAACACGTCCGGCCTGCTGGGCAATAATGACGAACTGCTGCAGCAAGTACTGGGCGCTGGCCAGAAAGCCGACGACCGCGCCTGGCAACTGCCATTGTTCGATGAGTATCAGGAACAACTCGACAGCCCCTTCGCCGACATTGCCAATATCGGTGGCCCCAAGGCCGGCACCATCACCGCGGCCTGCTTTCTATCACGCTTCACCAAGGCCTATCCCTGGGCGCATCTGGACGTCGCTGGTACCGCCTGGATCAGTGGCGGCAAGGAAAAAGGCGCGACGGGACGCCCGGTCCCCTTGCTGACCCAGTACCTGCTGGACCGAGCCGAGCAGGCATGAGCAAAGCGAGCGAATACCGGGCATGACTCGAATCGAGTTCTACGTGCTGCCGGACAGCCAGCCGGTGGGCCGTGCGAAAGCGGCTTGCCAGTTGGCGAGCAAAGGCTGGCAGCACGGCCTGTCAGTATTTATTCGTTGTCAGGATAACCAGCAGTGCAGCGAACTGGACGAGCTGCTCTGGACGTTTCGTGCAGAGCGCTTCATTCCGCATGAGTTTCATGATGACGATCCACACGCACCCGTGGTGATTGGCACGGAACAGCCACCCGCTGCGGAACAAGGCCTGCTGATCAACCTCTCCCCTACGCTATCGCCGTACACTGACCAGTTCAGCCGGGTGATCGAAATCGTCAATCAGCAGGCTGAGCTACTGACCGTCTGCCGGGAGAATTTTCGTCTCTATCGGCAGCGTGGCTATGATCCAAAGAGAGTCGAGCTGTAAGGCGTACTGGCCGAACGCGATGGAGCCGCCACGTCAGCGCCGATCAGCAACGATAGTTGCTGGGCCAATGCCCGATCAGGACCACCCCTAACAAGCCTGGACGCTCAATTCCGGATGCCCCGTACATGACGCAATCGCGCCCCCCAAAAGCCCATCTTCTTGATGATCTGGAATCCATTCGTGCGCTGCTGGGTGACCAAGACCCGCCACTGCTGAGCGATACGCTGGACCCGGACAGCTTTCCCTTGCTTTCGGAAATCGTCGAACACCCACCCGCACCGGCCGCCGAACCTGAGGTCGAGCCGCGCGAGCCTGCCGTGCGTACAGCTTTTCGGACGCTCGCCGAGCGTCATCTCGACCATGAATTGCGCAATGCTGCGCAACTCATTCTGCAGGAGGTCATCGACGACTATGTCCCGCAGATCGAAGCCGAGTTGCGCGTCCGCCTGGAAGCGCGCGCCGAGCAGCTGATCAAGTCCCATCGTTCCTGAGTTGCAGCCAACCGAGGCAAACGCCACGCCGGAATAGACACTTACGCGCGGCTCAGCTGTGCCGGCGGGACAAAAGCGGCATCGCAATCCTGCCGATCATCCACTTTGCCTTTATACTTGCCCGCTTTTCCGATCAGCCGTTCTAAGGGTCCCGCCGCATGGACAAGACCTACCAGCCGCACGCCATCGAAACCTCCTGGTACCAGACTTGGGAAACGAATAACTATTTCGCACCCCAAGGTTCAGGCGAGCCCTACACCATCATGATCCCGCCGCCGAACGTCACCGGCAGCCTGCATATGGGCCATGGGTTCAACAACGCCATCATGGATGCACTGATTCGCTTCCGGCGGATGCAGGGTCGCAACACCTTGTGGCAGCCGGGTACAGATCACGCCGGCATCGCCACTCAGATGGTAGTCGAGCGTCAGCTGAGCGCGCAGGGCGTCAACCGCCACGACCTGGGCCGCGAGAAGTTTCTCGACAAGGTCTGGGAGTGGAAGGAAGAGTCCGGCGGCAACATCACCCGTCAGATCCGCCGTCTGGGTTCCTCGGTGGACTGGTCGCGCGAACGCTTCACCATGGATGCGGGCCTGTCTAACGCCGTAAAGGAAGCCTTCGTGCGGCTGCATGAGGATGGCCTGATCTACCGTGGCAAGCGCCTGGTTAACTGGGACACCAAGCTGCACACCGCAATCTCCGATCTGGAAGTGGAAAACCACGACGAGAAAGGTCACCTCTGGCACCTGCGCTACCCGTTGGCCGATGGCTGCAAGACCGTCGACGGTCTGGATTACCTGGTGGTCGCCACGACTCGTCCGGAAACCATGCTGGGCGACGCCGCTATCGCCGTGCACCCCGAGGACGAGCGCTACAAGAGCCTGATCGGCCGCCACGTCATGCTGCCGCTGGTCAATCGTATGATCCCGATCGTTGCCGACGATTACGTGGACCTCGAGTTCGGCACTGGCTGCGTGAAGATCACCCCGGCCCATGACTTCAATGACTACGAGGTCGGCAAGCGCCATCACCTGCCGCTGATCAATATCTTCGACCAGAACGCCTGCATCCTGGCTCGCGCCCAGGTGTTCAACATTGACGGTTCAGTGAACGACAAGGTCGACGCCAGCCTTCCGGACGGCTACTCGCACATGGACCGTTTCGATGCACGCAAGGCTATCGTCGCCGAATTCGACGCCATGAGCCTGCTGGAAAAGATCGACGACCACGCGCTGAAAGTGCCGCGCGGCGACCGCTCGGGCACCATCATCGAGCCGTGGCTGACCGATCAGTGGTACGTCTCCACCAAGCCGCTGGCCGAGAAAGCCATCGCGGCCGTGGAAAGCGGCGAGATTCAGTTCGTGCCCAAGCAGTACGAGAACATGTACTTCAGCTGGATGCGCGACATTCAGGACTGGTGCATCAGCCGTCAGCTCTGGTGGGGTCACCGCATTCCAGCGTGGTACGACGAAGCGGGCAGCGTCTATGTCGGCCGTGACGAAGTGGAGGTGCGCAGCAAGTACAACCTCTGCAACAACGTCGAACTGCGTCAGGACGAGGACGTGCTGGACACCTGGTTCAGCTCCGGTCTGTGGACCTTCTCCACCCTCGGCTGGCCAGAGCAGACCGAATTCCTCAAAACCTTCCACCCCACCGACGTGCTAGTCACCGGCTTCGACATCATCTTCTTCTGGGTCGCCCGGATGATCATGTTGTCCACCCACCTGACCGGGCAAATCCCGTTCAAAACCGTGTACGTACACGGCCTGGTGCGCGATGGCCAAGGTCAGAAAATGTCCAAGTCCAAGGGCAACGTGTTAGACCCGCTGGACATCGTCGACGGCATCACCCTCGACGAGCTGCTGACCAAGCGCACCAGCGGCATGATGCAGCCCAAGCTGGCGGAGAAGATCGCCAAGCAGACCCGCGCCGAGTTCCCCGAAGGCATCGCCAGCTACGGCACCGACGCCCTGCGCTTCACCTTCTGTTCACTCGCCTCCACCGGTCGCGACATCAAGTTCGACATGGGCCGCGTCGAGGGTTACCGCAACTTCTGCAACAAGATCTGGAACGCCGCCAACTTCGTTTTCGAGAACACCGAAGGCAAGGACACCGGCGCCAACGACGAGTCCGTCGAGCTGTCGTCGGTGGATCGCTGGATCATTTCTGCGCTGCAGCGCACAGAGGCCGAGGTGACTCGTCAGCTTGAGGCCTTCCGCTTCGACCTGGCAGCGCAGGCGCTCTACGAGTTCATCTGGGACGAGTACTGCGCCTGGTATCTGGAGCTGGTCAAGCCACTATTATGGGACGAGACCGCCAGTGTCGAACGCCAGCGCGGCACTCGCCGCACCCTGGTGCGCGTACTGGAAACGGCACTGCGTCTGGCGCATCCATTCATGCCGTTCATCACCGAGGAAATCTGGCAGCGCGTCGCGCCGCTCGCAGGCAAATCCGGCCCGACCCTGATGCTGCAGCCGTGGCCAGAATTCAACCCGGAGCGCATCGACGAAGCCGCCGAAGTTGATATCGAGTGGGTCAAGGCCTTCATGCTGGGTGTCCGCCAGATCCGCGGCGAGATGAATATCTCAATGGCCAAACGCATCGACGTAGTGCTGGCCAACGCCTCGGCCGAAGACCAGCGTCGCCTCGCCGATAACGAGCCGCTACTGAAGAAACTGGCCAAGCTAGAAAGCGTCCGCGTCCTCACTCAAGGCGAAGAACCGCCGCTTTCAGCGACGGCGCTGGTGGGCGACATGCAGGTGCTGGTACCCATGGCAGGCCTGATCGACAAGGACGCCGAACTTGCCCGCCTCGACAAGGAAATTGGCCGATTGGACGGCGAAGTGAAGCGGGTGGGCGGCAAGCTCGGCAATGCCGGCTTCGTCGACAAGGCGCCGGCCGAAGTCATCGACAAGGAGCGCGCCAAACTGGCCGAGGCCGAGCAGGCCAAAGCCCGGCTGCTCGAGCAGCGCGAGCGCATCGCCAGCCTGTAACGAAGCGAGAGGCCAGCACTTGATGTGCTGGCCTTTTTGCTTAGGCATCTGCTCTTGATTGATGACAAGTCGCCTTCAGTGCCGCTGATACACTATGCCGCACACGACAATAACGAATTGCAACTGACAGGCCTGAACCAACGCGGAAAGCTCCACGACATGAAGTAAGTCAGCAGCGAAGCAAGCCCAAGTAGTTTGCTTTACGCGCAGCCGTCCACGACGCAGGTATTACCTTCCGTATCGCGGTTACTTAATTCTCTCGCACCGCAAGTCGCCCATTTTTTAAGCCTGTCAGCCCCGAGCCAGAACAACAATCCGAATGGCCCGGTACGGTTTTTAAAAAATGGAGCCCCTCCGATGTATGTACTCATGGCTGTTCTATTTGTTCTGGGCTATCTATGCATAGCCTTCGAGCATCCGCTAAAAATCGACAAGGCCGCCGCAGCGATTCTCACAGCAGTGCTGTGCTGGACCGCACTGATACTCGGCGCGGAATCCATCGTGCCACTGTTGCCGTCAGCCGGCCATGACCTGGCCGATCCGTCAGCCTATGTAGTCGAATCACTGCGGCATCATCTGGGCGAAATCTCGGAGATCCTGTTCTTCCTGCTCGGCGCCATGACCATCGTCGAACTCATCGATTCGCACGAAGGTTTCAAGGTCATCACTGACCGTATCCAGACGCGAAAGCGCGTGCATCTACTGTGGATCATCGGCTTCCTAACGTTCTTCCTGTCCGCCGCACTGGACAACCTGACCACCACCATCGTCATGGTCTCGCTGCTGCGCAAACTGATCCGCGGCCGCCCAGAACGCTGGTTGTTCGTCGGCGTCGTGGTGATAGCGGCCAACGCTGGCGGCGCCTGGTCGCCGATTGGCGACGTCACGACGACCATGCTCTGGATCGGTAACCAGATCACCGCCTCTGGCGTGATCGTCGGGCTGTTTATCCCGAGTTTGGTCTGCCTGCTGGTCCCATTGTTGATTCTCAGTTTTAGCATGCGCGGCGAAGTGCCCCGCCCGGGCGCCCGAGCGCACCTGGCCGAAAGCAATCCGCCAGCCACGACGGCGTTCGAGCGCAATCTGGTATTGGCGCTCGGTATCGGCGCGCTGGTATTCGTGCCGGTCTTCAAGACAGTCACCCACTTGCCGCCGTATATGGGCATCTTGTTCGGACTCGGCGTGCTCTGGGTCACTACCGAATTTCTACATCGTCACAAAGAAGACGATCACAAGCACCCGCTCTCGGTCGTCGGCGTTCTGCGCAAGGTCGATACTCCGAGCGTGCTGTTCTTCCTTGGCATCCTTCTGGCGGTTGCGGCGCTCGCTACAGCCGGTCACCTGACCCAGGTCGCCACGGCGCTGCGTGACACACTCGGACATATTTATCCGATCAACTACAGCATCGGCCTGCTGTCGGCGGTGGTGGACAACGTGCCATTGGTTGCCGGCTCGATGAAGATGTACCCCCTGGTAGGCCCTGAGACCCTTGATGCAGCGCCAGCCGCGGAAGCTGCGTGGCTGTCGCAGTTCGTGGTCGACGGCAACTTCTGGGAGATGCTGGCCTATTGCGCCGGGACGGGTGGCAGCACGCTCATCATTGGTTCAGCCGCAGGCGTGGCAGCCATGGGCATGGAAAAGATCAGCTTCACCTGGTACGTCAAGCGCGTCAGCCTGCTGGCTTTCCTTGGTTACACAGCCGGCGCCGTGACCTATATAGGCATGCTCGCACTGCGTTGATGCACTACCGTCTAGCTCGCTGAGCGCACGAAGCCGCTCAGCGAGCCTAGCCGTTAACGTTGGGAATCGTGATGACAGTCAGCAAAACCAAGAGCAGTTTCTATCGCCGTTTATATGTCGCCTGGATGATTGACAGCGGTACAGCCACCAGCGTGCCTGCTCTGGTAGAAGCGACCGGAATGCCGCGCCGGACGGCACAGGACACTTTGGCGGCCCTTGCCGATCTGGACATTGATTGCCGCTTCACTCAGGACGACGGCGAGCGGCATAACGCCGGCCAGTACCAGATCCATAATTGGGGCGCGATTGACCGGCTGTGGATCGAGCGCAACCTGGCGCTTATCAAATCCGTTCTCGGCTATCCGTGACTGCCCGCAGAACACCTAACTGCTCCAATTCCGCTCAGTAAACCCGGCAGGACGAGCGGGTGCGTACCCATCACCCAGGTGTTCGCAAAGCCCCCCGTTAACCATCAGTAGCGTGGTCCTTTGCCAGGCGTGCCGCTAAGCTGTGGACCTCTTCGCCTGCACGGTTAGTCGTCAATGTCTCAACGCCCCGCCCTGTTCCCGGTTCTGCTCGCTGGTGCCGCCTTGCTGCTGGTTGTCCATGGGCTGGGACGTTTTGTCTACACACCACTTCTTCCGTGGCTGGTAGAGGACGGCTTACTGACCGTACAACAGGGCGCGAGCATCGCCACCTGGAACTACTTGGGGTATTTGGTCGGCGCGCTGCTCGCCCTGCGCTGGCATCAGGTCACGCAGATACGTCGCAGCCTGCCGTGGGCACTGGTACTGCACGTCGTGACAACGCTGGCGCAGACCCAGGCCGAATCGGTGGACGCCCTTTCGACGCTGCGCCTGCTCAATGGCATTAGCAACGGCCTAGTCTTTGTCCAGGCACCCTCGTTGATTCTGGAATGGTTGGCGCGTCATCGTCGCGTGTCGTCCAGCGGCCTAGTCTATCTCGGCGTCTGCGTGGGGCTGATCCTGTCCAGCTTCATGGTTAGCCTGAGCAACGGTGTACTGCAGGGCGCCGACCGCTGGTGGCCCGCAGCACTGCTATCTATCCCCCTAGCCTGGTGGGGCTGGCGTCAGTTGGCGAACCTCGACATGCCGCCGGACGAGCCGCCCACGGAAACGACACAGCCTCCAAGCGGACGCCTGCTGGATCGTGCCAGCACTCCCCTGTTTCTCTCGTATGCCGGCGCCGGCATGGGCTATATCTTGCCGATGACCTTTCTGCCCATGGTTGCCCGGCTGCAGGTTGAACCAGGCGACTTGCTGGTGGAAAGCAGCTGGCTGGTGGTGGCAGTGGCCACCCTGCCTTCACCCTGGCTCTGGAATCGCCTCGGCGCTCTGTTCGGCGACACACTGGCACTGCGCTTAAGCTATGTCACGCAACTGGCCGGCGTCCTGGCGGCGCTCTTACTGCCCGGCGCGTGGGGGATTTTGTTATGTGCCGTACTGGTCGGCGGGACTTTTCTTGGCACCGTGTTGCTGACCCAACGCCTGGCACGCGCCCTTCATCCGCATCAGGGACCGCGACTGTCAGCAGCCCTGATTGCGCTCTACAGCCTGACCCAGCTGGCCGGCCCCTGGCTCACTGGCGTCTGGCTAGGCATGGGCGGCTCTCTGCACAGCGCCTTCTGGCTCGGTGCCGGCGCGCTGTTGTGGGGGCTGATCTGGATGCTGCTGGTGCCACGTCGAGCCTGAAAGCTGGGACAATACGGTTTTTACCGCTAGCGACAGCCGAACATGACATCCAGACCAGCCACACCGCCATCGCACAAGGCCAAGCCTGCGGTCAAAAAGGCCGTCCTGCACCGACGGAACCGCCACACCGGGCGCTATGACTTTCCAGCGCTGATAGCGGGCAACCCCGAGTTGGCGAAGTTCGTCGTTATCAATCCCTACGGCAAGGAGAGCATCGATTTTGCCGACCCGGATGCGGTCCGCGTATTCAATCGCGCACTGCTCAAGCAGTTCTACGGAATCGTGCATTGGGATATACCGCCGGGTTACCTGTGCCCGCCGGTACCAGGCCGGGCCGACTATCTGCACGGTCTAGCCGACTTGCTGGCGGACGAAAATGCTGGAGAGATTCCTCGCGGCACAGGCATTCATGCGCTGGACGTTGGCACTGGCGCTAACTGCATCTATCCATTGATCGGTCTGCGCGAGTACGGCTGGCGCTTCACGGGGTCGGATATCGACGCAACGGCGCTGGCGTCGGCCCGTACGATCGTCACCGCCAATAAGCTGAGCAAGAGCATTGCGCTGCGCCCGCAGCAGCACCCCCGCCACGTATTTGAAAACCTGATGCAGGCCGACGACCGCTTCGACGTCACGCTTTGCAATCCGCCCTTCCATGCTTCCCAAGCAGAGGCCAGCAGTGGCAGCCAGCGCAAGTGGCGCAACCTTGGCAAGCTCGACCCCAAGCGCAAACTGCCCACCCTTAACTTCGGCGGTCAGGCGGCAGAACTCTGGTGTGAAGGCGGGGAGGCAGCATTCATTGCGCTGCTGGCAGAAGAAAGTCGCGGCGTGAACCAACAGGTCTGCTGGTTCAGCACGCTGGTGTCGAAAGCAAGCAACGTACAGCCGCTACAGGCTCGGCTCAAAAAGCTCGGCGCCCAGCAGGTCCGCGTATGCGAAATGTCCCAGGGGCAAAAGCGCAGTCGCTTCGTGGCCTGGAGCTACCTCGATGATGAACAGCGCGCGAAGTGGCGTGCTGATCGCTGGTCGAACCGCCAGGCAGACTGATCGTTTCCGCTACGATCAGCTGAAACATTTCACGTCAGACGGCAATATCCCAGCGTTGGCGATCTTTCAGGGCCAGCGTCTGGATATACCGAGGCTCCCCGTTGATTTCCTCCAGCTCGGTCATCCCGGCGAGTTCGCCGACAACGCGATAGCGCTTGCCGACGCGCTTGTCCTGCAACGGATAGAGCTGGGCGATCTGTTGGGCGAGTTCGGTAAGTGTGGACATGGTTCGGTAGCTCCAGATAACTGCATGCCGCAGCTTTTTACAGGCCTTAGGTTACGATTCAACGACAACCTTCCTTCGTCTCGCCTGTTGGAGCCACCCGTTGCGCAATTGATTCCCTACCAGAGGCAAAAACTACCCGAACGATTGATCAGCAGATACCTACACCCAGCTGTAGCAGAGCCAGGCCGCCCTGCTGCCAGCCCCACCAAGCCGCAACCAAGAGCAGCGACGCCAACACGGCGCCGCCTGTCCATAACCAGGCGCGGCGCATCAGGCCGTACCTGCAGCCAAGCGCACGCGCTCGACGGGTTGCTCACGAATTGGCCAGTTGAGCGCAGCCGCCATCAAGCTCAGCGCGATGGAAATCTGCCAGACCAGATCGTAACTGCCAGTCGTGTCATAGACCCACCCGCCCAGCCAGCCACCGAAGAACGAGCCGATCTGGTGGAACAGAAACACGATGCCGCCCAACATCGACAGATTGCGCACGCCGAACAGCGTAGCGACTGTGCCATTGGTCAAGGGCACGGTGGACAGCCACAGCAACCCCATGGCGATGCCGAAGGCATAGGCGGTCCAGAGCGTCAGCGGAGCGAAGAAGAACGCGCTGATCACAACCGCTCGGGCCAGATAAAGCGCGGTCAGCAATTTCGGCTTCGAATAACAACCGCCCAGCCAGCCCGCTGTGTAGGTACCGACGATGTTGAACAGCCCGACCAGCGCCAGCACCGTCGTGCCGGCCATCGCAGGTAACTGCTTGTCGACCAGATATGCGGGCAAATGTATGCCGATGAATACGACCTGAAACCCGCAGACGAAGAAACCCAGCGCCAGCAGGCGGAAGCCCGAGTGGCTGACCGCTTCACGCAGCGCCTCCATCAGCGTCTGCTGCGGGCCGGTCACTGGCGCTGCTGGCCCACTGCGCAGCATCAACGCCAGCGGCATGATCAGCGCCACCAAAAGCCCCAGCGCCAGCAAGGCCGACGACCAGCCAAGCCAGCCGATCAGACCGAGCGTGCCGGGCAGCATGGCAAACTGACCGAACGACCCCGCTGCGCTCGCTATACCCATCGCCATGCTGCGTTTTTCGACCGGCACCGCGCGCCCGACTGCGCCAAGGATCACGGAAAACGATGTTCCGGAAAGCCCCAGCCCAATCAGCAGGCCTGCACTGAGGGACAACGATACCGGGGAATCCGCACCCGCCATCAGCAACAGGCCGACCGCATAAAGCACGCCACCGAGCAGCACCGCACGGGCCACACCGAAACGGTCCGCCAGCGCGCCGGTAACCGGCTGCGCCAGGCCCCAGATCAGATTTTGCAGGGCGATGGCAAAGGCAAAGGTCTCACGCCCCCAGCCAAATTCCGCGCTCATGGGTGGCAGGAAAAGGCCGAATCCGTGTCGGATTCCCAAGGAAAGGGCAAGGATCAAGGAGCCACCCAGCAGGATCCAGGTACTGTTGCGCCAAATCGCATTCATCACTGACACGCTTTGCAAAAATCGAGGGGGATCCATCTTACTCGCAACCACCTCGTCATCCACCTCCCCCTTTTTAATCAGGCGAACGGCGAGCGGAGGGTTGCTCGGGTAAACTGCCGCCTGTCTGCCTTCTCGACGCGAGTACCTCCATGCCGATTCGCCACTGCATCGTTCACCTGATCGAAAAAAAGCCGGACGGCACACCTGCCGTTCTCCATGCCCGTGACTCGGAGCTGGGCGATTCCCAAGCCATCGAGAACCTGCTGGCCGATCTAAACGAAAGCTATAACGCCAAGCAGAGCAAAGCCTGGGGCTACTTCCATGACGAATCGGGCGCCTACCCCTTTAGCGGCTGGCTGACGCAGTACATGGACGGCAACCAGAATTTCACCGCATTCAGCCGGCAAGCCGTGGAACACCTGCAAAAGCTGATGGAGGAATCCAACCTTTCCACCGGCGGCCATGTTCTGTTCGCCCATTACCAGCAAGGCATGACCGATTACCTGGCGATCGCATTGCTGCACCACAGCAATGGCGTGACCGTTACCGACGCGCTGGATGTCGCCGAAGCCCGGCACCTGGACCTGGGTCAACTGCACCTGGCGACGCGGATCAATCTGTCCGAGTGGAAGAACAACAAGCAGTCCCGGCAGTACATTTCCTTCATCAAGGGGAAAAACGGCAAGAAGGTCTCGGAGTATTTCCGCGATTTCATCGGCTGCCAGGAAGGTGTCGACGGCCCCGGTGAAACGCGCACCCTGCTCAAAGCCTTCAGCGACTATGTCGAAAGCGAAGACCTGCCTGACGAAAAGGCACGCGAGAAGACCAGCGCGCTGGTGGGCTATGCCAGCAGTCAGGCCAAGATCGGCGAGCCCATGTCGCTGGAGGAGCTGTCCGGGGTCATCGACGAGGAGCGCCCACGCGCCTTCTACGATCACATCCGCAACAAGGACTATGGCCTTTCGCCGGAGATTCCCGCTGACAAGCGCACCCTGAGCCAGTTTCAGCGATTCACTGGCCGGGCCGAAGGACTGTCGATCAGCTTCGAATCACACCTGCTGGGCTCGAAAGTCGAATATGACGAAGCCCGCGACATGTTGATCATTCGCAACCTGCCAACGCAGCTGACCGATCAGCTCAAGCGGCGCAAGGGATAAGCCCTGAGCGACGACGCCTGTACGCGTCGCAGGCTCCTGAGGGTTGTCGGAAGCCGGAGCCAAGCACGCCGCTACGAAAATCTGTCTCCTCGCTGGAATGAAACGGCCATCTGCCAGTCAGATGGCTGCTCATCGCTGCTGCAACCCTGTACGACCCGCTACGGCTAAGGATTCACAATGGATTGGCTGCACCTGATTATTCTGTCCCTGGTCCAGGGCATCACTGAATTTCTCCCGATTTCATCTTCCGCCCACCTGATCCTTCCTTCGCAAGTGCTTGGATGGCCCGACCAGGGCCAGGCATTCGACGTCGCGGTACACGTCGGCACCTTGCTCGCCGTATTGATCTGCTTCCGTCACGAGGTGATCGCGACCACCCGTGGCTGGCTGGCACACGTGTTCCGCCGACAGGTCAGCGCGGAAAGCCGTCTCGGCTGGGCGATCATCATCGGCACATTGCCGGCGGGCATCATCGGCTTGCTGCTGGAGGACTACATCGAGCAGTACACCCGATCGATGCTCTTCATCGCGGCTACGACCATCATCTTCGGCCTGCTGCTGTGGTACGCGGACGTCAAGGGCCGGCGTGTCGCTGAAATGGATCAGCTGACCTGGAAAAGCGCGCTGATCATCGGCTTTGCCCAAGCGCTAGCGCTGATTCCCGGCACCTCGCGCTCGGGTATCACCATGACTGCGGCCCTGCTGCTCGGTTTCACCCGGCAGACCGCAGCACGCTTCTCCTTTCTACTGTCGATACCGCTGATCCTCGCTGCAGGCGGGTTAAAAGCGGTCGAGTTAGCCCAGTCAGGTGAAGCCGCGCCGTGGAATGACATTTTCATTGGCGCCGCACTGTCGTTCGTTGCGGCGTTTCTCTGCATCAAGCTGTTCCTCAAGGCGCTCGACGCCTTGGGTATGCTGCCCTTCGTGATTTATCGCTTGCTGCTGGGTGTGACGCTGCTATTCATCGCGCTCTGACGAGCGGATTAAGAAGGCCCGCGCAACGGGTTTGCGCGGGCCAGAAGCATCAACGGGCGTCGATGCGATAGCCGATGCGAGGGAAGTGCACATGGACGACGCCAGCACGCTCATCCTCACGTCGCAGAATCAGCTCTTCCACGCCAGCGAAGACCAGCTCACCTTCAACCGGATCGGTGCCGTAATCCACTGCGGATATGGTCACGGCTTGCCCCGCCTCGAATCCATTGGGCTCGGAGAACGGCTCATCCGGCAATTCCGCAGGCGTCGCGTCGCGAGCAATAGACACGGCCTCTTCCGGCGATAGTTCGGACAGCGAGCCATGCCCCACTGCCAGCACCTTGCCAAGCCAGGCCGCCACGTCCGGATAGGCATCGACCAGCGGCGCGGTCACTGGTGTGCCTTTAAGGAACCAAAGGCAATGGGCGACAGCGAAGTCCGCCACGCAAGGTGCAGCACCAAGCAGAAACTCTCCGCTACCACGCGCTAATTGCTGTTGCAGGCGCGCCATCAGGACCGGCCAGTGATTCTTCGCCTGTTCAAGCGGAATGCGGGCCACCGAGCCGCTGCTGAACAAGGCGGCGCGGTCCTTACTGAACACCTCGATGAACGCTTTAGGCACTTGGGCGAAACGCATGGCCATGGATTCCGGCTGGAACACGAGGCTCACGGCATGCAGGAACAGCACCGAGTCAGCCCACTGTGCCAGCGTCGCCGCAACGAACTCCTGCCCTTCGGGAAACAGCACGGGTGTGGCTTTCTCGGCTTCGAGGCGACGCGCAATCAGTGCGGTATCGCAATAGATGTCGGCGCCGACCTGAAGCACCGGAGTACGCCGATAGCCGCCTGTCAGCGCCGTGAGATCAGGCTTGGGCATCACCGGAGGAATTTGCACCGAACGCCAGGACAGCTGCTTGAAACCCAGCATCAGTCGCGCTTTTTCGGCAAAGGGCGAGGTGGGATAGTGGTGCAGGATCACTTCGTGCATAGCAGGCTCCGCCAGTCGTTAAGTAGAACGGCAGCTTACCCGCGCGAACGGAGGCAGCCTACCCGTTCAGCTGATTGCCTGGACATTCACCGGGCCACTGCCGGACTGCACCGAAACCAGCGCCTCCTTGGCCGATTTTTTCATTTGTTTGATGGCGCGCTCACGCCGCAACGCGTCGCTCTTGCTACCAAGCGTCTCGACATAGACCAGTGCCACAGCCGGGCTGGAATGGAAGAACCGCGCCCCTCGCCCACTTTG
Source organism: Pseudomonas sp. NPDC077451 (assembly GCF_044543345.1). Classification (NCBI taxonomy): domain Bacteria; kingdom Pseudomonadati; phylum Pseudomonadota; class Gammaproteobacteria; order Pseudomonadales; family Pseudomonadaceae; genus Pseudomonas; species Pseudomonas sp. NPDC077451. The sequence goes on along the minus strand of NZ_JBITVX010000001.1, from coordinate 101,855 downwards.
GTGAGCGGCAAAGCGGCGCTGGGCATCGTCACTGATCCCGCAATAAAGCGAGCCGTTGGCGGCGCGTACCAGATAGACGTACCAGGGTTTGCTAGCAACGGTGCTCATGTAGCAGGCTCTCGAGAAGATGGTTGGATTTTCCCGGGCCGCGCCTGCCAGGGCAAGACTGCTCTTGCCAACCAAAAAGCCGAAAGTGTGCAGCGTGGTCTCGATTCCGTCGTGCTTGAACGCTGCCGCAATGTTCCGACACAGTTGTCGTCAGCGAGCGCCCGGCAGCCAAGCCGCGGATGGCGATGGCTGCAAGGGTTCGCCGTTTCCCCTAGCAAAGTCCGTCGATCCTGTCGAGATATGGTGGCGGTTCGCCTTTGCGTATACTGCGCCGATGTTTGCCCAAACTGCATTCCGCACTCGCTGCACCTCCTGGTTGCTGGCGGCCGGACTCTTCCTGATGCTCAGCAGCTGCGCTGAACCGCCCAGCGCACTCGAGCGAATAAAGGAGGAAGGCATTCTGCGCGTGATCACCCGCAACAGCCCTTCTACCTATTTCCAGGATCGCAACGGCGAAGCCGGCTTCGAGTATGAGCTGGTCAAGCGCTTCGCCAGCCATCTCGGCGTCAAGCTGCAGATCGAGACCGCCGACAGCATCGAAGAAATCTTCACCCGCCTGAATCGTCCTGGCGGTCCAACCTTGGCGGCGGCCGGCCTGGTAGCAAGCGAAGGACGCAAGGACTTGGCGCGCTTCACCCAGCCCTACCTGGATGTCACCACTCAGGTCGTCTATCGCCGGGGTCAGCGGCGCCCTACCCAACCCGAAGACCTGGTCGGTAAACGCATTCTGGTGCTCAAGGGCAGCAGCCAAGCCGAGAAACTCAAGGCGCTACAGAGCGAATTTCCGGATCTTCGCTATGAGGAATCGGATGCGGTTGAGGTGGTCGATTTGCTGCGCATGGTCGATGAGGGCCAGGTAGATCTGACGTTGGTCGAGTCCAATGAGCTGGCGCTGAATCAGGTCTACTTCACCAATGCACGAGCGGCATTCGATCTCGGTGAGCAAAGCAGCCTGGCATGGATCGTTGGCAAGGGCGAAGACAACAGCGTGCTCGAAGCGGCCAACCAGTTCCTCACCCAGGCGCAGGAGAACGGAACACTGCAGCGCCTGAGAGAACGTTACTACGGTCACGTCGACGTGCTCGGCTACGTTGGCGCCTATGCCTTTGCCAAGCACCTGCAGCAACGTCTGCCGCGCTATGAAAAGGTATTCCGCGAAACGGCCAAGGAGCACGGCGTCGACTGGCGTCTGCTTGCCGCCATCGGTTATCAGGAATCCCACTGGCAGCCCGAAGCGACCTCGAAAACCGGCGTGCGGGGGCTGATGATGCTGACCCTCAATACCGCCAAGGCCATGGGCGTGAACAATCGTCTCGACCCCGTCCAAAGCATTCGCGGCGGTGGAAAATACATCGCCAAGGTGCATGCCAACCTGCCTGACAGCATCGAGGAGCCGGACCGTACCTGGTTCGCCCTAGCCGCGTACAACGTCGGTGGCGGCCACTTGGAAGATGCGCGCAAACTGGCCGAAAGCGAGGGCCTGAACCCGAACAAATGGCTGGACGTGAAACAGATGTTGCCAAGGCTGGCGCAGAAGCAGTGGTATACCAAGACGCGCTACGGATACGCACGCGGAGGCGAGCCGGTGCATTTCGTGGCCAACATTCGCCGCTATTACGACATCCTCACCTGGGTGACTCAGCCGCAAATGGAAGGCCAGCAACTGGTGAACAACGAGATCCACGTTCCCGGCATCAACTCCACCGAACTCGGTGAAATTCTTCCGCCGCTCTGATCCGTCCGGCCCTCAGCCTCTTCCGATGGGGGCGAAGCTGCCTGCGGTATGCTCGGCCAGCACCTCAGCCGTCAACTCCACCTCCAGCCCTCGCCGCCCGGCGCTGACATAGATGCTCGGTTGCGCCTGCGCCGACACGTCAATAAACGTGCGTAGCCGCTTCTTCTGCCCCAGCGGACTGATGCCACCGACCAGATAGCCGGTCGCGCGTTGCGCCGCCATGGGATCGGCCATGTCGACCTTTTTCACCTTGGCCGCCTGCGCCAGCGCCTTGAGATCAAGCGAACCAGCAACCGGCACGACAGCCACCAGAAGCTCATTTTTTTCGCTGCTGGCGAGTAGTGTTTTGAACACTCTCGCCGGTTCGAGGCCGAGCTTCTCAGCGGCTTCGAGACCATAGGATGCCGATTTGGGATCGTGTTCGTAGCTGTGGATGCGGTAGTCGGCCTTGGCCTTTTTCAGCAGATCGATAGCGGGCGTCATGGCGAAGAGAATCGTCGAGGAAAGGTCGCTACATTAGCCAAAAACACAACGGCCCGCACAATGTGCGGGCCGTTGCTGTTGCGTCGCGGCAGGATCGACAGATCGTCCCGCCACGCCAGCAGACAAGCGGTCAGGCCACCTTGGCCCGGTGCGCTGCCCGTAACTGGCGGGCGGCCGCGACCATGTTGACCAGAGCTGCCTCGGTTTCCGCCCAGCCGCGGGTTTTCAGGCCGCAATCCGGGTTGACCCAGAGCCGCTCGGCCGGGATTCGCTCGGCGGCCTTCTGCAGCAACTGGACCATTTCAGCCGTGTCTGGGACGCGCGGCGAATGGATGTCGTAGACGCCGGGACCGATGTCGTTGGGATAGTCGAAGACGCGGAACGCTTCCAGCAGCTCCATTTGCGAGCGGAAGGTCTCGATGGTGATGACGTCGGCATCCATCGCGGCGATCGCCTCGATCACATCGTTGAATTCGCTGTAGCACATGTGCGTGTGGATCTGCGTTTCGTCGCGCACACCGCTGGCGCACAGACGGAACGCATCGACCGCCCAATCGAGATAGCGCCCCCACTGGGCGCGCCGCAACGGCAGACCTTCGCGGAATGCCGCTTCGTCAATCTGGACGATTTTGATGCCCGCCGCTTCGAGATCACAGACCTCGTCCCGGATCGCTAGCGCCAGCTGCCGCGCCTGTTGCTCACGGCTGACATCCTCGCGAGTAAACGACCACATCAACATGGTTACCGGCCCGGTAAGCATGCCCTTCATGACCTTACTGGTCTGTTGCTGCGCGTAGCGAATCCATTCCACCGTCATCGCTGCCGGGCGGCTCAGATCGCCGTAGATCACCGCCGGTTTCACGCAACGCGAGCCATAGCTCTGCACCCAACCGAAGCGGGTAAAGGCATAACCGTCGAGCTGTTCGGCGAAATACTCGACCATGTCGTTACGCTCGGCCTCACCGTGTACCAACACATCCAGACCCAATTGCTCCTGTACGGCAATTGCGTGGCGAATCTCGGCGTGCATCGCCTCGGTATAGTCGGTCAAGGCCAACTTGCCCTGTTTGAACGCCTGACGCGCCAAACGGATCGCCGGGGTCTGCGGGAATGAGCCGATGGTAGTCGTCGGGAACGCCGGCAGATCCAGCCGAGCGCGCTGCTTCTCGATGCGGCTTTCGAAGGCAGATTGCCGCTGGCTGTGCCTGGGTTTGATCGCAGCCAAGCGCGCCTGCACTGCGGGCTTGTGGATCCGTGGAGACTCGACGCGGCTCGCCTGAACCTCGCGGCTTTGTTGTAGCGCGGCCTGTACTTGGGCAGCGTCCGGTTGATTGACCGCTCGCGTCAGCACTGCAACCTCCGCGCATTTCTGCACGGCAAATGCCAGCCAGCTACGCAGCTCAGCATCCAATTGGTCCTCCCGCGCAAGGTCTACCGGTGCGTGCAGCAACGAACAGGACGGCGCGACCCAGAGTCGCTCGCCCAACCGCTCGGCAGCGTGACGAAGCACGTTCAAGGCTTTATCCAGATCGCACCGCCAGACGTTTCGTCCGTTGACGATGCCCAGAGAGAGGATTTTGTATGCCGGCAGTCGATCTAGGATGACCGGGTACTGATCCGGTGCACGCACCAGGTCGATATGCAGGCCATCGACCGGCAACGCTGCGGCCAAGCCAAGATTGTCTTCCAATCCGCCAAAATAGGTTGCGACCAGCTTCTTCAATGGCGCGCGCTGCAACAGGTTGTAGGCTCGCTCAAATGCGTTCTTCCAATCTTGCGGCAAGTCGAGCACCAGGATCGGCTCATCGATCTGCACCCACTCCACTCCCTGCGCGGCGAGCCGCTCCAGCACTTCCCCGTAGACCGGAAGCAGTCGCTCGAGCAGCTCCAGCTTGTCGAACGCTTCCCCCTTGGCCTTCCCCAGCCAGAGATAGGTCAACGGCCCGATCAGCACCGGCTTGACCGCGTGGCCAAGGGCCCTGGCCTCTTCCACTTCCTCGAACAACTGCGTCCACGACAGCTCAAAGGACTGATCAACGCTGAATTCGGGGACCAGGTAGTGATAGTTGGTATCAAACCATTTAGTCATTTCCTGCGCTTGCCCAACACCGCAGCACTGGTGAGTTACGCCACGCGCCATGGCGAACAACGTCTCCAGAGTCGGCTGACCGTCGGCCGGACGAAAGCGCTCAGGCACAACGCCAAACATCAGCGAATGGGTCAGCACCTGGTCATACCAGGCGAAATCGCCCGCAGGCAGCAGTTCAATGCCAGCATCTGCCTGCAGCTGCCAATGGGCCGCGCGCAATTCCCTACCGACCCGACGCAGCTCGGCCTCGCTGAGGTCACCCTTCCAGTACGCTTCGAGCGCCTTTTTCAATTCTCGGTCGGCACCAATGCGTGGGAAGCCCAGGGAATGCGCAACAGCCATGACAAATCTCCAATTCGTTCGTTTTCGATGAGCGGATTGTGATGGCCCGAGATAAATGAAACAAACTCACGCAATTCTAGATCATCTTTAGATATATTCATGCCCTCACTGCTACCCCTCTGTCCAACTGGACATCGAGACGCGATAAGCAGTCGCTACGCGCCGTCTCACTCCCAGCTAAAACCTGCGGGTTGTTGAATGGCTCTGTCAGCACCCGATGCATGCTCATTTCCCTGCGAAGATTCATTCGAGCTGTCGGCTCGACAATGATAAGCGCGCTGGGACACACTTCGCCGCCGCGATGAGGATTGCTCAAGTCACCGTGCTTTGGTTTATACGGCGTCCTCTCGAACCTAGGTCTCGCCAACGAAAACAGCAGGAAGTCCCCAGCATGCTGGAAATCCGCCACCTGAAAACTCTTCATGCACTGCGCGAAACCGACAGCCTAGTGGAGGCCGCCGAGCGGCTGCATCTGACCCAGTCAGCACTGTCCCATCAGTTCAAGGAACTGGAAGAACGCTTGGGCCTGCAGCTGTTCGTGCGCAAGACGCGTCCTGTGCGTTTCACCAGTGCGGGTTTGCGCCTGTTGCAATTGGCCGACAGCTTGCTGCCACAGCTGCGCAGTGCCGAGCGCGACCTGGCCCGACTGGCAGGCGGCACCGCGGGCCGTTTGCATATGGCGATCGAGTGTCACAGCTGCTTTCAGTGGCTGATGCCGACCATCGATCAGTTCCGCGATGCCTGGCCGGAAGTCGAGCTGGACCTGGCTTCGGGGTTTTCCTTCGCACCGCTGCCGGCCCTGGCGCGCGGTGATCTGGATCTAGTGGTGACGTCCGACCCGATCGAGCTGCCGGGCATCACCTATGTGCCGCTGTTTACCTACGAAGCGCTGCTCGCCGTCGCCAACCAGCACGCCTTGGCATCCCGCCCGTTCGTACGCGCCGAAGACCTGGCCAGCGAAACCCTGATCACCTATCCGGTGGAACATGATCGGCTGGACATCTTCACGCGCTTCCTGGAGCCGGCCGACGTCGAACCGGCTCAGGTTCGCACCTCGGAGCTCACCGTGATGATGATGCAGCTGGTGGCCTCCGGTCGCGGCGTGTGCTGCGTGCCCAACTGGGCGTTGCATGAATACAGCGCTCGCGGTTACGTCACCGCCAAACGACTCGGCGAGAAAGGCCTGTTTGCCACACTCTATGCCGGCATCCGCGCTGACATGCTGGACTCGCCATTCATGCGCGATTTTCTGCTGACCGCCAAGGACACCTCGTTTTCGACGCTCGAAGGGGTCAGCGCTGCGCCGAAGTCGAAATAGCTCATTCCTGCCGATACGGCAGCGCATCGCGCGCGGCCTCGGCATAGCGCATCACACCCAGACGTTCCTGCTGTAGAAACTCGCTGACCGCAGCACTCAGCCCCGGATGCTCCAGGTAGTGCCAGGAACGCGTGATCACCGGCTCGAAGCCGCGTATCAGCTTGTGCTCGCCCTGTGCTCCGGCATCGAAGCGTGACAGACCGGCGGCAATCGCCTGATCGATCCCTTGGTAAAAACAGGTTTCGAAATGCAGGCGGTCGAAGTCCGCAAGGCTGCCCCAGTAGCGACCATACAGCTCGCCAGCACCCATCAGGCTGAACGCCATGGCCACCGGCCGGCCGCTCTGGCGGGCAAGCACCACCCGGATCGCCTCGGGCATCCGCTCGGCCAGCAGGCTGAAGAAGCTGCGAGTCAGATACGGCGCCTGGCCGCGCACATGGTAGGTATTGGCGTAACAGGCATAGACGAAATCCCATTCCTGTTCGCTGACCTGATGGCCTTCGCGCCACTCGAACTCGATCCCCTGCCCCGCCACCTGCTCGCGCTCCTTGCGCAGCTGCTTGCGCTTGCGCGAGGTGAGGCCGTCCAGGAAATCCTGAAAGTCGCGGTAGCCGCGGTTGTGCCAATGAAACTGGCAGCCGATGCGCTCGAGCCAGCCATCACGGCCCTGGAAAATCGCATCGGCGTCCGGCTCGGTAAAGTTCACGTGCAGGCTCGAATAGCCACCTTCGGCCAAGCCGGCGGTGAGCTGGTCGAGCAATTGGCCCGCCGCCTCGCGGTCGCCCAACAGGCGCGCGCCGGTCACTGGCGAGAACGGCACCGCGCAGAGCAGCTTGGGGTAGTACTCAATACCTGCACGGTGGCAGGCGTCAGCCCAGGCCCAATCGAATACATACTCACCGCTGGAGTTGGTCTTGCTGTACAGCGGCAAGGCCGCAATCGCTCCCCCCTGGTCGTCGCTCAGCACCTGATGCTGTGCACGCCAGCCCCTGCGCGCATCGACGCTGCCGCTGTCTTCCAGCGAAGACAGAAAGGCGTGCTGTAGAAAGGGCTGCGGGTGTTCGCCGAGCAGCGCGTCCCAGCGAGAGGAGTCGTAGTCGGCGAGGTGGGAAAGCGTCTGTATGGGCATATGCCTAGTCTGGCGGCTAAGCAACCGGAACTGAAGCAGTTGTTGGTCGAGGTACGACCGCGGGGCTCTTTACGGCAATCTAAAGCTATAGCAAGAAGAAGATCTCACCCCTTCACCGTCATCAAATCGTCGTCAAACTAGCAAAAAGCTGTAACCACACCCCCTCATTCTGCCGACAGCCGCTTGGGGGGTTAGGACCCGGAGGCGGCGTAGCTACCAATCCGCGAACGCACAGAAAGGAAATATCATGCCACGCAAGCTTCTCCCCCTGACCCTCGCCATTGCCGCTGCAGTTGCGTTGCCGACCACCGCCAACGCCTATGAAATCATCGGCAAGCAGCTGGAGATCTACGGCAAAGCCCACGTGTCGGCGGATTTCGTGGACAACGATACCGACAGCGAACTGGCCATCGCCAGCAACTCCTCGCGTCTGGGCTTCAAAGGTGTCACCGAAATCAACCCGGATCTGAACGCTGTTTACCAGATCGAATCGAAGATCATCATTGACGAAGGCGGAGACAGCTTCGCTGGACGCAACACTTACGTTGGTCTCACCGGCGACTTCGGCCAGGTGCTGGTGGGCAACCAGGACACCCCCCTGAAGAACGTCCGCAACGCCTTTGACCTGTTCGGCGACACCGTGGGCGATGCGCGTAACATTGCCGACGAAGCCAACCGTCGCGCCAAGAACAGTATCCAGTATGTCAGCCCGAGCATGGGTGGTCTGGTTGCCAGCGCCATGTACGCCACGTCTTTCGAAGACTGGGAGACCGAAGACGGCGATATCGAAGATAACGATTACTCGCTGGCCAGCGTCGCGCTGGGTTACAGCATCGGCGACCTCGCCTTTAGCGCCGGTTACGAGAAGGCCGACGGTGATGATGAAGACACTGTTGACGCTGACGTTGTTGCGTACGAAAGCGATGCGTTCCGCCTTGCTGCCAGCTACGCCTTCGGACCTGTCAGCGTGGGCGCGATGTTCGACCGCTACGAAGAAGCCGACGCCGAGCGTGACGCCTGGGGCCTGAATACTGCATACAAGTTCGGCGCCAACACCTTGAAGCTGCAGTACATGACTGCTGATGACTGGAGCGACACCGACGACACCGGCGCCAGCCAGGTGAGCCTCGGCCTGGACCACAAGCTGTCCAAGCAACTGACTGTTTACGGTGTTTACAACATGCTGAAGAACGACGACAACACCGCCGCCTATCGCATCAAGGGCGGCCACGACACGGATGTCTACCAGGTTGCTGCGGCTGGTGATGACATCAACGTGTTCTCGCTGGGCATGGTTTACAGCTTCTGATCGAGCTCCTCAATCGCTCTGCTCCACCTTCGCCCCGGCTATGCCGGGGCTTTTTATTGAAGGAGACAAGGGCTTCAAGCGAAGTCGTGCTTAACGTGTTTGCAAGCGGCTCGCTCCTTACAAACCGTGCGATCCGTTTGCAAGAACCCGCTTGCTAGCGAAGCAGCCGTCTGACGGCGAGAGGATGCGCTGCGGTGGCAGTTGCGAAAGAAGCTGCTACCGGAATGCTGGCTGGCTTTGCGATCAGCGCTTGCGCAGGATCACGCTGCCAATCGAGTAACCTGCGCCAAACGAGCTGAGCACGCCAAGGCTGCCCGCCGGCAGATCATCCTGATGCTTGTGGAAAGCAATCACCGAGCCTGCAGAGCTGGTGTTGGCATAGGTGTCGAGAATGACGGGCGCCTCTTCCGGGCTGGCATCGCGACCGAGCAGCTTGCGCACGATCAGGTGGTTCATGTTGAGGTTGGCCTGGTGCAGCCAGAAGCGCTTGACCTCGCTGACCTCGATTTCGTTTTCCTTCAGATGCTCGCCGATCAACTCAGCCACCATCGGGCAGACCTCCTTGAACACCTTGCGGCCTTCCTGAACGAACAGCTTGTCCGGGTTGGTCATGTATTCCTCAGCGGTGCGATTGAGGAAGCCGAAGTTGTTGCGGATGTTGTTGGAGAATTCGGTCGCCAGCTTGGTGCTGACAATGTCCCACTGATACGCTGAGGTGGCCTGATCAGCACGCTCGACAATGACGGCCGTGCAGGCATCGCCAAAGATGAAATGGCTGTCCCGGTCACGGAAGTTCATGTGTCCGGTGCAGATCTCCGGGTTGACCATCAGTATTGCCCGCGCCTGCCCCAGCTGAACCGAGTTGGCGGCATTCTGGATCCCGAAGGTCGCCGAGGAACAGGCGACGTTCATGTCGAAGCCAAAGCCCTTGATACCGAGCGCCGCCTGCACTTCGATGGCAACTGCCGGGTAGGCACGCTGCAGATTGGAGCAGGCGACGATCACACCGTCGATGTCAGCTGCGGTTTTGCCGGCGCGTTCAAGGGCTTGCTGAGCGGCCTTGACTGACATTTCGCAGAGGATCGACCACTGGTCGTTGCTGCGCTCGGGAATGCGCGGAACCATGCGATCCGGATCGAGGATGCCAGCTTTGTCGGTAACGAAGCGGCTCTTGATGCCGGACGCCTTCTCGATGAACGCTGAGCTGGATTCCGGCATCGGTTGGATTTCACCCGCTTCGATCGCTGCGGCATTTTCATCATTGAAACGACGCGAGTAGGTGTTGAACGACTCGACCAACTCGTCGTTGGAAATGCTCTGGGCAGGGGTGTAAAGGCCGGTACCGCTGATGACGACGTTATGCACAGTCGTTCCTCTCGAATATTGGCTGATCGTAATCGGGCGTCGGAACAGGAGCGAAGCCGGCCAGCGCCGATGCGATCGTTCATGCCGCGTCTGTTTATATGGCGGCTATTGTGCACGAAAACTGAACAGAATCTGCAGCTCAGCGCGTAAAAGCAGCCAAAGGTCATCGAGGCACGACGGCGGACATCGCTGCCGCCCAAAAGCCAGCAGGCTGGGCCTGGGCAGGCTTTCGGTTATCCTTGCGCTCCCCGCACAGCAGGAATGTTTCCCTGATGAAAGACCCACTTGCCGAACTGATCCGTCTGATCAGTTCGGGCTGCATGAGCGACGACGAGATCAACCGGCTCGCTGACGAAGCGGCTCAAGCCTATGCCGACCCTCAGGCCTTTCTGCAGGCCAACCCGGACATCATCTACGACGATGACTTCCCCATCCCGCTGGGCGAATGGATGATTGTCGGCAGCCTGCCGGATACCGTGCTGTTCCAGGCCGATGACTACCAGGCGCTGTTCGAGCAGATTGTCGGTTCGTTCGGCCCGGACGTGAATTTCATCCTCAAGCCCAAGCAATTGGCCAAGACCGAGCCATTGAAGGCGCTCAACCGCATCCAGACCCAGCTCAGCAGCCTTTACCCGGAAAAAGGCGGTTACGTGCTGGTGGACTTCAGCGAGCCACTGGACGATGAGTTGCAGTCCGTACTCGTCTATACCTGCGACATCGAGCGGGTCATGGCCCTGGCAGTAGAAGTGGGTATCTACGCCGCGCCCGCGCTGGCGGCGCTACAGGCCTAAAGCCAGGCGTGAATCAGCGGCGGCGCAATGGCTCGAGCAGCGGCGACAGACCGTTGTGGTCGATCTCCTGCATCAGCGCCAGCAGCTGACCCAGATCCCCGGGCGGGAAGCCGACCCGGGCGAACCAGTTCAGGTAGTTGCCCGGAAGATCCGCGATCAGCCGGCCCTTGTATTTGCCGTAGGGCATCGTCTGGGTCACCAGGCGTTCGAGGTCTTCAGCTTTCATTGCAGCAATTCATCGGCAGATGGGCGGCAAATACTGCCATAGCCGATCTGGCCGTGCAGCCTTGCACCCGTTTCGCACATTTGCGCGACCTGTCGGTCGGATAGAAACGCAGCTGCCCGTGCAGACCGCTTGGCAGCTCGACGCGTCTGCGCCGCTGCGCCCAACTCTGAAAGCCGAGGACATCAAGATGACGGATCAACCGAGCCCCAAGCCCGAACTGGACGACGCCGCGCTGGCGTTCGCCGCTCAGGTTTTCGAAAGCGCCCGCAGCGGTGATGCCGAGCGCCTCACAGACCTGCTCGGTCGCGGCTTGCCCGCCAACATTCGCAACCACAATGGCGACAGCCTGTTGATGCTTGCCAGCTACCACGGCCATCTCGACACCTCGCGCGTGCTGCTGGAGAACGGTGCCGACCCCCAGCTGCGCAACGACAAGGGCCAGAGTCCGCTGGCGGGCGCTGCCTTCAAGGGCAACCTGCAAATGGCGCGCCTGCTGCTCGATCAGGGTGCCGATGTCGAAAGCGCCTCGCCCGACGGCAAGACCGCCCTGATGATGGCGGCCATGTTCAATCGCAGTGACATTGTCGAACTCTTACTGGCGCGCGGCGCAGACCCAAGCCGGGCCGACATGAACGGCGTAACGCCTCTGGCCGCTGCGCAAGCCATGGGCGCCCAGGACACACCCAAACTGCTAACCGAAGCCGTTGCTGCCTGCAGCTGAGTTTCAGCTTCGCAGCGTCTGAACGACGTCTCTCCTGTACCCAACGCACCGCACATCGGACGGCTGCAGCTGTCAGTAACCGTGACCTGGCCAACCGCCGAGCTGGCCGTCCCCGATCAAACAGAGGAGCACTCATGAGCATCGAAACGCTATCTATCGAAGGCATCGCCACGCCTGTGTCGCGTATTGGCTTGGGCACCTGGGCCATCGGTGGCTGGATGTGGGGCGGCGCGGATGACGACCGCTCCGTCACCACCATTCGCAGTGCCCTGGAACGCGGCATCAACCTGATCGACACCGCACCGGTGTACGGCTTCGGTCACTCCGAAGAGGTCGTCGGCAAGGCCCTAGAAGGCGTGCGCGACCAAGCGGTGATTGCCACCAAGGTCGCGCTGGACTGGAGCGAAGGCGGCCCGCGGCGCAATTCGACGCCCGCTCGTATCCGCCAGGAAATCGAAGACTCGCTGCGTCGGCTGCGCACTGACCGCATCGACCTGTATCAGGTGCATTGGCCGGACCCGCTGGTTCCCATCGAAGAAACCGCGGCCGAATTGGAGAAGCTGCGCCAGGAAGGCAAGATCCTCGCGATCGGCGTGAGCAACTACTCCACCGAACAGATGGATGCGTTTCGTAAAGCCGCGCCGCTGGCCTCCGTGCAGCCACCCTATAACCTCTTCGAGCGCGCCATCGAAGCCGACGTACTGCCCTACGCTCGGGATAACGGCCTGGTGGTACTCGGCTACGGCGCCCTGTGCCGCGGTCTGCTTTCCGGGCGGATGACCAGCAGCACCACCTTCGATGGTGACGACTTGCGCAAGTCCGACCCGAAGTTCAAGTCGCCGCGCTTCGAGCAGTACCTCGCTGCAGTCGAGGCATTGAAAGCGCTAGCTCATGACCGTCACGGCAAATCCGTGCTGGCGCTCGCCATCCGTTGGGTGCTCGACCAAGGCCCAACCATTGCGCTCTGGGGCGCTCGTCGACCCGACCAGCTGGACGGCATCGACGATGCCTTCGGGTGGTCGTTGAGTCCACAGGACCTGACGAACATCGATGCACTCCTTGCCGAGCACATCACCGATCCGGTAGGACCGGAATTTATGGCGCCGCCTAGCCGCAAGGCGTAACGCCTTTGGTTCTGCCTGAAGCTGCAGCGTTACTTCAGGCAGAACCAGAAACGACTCGCTTCGCATTATTCATGCACTGAATGGACATAGGCGGAACGATATCGCGATAATCCACGCCTTCTCGAACATGGACTAACCCCTACGGGTCGGTCATCGACGAAGGATCGTTCCAACCGTGCGCGCACTGTCCGTTGCCGTGTCCCTTCTGTTCTTTTCCGTGTTGACGCCGGCTGCGGAGCGCCCACTGCGATTCTCGGTCAGCGACAGCTCGACCATGCCCATGATTCATCTAGAGAACGGTCTCCCTACAGACGGAATTCTTCACGATCTGCACAGGCGCATCGCCGAAAAGCTCGGGCGTAAAGCCGAGCAACTGGTGATGTCACGAACGCGCATCCAGCCGCTGCTGGCCGAGGGCGCAGTCGATGTCAGCTGCTATATGAACCCGGCCTGGCTGGCAGTAGACCACGCAAGCTATCGTTGGAGCGTCCCGTTCATGACGCAGCGCAGCATTCTGGTGGCTCGGCCTGAAACACCTCCAGCCAAGCTCTCCAGCCTGCGCGGCCGACGGGTCGGTACGGTGCTCGGCTTCTTCTACCCGGAGGCGGATGCATCGTTTCGAGACGGCACCTTGATTCGCGACGATGCACGAACAGAGCACCTAGTGCTGGAAAAACTCGCTGCCGGACGTGAACGTTATGCGATCAGCACTCAGGTAGCACTGGATTGGTTCAATCGAGACAGACCTGTAGACCGCAGACTAAAGGCAATCGACCGGTTCTCGGAGTCCTCTATCCACTGCATCGTGCGTGATGAGACTGACGTCCCGGCCCGGGAGATACTTGAAGCCATGCAACAGATGCAGCACGACGGCGAGTTCGAGGCGATCCTGGCGAAGTATCGATAACCGCTAGGCCTCGCATGTTCGACCTTGTTGCGTCATAAGCGCGCTCTGCCCCCTCAATCCTGAGACGAACTTCAACCTACGATCGCTGCCTACCTATTCGCCCTAATCCGCTAGCCCAGTGCCGCTCGACGCAAGCGGCGCGTGTTTGCTAATCGACCCATCCCATTGAGGCACCGATGACCCAAGTGAACGCCACAGGCAAGTCGACATTCTCGGCGCGCGCCATATTGCTGATCGAGCTGGCCCTGGCCATGGGTGGGTTCGCCATCGGTACGGGCGAATTCGCCATCATGGGGCTGATGCCCAACGTCGCGCAGGGGCTGGGGATCACCGAGCCACAAGTGGGCCATGTGATCAGCACCTATGCCCTGGGTGTCGTGGTAGGCGCACCGCTGCTGGCGATCCTCGGCTCGCGAATGTTCCGCCGGCACCTGCTTTTGCTTCTGATGGGCTTTTTCGCTCTGGGCAATTTTGCCAGCGCCATCGCACCGGATTACCACTCGCTGATGCTGTTCCGCTTCATCGCCGGCCTGCCCCACGGGGCCTACTTCGGCGTGGCGATGCTGGTCGCCGCCTCGATGGTTGCACCTGACCAGCGGGCCAAGGCGGTCAGCCGCGTGCTAGCAGGCCTCACCATCGCCATGCTGATCGGCAATCCCACCGCCACCTGGCTGGGGCAATGGCTCAGCTGGCGCTGGGCGTTTGGTCTGGTCGGAATGATCGCGCTGCTGACGGTGTTGCTTGTGGCGATCTTCCTGCCGCTCGACCGCAGCGAGCCGCGTAACAACCCGATGCGCGAACTGCGTGATTTCAATCGAAAACCGGTGTGGCTGGCGCTGGCCATCAGTTCGATCGGTTTCGCTGGCATGTTCTGCGTGTTCAGCTACCTGGCACCAACCATGCTGGAGGTCACTGGCGTCAGCGAGAACTGGATCCCGGTGGGGCTGGCCGCTTTCGGTCTGGGCGGCATTGTCGGCAACCTCTTTGGCGGCTGGTTGTTCGACAAGCTGGGGTTCAAGGCTGTCGCCTGGCTGTTGCTGTGGAGCATCCTGGTCCTACTGATGTTCCCGCTCGCTACACACTCGCTGTGGACGATCCTCCCAGCCGCGTTTGCGGTAGGCACTATGGTGTCGCTCGGCCCGCCCCTGCAGACCCACCTGATGGACGTGGCGGGCGAGGCCCAGACGCTTGGAGCCGCGTCCAACCATTCAGCCTTCAATGTCGCCAACGCCCTCGGACCCTGGCTCGGCGGACTGGCGATCAGCGCAGGGCTTGGCTGGACCTCGACTGGCTATATCGGCGCCGCTACCGGCGCCATCGGCTTGCTGGTGTTCTGGTGGGCCTGGACCGCAAGCAGTGGAAACGAAGAAACCAGGGGAGCCGCCACCGCCTGCGATTGAGCGAATGACCTCATCGAGTCGTGAACTGGCAAAACCGAAACGCCTGCTGATTGCCCCGCAAAAAAGCACCGCAAACAGCGCCATGTTCGGAGGGATATCGAGCCTCCCGCCGCATGAGGTCAATCCTTCTACAACCGCGACGGGCCTCGGCGTCCCAGCAAAGGGAGAATTACTGCAGCGCGTATTCGAATGTGCTGACCACGCGCAGACGCTTGCCCGGCGTGCGGCCGGTGTCCATGTCGCTGCCGTCATCATCGAGCACGCGGATCACGCCCTGGTTGGCGGTCTTCAGTTCACCAAGTTGCGCGCCGGCATCTTCGGCGAACTTTGCAGCCTGCTCGCGGGCGTTGCGGGTGGCATCTTCTAACAGCCCCGGTTTGAGGTCGTTGAAGCCACGCAGCTGGTAGCGCGGGCCACTGAATCCGTTCTGTTCGGTATCCAGCTGGATGCCGGCCTGAATCAGCGGGTCGACGCCATTGGCAGCCTTGCCGACCGCTTCGACACGTGCCGATTTCACCAGCACCTGACCACTGCCGTTGAAGCGCAGGGCGATTTCCTGCGGCGCCCATTCGCGCGCCAGCAGGTCCTGAACCTGCAACGGGCGGACCTCGATCTCGTCGTCACTGAAACCCTGTTCGTGCAAAAACGCCACGACCCGACTGCGGTCCTCGGACAGGCCCTGCTGAACGCTGGCGAAGTCGTTGCCGGCACGGCGGAAGCCGAGTGTCCAGACGGCGAAATCACTCGACACGTCCCGCTCAGCCAGGCCTTTGACCGTCACCGTGCGATCCGCCATCCGGAAGCGCTCCACGCCCTGCCCCACAGACCAAC
The DNA here is from genome assembly GCF_044543345.1 of Pseudomonas sp. NPDC077451. Lineage (NCBI taxonomy): Bacteria > Pseudomonadati > Pseudomonadota > Gammaproteobacteria > Pseudomonadales > Pseudomonadaceae > Pseudomonas > Pseudomonas sp. NPDC077451. The sequence goes on along the minus strand of NZ_JBITVX010000001.1, from coordinate 85,977 downwards.
CGGCGAAGGCTACCGCGGCGGCGATCAATAGGGCGGGCAGCAAACCGATACGTGCTGTAGTCACGATAAAGCTCCAAGACGTTGAGAAACGCCGATGCTACTCCGCACTGGCGCTCGATGGCGTGTGGTCACCAGCGCAACGCTGCAATCTGTAGTAATGACTTGCCGTCGCTAGCCGCTTGCGTGCCTCGCCAACTGGCCGCTCAATGTCGATTCCAGAAGGAGAACTTCCCGCTGCATGTCGAAATTGCCATTTTTCCGCACCAGAGCCCGCACCTTTGTTTCGCTGATCGTCGCTGCAGTGTTCACCCTGCTGCCCGTCGGCTGCTCGATGCTTGAACAGAAAGAGCGCGAACTGGTGTTTCGCATCGAGCCCGGTACCGCCAGTTGGTACCGCGGCCTCCCAGACGGTGTGGAGGAGCTGGAGTTAAGCGCGCCTGCATTCGGCGACAGCCAGAATATCCACGCATGGTGGTGGCCGGCTGACAAGCGAGACGCGCCGGCGATCCTTTATCTGCACGGTTCTCGCTGGAACCTCACCGGGCACCTGTTCCGGCTCGAACAGATACGTTCACTGGGCTTCTCCGTGTTGGCAATCGACTATCGTGGCTTTGGCCAAAGCCTCGGCGAGCTGCCGTCGGAGGCCAGCGTATATGAGGATGCGCGTATCGCCTGGGACCATCTGAAAACCCTGCAGCCCGATGCGGACAAACGTCTGATCTATGGCCACTCGCTGGGTGGTGCAGTGGCGGTGGACCTCGCCGCCGAGCTGGGACGCGAAGCCGAACGCCGTGGCGAAGCGCCGGAAGCGCGTGCGCTGATTGTCGAATCCACCTTTACCAGCCTGGCCGATATCGCAACGGAGGTGGCTGACACGCCCTGGCCAGTCCGCTGGCTGGTGTCGCAGAAATTCGATTCCATCCACAAGATCGATCAGGTCGGCATGCCGCTGTTACTGGTCCATGGCACGGCTGATCAATACGTGCCGGCGCGCTTCAGCGAAGAACTCTTTGCCGCCGCTCAGAACCCTAAACAGCTGCTGCTGATCGAGGGCGGCAACCACAACAACGCGATGCGCGTGGGCCGCCGCGCCTATGCCGACGCGGTCCGCCAGCTGTTGAACGAGCCTGTCGTGCACAGTGCCGATGATCAGACGCACCCAGTCACCCAGGCCAACCGCAGTTAGCGCCGTTCTCGCCGCCAAACAGACCTAAAGCGTCGCGCTCAGCAGGCCTCGCTGACTGAGGGTTGCGTCTCGCCCGACCAGGGATTGCGACCTTCTCCGATCCAGGCCAGGCTCGCCTGCCAGAAGCCGTCTCGATGGCGCTCACGAAACAGGTCGAAGTGCCCGACCTGCTCCATGCCCAGCACCGCCGGACTCAGCTGGACCTGCTGCACAGCGGCATTGCGGTAGTAGGACAGCCCGCGGGCGATCGCCGGGGGCGTGCCGTACTCGTCGTCGCTCAGGCTCACCGCCAGGATCGGCGCGCTGATCGCGGCGAAGCGGCGTAGCACCTCGGTCCGTTCGTGCTCCGGATAGCTTTGTTCCAAGCGTGCCCGGCGGAATGCCCATTCGCGCGCGACGCCTGCGGGCAGGTCTTCCAGCCAGCCCAGCCGGCGACCTGGAAAATAACCGCACAGCGCCGTCACCGCCGGCATGAACAGGTGCCACTTGGCGAACATCTGCCAGCGTTGCGCGGCAGCGTAATCGCGCCAGTAGGCGTATTGGGCCCCCACACTGAGAAAGCGATCGACCTCGGTAGCGGACTCGGCAAAACCCGGCAAAAAACCACCGATGCTATGACCGACCGCTATCAGCGGCCCGTCCGGATCGCGCTGGCGCATCCAGCGCACCGCCGCATCGAAATCCAGATCGCCCCAGTCGCGCCAACGGATGGTCGCCTTTCGCAAGCTGGCCGGGCGTGACCCGCCGATACCTCGATAGTCATATGTCAGCACCGCATAACCGTGCTCACGAAGGAAGCCGGCGTAGCGCGCGTAATACCGCGCCAGCACACCGGTGGCGCTGCTGACGATCACCGAGCCACGTGCCTGTCCCGGTGGCAGCCAGAGTTGCGCAGCGAGCGGGTAGCCATCGCGGCAATGCAGAGAAAGTTGCTTGGGCATGGGCAGGTTTCGTTCTGGAGTCTTCTACATCCTTGCCTACCGGAGCGGGTCTTGCCAGTGACCGGGCCGGTAAAACAACCTGGCCGCAGTGAATTTGCCCTTCGATGACAGCAGTGTCTGGCTCGATACTGGCGCATAGCGCCAAATGTCGAACGCAGCGCTGGCTCAGCACCCGCTCAAGCGGCTAGTGTATCGCCGCCTTGCCGCTTCGCTTTGGCGCAACCCGTCTAGATCCGGCCGTTCGGCCCTTAACCGTCATCCGTTCACTGCGGCAAAAGCCGTTATCGGAGTTATCCATGCAAAGCGATCAGCTGATCGTATTCGCCGTGCTCGCCGCCACCCTGGGGCTGTTCGTGTGGAATCGCTGGCGTTATGACATTGTCGCCCTTGCCGCCTTGCTGGTGGTTACCCTGGCCGGCATCGTGCCGCCGGAAAAGGCGTTCATGGGCCTTGGCCATCCGGCCGTGATCACTGTTGCTGCTGTGTTGGTGCTCAGCCGCGGCTTGCTCAATGCCGGTGTGGTGGATTCGCTGGCGCGGCACCTGACCAAGGTCGGCGATCGACCCTGGATCCAGGTGCTGACGCTGTCCGGTATCGTCGCCCTGTGCTCGGGCTTCATGAACAACGTCGGCGCGCTCGCGCTGTTCATGCCGGTAGCCGTCTGGATGTCGCGCCAGAGCGGCCGCTCGCCTTCCTATCTGCTGATGCCCCTGGCTTTCGGCTCTTTGCTCGGCGGCACCCTGACCCTGATCGGCACGCCGCCGAACATAATCATTGCCGGCTATCGGCGTGAAGTCAGCGAAGCGCCGTTCGGTATGTTCGACTTCCTGCCGGTGGGTCTCGCGATCACCCTCGTCGGGGTGCTGGTGATCGCTCTGCTCTGGCGCTTGACGCCTCGTCGCGAGGACCCGAGCGGTGAGCAGGAACTGTTCGAAATCAGTGCTTACTTGACCGAACTGCAGATTCCGGCCGACAGCAAATACGCTGGCCGCACCCTGCATGACCTGATCGCTGCGGGCGGTGACGAGGTCGATGTGATGGTCACCGGGCTGGTACGTGCCGGAAAGTACCACCGTATGCCGTCGACCTATGAAGTGCTACGCGACGACGACATCCTGCTGGTCGAAGCCGACTCTGACAGCCTGAAGCGTTTTCTCGATGTGACCCACCTGCGCCTTGCTGCCGAAGCCGACAGCAAGGCGGAAGCCCGTGAAAAAGCCGAACAGGACAAACAGCTGAAACGGAACGGTGAGCCTGACAAAGAGCCCGAGGCCGCCGATTCCAAAGCCGACCGCAACGCCGAGCGCGCCCTGGCCGAGGCCATCGTGACTGCAAGCTCGTCTTTGATCGGTACCAGCGCCTCCGGTCTGGCACTGCGTGAGCGCCATGGTGTCAACATCCTGGCCGTGGCTCGCCAAGGGCAGCGATTGCAACAGCGGCTGGGCAAGATCCGCTTTGCCGCGGGCGACATCCTGCTGTTGCAGGCGCGTGAGGATCAGCTGCAATCGACGCTTAACAGTCTCGGTTGCCTGCCGCTGGCATCGCGCGGCCTGCGGATCACCGCGCCTCGCCAGGTGCTCCTCGCCAGCAGCATCTTTGCCGCCGCGCTGGCGCTCATTGCGCTAGGCATGGTGCCGTCCGCCGTCGCACTGGTGGGCGGCGCATTGGCGATGATTCTGGTCGGGCTGGTGCCCACCGGGGACATCTACAAGAGCATCGACATGTCGATCATCGTCCTGATTGCCGCGATGCTGCCCATTGGCGAAGCGCTGGAAAGCACCGGAGGCTCGCGCCTGATCGCTGATGCCCTGCTGGACGTTGGCCAGGCCGCCCCGCCGGCAGCCACCGTGGCGATCCTGATGGTGGGTGTGATGCTGCTGTCGAACGTGGTCAACAACGCCGCCGCCGCGGTGCTCGCCGCGCCCGTAGCGATCGCGCTCGCACGCGGTATGGACGCCTCCGCCGATCCGCTATTGATGGCGGTCGCCATCGGAGCTTCCTGCGCCTTTCTGACGCCCATCGGGCACCAGTCGAACACGCTGGTCATGGCGCCCGGCGGCTACCGTTTCGGTGACTACTGGCGGCTCGGGCTGCCACTGTCGATTCTGGTGGTACTGGTGGCCGTGCCTGTCATCCTTTGGGTCTGGCCTCTCTAGAGGCATCCACAGCCGGCACGGAGATCTGCGTGCTGGCCACCGCACCCGCGGCGTGGCTCAACGCGTCTTGAGCCCATCCAGCAACGCCTCATGGAACACATCCGGCGCCTCGACCTGCGGCGAATGGCCCAGTTCAGGAAAAGGCACCAGGGTCGCGTCGGGAATCATCGCTGCGGCCTGCCGGCCAAGTTCGGGGTAATCGCCCAGGCGTTTCGCAACGTCTTCCGGCGCTCGATTGGCTCCCGGTGCAGTGCGGTCCTTGCCACCGATCAGCAACAGGGTTGGCACGCTCAGCGTGTCGAATTCGTGGATCACCGGCTGGGTGAACACCATGTCGGAGGTCAGCGCCTGGTTCCAGGCAACGATCTCTTTGCCTTCACCGGCGTACATCCCAGCGAGCATGTTCACCCAGCGGTCATAGCGCGGCTTCCAGCTGCCGTTGTAGTAGAACTTCTGCTGGTAGGCTTTGATCTTTTCGAAGTCGGTCTTCAACTGGCTCTGGTACAGCTCTTCGATTGGCGCATAGGGCACGCCCTTTTCTTGCCAATCCTCGAGCCCGATGGGATTGACCAGCACCAGCTGCTCGACCATCTGCGGATAGTTCAGTGCGAACCGTGACGCCAGCATGCCACCCATGGAATGACCGATCACCGTGGCCTGTTCGATGTCCAACGACTGCAAGAGCGCCCGGGTGTTGTGTGCCAGCTGCGCAAAGCTGAACTGGTAAGCCTCAGGCTTGCTGGAGCTGCAAAAGCCGATCTGATCGGGCGCAATGACTCGATAACCGTTCTGCGAGAGCACCTCGATGCTCTCCTCCCAGGTTGCCGCGCAGAAGTTCTTGCCATGCATCAGCACGACCGTTCGCCCGTTGGCCTTGCCCGCTGGGGCCACGTCCATGTAAGCCATGGTCAATGGCTGGCGCTGAGACGAAAACTCGAAGCGCTTGATCGGGTGCGGATATTCGAACCCTTCAAGGTGCGGGCCGTAGGTCGGTTGTTGTTCAGCGTGCAGCGCAGGGACCAGAGCAAGCCCGGCGACGAACATCAGGGAGGATATGGCTCGTTTCACGAATCGACTCCTGGCAGGCGACATGCGGCCGCGATGGCGTATGGGTCGTTGTGCGGAGCTGGCTGTTACCAACGTTCAGACAGGCGCCGAAGGCTCAAGCACAACGGTTTGCCTATCTGGGAGCATGAAACCGGAGTGAGGGTTCGGCGAGGCCGGTGCAAGAATGTTTCTTCGTGATACCGCCTCGCGCCAGTGACCAAACTGCGACACCGGCCGCGAACGATGCAGCGCTGCTACTGCGCGTCGACCTGCTGGATATCGAAGCCGATGCGGTTATCACTGCTGATGCGGAACTGCAGCGTTTCACCCGCCTCGACGCGCGCCGCTTTCTCGCGCAGCAGACCGCCCTTGCCGCACAGCGTGTCGTCCTCAGGGTCCGATTCGATGCTGACGATGCGCATCCCGGCCGGCACATGCAAGTGCACCTGCTCGCCGACATGGATCCGCGCCGCCAGCCTGCGATCGACCATCACCGCCACGTAGCAGCCGCCGCCACGAATGCCGAAGTCGCGGGTCACCACCAACTCGCCACCATTGGCCACAGGTGTCTGAAAGCCACGCAGACGCTCCTCGGGCACTGGCGTGATGTCCTCCGGGTCCGCCTGCCAGGACGAGCAACCGGCCAAGGCCAACACAGGGATGAGTGCGAGCATCATGCGCATAAGGATTCTCCTGTCAGATAAGCGAAGCGGTGATGGTATGACAGGTGTGTTCGCTCACCGTGCGGAAATATGCGCTCACCTGGATCTAACGGGTCGACACCGGATGACTGCTGCCCGGATACGGCCGCTCTTCTTCCAGCGTCCCGTGGCGATCGTAGACCTCGACCGATGCGGTCTTGCCTTCCATCAAGCTATCCAGGCCGGTGAACATTTCGTCCTTGGTCAGGGTTCGCAATACCGTTTCCTGGGATTGCTGATCGGTCAGCTCCCAGCCCATCGGGGTCGGGTTCACGTGATACTTGTCCATCTGGCACTCCGGGATGTGGCGCAGTTTCGGCTGCGCAGGTCATTCAACTTCAGCCGCGGCTGTCTTGGTCGTCATCGATCTCGCTGTCGTCGAAATCAGGATCCTCGCCCGCTTCCTTCTCGCCGGCGTCGGTCATGGTGACGTCCGGCAGGTCGTCGGCTGGCTTGTTCTGCTCAGGCTGAGTCTGGTCGCTCTGGTTCATGGCTACCTCTTTGAGTTGGTGCGATAGGGTCTAACCATTTGGAGCAACAGCCGGCCGATAGCGTTCGCCTGTTCAGCCACCGGCGGTCCGATCAGCCCGCCTTGATCGAAAGAATCCAGCATCCTTCCCAACTTGCGATTGCAGCGCCCCCCGGACTCCACCACACTGCCGACAATCCAATCTTTGACCGGAGCTGCTGCCATGCCTGCCACCCAAACCCCGTCGCGCGACAGTATTCTGGCCGACCCGGATGCACTCAACTGCACCATCTACCGCGCTCACGAAACGGACCCGGATGGTGAAGAACGCGACATGGGCGACGCCCGCGTCATCATCACCGGGCAGTTCGAGCCGCCGCAGGAGTGGGATGCCAAGGCGCGGGCCGACTATTTCGACGGTATGCCGGAAGACGCTTTCTTCACCGCTGTATTCGCCAGCGAACCTGGCTCCGACTCAACAGGGTTCTTTACCGTCGAAGCCGACGATTATGCTGCTGTCACCGAACAGGACGGCAGCATCTCCATGTTCTATGTCTGCGAGCGGCTGGACGACGACAGCTACGTGCTGCTGCGCGAGGAAGACGACGAGGAATAAGCCGCGCAGACAGCTACCGAACCCTCACCTCGCTAGCCGGGTCTGTCTTGTATAGGCAGACCCGTCGGCCGTACCCGATACGCCTGAGTAACACCCCGCACACCATTCGCCGCAAAGAGGAATCGCATGAGCCCTCTGCACCGCCGCTGGCAATCCCCCGTCACACGAATGAAGCTGGTCGCCGGCCTGCTCCTGCTGCTCGCCGCGCTGCTCTACGTCATCGCGACCGCCATGGAGCCGCGTCACCCGGCCTGGGGCTACCTCGCCTCTTTTGCAGAAGCGGCAATGGTCGGTGCGATTGCCGACTGGTTCGCCGTGACCGCCCTATTCCGTCACCCGCTCGGCCTGCCGATCCCGCATACGGCGATCATTCCGCGCAGCAAAGCGCGCATCGGGCGGAACCTGTCGACCTTCATCACCACTCACTTCTTGTCCACACCGATGGTGCTGGCCAAGCTCGAAGCACTGGATATCGGCGGCCGGCTCGCCAACTGGCTGCGCCATCCCGCTAATGCCGAAGCGGTTGGCCGCCAGCTCACCGGCATGGCGCGGTTCGGCGTCGAGTCGCTGCACGACGAGCGCGTGCAAGCGTTCGTACAGGCCAAGCTGATCAACCGAGCGCGCAAGGTCGATCTCGCACCGATCTGCGGTCAGGTGCTGGAAATGCTTACCCGACAGGGCAAACATCAGGCGATGCTCGATGAAGCGCTGATCAAGGTCGATGCGCTGCTGCAGGACGATGACACCCGTGCGCTGGTGGCCGATGCCATCACCGCTGAGGTCCGCACGCTGCGCTATCTGGGACTCGGCAAGGCGGTCGGCGGTTGGTCGGCGAACAAGTTCGTTGACGGCGTATCGGCTGTCATCGCCGAGATCGCGGGTGACCCTGAACATCCGCTACGGGAGCGCTTCGACGAGCATGTTGCGGAGTACATCGACCGACTCAAGCATGACCCGGCTTATCGGCTGGAAGTCGAACGCATCGTCGCTCAGCTGCTGGAACATCCGGCGACCACCGATTACCTGCAGACGCTCTGGCGTGAGCTGACCGAGTGGTTGGAAGCGGATCTGGAGAGCGCGGATTCACGCATCGGCAAAAGGATCGTGCGCCTGACCCAGGGCTTGGGCGACTCGCTTTCCGCCGACACGTCCATGCGTACCTGGATCAACGAGCAACTGATGGCGGCCGCGCCCAGCCTGCTCGAGCGCTACCGCGGGCAGATCGGCAAATACATCACCCAGCGCGTGGAAAACTGGGAGAGCCGCGAACTGGTCGAGCAGATGGAACAGAGCGTCGGTAAAGACCTGCAGTACATCCGCATCAACGGCACGCTGGTGGGCGGGCTGGTCGGGCTGCTGCTGCATGCCTTGACTCAGCTGGCAGCTGGCTGAGCACTGAGCGAGCGCAGCGTGTCGCAGATCTGACTGGCATTGGTCCCGTCGGTCAGCGGTCGATCCCAACGCAGCGTTGCAGGCTGGCCGTTCATGTACCACAGCCGATTGGCGAGCTGATCGGCGTCGCGCGCATCGTGGGTCACGCAGATCAGCGCCATCTGTGGCTGCCCTTCAAGCAGCCGGACAATCAGCTCGCGCAGTTCGGCAGCGCGGTCCGGGTCCAACGAGGCAAAGGGCTCATCGAGCAAGAGCAGATCAGGTTTGACGGCCAGGCACCGAGCCAGCGAGGCGCGGCGCGCCATACCCAGCGAGAGCTGATCCGGCAGACGATCACCAGCATCGCCCAGGCCAACGTCGGCCAGTAGCCGATCGATATCGCCTGGGGTGGCGCCGACCAGCTTGAGGTTCTGCCGCACCGTGTACCAGGGCAGCAGGCGGTGCTCCTGAAACAGGTAGCCGACGCGCCGCCCGGATTGAAGACGGATCATCGGAGCCAGCCGTGGATCAAGGCCTGCGATGGCGTTGAGCAAGGTGGTCTTGCCGACGCCGGAGGGGCCCAGCAAGCAGATTCGATCCCCGGCCCGCACCTGTACGTCGATCAGCCCGAGCACCGGATGGCCTGCCGCTACGCCATCGATGCGCAGCTCAAGCATGCTGCATCCCGGCGTTGCGCCAGCTCGATGCGCGACGCTCCAGCGGCTGCAGCAGCGCCAGCTCGATCAGCTGTACGACGGCAATGAAGGCTAGGCTATAGGCCAATATGCTCGCCACGTCGAAAATCTGAAATGCCATGTGTAGTTGAAAGCCGACACCATCGGAACGGCCCAGCAGTTCGACCACCAGAACAATCTTCCAGATCAGCGCCAGGCCCCCGCGGGTCGCCGCCATCAGATAGGGAAACAGCTGCGGCAGCCAGACGTTCGCCACCCGCTGCCAACGGTTGAAACCGTAGACCTGAGCCATCTGTTCCAGCTTCGGGTCGAGGCTGCGCGCGCCTTCGCGCACCGTCACCGCCACGTTCGGTACTTTATTGATCACCACCGCTAGCACCGCTGCCGCTTCCACCAGACCGAACCAGACATAGAGCAGGATGATGGTGACCAGCGCTGGCAGGTTGAGAAAAAGCACCAGCAGCGGATCGAGCACCGCGTTGGCGAACCGCGAGCGCCCCATCCAGACGCCCAGCAGCGCACCCAGCGCCATCGCAAGCGCAAAGCTGATCAGCACCCGGCGCAGGGTGACCAACAGATGATGGGGCAGCTCACCACTCTGGACGGCGAGCCAGAACGCATGCGCCACCTCAGCCGGCGAAGGCAGCAGCGGTGTGTCCACTGTCAGCGCAATGATGGCCCACACCGCGACCAACAGCGGCAGCGCAACCCAGCAGGCATAGCGCGAGCCGGTCATGGTTCGCTCTGAAACAGCGCCGCGGGCATCAGCTTTTCCGGCTCGGCGCCCGTCAGCAGCAACAGCCGATGCAGCGCATCGATGCGCGCCGCGTCCAGCGGTTGGGGGATGCCTTCGACAAAGCTGTCATGCAGCGCAGCGAACACCGCGTCGTTATCGGCCCGCATCAAGGGGCGGATTTCCTGCCAGAGATCGGGCTGACTCGCCAGCTGGTCCTTGGTCTCGCGCAAGGCACGGGAGAAGCGCTGCAGGAGATCGTCGTGCTCACTGGCCCAGTCTTGCGGTAACAGGTAGCCGAGCACCGGCAGATCGGGATCGAGACCCAGCGTTCCAATCAGATCCGCCAGACCGAAGGCAATACGCACACCGCCCTCACCACGCAGGCGCGCCGAGAAGTGCCAGAAGGTCAGCAGCGCGTCCACCTGGCCACGCCGCAACGCCTGGCTGAGCAGCGGCGGCGCGGCGTACTGCACCGACGCCTCGCGGGCCAGGTCAATCCCTTGCCCCGCCGCCGCCTGCTGCAGCAGTTGCCAACCAAGCCCGTCCGGCCCACCAGCGACGCCAATGCGCTTGCCGCGTAGGTCGGCCAGGGTGCGAATATCGCTGCCATCGTTGACCAACACTTCACCGATCTGCGAGGAAAACGGCAGGTAGCGATACGCCGTCCCAGCCTCGTAGCGTGCCTGCGCCCAAAGCAGGTCGCTGACGGCCCCGTCGACGCTGCCGCTGCCCAGCGCCAGCCGAGATGCCGGCAGATCAGCCACCAGCCGCACCTCAAGCTCGAAACCGTTGGCCTTGTCCAACCCGTGACGCTTGAGATGGTCGAGCTCCCAATGCGGCGTGCCGAATTGCAACACGCTGAGGGTCAGCACCGGCAGCGGTTGAGCCTCGCTCTGCGCCTGAACGAACAACGGGACTACCGCGAGCAGAACCACACGCCCGCATCGAAGCGCTGCGAGGCAGGCGTGAGCGAAAGACAAGGTGAGGAACCACGGAGCAGGCTTCATGCCCGCAGGGTACGAAGCCTCGCATTCGCTACGAATAGTACTTTGGTGTTTCTTCGCTGCTGCGATGGTCGCGGCTGCAACCGGTGCGGCAGCGGTGCCGGCTCAGGCCGATCAGTGCTCGCTCTCGGCAAGCTTGCTTACCAGTCGCGCCTGCAATTTCTCCAGTTCTGCCGGATCGGCCTTACCCGCCGCGTGAATGCCGAGCCCCTCGCCCGAATAGCGCGGGACGATGTGCACATGGATGTGAAACACCGTCTGCCCCGCCGGCGCCCCGTTGAACTGCGCCACCTGCACGCCATCGGGTTGCAACTCCGCGACGATCACGCGGGCGAGCTTCTGCACCACCGCCATCACGTTGCACAGCGCATCGGTATCCACATCGAGGATGTTGCACGCAGCGGACCGCTTCGGAATCACCAGCGCATGCCCGTAGGACTGCGGAAACAGATCCAGGAAAGCGAGTACATCGTCATCCTCGTAGAGCTTGTAGCAAGGCGCATCGCCGCGAATGATCTGGGCGAAGATGTTCTGTGGGTCGTAGGGGGTAGTTAAGCTCATGAGCGACTCCGATAAGTTAAGCGGCCTAAGCACATAGTGGATGCGTTTTGATGCGTAGCGTACGGCCACAACAAGGGAAACGGACACCATGACAAATGAGGAATTCGTCGGCTTTGCATGCCCACATAGCTGGTTCTTAGTGGCGGACGATCTCCACGGCCAAGCCTTGAAACTAAGGGAAAGCTACGGACATGGATTCCTTCGGCGAAAAGACCACCAGACTGGGCGCGAAGCATTTTGGGACAACACGGATCGTGCGACATTTCTCCTTGCGTCGTTTGCCTTAGAGAATGCAATCAAGGCCTTTCTGGTATTTGAGAATCCGAGCTGGATATCGAATGGCACACTTGCAAAACCCCTTCGATCTCACAAGCTGACGGAACTTGCGGCATTGTCAAAGCACGCTCCCTACAGGCGCAAAGCACGGAAAATCCTGGGCACGTTTGAAGACGGTAACGAATCTTGGGCTAGGTATCCCTGCGCCCTGAACAAGGCAAGCAGCACCGATCCGGCAAACCTAAGCCCGGAAATATGGACGGATTACGAATGGCTTATATCGGCCTATGGCCGCCGTTTAACAAAACTCTTATCGCAGCATTGGAAAGGCCCTCATGGATTCGAGGCAACGTACGAGATTCACGGAACATTCCTAGACGCTCTGAACTAGGCGCCTACCCAGGAATCGCTATCGAACGAAAGATAAAAAAACCTGACCCTTAGTAACAACCCGTACCAACCTACCGACTCGAATACCCGCTTCCCTGGAGGGCTCCATGCACGATCTATCCACCTTCACCATCACCCAGAAATGGCCTGCCAGTTACCCGGATCGTCTGCAGCTGTATTCGCTGCCCACGCCCAACGGGGTGAAGGTGTCGATCATGCTGGAGGAGACCGGTCTGCCCTACGAGGCGCATCAGGTCAGCTTCGAAACTGGCGACCAACGCTCAGAAGAATTCCTATCGCTGAACCCGAACAACAAGATTCCGGCGATCCTCGATCCCAACGGCCCGGACGGAGAGCCGCTGGCGTTGTTCGAGTCCGGTGCGATTCTGCTGTACCTGGCCGAGAAAACCGGCCAGTTGATGCCGGAAAACGCCGCAGCCCGCTACGAAACGATTCAGTGGTTGATGTTCCAGATGGGCGGCGTTGGGCCGATGTTTGGCCAGCTGGGGTTCTTTCATAAGTTCGCAGGCAAAGATTACGAAGACAAACGCCCGCGCGACCGTTACGTCGCCGAAGCCCAACGTTTGCTGGGCGTGTTGGAAAAGCGCCTGGAGGGCCGCGAGTGGATCATGGGCGGGCGCTACAGCATCGCCGACATCGCTACATTTCCGTGGGTCCGCGGTCTGGTGGAGTTCTACGAAGCGCGCGAACTGGTGGAGTTCGATCGCTTCATCAACGTGCAGCGGGTGCTGGATGCCTTCCTCGCCCGGCCAGCGGTGAGCAAGGGGCTGGATATTCCACCACGTGGGTGATGGTGGACTAGGGTTGACGGAGTACATCGCGTAACGGGGACGGCTACTGACTGACCTCGCCACAACAAATCCGAGAGGTGAAGGCATGGCTGGCAATAGCTTCCGACCCAGGCCGCGCGGTGGCGACCCCCACTCTCGAAATTCGATGCGCCGTTCTCAAAGCTGGGTCCGATGTTTCGGGGCAGCCATCTGTCTGGCCGGCCTCTGCGCGACCGCTCAAGCACAGCTGACGGCTGCGGAGTCCGATCCAGTCAAGTTGGGCTGGATGCAGGGCTTTCCGCCTCCTGCTGAAAAACTGATCGGCCAGCCGGACTCGAACTACTTCAGCTTTCCCAAGCTTCGCTGGACCGTGTGCCATATCCGCGAGCTACTGCCCACCGAGGCCGTCAGCCGGGGCCTGGATGCACCGACGCCGTTGCGCCAATCGCTCGACGGCAGCATCGACGCCGTTAGTTTCAAGCCTCTCGGCACCCCCGAACGGATGACATGGGAACAGTCACTGGCGGCAAACTACACCGACGGAATCATCGTGCTGCACCGGGGACGTGTCGTTTACGAACACTACTTCGGCTGCCTCAACGAACAGCGCAAGCACGCCGCGATGTCGATGACCAAGTCATTGACCGGCCTGCTGGCCGAGATACTGGTGGCCGAAGGCGCACTCGATGACGGGGCCAAGGTGGCGGCACTCGTCCCCGAACTGGCCTCCAGCGCTTTCGGTGATGCCACCGTACGGCAGCTCATGGACATGACCACGGCGCTCGATTTCAGCGAGGACTATGCCGATCCCAACGCGCAGATCTGGAGTTACAGCGCGGCGGCGAACCCCTTACCCAAGCCTGCCGATTACGAGGGGCCGGTCGGTTATTACCAGTACCTGCAGACCGTCGCCAAGCGCGGCACCCACGGTGAGGCGTTCGGCTATCGGACCGTCAACAGTGATGCACTGGGTTGGATCATCGCCCGCGTGTCCGGTAAGGCCGTCAGCGAACTGGTGTCCGAACGACTCTGGCAGCGCCTGGGTACCGAGCAGGACGCCTATTACACGGTCGATGCACTGGGTACGCCGTTTGCCGGCGGCGGCCTGAGCGCCGGCCTTCGGGACATGGCCAGGCTCGGGCAGTTGATGCTCGATGAGGGGCAACACGACGGAGCGCAATTGTTCCCTGCAGAAGTCGTTCGGACCATTCGCACCGGGGGTGATAAGCAGGTGTTCGCCAAAGCCGGATACAAGACGCTACCAGGCGGCAGCTATCGGGCGATGTGGTGGGTACTGCACAACGCCAATGGCGCGTTCGCCGCTCGCGGTGTGCACGGGCAAACCCTCTACATTGACCCGACAGCCGAAATGGTCATCGCCCGATTCGCCTCGCACCCCTCGGCCAAGAATGCGGACAATGATCCCACTTCGCTGCCGGCCTATCAGGCACTGGCCGACCATCTCATGGAGAAAGCAAAGCGCTGATCAGCTGGTCGCGGCTTGTTGCGCCCCGTATTCAAATGACCTTGGCCGCACGCCCGATGAACTGGATTGGCCCGGTCGGCAGGCCGGTAGGTGAGCCGGTGGGTTGCTCCAGCGTCAGTTCGAACAACTGGTTGGGCTGCAGTGGCGGCAGATCGTCGAGACGAATCCTCACCGGCTCGCCCGGCTTGACCAAGCCGAGGGACACCGGCGCCTGCCAATCTTCGGCCTTAGTCCAGAGTTGCAGGGCCTTGTCAGGCGGCAGTTCGGTGACACCCAGGGGTATCAGCTCGATTTCACGTGTTCGATTACTGGCCTGCACGACCCAACCCGGTGACAGGTCCTGCGGGGTGGCGAGCACAACGAGCCAGGTCGGCGACGGTTCAGGTGAAAGACGCGTAAGCAACAAGGCGCCGAGCACCAGCGTGGCGGCCATGCCGGCCGCAGCAAAACCACGCCAGAGCGACAGGCTGTCCCACCAGTTGCTACGGCGCGCAGGCGCAACCGGAGCGGGTAGGCGACTTGTCTCGTCCAGGCTGCGCTCGATTCGATTCCACAAACGTGGCGAGGGCTTTTGTGGTTCGACCAGATCGGTCAGGTGTAGCAGCCGAGCTTCCCAATAGTCGACCGCCGATTGCAGCTCGGGCTCGACGTTCAGGCGTCGTTCGACGGCCTCACGTTCTACCGCTGTGAGCGTGCCGAGCACGTATTCGCCTGCCAGTTCGTGCAGGTTTTCACCGGATTCGTTGGGTTCGTTGTTCATCCGATGCACTCACGAAGGGCGGTCAGGCTGCGGCGAATCCAGGCTTTTACCGTGCCCAGTGGCGCACCCAGGCGCTGGGCGATTTCCTGATGCGAATAGCCGTCGACGTAGGCGTGAAACACGCAATTGCGACGCACCGGTTCGAGTTGTTCAAGACAGGCTTCGACTCTGCCGGGGTTGACCCGCCAATCGAAGGCGTCGGTTTGTTCCTGCCAACCGTCGATGGCGGCGTGCTCCATGTCGCCCTCCTCGTCCGGTTCCATCTGGACGTGGCGGGCGTTGTTACGTACGGCATTGAGCGCCAGATGGCGGGTCAGGCTGAAGATCCAGCCGCGAGCCGAGCCACGCGCCTGGTCGTACGTACCGGCCTTGTTCCAGATGCGGATGAAGGCGTCGTGAACGATGTCTTCGGCCAGGGCCAAATCCCGCACGATGCGCTGAACGACGCCGAGCAGTCGCGGGCTCTCCAGCTCGTAAAGCTGCTGCAATGCAGATCGCTCGCCACGTGCGCAAGCGCGCAGGGCCGCTTCGTAATCGAACAAGGGGGGTTGCGACACGGTATCTGCCATTGGCTGGTTATCGACACCCCCGACGCATACGGGCCGGGGAGTCAGAGCATAGAAGCGATCAGCGCTCATATCGAGCGGCATTTCACCCGCTGCGCGTTGCTCACTTGTTGGCCCAGAACAGGTAGTCGGCCTGGTAATCAACGATCTGGCGCTCGCCCTCGTTGGCCGCTGCGCATGTTTTGGCCGGCGCTACGCCACCCTTGGTCGCGACGCGCTGGACATAGCTGACGCCTGTCATGGCGCCTTTGCCTTCGGCTGGGTTGGCCTTAACCAATTGATGCGGAATGTTGCCGTCGCCTCCCGGCGCGATGGCCACCTGGGTGCCGGTCACCTTGGAACCGTCCATGGCTTCCCATGTGGCGGGCGGGCCGTAATAACTGCCGACCTGTTTGCCAGTGCTGTCGTTGAGCGCGGCCTTCGGGCCCATGAACACCCAGGCCATCTGCCCGGGCATGTCGCTCTTGGCTTGGCATTCATAGGTGATCTGGCCGACGCCGACCGTTTCCATCGCAACCTTGTGGCCGTCCGGTACGCGCACGGCTTCAGGTACGTCCATCTGGGCGAAGGCGCTGGCAGAACAGCCAATGGCCAGTGTCAGACCGGTCAGGCAGAGGATCCTTTTCGTGTCCATTTTGGTGTCTCCGGGTAGTGATCAGATTGGGCGGCCAAGCAGCCGCTACCTGTACTACCCGTCAGGCAGACGATTGGATGCAGTGAGTTTGAAAAATAATCTGCTTAGCTTTGCGCATGACCAGTCGCGCCGATGCCGAACCCCCTTTCTACATTCGCAGAGAACACGCGATGCCCTATCTGACCACCCTGGAATTCCCAACCGTCGATCAGCAACGCTATGACGCGCTCAGTGCAACGCTCGCATCGAGCGGCCCGCCGTCCGGCATCCTGTTTCACTCATGTGCTGCCGTCCCCTATGGCTGGCGCATCACCGATCTGTGGGAGAGCGCAACCGCTTTCGATCGGTTCGTCGACGTATCGCTCCTGCCTACCACCCGCGCATTGGGCTGGCCAGAGCCGTCGCGCAGGGAATGTATCGCCACGTATCACGCAGGCATGGTTCAGCGCTGAATGAAGAATCGCTCCCTGAAGAAAAAGACGTTTGGTTGTCGATTTGGCTGGGCTCGGAACGACTAGGGATCAGTGCCAGCGGATGCGTTGACGCCGACGTGGCCGTCCTTAACTCACAGAGGAACCGAAACGATGCGATTCATGGTGATGATCAAGGCCAACGCGCAAACCGAAGCGGGCGAGATGCCCAGCGAGGATGTTCTTGCAGCCATGGCCCATTACAACGAAGCCCTGGCCAATGCGGGCGTGCTGCTTGGTGGCGAAGGCTTACACCCAAGCAGCCGAGGTGCGCGGGTGCGTTTCGACGGCGGCCAGTGCTCGGTCGTGGATGGCCCCTTCCTCGAGACCCGCGAGCTAGTTGCAGGTTTCTGGCTATTCCAGACGGCCTCGTTGCAGGACGCCATCGATTGGGTAAAGCGCTGCCCGGCATCGGCCGTCGGTGAGTCGGAAATCGAAATCCGACAGGTATTCGAAGCCGAGGACTTCGGGGCGGAATTCACCGCCGAATTAAGCGAGCAAGAAGAACGCCTACGCGCGCAAATCAACCACTAACCGCACCAGGAGAATCGAATGAAAATTACCCCTTACCTCACCTTCGACGGTCAGGCACGTGACGCCTTTACGCTGTATCAGCAGGTACTCGGCGGCGAACTGGAAATGATGACTTTTGCACAAGCACCTGACGCTGGGCACTTCCCGGCAGAGCACCGCGACCGAATCATGCATGTCTGTCTGAGCCTCGGCGAATTCTCGCTCATGGCGTCGGATACCATGCCCGGAGATCCCGCTTGTGGCGGAGGACAATACGAAGGCATTAAGGGTTGCTCGATCTCTTTGCACCCCGAAAGCATCGTCAAGAGTGAACGTCTATTCGCAGCGCTTTCCGAGGGCGGGCAGGTCGTGATGCCCCTGGAGAAAACTTTCTGGGCCGAGCGTTTCGGCATGTTTATCGACCGCTTCGGCGTGTCCTGGATGATCAACTGCGCCTAGTGGCAAGCAGCCATCTCCTCGACTCATTCGAACAGATTTGTCCAGTCTTATAGCAGCGAAATTATCTAAAAAACCCGTTGACAGATAATTTTATGCACATAAGGCCCGGCCGGATTGGCTCTGCTCGCGAGGGTGTGGCAAGCGCCAGACTAAACAAACCTAAGTTATTGATTAAAAAGGCTTTATCAATACTGGGTAAAAACTCGTCGATCTGTTCTGAGCCGCGCCAGATGGGCGTTTGAGCAAGTCATCCAATATATGTTCACAGTGTTATCCACAGCTTTTGTGGATAACACACCACTCCCCAAGCACAACGGGGCTTAGCGGTCGCCGGCCACGCCCTTACCCTTTAATTGTTACAGTTTTGCCGATCATGCCGTGGAGCCTTTCGGGGGGCTCAACCAGGGAAGCTACCTCGGCTTTTGCCGACGTGTTGCCGATTTGGCTATGTACGCTCGTCGTGGCGGTAGTGCTATTTCCCCAGTGCGTTGGTTCGCTGCGCTGAAGACGCGACGACGGATAGGGTGCCTTCACGGTTGTGACCACGGACAAGGGGCTGCAAGCCGTATGGGATGGGCAGGCGCTTTCACCCGACCCTATCTACCTGTCCAATCAGCGAGCCGTGGACTGAACGCGCAAGCAACGGCCTGATCAGGTCAGTGGCCTCGACGGCGGAGGCCTAGCAGCATCAACACCAAGCCTGCCCCCAAAAAGCCGGGCGCCATCCATAGAAAGGTTTTCGTCTCCGACGCAAGGCCAATCGCCAGGCAAGCAACTCCTGAGACGAGCAGAGGGATGGCCGGCGTAGGATAGGACATCGTGTGGCGCTGCATGGTCGGCTCCTGAGGAATTGGGGATAACATTAACCGATACGAAAGGAGCGCTAGTCAACGAGCGTCAGGGAATCGAGCAAGGCCCGCATGTCCTGCCAGTGCGTGCCTTCCCAGAAAATCCGATCACATTGATCGCAGCCCAAAAAACGCTCATGGCGCGCCTGCACCCGCGGCGGCACGCGATCGAGTATGGCCACCTTGTCCGCCGGATGCAGTGGTACGTTGCAGCTCAGACACAGGCTGAAGGGCCGGGCATGGCTGGCCAGATCGAGCCGTTGGTAGAGTTCGCGTAGCTGGTCCTGAGGTTTGATTGCATGTACGTAGCAGCCATGCAGCACCAGCCGATGCATCAGCAGCGCACGGTCGCGGGTCAACAGCGCCCGGCTTTCAAGGTTGGCCAGCTCTGCCATTGCCGCATCTTCAAAATTATTGTCGTAGAGGGTGTCGAAGCCAGCCATTCGCAGCAGCCGCGCCAGACCTCCGAGGTGGGCATCGGCCACGAAGCGGGGCGGACCCGGCGGCAAGGGTTCGATGGTGGTCAGGGAACCGATATCCAACTGTTCGAACTTGGGATACACGGCGATTCGGTCACCCGCTTCGATAGGCCAGTCAAGGCCAGCCGGCGCGCCATTGACCAGGACTAGCGCCACCTCGGTATGCGGTACGCCGAGGGCTTCGATCATGTGCTTGGTGGTGGCGGACTCGGCGCAGGAACAGCGAAACGCCTGCCCGCGACGCTCGACGGCAAGGAATGCGTTCAACCTGGCATAGAAGCGAAACGTTGCATTCGTCATGGTATCTGGGCACCGCCAACCGCGCATGCTCTGCCAAGAATTGCGCGGCGCGTGTCACTCCCGAAAAAGCGATAGGTCAGATTAGCTTATAGCCGATCATCGCCAACATGACTGCCAAGCAAGGTCGTAACACCGCTTCCGGCACCCGGCCGGACAGGTTGCTGCCCAAATAAATGCCCGGCAACGAGCCTATCAGCAGGTAGCTCAGGATGGTCCAGTCCATGTTGCCCATGCTGGCGTGGCCCAGCCCGGCTACCAGCGTCAAAGGCACCGCATGGGCGATCTCAGTCCCCACCAGGCGGCGCGTGGCGAGCAAGGGGTAAAGGAAGAACAGCGCCACCGTACCCAGCGCTCCCGCGCCTATCGAAGTCAGCGTGACCATTGCGCCAAGCACAACGCCCACAGCTACGGTCAGGATGTTCAACCCGCGCGGCGACAGCCTAGGGGTCGGGCCTGACAAGCGAGCTGCCACAGCGAGCAGTTGCTTCTTGAACAGCACAGCCAGCGCCGTGAGTACCAGCACGATGCCAAGGGAGTGTTTGATGATCGCGTTGAGCGCATCCTGGTCCGTGTGCAGCCCTTTCAACAGCCACAGCGTCAGCGCTGCGGCCGGCACACTGCCCAGCGCCAGCCAGCCGGTAATGCTCCAATCGATGTTGCGATTCTTCTGGTGTACCCAGACGCCGCCAGCTTTGGTGATCGCTGCGTAGAGCAGGTCGGTGCCCACGGCCGCAGCCGGGTTGACGCCGAACCACAATAGGATCGGCGTCATCAGCGAGCCACCGCCTACACCGGTCATGCCAACGATAAAGCCAACCAGCAGGCCGGCTACAACAAAGCCGATTACACCGAATTCCATGCGAACGTCCGATTCAAGGCACACAGGCCGTGTCAAAGGCCAGCAGCATAACGGTCCGAACTAGCAATCCTTAATATAAGTTCGTGCTTTCTTAGTAGCTAAAAGATATATGAACCCGGTAAGGTGCCCCGGTCGGGTGTAGGTTTATCAGCCGGCACTCGGCCGCCATACTGACGCGACGACTAGGCACGAGCATTACCATGGACTTGATCTTCCTTGGCACTTCTTCCGGCACGCCGACCAAGGCCCGCAATGTCAGCGGCGTAGCGCTGCTGGAGGACAGTGGTAAAGGTTGGTATCTGATCGATTGTGGCGAAGCCACCCAGCATCAATTGCTGCATACGCCGCTGACGCTGCATGGCTTGCGAGCCATTTTCATCACCCACGTGCACGGCGATCACTGCTACGGCTTGCCGGGTTTGCTCGCCAGCGCCGGCATGGCACGGCGCCAGGAGCCGCTGGATATCATCGCTCCGCGGGCGATCGAAGCCTGGGTACGTGCCACGCTGGACATGAGCCAGAGCTGGCTGCCCTACGAACTGAGGTTTCACACCACCGAGTCGTTCGACGGCTGGTGCAGCTCGCAGATGCGCGTCGAGGCCATCGCCCTTTCCCATCGGGTCCCGAGCTGGGGTTACAGCTTTACGGAAAGCCGTCCCGATCCTAGCCTCGATGCCGACAAGCTCGACCGCGACGGCGTGCCGCGCGGCCCACTCTGGGGCGCTCTGATGCGCGGTCACGACATCGAACATGAGGGACGCACGCTGCGTAGCGAACACTATCTACTGTTTAGTCGTGCACCGCGTCGTGTCGTTATTGCGGGCGATAACGACCAGCCAGAACTTCTACGCGAGGCCTGCCAAGGCGCGCAACTGCTGGTCCACGAAGCGACCTATACCCAGGCCATCGCCGAAGCCGGTAAAGCTGATTTCGGCCACAGCACAGCCGCGCAGGTCGCCGCATTCGCAGCATCGGTCCAGCTGCCGCATCTGGTGCTAACGCACTTCAGCGCGCGGTATCAAGGCGCACCGAACAGAGGCTTATCAATGGACGACATCCGGGTGGAGGCAGCAGAGCATTTCAGCGCGAACTTGATTTTGGCCGAAGATCTGTTGCGGATCAGGCTGGACAAGCAAGGTCAGCTGCAATGGGTGGAACGACTTGGCAAAGATGCGCGAGAAGCAGCCGTGAGCCGGCCAGACGGCTCGTAGCGTAGGGCGAGGCGGGAGACTATAACGAAGAGCGTAAAGCCAACCGACAAACACTAACGATAATTTCTATCATTTACATTGAGTTTACACGCCGCTATCGTCGCCTCCTCTTCCACTGGAGATGACACCGTGCCATCAAATGTAACCCGTCTATTGCCGCTGCTCAGCGTGCTTGCTGCTCCGGCTGTTTACGCACAATCCGCTTCCCCGCTTGAGCTTCCTGCCACCGCAGTAACCGGTGCCCGCGAAGAAGCAAGCTATAAGCCCGAAGAGAGCAGAACTGCCCTAAAGATTGACGCCCCGCTGCGCGATATTCCGCAGTCGGTCAATGTGGTTCCCCAGAGCGTGCTCAGGGACCAAGGCGCCGATTCCCTCGAGGATGCGTTGAAGAACGTACCAGGCATCGGCCTGAGCAACGGCGACGGGCAACGCGACCAGGTCACCATCCGTGGCTTCAGCGCCATTGGCGACCAGTACATCGATGGCATTCGTGATGACGCGCTTTACTACAGGGACATGTCGAACATCGAGCGCGTGGAGGTGCTCAAGGGGCCGGCGGCAGTACTTTATGGTCGTGGCTCGTCTGGCGGCCTGATCAACAGCGTGACCAAAAAACCTACATTCACGCCAGAGCAGGAAGTGGGTGTCAGCTTCGACAGCTAAGGAAAACGGCGCACTCAGTTCGATGCAGGCTGGGCCGATCAGGAGCAGAAAAACAAGGCGTTTCGTGTAACCGGCGCGCTGGAAGACAGCGACACCTTCCGCGAAAACGGTTTTCTGGAACGCAAGGCCCTGGCGCCGTCTGCCTACTTCCAGCTCTCCGACGATCTAGAGATCAACCTCGGCGCGTCATATCTGTACGACAAGCGTCTGATCGACTTCGGCATTCCAGCACTCAACGGCCGCCCGGTCGATGTGGACCGCGATAAACGCTTCGGCTCTGCCGACGCGGATCAGGACTACACGCGCAGCGAAGTCTTCTCGCTGACTGCCGGTATCGATTACCGCATCAATGATGCCTTCACACTGAGCAATACCAGCCGCTATTACCATTACGATCTGGACCGCAACAACACCCTGGCTCACACCGACGCCAACCGCTTCGTCACTGCCCCGGACGGTACCTTGCTTGTCAAGCTCAAGCGCGGCAATGTGCAGCGTAAAGAGGATGGATGGTTCAACCAGACCGAGCTGAAACAGAACGCGGTCCTCGCTGGAATGAATCATCAATTGCTTTACGGCGTTGAGTTCGGACGCCAAGAAAAGGACCAGCAGTTTTTCAACCAGGATGATGTAGCGAGGGTGCCTGTTTATGGCGATGCGCTACAACCGGTGCCGTCTCAGGCCAACCGGAAGACCGGCGACGGTCTCAATACGCAGGAAACTACAGGCCTCTACATCCAGGATCTGATTGAGCTGTCGCCACACTGGAAAGCGCTGTTAGGCGTGCGTTACGACGAGTTCGACCAGACCTTCCGCGACGACCTCAACGGCAAGACTGAGCTGGAGCGTACCGATTACACGCTGAGCCCGCGGGCGGGTCTGGTCTGGCAGCCGGATGACAGGCAGTCCTACTACCTTTCGGTCAGCCAGTCCTATCAGCCCTCAGGCGAAATGTTCCAGGTCAGCGCAGCCAACGTGGAACTGGAGCCTGAGGAAACCACCAACTACGAGATCGGCGCTAAATGGAACCTGTTGCAGGATCAGCTCACGTTGACCGCAGCGGTATTCCGCCTGGAGCGTACTCAGATCAAGACCACCGACCCAGTCAACCCGGCCAAGCTGGTACTGGCGGGTGAGCAACGCACTGACGGGTTCGAAACCACCTTCATGGGTCAGGTCTCGGACAACTGGCAGCTCTATGGTGGCTATGCCTTCCTGGATGCGGAGATCACCAAATCGAACAGCAAGACCAACGGTATTGCCAACGAGGGCCAGGTGCCGACACTCACGCCGCGCCACAGCGCCAACCTGTGGGCGGTGCGCTCACTCACCACTGACTGGCGTGTTGGCATGGGCGCCAACTATGTCGGCAGCCGGTACACCTCGCTGGATAACGAAACCGAGTTACCCGGCTACACCACATTCGATGCAGCGCTGTTCTATCAGCAAGAGCAATGGGATGCGGCACTGCGCCTGTTCAACGTCTTCGATAAGGAGTACTACGCCTCGGCCCATGGTTCGGTCGACCTGATTACCTCTGGCGCGCCGCGCACCCTTGAGCTGAGCGCTAACTACCGATTCTAAACGCCCTTCGGATGCCCGAAACAAGCGAGGCGCTTGTTGATAAGCGCCTCGTTTTATTAGCTGTCTATGCCACCGTCAGCACTGGTCCGGCTTGCAATGATGCGGGCTGCTTAGGGTGCGCCTGAAAAACAATGACGGCCTAAAGAACAGCCGCGACTGCAACCCTCTACGGTCAGGCCTCCACCTGGCTCCACTGCTTGTTCAAGCGCTTGTCCGATACCGCCATCTTCGTGCCCAGCTGCTGGGCCCAGAGCGACACGCGATACTCCTCCAGCATCCAGCGGTACAGCACCAGTTCCGGATCGCGCTTGCCTTCCTGCTGATGCTTTTTCAACCGCGCCTGGTACTGCTCCCAGTAGCCAGCCAATTCGCCGGACCACACCCGATCACGCTGCAGCTGCGCGCCGATCTTCTCAAAGCGCTGTTCGACGGCTTTGAGATAGCGCGGGTATTCCTTGAGCCATTCGCCCGGTGTTTCGCGAACGAAGCCAGAATAGACCAGATTGCCCAGCTGCGCCTTGATGTCGTTGAGCGCAACCGCCTGGGCCAAGTCGATCTTGCCCTTGAAGCGCTTCTGCAGGCCATGCCAGATCTTGAGGATGTCCAGCGTCAGGCGGGCCAGACGTTCAGCATGGGTCGCCCAGTCGCCACGCTTGCGTTCCGCCAATGACGCAAGCGCAGCACCATCGCGTGGCAGTTGCGCTTCGCCGTCGAGGATGCAGCTGTCGAGGCTGGCCAGGAGGATGTCCTCGACCAGCGCATCGATTTTGCCCATGTCGCGGTACAGCAACGCCAGTTCGGTCAGTCCTGGCAGCTTGTTGCGCAAGTACTTGGCCGGTTCGGCCAGTTGCTGCAGCAGCAGTCGTTGCAGGGCGCGGCGGTGCTGATAGTCGGCTTCGGCCTGGGTCGGGAAGCGGCCTTCTTTGACCACCCCGCCCTCTTCCACCAGTGCCGGGTAGACGGTCATGGACAGCCCCGCCATTTTCGCCTGGGCTTTTTCCGCCACCTGGGCGAAGCCCTTGGCCTCCACCGGTTTCTGTTCAGCCTTTTGCTGCGGGGGCGCCAGCGCAGCCTGGCTAGCTTCATTGAAGCGTGCGGTCAGCTCGGCAAGATCACGACCTTCACCAAGAAACTTGCCGCGCGCGTCGACCACCTCGATGTTCATCTTCAGATGACTTTCCAGGCCCGCTGCGGCTTCGGCCCAGGCCTGGTCCGGAACCCGTGCGCCGGTCATGCGCAGCAGCTCGCGACCCAGCGCCTCAGGCAGCGCGCCTTCCGCAAAGCTGACTTTCGAGAGTGCCGCCTTGACGAAGTCGGGCACCGGCACGAAGTTCTTGCGGATCGCTTTCGGCAGGTTGCGCACCAGCGCCACCGCCTTTGCCTCGATCAGCCCTGGCACCAGCCAGTCCAGCCGTTCGCTGCGCAACTGCGGCAGCAATGGCGCAGGCACACGCAGAGTCACGCCGTCGCGCGGATGGTTGGGCTCGAAATGGTACTCCAGCGGCGGTTGCAGCTCGCCGATGCGCAGATGATCCGGATACATCGCCGCAGTGACTTCGCTGGCATCACGCGCCAGCACGTCTTCGTCGCGCATGACCAACAGTTGCGGGTGTTTGGCGCTCTCGCGCTTGTACCAGCTTTCGAAACTAGCGGTCTGGTAGATGTCCTGCGGCACGCGTGCGTCGTAATAGGCAAACAGCGTGTCTTCATCGGCAATGATGTCGCGTCGCCGGGCCTTGGCTTCCAGCTCGTCGAACAGCTCCAGCAGTTCGCGGTTGGCGGTCAGCGCTTTGGCCCGGCTGAGCATCTCGCCACGCACCAGGCCTTCGCGAATGAACAGCTCCCTTGCGGCAGGCGGGTCGATAGGCCCGAAATGCACCGGGCGCCGCGCCACCACGATCATGCCGTACAGGGTGACCTGCTCAAACGCCACCACCTGCCCGCGCTTCTTCTCCCAGTGCGGCTCGAAGTGGTTGGTCTTGATCAGGTGCTTGGCCAGCGGCTCGATCCAGTCCGGTTCGATTTTCGCCACCATACGGGCGAACAGCTTGGTGGTTTCGACCAGTTCCGCCGCCATTATCCAGTTGGGCTTCTTGCGCCCGATAACGCTGGATGGGTGCACCCAGAAGCGTCGCTGGCGGGCACCCAGGAAGTCGCCCTCCTCGGTCTTGTGGCCGACCTGGCTGAGCAGGCCGGACAGGATCGCCTTATGCACGGCCGCGTAACTTTTGGCCTTCTGCGCGGCCTCGCTGGCTTCGGTCTGTTGGGTGAGCTTGGCGTTGAGCTTTTTGTCGGTGGTGAGCGCAGGCGGCTCCGGACGCTCGTTGTAGGAGCCAGCTTGCTGGCGATCCTCGCGCTCGGAGACATGATGGCCAGCAAGCTGGCTCCTACGAGAAGCAGGCTCTTTATGCTCCTGCAGCTTCAACTCCCGCACGATAAGCGTCAGTTGCCGATGCGCATCACGCCACTCACGAAGGCGGAGATAGTTGAGGAAATTCTTCCGGCACCATGTGCGCAACGGATTGGAACCGAGCGCCTGGCGCTGTTCTTCGAAGCCGCGCCAGATATTGATCAGCGCGGCGAAGTCAGAATCCGGATCCTTCCACTGCGCATGGGCCTGATCAGCCTGTTGCTGGCGATCGGCCGGGCGCTCGCGTACGTCCTGCACCGACAGCGCACTGGCAACGATCAGCACCTCGGCCATGCTGCCTAACTGCGCTGCTTCAAGCAGCATGCGGCCCAGGCGCGGGTCGATGGGCAAACGCGCCAGCTGTCGGCCCAGCGGTGTTAGTTGGTTTTCGCGGTTGACCGCTGACAGCTCCTGCAACAGGTTGAAGCCATCGCTGATCGCCCTGCCATCCGGCGGCTCGATAAAGGGGAAATCCTCGATCTGGCCAAGGCGCAGATGCAGCATCTGCAGGATGACCGCCGCGAGATTGGTGCGCAGGATCTCCGGGTCGGTGAATTCCGGCCGGCCGAGAAAATCCTCCTCGCTGTAGAGGCGAATGCAGATGCCCGGCTCGACCCGCCCGCAACGGCCTTTGCGCTGGTTGGCGCTGGCCTGGGACACCGCCTCGATGGGCAGACGCTGCACTTTTGCGCGATAGCTGTAGCGGCTGATGCGCGCCGTGCCCGAATCGATCACGTAGCGGATACCGGGCACGGTCAATGACGTCTCAGCCACGTTGGTTGCCAGCACGATCTTGCGACCGGCCGCGGGGCGGAAGATTTTCTGCTGCTCGGCCGGGGTCAAACGCGCATACAGCGGCAACACCTCGGTGAACTTCAGGTTGGCCTTGCGCAGCACTTCGGCGGCATCGCGGATCTCGCGTTCACCGGGCAGAAACACCAGCACATCGCCCGGGCGCTTGCCGACGCTTTTTTCATGCGCCTCGATTTCGTCCAGCGACGCCAGAATGCCTTGGTCGACAGTAAGATCGTCCTCGACCCGGTTGCCGTCCTCGTCGCTTTCCGCCGCTAGCGGGCGATACCAGGTTTCGACCGGGAAGGTTCGGCCGGACACCTCGACGATGGGCGCGCCCGGAAGGCCGGCCCCAGCAAAGTGCTCGCTGAAGCGCTCCAGATCGATGGTCGCCGAGGTGATGATGACCTTGAGATCCGGCCGCCGTGGCAGCAAGGTCTTGAGGTAGCCGAGCAGGAAATCGATGTTGAGGCTGCGTTCGTGGGCCTCGTCGACAATGATGGTGTCGTAGCGCTCAAGGAAACGGTCGTGCTGGGTTTCGGCCAGCAGGATGCCGTCGGTCATCAGCTTGATCAGCGAGCTGTCTTTGCTCTGGTCCTCGAAGCGGACCTGATAACCCACCAGCTCACCCAGTGGCGTACCGATTTCCTCGGCTACCCGCGTCGCGACGCTGCGTGCAGCCAGTCGACGCGGCTGGGTATGACCGATCAGCCCGTGAACACCACGGCCGATTTCCAGGCAGATCTTTGGCAACTGGGTGGTCTTGCCAGAACCCGTTTCCCCAGCGATCACCAACACCTGGTGCTTTTCCAGCGCGGCCTTGATCTCCTCGCGCTTGGCGGCAATCGGCAGGCTGTCGTCGTAGCGCATGGTCGGCACGCTCTGCCGCCGCGCCTCGGCCTTGGCGGCAGAGGCGTGGAAACGTTCGAGCCACTGGGCGAGGCGCTCGTCTTCGAGCGGTGCAGCGCCAACTTTCTTGCGCAGGTCATGCAGCTGGCGCCGCAAGCGATGGCGATCGGCGTACATCGCTTGGTCGAGGTTTTTCAGGAGTTGATCAAAGGCGGGCGTTGCGTCGGTCATGGACAGCCGTAAGCGATAGCGTGAAGGCCGCGATTGTCGCAGATTTGGCCGGCTGGCCGTAGGGAAAGGGACTGATGGAAAGACCGCGCCGGCTGACCGGCGCGGATTTCAGATGGTTAACGGATCCAGTGGCCCCAGCGAGATTTCTCCTGCACTTGCTGAATGCGCATCGTGCCGATGCTCTGCTCAGCCGCTGCGGCTATCTCGTCATCGATCACCTTGGTCGACAGCGACAACCAGCTGGTGGTGAAGGCCAACGCATCGCCGTGCAACTCCAACGCCTCGGTGGAGATATTGCTGAGGTCGTCGCACTCGGAGTGGTAGCACGGATCGTATGCCAGCCCGGCGGTACCGCCATAGCGCTGGGCCTGCTCCACGCTCTTGATGTCTTCGGCACCGGTGAACAGCCCACCGAACGCAATGCCGTCATCGAAGAACTGAGCATAGTCGGAGCGGAAGTCGATCTCAGTGCCTTCGGACGGCGCGTTGCGCAGCTGGAAGTAGGAGCGGAACAGACGCTCGATAGCCCCCGAACCGGGCGGGCCTTGCAGACCGAAGTCCGAGCCGTCGCCGTCATAGATGAAGTTCGCGTAATTCGGCGAACCGATCATGTCGACGTTCAGGTAAGCCTTGATCTGCTGCTTTTCTTCCTCCGGCAATTGGTTGACGTAGTAGGTCGAGCCGACCAGCCCCGATTCCTCGGCGCCCCACCAGGCGAAACGCACCTTGTTCAGCGGGTAGGCTCTGCTCATCAGCGTCGCCATTTCCAGTAGCGCAGCACTGCCGGAACCGTTGTCATTGATGCCGGCCCCTTCGAACACCGAATCCAGGTGCGCACCGACCATGATCACATTGTCAGGATCGCCCCGACGGGTCTCGGCCAGCACGTTGTAGGTTTCGGTCCGCTCGCGCACCACGTCGACGTTCATGCTCAGCTGCAGCCCCTCGGTCCCAGCCCAGGTCACGCCATTTTGATAGGTGGAAAACAGCACCGGGATGCCGCCTTCGTAGTCTTCACCCAAGGTGGCAACCAAGAGCCCTTTACGGTCCTCGGTATCGCCCTGATTGAAGATGATTGCTCCTGCTGCCCCGGCCGCTGCTGCATTGGTTGCCTTCTGGCCAAACGCACAGGCGCCACGCTGCATCAGGGCAATGGCGCCAGCGGGGAAGCCTGCGAAATCTTCCGGTTCACACCCGCTGGTGGAGGTGTTGCCCAGGCCGAGGGCAAGGTCGACCGGAACGACCGGCGCGGTCACGGTCCCGGGGTCGGTCTGATCGGCATAGGTGAAGTCTTCCTCCCAGGTGTACTGCACGGTTTGGGGCGCTACCGCAGCGAGTGAGCCTGGCCCCTCCGGGTAGAACGCGAGGAAGGGAAAGCTCTGCACCCTTACGCGGTAACCGGCGCGTTCGAGTGTGGTCCGCACGTAGTCGACCGACGCCTGATAACCAGGCTGACCGGACGCGCGATTTCCGTTGTTCAGGGAGGCGATGTCCTGCAGGTTCTGCAGGTGCGTCATGATGTTACTAGCCTGCATACAGCGCGGCAGACCGAGCGGCGTGCCGACTAGCAGCGGTGTGCGACAAACCCTTGAGTCGGGCTTGCCCGGACTCCAGTAATCGTCAAACGCAGGGATTTCTGCCGTGGGTGCAGCCAAGGCTGCGGTGGAAGCTAGTAAAGCGAAAGAAGCAACTACCCGACGTGCATTGTTTTTCTTTTGCATGGGTAACTCATCCTTGCAACGAGATTGATGGGCAGGCCGCAAAATGGCATGCGCCATCGTCCCCTACGGCTTTAAGTGGACGCGGCCATAGGGGACTAGACCGGAACGGTTACGTTCCGGTTCTCGCTCTCCAGCCGGACGGCAGCACCATCCGTCGCCTCGCTGGAACCTGCCTCGATGCACTTCGCGCGGACCCCGCCAGCACTTGGAAGGGATGTGCATAACCATCAATGGAACCGCAGCGGGACTTGCCCGCGCTGCGTTCAAATGTGCAACAGGTCAAACGCGGAACTGACCGACCAATCCTTGAAGGCGTCCTCCCAACCCATCAAGTTCACGTGCGGTCTTAGCACCCTCGGCGGCATCGTTGGCAACACCGTCGACCGCATCGGCGATGTGGTGAACGCTGCGGTTGATTTCCTCGGCTACCGCGGTTTGTTCTTCTGCGGCGCTGGCGATCTGAGCGTTCATCGAGTTGATGGTGCCGATCAGCGCGGCGATTGCATCCAGCGATTCGCCTGCCTGATTGGCCTGCTCACGTGTTGCCTCGCCCTTCTCGCCAGCGCGCCGCATGGTGCCTACGGTATGCGAGGTGGCGCTCTGCAGCCGGTCGATCATGTTCTGGATCTCGCCGGTGCTCTGCTGGGTGCGACTGGCAAGGGCCCGCACCTCGTCTGCGACCACCGCGAAGCCTCGGCCAGCTTCCCCGGCGCGGGCCGCTTCGATCGCCGCGTTCAGGGCTAGCAAGTTGGTCTGCTCGGCAATCGCACGAATTACATCCAGCACACCGACGATGCCCTCCACGTCCCGCTGGAGCCCTTCGAGCGAAGAGCCACTGTCCCGCAGCTCACCCACCAACTCATGAATCTGCTCGATGCTGCGGTCAACCACCCGCTTGGCCGCCAGGCCTTGCTGATCGGTCTCCTGCGCCGCTTCCGCCGCCCGCTGCGCGCTCATCGCCACTTCGTGTGCAGCAGCCGACATCTCGTTGATCGCAGTAGCCACCTGATCGGTCTCATGCCGCTGATCAGCCATAGCTTGCTCCGAACGCTGCGCCTGGCTGGCAACCGCACCGACCAGACCGGTCAGTTCGGCAGTGGTACCGGCAACCTGTTGTACCAGGACGTGGATCTTCTCAACGAAACGATTGAAAGATCCGGCCAGCTCGCCAAGCTCATCACGGCTTGTGACCGGCAACCGATGGGTCAGATCGCCGTCTCCGGCGGCCATGTCATCCAGATTGCGCTTGACCAACAGCAGCGGCCTCAGGATGGCATTGCTCAGGAACAGCGCCAGCCCCGCGATCAACACCAACAGCACAGCAGCTGAGCCGAGCATGATGGTTGTCATACGATCGATGCGTTGTTGAAACGCCATGCGCGCCGCCTGCACGTCCCGCTCGACCCCGTCAAGGTTTAACGAGGTGCCGAACGCAAGCTTCCATTTAGGAAGGTATTCGGCATAGCCGATCTTTGGCACCACTGCCTTGCTATCCGGCATTTCAAAGCTGTAGTCGACGAAATGTGTGCCGTTCTGACCAGCCTTAATCAGCTCGCGAATCGCATAGACCCCGTTGGGGTCCTGGTATCCAGAAAAGCTCTGGCCGATCTTTTCGCGAGTATTGCCCTGAAAAACTCTCACAGCTTGGTCGTCGTAGCCCCAGAAATAACCATCGGTGCCATATGAGAGTGCTTCGAGAAGCCTGACTGCCTCGGCTCGCGCGGCCATGTCCCCGTCGGCAGAACGCTCGTAGAGCGCACCAATTGCATTGCGCGCCACTTCCACATAATGCTTGAGCTCGGCGCGGCGATCCCGCGTAAGGCTTTCCCGAGCGTGGCTCTCCTGCTGCCTTGCCAGGTCGTGCAATTCATAGACGGCGATGCTACTCAGCACCACGGCTAACATCAGCGTCGGTACCAACCCCAGCAGCAGCAACTTCACTCGTAATCGAAGGTTGGAAATCATCTGCTTGACCCCACTATTTACATGGATTAATACCGGCATTGTGACAAGTAACAGCCGCGCCAGACAGCAGCCAAAGGTCGCATGTAAAGGAGTTGGTAAGCCCGTCAACAGGGACAAATAGTAGCCGGACAGAAACGCAAAAGCCCCGCCAGGCGGGGCTTTTGTGTGCCACTACGGTTATTTCTTTCCGAGCTTTTTGAGCTCTTCGTCACGCAGCTCGCGGCGAAGAATCTTGCCGACGTTGGTGGTCGGCAGGCTGTCGCGAAATTCGACGGTCTTGGGTCGCTTGTAGCCCGTAACGTTGTCATGCATGTGCTGCATGACCTGCTCCTTGGTCAGACTTTCGCCCGGTTTGACCACCACAAACAGCTTGATCGCCTCGCCTGCTCTTTCGTCCGGTACACCGATAGCAGCACACTGCAGCACGCCGGGTAGGGTCGCGAGCACGTCTTCCAGCTCGTTGGGATAGACGTTGAAACCCGACACCAGAATCATGTCTTTCTTGCGGTCGACGATGCGCATGTAACCGTCGTCCTGGATGATGCCGATATCGCCTGTCTTCAACCAACCGTCAGCATCCAGGATTTCATCAGTGGCATCCTGGCGCTGCCAGTATCCCTTCATCACCTGAGGACCCTTGACGCAGAGTTCGCCGATTGCGCCCATCGGCAGGTCGTTACCCTCATCGTCGATGACTTTGCATAATGTCGATGGCATCGGGATGCCGATCGTGCCGATCTGAATGCCGCCGAACGGGTTGACCGAGACTACCGGGCTGGTTTCGGTCATGCCGAAGCCTTCGCAGATCTCGCAGCCAGTGACTTGCTGCCAGCGCTCAGCAGCGGCCAATTGCAGGGCCATACCACCGGAGAACGTGGCTTTCAGTGAAGAGAAATCCAGCTTGCGGAAGTCTTCGTTGTTGCACAGCGCCACAAACAAAGTGTTGAGACCAACAAAACCGGTGAAACGGTACTTGGCGAGATCCTTGACGAAAGTCGGCAGATCACGGGGGTTGGTGATCAGCACGTTATGGGCGCCGATCAGCATCATGGTCATGCAGTGAAAGGTGAACGCATAGATGTGGTACAGCGGCAGCGGCGCGACCATTGTTTCGCAACCATTACCCAACTCGGAGCCCATCAACGCACGGCACTGCAGCATGTTGGCGACGATGTTGCGGTGGGTCAGCATCGCTCCCTTGGCTACGCCTGTAGTACCACCGGTGTATTGCAGAACCGCCACGTCATCACTGGCCGGATTGGCTTCGCGCGGCGCCTTGCCGCGACCCAGCGCCATGGCATCGGTGAACTTGACCGCCTTGGGTAAGTTGTAAGCCGGCACCATCTTTTTCACATGCTTGACCACAGCATTGACCAGCATACGTTTGACGGTCGGCAGCGTGTCGCCAACTTCGGTCACCACCACGTGGCGGATGCCGGTTTTCGGAAGCACTTCTTCTGCTAGGTGGGCCATATTGGCCAGGCAGATCAGGGCCTTGGCGCCGGAATCATTGAACTGATGTTCCATCTCCCGCGCCGTGTAGAGCGGGTTGGTATTAACCACAATAAGACCAGCGCGCATGGCGCCGAACACGACGATGGGGTACTGGAGAACGTTGGGAAGCTGGACCGCGATGCGATCGCCGGGCTGCAGATCGGTGTTCTGCTGGAGATAGGCTGCGAATTCACCGGACAGTTTGTACAACTCACCGTAGGTCAGGGTCTTGCCGAGGTTGCTGAAGGCCGGCTTGTCTGCGAATTGCTCACAGGACTGTTTGAGCACAGCCTGAATGTTCTGGTACTCATCGGGATTGATCTCGCTCTTGACCCCGACAGGATACTTATCCTTCCAGAAGTTATCGGTCATGGAACCCCACTCCTAAGCGACAGCTTTACTGCATATAGCAGCTGTTTTGTTGTGTTTTGTTAATTTTTGTACGGAAGTTCCCGCCAAAAAGTGGACTGGAGGTTAGCAGTTTTGGAACTGGCCGAACAGTGTCCGGCCAGCTCGGAAGGGACACAAAGTGACCGAGCCGGGTTGACCGGTCACTTCTAGAGCGTGATCAGGGGCGCTCGGTTCAAGCCTGATCGCGTAATTCCCGGCGAAGAATCTTGCCCACAGGCGTCATCGGAAGCGAATCTCGGAAGACCACGTGCCGGGGCACCTTGTAGCCCGTGAAGTTTTCCCTGCAATACGCCTTGAGCTCATCGACGGTCAGGCTGGCGTCGCTGCGCACAGCGAACAACTTCACGGCTTCACCGGACTTCTCGTCGGGCACGCCGATCGCTGCGCAGGCAGCCACCTTCGGGTGCGCCATGACCACGTCCTCGATCTCGTTGGGGTAGACGTTGAAGCCGGACACGATTATCAGGTCCTTCTTGCGATCAACGATGCGGACGAAGCCATCGGCATCAATCACCGCGACATCGCCAGTTTTAAGCCACCCCTCAGCATCCAGCACCTCGGCAGTCGCGTCTGGGCGTTGCCAGTAACCCTTCATAACCTGCGGACCTTTGACGCAGAGTTCACCGCGCTCACCGAGGGGAAGCTCGCTGCCGTCATCGTCGATCACTTTCAACGTCGTGCCCGGCACCGGCAGGCCGACGGTTCCCAGACGTGAATGTTCACCATGCGGATTCGCGCAGACCACAGGTGAAGTTTCGGTCAAGCCATAGCCTTCGGTCACAGTGACGCCGGTCATGCCCTTCCAGCGCTCGGCTACCGCGGAAACCAGCGCCGTGCCGCCTGAGTTGGTGCCTTTGAGCGAGGCGAAGTTGATTTTCTTGAATTCAGGATGCGACATGAGCGCGACGAACAACGTATTCAGTCCGAGGAAGGCTGTGAACTCCCACTTCTGCAGCTCTTTGACGAAACCATCAATGTCGCGAGGATTGGTGATCAGCACATTATGGTTGCCGGTCACCATCATGCACATGCAGTTAACTGTGAAGGCGTAGATGTGGTACAGCGGCAGCGGCGCGATCATGATTTCCTGCCCTTCCTTGATGATCGTGTGCCCCTGCTCGTCCAGCTGCTGCATGTTGGCGTGAACCTGCTGCATATTCGCCACCAGGTTGCCATGGGTCAGCATGGCGCCTTTGGCCACGCCAGTCGTGCCGCCGGTGTATTGCAGGACTGCAATATCGTCCAGCGTCAGCGCAACCGGCTTGAGGCCATGCCGCCCACCATCACGCAGCACGTGCTTGAACGACACGGACTGCGGCAGGCTGTAAGCCGGCACCATCTTCTTTACATGCTTGACAGCAGCGTTGACGAGCAGCCCCTTGAGCGAAGGCAGCATGTCGCCGATACGCGCCTCGATGAGGACCTCGATACTGGTGTCGGGTACAACTTCCTGCACGAGCTTCCCGAAAGTATTCAGGTACACCAGTGCCCGCGCACCGGAATCCTTGAACTGGTGGCGCATCTCCCGCGCGGTATACAGCGGGTTGGTATTGACCACGATAAGCCCGGCGCGCAACGCACCGAACACAGCGATGGGGTATTGCAGCAGGTTGGGCATCTGCACTGCGATGCGGTCACCGGGCTGCAGGTCGGTGTGATTTTGTAGCCAGGCCGCGAAAGCCGCCGAGTAACGTTCCAGGTCCGCATAGGTCAGCGTCACACCCATATTGCTGAAAGCGGGACGGTCTGCGTGAGTCTTGCAGGAGCGCTCGAATACTTCCACCACCGAGCGAAAGCCGCCCAGGTCCACGTCGTTGGGCACACCAGCGGGGCGTTTGTCATTCCAGAAGTCAGGTTGCATTGTTATTGGCCTCTATACCTGAGAGTGTCTGGCCCACTCGCGGCGGGCTGTGGCGAACTTAACAGCTCCGCTGTGCCGCGCAATAGCGAGGCGGGTGTAATCAGTGGCGTGAATCTCCAGCCACTGCGCTAACCCTGCCCTGGAACAGGACAACCCCGCCGCAGACCTCTAGAATGCAGCCACCCAAGCGCCCACACCGGCGCGCCCGCCATTACCTGCCGCGGCTTCTGTCGAGGCTGGGGCTATCGTCCGTTTCCGTATTCCGAGGTTTACGCATGAGCACATTGAGCAATACCCCCTACGCTGATCTGGAAGTGGGCCAAAAGGCCACTTACAGCAAGACCGTAGAAGAACGCGACATTCAATTGTTCGCTGCAATGTCAGGCGACCACAACCCGGTCCACCTGGATGCCGAGTTCGCCGCCTCGACGATCTTCCGTGAGCGCATCGCCCATGGCATGTTCAGCGGCGCACTGATCAGCGCAGCCGTCGCCTGTGAGTTGCCCGGGCCCGGCACCATCTACATCGGCCAGACGATGCGCTTCGTCCTTCCGGTCAAGCTCGGCGATACCTTGACCGTGCGCCTGGAGATTCTTGAGAAGCTGCCAAAATTTCGCGTCCGCATCGCCACTCAGGTATTCAACCAGCGCGACGAGATGGTCGTTGACGGCGAGGCCGAAATTCTCGCCCCGCGCAAGGCACAGACCGTCGAAATCAAAGCCCTGCCCCCGGTCACAATTGGCTGAATCAACGAACATCGCTAGAGCCTTCCGCCGCACAAGCCCATCGTTTGACGGCTGCTGAACTATGCAGGGAGGCTCACGCACCACGGCGTCTGATTGTCGCCCTTCGGCAATTGACTGGCCCCAGCGACATGAGGCGCATCGGTACCTTGGGGAGCAGCCTTCAAGCACACGCCAAGACGCCAAGCCACGGTGTGCCAATGAATCAATATCCCGCCCTGAACCCGCCACTCGGTTCATGCGCCCCCAGCGCCGCCGCTGAAACGCAGGCAAAAAAAAGGGCGACCTAAGTCGCCCAAATGCCTTGCGTGCTCTTTGCCTCTAGCCGGATCACCGCTTCTTATGCGCGTCCCGCCAGATGAAATATCCGAAACCGCCAAGGAAGGCGACCATAAGGCCGACCGTGACCACCCCTGCGAGCACCACATTATCGACGAACATGATTTCCTACCTCCAAGCTGTTTCGCTGTCTGATGGCTGCATAGTCTTCCTCTCTGCCGATAAAAAAATTGACCGACGTCAATCGCTGCGGAGCCTTTGAACAAAGGCTCCGCAGGAGCTGATCTGGATCAAAAAAAACGGGGTTTCAGAAGGATGCTGCGGGACAAAAGCCACGCGATCGGCTGTCGCACTGGCTTGGAAACGGACGGTCAGAGAGACCTGTCAGCGCTTTTTCGGCTTGGTCTTGGGCTTCTTCTTCGGCTTGCTCAGCGGTAGCACTTGCTCGAAGGCCTGGCGCATCTCGACGAGTCGCTTTTCCTTGATGTCGTGGATGCGCTTTTCACGTTCAGCGCTGAAGTCGATCAGCTTTTCGTCACTGCTCATAGGATGGGCTCGCGGATGATCTGGCGGAAAGTCAGGTTGAGACGCGGTGCTCGGACCTTTCGTGTTCTGGCGATCTGGTGCTGCCAATGATGCTGTGTGAGACCGCTCATGACCAGCAGCGATCCATGCTCGAGCGCGATGGAGTACTCAATACGGCTGGTTCCCTTGCGGCGAAAGTCGAAGCGCCGCGTTGCGCCAAGATTGAGCGAGACTACCAGGGGCCGATGGCCCAGCTCTCGCTCGTCATCGCTGTGCCAGCCCATGGCGTCTTGCCCGTCGCGATAGAAATTGAGCAGCGCACCGTTCAACGACTGGCCGACCTGCTGTTCCACCTGCTGGCGGATATCAGCCAGCAATGGCGTCCAAGGAAGCGGTTCATGAGTGAGGCCTGAATACCGGTAGAGCGCGTCAGCATCGCCATACCAGGCGACCAGTCGCGGCACGGCGATGCTGCGGCCATAGAGTCTTATCTGTGGTTGAGTCCATGGCGTCTGTGCCGAAAGCTCCGAAAGCCATTGATCAGCCAGGCCTGCATCGACCCATTGCGGGAAGTAGCGCAGATCCGCATCTGGCAGCTCGATCACCTCGCTGTTGACTGTTCGAGTCGAATCAAACCTCGACATCCACCCATAACCCCTGTCGCGGAAGCTCTTCAAGGGCGGCCTGATCTTCTTCGGCGGTCTCGCCCTCGGCCAGCTCCTGAGCGGTATAGCCACGACGACGCTGCCGCCTGCGTTGCTCGTCGCGAAGCATCTGCTCGGCTTCCTGAGGGTGACGACGATCGAGGCCCACCGAGCTTTCGTTGGCGCTCGGCTGAACGGGCGTCACCGGCGCGATTTCAGGTCTCGGCTTGACCACGTCCTGTTGCGCGGTGACCTGGACTGTACCGGGTGGAATAACTGGCAGCATCTGTGCTCTCCAAAAGCAACGCCAAGATCAAGGGCCATTCGGACAGCCCTGAACCAACCGAACGCTTAACCTGCTGTCGACTTTAACAGCAACGCTACACTGACTGGCGCGGCATCTATCGTCGCTCTATCGGCAGTGTTCCGTTAATATAGCGGGCTTTTTCACAGCGGAGGCAGGGCATGGCGCAGCAGTATCTACCAGGGCAACGCTGGATCAGCGACAGCGAAGCGGAACTCGGTCTGGGAACCATCCTCATGCAAGATGGCCGCATGCTCACCGTGCTCTATCCCGCAACGGGTGAGACTCGCCAGTACGCCGCCCGCAGCGCCCCGCTGACCCGTGTGCGTTTTGTTCCGGGCGACGAGATCACGCATTTCGAAGGCTGGAAAATGACCGTGCGCGAGGTCGACGATGTCGACGGCCTGCTGGTCTATCACGGCCTGACTGCACAGAGCGAAGCCCGCACGCTGCCGGAAACCCAGCTGTCGAACTTTATCCAGTTCCGCCTTGCCAGTGATCGCCTGTTCGCCGGGCAGATCGACCCGCTGAACTGGTTCAAGCTGCGCTACCACACCCTGGAAAACCAGAGCAAACAGCTGACTTCTTCGCTGTGGGGGCTGGGCGGCGTGCGTGCGCAACCCATCGCGCACCAGCTGCACATTGCTCGTGAAGTCGCCGACCGCATCGCTCCGCGCGTTTTGCTCGCGGACGAAGTGGGTCTGGGCAAGACCATCGAAGCCGGCCTGGTGATCCATCGCCAGCTGCTCTCTGGCCGCGCCAAGCGCGTGTTGATCCTGGTTCCGGAAAATCTTCAGCATCAATGGCTGGTGGAAATGCGCCGCCGCTTCAACTTGCAGGTTGCCCTGTTCGATGACGAGCGTTTCATCGAAAGCGATGCCAGCAACCCGTTCGAAGACACCCAGTTGGCCCTGGTGTCGCTGGAATGGCTGAAAGACGACGAGCGCGCTCAGGACGCTGCCTTTGCCGCCGGCTGGGACCTGCTGGTGGTGGACGAAGCGCATCACCTGGTCTGGCATCCGGAAAACGCCAGCGCCGAATACAAGCTGGTCGAGCAACTGGCCGAAGTCACCCCCGGTGTTCTGCTCTTGACCGCTACCCCTGAACAACTCGGTCAGGAAAGCCACTTCGCACGCCTGCGTCTGCTGGACCCGAACCGTTTCCATGACCTCGAAGCCTTCCGCGCCGAGAGCGCCAGCTACCAGCCGGTCGCCCGCGCGGTGCAGGAATTGCTCGACGAGGGTCGCCTGTCACAGGAAGCGCACCAGACCATCCATGACTTCCTCGGCGCCGAAGGTGAAGCCCTGCTCGCTGCGGCCACCGATGGCGACATCGAAGCCAGCAGTCGCTTGATCCGCGAGCTACTCGACCGCCACGGCACGGGCCGCCTCTTGTTCCGCAACACCCGCGCCGCTGTGCGCGGTTTCCCAGAGCGTCAGCTGCATCCCTATCCGCTGCCCTGCCCCGCCGAGTACCTGGAGCTGCCGTTGGGTGAGCACGCCGAGCTGTATCCGGAAGTCAGCTTCCAGAGCCAGCAGGAGGAGCCGGATGCGCAGAACCGTTGGTGGAATTTCGACCCGCGCGTCGAGTGGCTGATCGACACGCTGAAAATGCTTAAGAAGTTCAAGGTGCTGGTCATCTGTGCCCACGCCGAGACTGCGCTGGATCTGGAAGACGCGCTGCGCGTGCGCTCCGGCATTCCCGCCACGGTATTCCATGAAGGCATGAGCATTCTCGAGCGCGACCGCGCCGCCGCCTACTTCGCTGACGAGGAGTTTGGCGCGCAGGTACTAATCTGCTCCGAGATCGGCAGCGAAGGCCGCAACTTCCAGTTCGCCCATCACCTGGTGCTGTTCGATCTGCCAGCGCACCCGGATCTGTTGGAACAGCGCATCGGTCGTCTCGACCGGATCGGCCAGGCACACGTCATCCAGCTGCACGTGCCGTATCTGGAAACCAGCCCACAGGAGCGTTTGTTCAAGTGGTACCACGAAGCGCTGAATGCCTTTCTCAACACCTGCCCGACCGGCAACGCCCTGCAGCATCACTTCGGGCCGCGCCTGTTGAATCAGCTGGAAGAAGGTGACGACGACGAATTCCAGAAGCTCATCGAAGAAGCCAGCGCCGAGCGCCAGCGGCTGGAAGCCGACCTGCACGCCGGCCGCGACCGCCTGCTGGAACTCAACTCCGGCGGTGGCGAACAGGGCAAGGCCTTGGTTGAAGCTATCGAAGAGCAGGACGACCAGTTCGCCCTGCCGATTTATATGGAAGAACTGTTCGACGCCTTTGGCATCGACAGCGAAGACCATTCCGAAAACGCACTGATCCTGCGCCCCAGCGAAAAGATGCTCGACGCCAGCTTCCCACTCGGCGACGACGAAGCCGTGACCGTCACCTATGATCGCGAGCAGGCGCTGGTCCGCGAAGACATGCAGTTCCTGACCTGGGAACACCCCATGGTGCAGGGCGGCATGGACCTGGTGCTGTCCGGCTCCATGGGCAACACCGCGGTCGCGCTGATCAAGAACAAAGCGCTCAAGCCCGGTACCGTGCTGCTGGAACTGCTCTATGTCAGCGAAGTGGTGGCACCGCGTGCGCTGCAGCTGAACCGCTTCCTGCCGCCACTGGCGCTGCGCTGCCTGCTGGATTCGAACGGCAACGACCTGGCTTCGAAAGTCGCGTTCGAAACCCTGACCGATCAGCTGGAAAGCGTCCCGCGCGCCAGTGCGAACAAGTTCGTCCAGGCCCAACGCGATGTACTGGCCAAGCAGATCGCCGACGCCGAAGCCAAGGTCACCCCTCGCCACACCGAGCGCGTCGCCGAAGCGCAGCGCAAGCTAAAGGCGAGCCTTGACGAAGAGCTGGCGCGCCTGACGGCCCTGCAAGCGGTCAACCCAAGCGTGCGCGACAGCGAGATCGAAGCCGTGCGCAAGCAGCGCGAGGAAGGCCTGTCGATG
Organism: Pseudomonas sp. NPDC077451; assembly: GCF_044543345.1. Taxonomy (NCBI): domain Bacteria; kingdom Pseudomonadati; phylum Pseudomonadota; class Gammaproteobacteria; order Pseudomonadales; family Pseudomonadaceae; genus Pseudomonas; species Pseudomonas sp. NPDC077451. Next base: position 45,019 of record NZ_JBITVX010000001.1, on the reverse strand, counting down.
CTGGAGAAGGCGGGGCTGCGTCTGGAGGCGATCCGCGTGCTGGTCGCTGGCTGAGGTTTACCACGGTACGAAAAGGCCGGCTGTGAGCAATCGCAGCCGGCCTTTTTGTTTGCGTGTCCGGACGGTTTTTCAGTGCTTGTCCATCGAGATCAATTACGTGCAACCGAGCAACCGCTCTCGCATGTTCAACCCTTCCCACATGAGAGTCGGTGCAGTACTAACGCCGCGCCACCGCCAGCAGTTGCCTGGCCTTTCGCTGGTCGTCTTCGTCCAGCTCCGCGAGCAGCTGCGGTTTTCCGGCAATCAGCAATGCCAGGGCTACACCGTCACGATAGAGGATGCGGTTGCCTGCAATAGCGGGTACGCGCTCGCCAGGTAGCAGCGTGCCGACCTGATTCAACGGGTCGACCGCCGAAACGGCAATCATCTCGCCGGTCAGCGGGCGCTTGCGTACCTCACGCAGCAGGCCAACCGCTTCGGGCAAGGCGAACTGTTCGCCCGCCACGCCCGCCACGAAACGCCCGCCGCGAATGTCTCCACGCGCTTCGAGCCGATGGTAGACCCGCAGAAGATCCCTCCAGGGCGGCAGCCAATCCGCCTCCCGGTCCAGCAAGCGCCAAAACACCACGCCGTAGCGACGCAGCAAGGTCATCGCAATGTGCTCCAGCACTTCGGGGTCGAGCGCGGGCCGACGCGCCGAGGTCTCGACCGGCGCTGGCGTGCCTTTGCGCACCAGCGCCCAACGGCCGGCATCAGCCATGCCGCCGATAAATGCGCCGCCGCGGCTCTGTCGGGTGCTGCGTGAACGCTTCGCAGCGGGCGCTAGTAGCGCCCGCAGACCGGCGAAGCTGTCCGCATTGACCAGCCCTACCGCGACCAGCTCACCTAAGGCATCCTCCAGTTCGCTGCGCAACAGGCGTGCGTCCTGCTGGAGTTCGTCGAAGAACAAAGCACCCTGTCCTTGCAACGTCTCGAACACTCGCTGCGCGCGTGACGAAAGCTCGGGCTGCGGCGCCTCGCTGGCCAGTGCATACCAGGCCGCCAGCTGCCGGCGCGGCAGCAGTACGATAGGCGTGCCGCGCACCGGCCCGCTGCTGGCTTTGATCCGCCCGGCCAGGCGCGTCCAGACGACGCGCCCCGAGCGACATAGCTCGTCCAGCCAGGTGCCGCCGTAATCCTTCAACCGCGCAGGCAGCAGGTCGCTTTCCCAAGCGCCCGCAGCGGCTTGGAAGCCTTCCAGTTGCTCGACCACGGTACCGAGCGCCTCGCGGCCCTGCATTCGCGTGGCCTCGGATAGGTGCTGCCAGTCGAACAGAAACCGCATGAAATCGGCGCGATCGACCGGTTCGATTTCGCGGCGCAGGCGCTTGACCGTGTAACGATGAATACGCGCCAGCAGGTGCCGCTCACACCACTCATCTTCACGTGCGCCAGGCGTGAAGCGGCCGCGTAACACATAGCCTTCGGACTCCAGGCGCGTCAGCGCCAGCGCAACCGCCGACGCTGGCAAGGCCAGCGGCCGGGCGATCAGAGGTACCGGCAAGGGGCCGAAGCCGGTCAGGCGCGTGCGAATCAACTCGACCAACGCGTCGTCTTCGCTAGAGTGCTGATCGAAGCCCGGCAACAGCTTGAGCACCGGCTCGCAACGAGCGCTGGGATAGATCGACTGCAGTAACGCCAGACGCTCAATGGGTAACCAGAGCGCGCGATCCTGCGCGACCTGCATCCGCGTTGCGCGCCCGCCACGAGCCAGTTCGCTCAGCCAGGCCAGCCACTGGGGATCGGCCTGCGCTTCCGCTTCAGCGATGCAGCCCAGTCCCGTCAGCGCTTCGTGCAACTCGTCCGGATTGCGTGCCTGGGGCCAGGCTTCCTCGCCCACCGCCTGGATCGCAGCGGCATCCAGCGCGCCGAGGTCATCGGAAGATTCAGGGTCGGTCCAGCGGCGATTGAGCACGGCCTGGGTTCGGCGCTCTTCCAGTGGCGCATCGTCGAGAAAGGCGTACGGCCGCGCGCCCAGCACTTCCATGGCCAACGGCGATGGTGCCGGCAGGTCGCGCGCCAGCAGCTCGATTTGGCCCGCCTCGATGCGCCGCAACAGCGCCAGCCAGCCTTCGCTGTCCATGGCCTCGTGCAGGCAGTCATTGAGCGTCTGTGCAACCAGCGGATGATCCGGCACCTCCCGCTCGCCGACGATGTTCTCCAGGCAGGCGACCTGGTCCGGGAAAACGGTGGCCAGCAGATCTTCACTCTTCATTCGCTGCAGTTGCGGGGCCACCTTGCGCCCGCCGGCCATCCGCGGCAGCGCCAGAGCGGTAGTCGCGTTCCAGCGCCAGCGCACCCCGAACAACGGCGCATCGAGCAGTGCCTGGATCAGCACCGCCTCGGCGCTGTTAGGGTGCAGGTAGCGCCACACCTCCTCGAGCGGGAAGCTGTGACTGGTGGACAGCGAAAAGATGATCGCGTCCTCGGTCGCCGCGGCCTGGAGCTCGAAGTTGAAGGTGCGGCAGAAGCGCTTGCGCAGCGCCAGGCCCCAGGCACGGTTGATCCGGCTGCCGAACGGCGAGTGAATAACCAGCTGGGTGCCGCCGGACTCGTCGAAGAAGCGCTCCATGATCAGCCGCTGCTGCGTCGGCAGCGCGCCCAGCGCGGAACGGGCGCGCGCCAGGTACTCGACGATCTGCCGCGCCGCGGCGTCTGGTAGGCCAAGGGTGTCGGTGAGCCAGTCGATGGCCGGCTGGAGCTTTGATGTGGCCTCGGTAGTTTCCCGCTTTTTAGGAACCAACTCGCTGGCGATCCCAGCGGACTCAAAAGCATCGCCAGCAAGCTGGCTCCTACGGGACTCGGCTTCGGCCAGGCGCCCGTCGATTTCCCCTCGCAACCTGGCTACTGCAGCGGACAACTCATCGCTACGCCCGGGCGCCTCGCCTATCCAGAACGGGATATTCGGCGGCTGGCCTTGCGCGTCCTCTACCCGCACCCGCCCAGATTCGACCTTGATGATGCGGTAGGAGGTATTGCCCAGCTGGAAGACGTCGCCGGCCAGGCTTTCAACAGCGAAGTCTTCGTTCACGGTGCCGATATTGAAGCCCTGGGGCTCGAGCAGGACCGAATAGTCGGCATTGTCAGCGATGGTGCCGCCGGAGGTCAGCGCGGTCAGACGGCCGCCGCGTCGCCCTCGAAGGCTGCGGCTGACCAAGTCACGGTGCAAATAGGCGCCGCGCGCACCGTGACGGGTGGTGTAGCCCTCGGCGAGCATTGCCAGCAGCGCCTGATAGTCCGTCTCGCTCAATTTTGCGTAAGGCATGGCCCGGCGAATCAGCGTCAACAGCGCGTCTTCCTGCCACTCCTGGCAAGACACCTCGGCCACGATCTGCTGCGCCAGCACGTCCAGTGGCGCTTTGGGAATCACCAGTGTGTCCAGCTCACCGCGACGCACGCTGTCGAGCAAGGCGGCGCATTCGATCAAGTCGTCGCGTGAGCTGGGAAACAGGCGCCCCTTGGACACGCCACCGACCTGATGTCCGGCGCGCCCTACGCGTTGCAGGAAGGCAGAAATCGAGCGTGGCGAGCCCAGCTGGCAGACCAGTTCGACATCACCGATGTCGATGCCCAACTCCAACGAAGAGGTAGCCACCAGCACCCGAAGCTCGCCGCGTTTGAGCCGCTGCTCGGCATCCAGCCGTTGTTCGCGCGCCAGGCTGCCGTGATGGGCGGCGACCACTGCGTTGCCGAGACGCTCACTGAGGTGCCGCGCGGCCCGTTCGGCCATGCGCCGAGTGTTGACGAAAACCAGGGTGGTCCGATGTTCAGCCGCCAACGCGGCAAGCCGGTCGTACACCAGCTCCCAAACGTCGTTACTCATTACCGCTTCCAGCGGGACCGGTGGCACCTCCAGCGCCAGGTCACGCGCTCGCCCGTGGCCCACATCGACGATTTCGCAGCGGCGCTCCGCACCGACTAGGAAATCAGCAACTGCCTCGATGGGTTTCTGTGTTGCCGACAGGCCGACCCGCACCAGCGGGCATGCGCACAACGCCTCCAGCCGTTCCAGCGACAGCGCCAGATGGCTGCCACGCTTGTTACCGGCGATGGCATGAATCTCATCGACGATCACGCTGCGAACACCGGCCAGCATTTGCCGACCGGACTCGGAACCGAGCAGCACATAAAGCGATTCTGGCGTTGTCACCAGAATATGCGGCACCCGCTTGCGCATCGCTGCGCGCTCAGCCTGCGGCGTGTCGCCGGTGCGCACGGCGGTGCGAATGTCCAGAGATGGCAGACCGAGCGCTTGCAGCTGCGCGGAGATACCCGCCAGCGGCTGTTCCAGATTCACGTGGATATCGTTGGACAACGCCTTGAGCGGCGAGACATAGAGCACCGAAGTCTGGTCCGGGAGCCGGCCTTCGGCAACGCCCTGCTGCACCAGCTGGTCGATGGCGGCGAGAAAGGCCGTGAGCGTCTTGCCCGAGCCGGTAGGGGCTGCGACCAGCGTCGACTGGCCGGCGCGTATCTGAGGCCAGGCGCGGGCCTGAGCGGGAGTCGGCACCGGAAAGCTGCGACCGAACCAGCCGGCCACGGCAGGGTGAAACGCAGCCAGCGCTGGATGGACGAGAGAGTCTGTCATCTCCTGAATATGCTGCCGCAGCGGCTCATCTACAAGGCCGACTCAGCACATCCCGTCGCGTCAAAGGAAACGGCAGCGCCGCCTGGCGGTCCACTTCATACAGCCCGAAGACGGAGAAACCCATGAGCAACCAAGCCTTGAACCTGGACGAAGCGATGCAGCTCGTTTCAGAAGCCTTTCTACCTTGCGGTTGCGTGACCAGCGCCAACCCTGACGACGACAGCTTCGGCTTTACCGTGATGTCGGGCAGCGGTACCGAAGTGCTACGCGTTGCCAGCGTGTCACGCGAGGAATACACCAGCCCACAGCGCCTCGGCAGCGTCATCGAGCAAGCCAGGCTGGATGTCGAAGACAAGGATCAGCGCCTCGAGCCCTGGACCATGCCAGCCCTCGATGACGACACCGGCATCCCGGAAACCCCGCCGAACTATTGAGGCTTCTGCCAGCTGACGAGGACGACCATGAGCGACCCGGTACTTCTGATCACCGGCGCCTCCTCCGGGATAGGCGCTGCCACTGCCCGCCTCGCGGCTGAGGCCGGCTACCGCGTTGCCCTCGCCTCGCGCTCCGAGGACAAGTTGACGCGACTGGTGAATGAGCTTGGCGGCCCCGAGCGCGCGTTGGCGATCCGCTGTGACGTGAAGGAATACGCCGAGCAACAGGCCATGGTGGAGCAGGTGCTCAATCATTTTGGCCAGCTCGATGCGGTCTACGCCAATGCCGGCATGCCGGGCAGCGAAGGCGGCTTCAGTGGCGCCGATCCCGAAATCTGGCGCGAGATGTTGCTCACCAACGTCTACGGCGTCGGCCTGACGCTGCGCTGCAGCCTCGATGCGCTCAAGGCCAGCCGTGGCCATCTGCTGCTGACCGGCTCAGCCGCGGGCCGCTTCGTGATTCCCGGCTCCATGTACAGCGCCAGCAAATGGGCGGTGACCGGCATGGGCCTGAGCGTGCGTGAAGAGCTGCGCGGCACTGGCGTGCGCGTCACGCTGATCGAACCGGGAATGGTAGATACACCGCTGTTCGATCAGCCGCCCCCCTATGCGCTACAGCCCGACGACATTGCTCGCGCGGTGGTCTATGCGCTGTCGCAACCAAGCCATGTGGACGTTAACGAAATTCTGATCCGGCCAGTCCCGCCGATCGAAACCGGTTAGCCGGTCGGCTTTTTCAGACCGGACCGATCAAGCTGTGGAACAGCAGACGATGGAAGGTGGATGAGCGTCGAGCGGCCTGGCGATTCAACGCAGGGCTGCTTTCATGAATAACTTGGAAGAGGCGACCAGCCGCACGCTGCAGAAACTTTTGCGCCTCGCTTCGGGTCGCTTAATAGACGCGGTTTTGGCCGCTCCATGCATCGATCGGGGGGATGTCCATGGGTAACCTGGCGCAACAGCCGAAACAGCAACCGGCCCTGGCCGACATGGATCACTTGCTGCAGCGCTTCCAGCAGGTACGCGCCACTAGTGAGGCAATTTGTGCACCGCTGCAGATCGAAGACTACGTCATCCAGAGCATGCCCGACGTCAGCCCGCCGAAATGGCACCTGGCGCATATCAGCTGGTTTTTCGAGGCATTTCTGCTCAAGCCTTATCTGCCAGGCTACAAGCCGCTGAATGCGGCTTACGACCACCTGTTCAATTCCTACTATGAAACCCACAGCACGCCGTTCCCACGGGTTCAGCGCGGGCTGATCTCGCGCCCTGGCGTAGAGGACGTCTACCGGTTCCGCCAGCATGTCGATCGGGCAATGGGTGAGTTGCTGACCCATCCGCCACAACAGCACGCCGCTGAGATCATGCACCGGGTCGAGCTGGGTCTGCAGCACGAGCAACAGCATCAGGAATTGCTGTTGATGGACATCAAGCACATCCTTGCGCAGAACCCGCTGCACCCTGTCTATCGCAGCGACTTGAAACCTGCACCCGCACTGCATAACGACCGCGTTCGCTGGCACAGCTATGCCGGTGGCGTGCGTCATATCGGCCATGCTGGCAGTGGCTTCGCGTTTGATTGCGAGACGCCGCGACACCGCCAATTCGTCGAAGATTTTCAGCTGGCCGACCGCTTGGTCAGCAACCGCGAGTACCTGTCGTTCATCGCAGACGGCGGCTACGCGCGAAGCGAACTCTGGTTATCCGATGGCTGGGCGCATATCCGCCAGCACGGCTGGAACGCCCCGCTGTATTGGCATCGTGAGGACGGCGGCTGGTGCGAAATGACACTTGCCGGATTACAGCCACTGGACCTCGAAGCGCCCGTCTGCCACATCAGCTTCTATGAAGCGGACGCTTATGCACGCTGGGCCGACGCCAGGCTGCCCACGGAAGCCGAATGGGAGGTCGCCGCCACCGACCAGCCACGGCGCGGCAACTTTCTGGAAAGCGACCATCTGCAACCTGTTTGTGCCAGCGTGCCGCATGAGGGGCCGGCACAGTTGTTCGGTGATGTCTGGGAATGGACCGCCAGCGCCTATCGCCCCTACCCCGGCTTCCATCCGCTGGAAGGCAGTCTGGGGGAATACAACGGCAAATTCATGTCCGGTCAGATGGTCTTGCGCGGCGGTTGTTGCGCCACGCCTGAGTCGCACATCCGCGCCACCTACCGCAACTTTTTTCAGCCGGCGATGCGCTGGCAATTCGCCGGGCTGCGCCTGGCCAGGGAGCTATGAAACATGGCACTAGCCGTACACTTTCATGACCAGACGCAGCCGACCCACGATAGCTCCCTGCGCGACGAGGCACTGGAGGGTTTCGCCGCATCGCCGAAGCACATCTCGCCGAAGTTTTTCTACGACCGACGCGGCTCGGAGCTGTTCGAGCAGATCTGTCTGCAGCCCGAATACTACGTGACCCGCACCGAGGAAAAGATCCTCGCCAAGGCGGCAAACGAGATACTGGAAATCGCCGGCCCACAGACCGACCTGATCGAGCTGGGCAGCGGTGCCAGCCGCAAGGTACGCCTGCTGCTCGAGGGGCTGCGGCCGGTCAGTTACCTTGGCATCGATATTTCTGAAGACTTCCTGCTCACCAGTACTCAACGCCTCGCCGCAGACTATCCCTGGCTTGAAGTGCACGCAGCCTGCGCAGATTTCTCAGACGAGCTGAAGCTGCCGGACGATTTCACCTTGCATCATCCGCTGGTGTTTTTTCCGGGCTCTAGCATCGGCAATTTCACCCCACTGGAAGCTCGCAAACTGCTCGGGCACCTGCATGCAATCCTGCCGCCGGGCGGTGGCCTGTTGATTGGCGTCGATCTGGTCAAGGACCGCAGCGTCCTGGAGGCGGCTTATAACGATCGCGCCCACGTCACGGCCGCGTTCAACCTCAACCTGTTGCAGCGCATCCGCCAGGAGCTCGATAGTGATATCGACCCGTCGCGTTTTACCCACCGGGCGTTTTTCAACGAGCAGGACTCGCGGATAGAGATGCACCTGGTCAGCCGTGAGGCGCAGGACGTGATGATCGAGGGCCAGCGGTTCCATTTCGATGCGGGTGAAAGCCTGCATACCGAGAACTCCTACAAGTACACCTTGCAGTCGTTTGCCGACCTGGCCAATAGCGCCGGCTTCGACTGCAGCGGTCAATGGACCGACGCTCAAGATTTGTTCAGCGTGCACTACCTGCAACGTCGTCCATGAGGCTCATCACCCAATACGTATCCGCTCTCACCCTCGCGCTTGGCCTTGGCAGCGCTGCTGCTGAGGAACAGCCGCTGCGACTCAAGGACCTTCAGCGCTGCGGCGACCTGTTTTCAACCGAGCAGCTAACGTTCTGCCTGCGCAGCGAAGGCGTCGCCCAGGCGGATCTGAAGGTGATGCTAGGCGGCAAACCCGTCGAAACCGAACAGCAACAGCATGGTCGACTCCGCCTGACACTGAACCGAAAGGATCACCAGAGCGGTCCGCTGTGGCTGGAGCAAGGCGATCGCCGCAGCAATCCGGTCTGGCTCACCCTCAACGGTAGCCACGTCGTGCCGGCGAGCCCGGACGAAGTAGCCAAGAACATGGATGGCCTGACCACCTACGTGGACCTGGTCAGCCTGATCATCGAAGAGGATCACGACGGACTGGAGGAATCGCGACGCCTGGCGAAGAAATATGGCGCCGAAGTGGTTGGCGCCATTGCCCCACTCAATACTTATCAGCTGCGGTTGCCGGCCAAGAACCTGACCCAGCGCGACGCGCTGGTGCTGCGCCTGGGTAGCGAAACGAGCGTGGATGCGGTGGTTATTGAGGAATCGGGTGCCGAGGAGCCGCTGGAAGAAGACACGCAAACCAAGCCTCGCAACAGTGAATGGGTGGCCAACCGCTTTCTCGATGCCGTGGATTTCTATTTGCACCGGCTGCCCGGTCAGAAACCGTCTATCAAGACCCATCCGGTGCGGATTGGCATCATCGAGCGCGGCGTCGACTTCGATTCGCCCGAATTCGCGGCCTACCTGGGCAGCTGCGACCCAGCCAAGCCACGCACCTGTATCTACGCGCGTGATGCCGAGTCTCCAGCGGACCACGGCACCACTGTCACCGGCATCCTCGCGGCACGCAGCGTCGACCCAGGCGACAGCGGCTTCCTCAGCGCCCTGGAACCGACCAGTTCCGGCTTCGAAGTGATCGTCGAGCGCAACTCGGATGCAGGCATCACCGCCAACGTCGCGGCCTCGGTCAATCTGGTCGAGGACGGCGTGCGCGTGCTGAACTGGAGTTGGGGCATTCACCGCGTCGGCACGCTCGACGTGGACGGCGAGAAGATCGATTCACTGGTGCGCTCCGGCGTGGCGATGAGTGGCTATGAAGAACTGCTTGAGGAGTTCTTCCTCTGGTTGCGCCGCGAGCATCCGGACGTGCTGGTGGTGAACTCCGCCGGTAACGGATCGGCGCATTCCGGCCAGGACGACTATCGGCTGCCCTCCTCCTTTATCACTGACCAACTGCTGGTGGTGGGCGCGCATCAGCGCGACTTCAGCAAGAACGTACCGGTTGACCACCCGGACTACGTGACCAAGCGCCCGTCGTCCAATATCGACATGCGAGTCGATATCACCGCCTCGGCATGCACCCGAGCGGCAACGCTGGAACTTGGCAAGCGCGGTGAGGTGCATTGCGGCACCTCGTATGCCACGCCAATGGTCACGGGGGTCGTCGGTGCGATGCTGTCGATTAACCCGGCCCTTGAGCCGGCACAGCTGCGTGAACTGCTGCGTCGAAGCGCGCTCACCATCGGCCGCAACAGCGACTTTGAAGCAGTAGAAGCCGATGACCTGACCGCGCCGATCCTGCCATCTGAGCGCAGTTACCAGCTCGACAACCAGGACATTGGCCGCTCCGCTCGCCTGGACATGCGCAAAGCATTGGAACTGACTGTCGACAGCCTGCAACAGGTTCGTTGAACAACGGGCCGGCCACGGCCCGTCAACCACGTTATTTCCTTACGGCTGCAAGCTGTAGTTGCTTAGAACAATGCAGCTTCGCTCTGAAACACTCTGCAATAAAACCAAACGCATGACCATTCAAAGTCAAACCGCTCAAGCAAAGCGGCAACGCTAGGCCAATTTAGCCGTCAAGTTTCGTAGTCCCGCGTTCAAACTCAGTTAAATCAGGAACTTGCCTAATACTGTCATTTCAATATTTATAAGCCACTATGTAATGGCAATATAGCAATCAGCCATTAAATATTTTTCGTTGTGTGATTTTTTGGCGCCAATATAAGTTCAAAATTTAATAATCAATCTATATAAAGCCTATGCACGCTGCGACCGGGAACTTCCTGAGGCGCTAAAGCGTTGCCTGGTGGCGTCAACGGTCGGTGCTTCGTTCGATGCATGGGTCTTTGGATGCCTTCGCACTTTTTAAAGGGCTTCGGCCCTTTGTCGTATTAAGTTTCGGAGATATCAATGCTCGTCAAAGCGACGGTTAGCACACGTAACGTGCTGCTCGGTGCTGCGTTATTCGCAGCCACTCTAAGCATGATTAGCCCCATCCAGACGGCCCACGCCGCTGCAGCCTCGACGGCTTCCGCTCTGCAAACGGTCGCCACTGCCAAGGTCAATGACTTCACCGGTCCGCAATGGCTCAAAGGTAGCTGGCGCCAGTCGGCCGGTCTTTCGATCCCAGCCACAGCAGCCAATAAAGCGGCGTTCAAGAAAGGCGCCCAGGTCCGGACGGCAGACGGGCAGGTCCGCACCGTCAAAGTGGTTTACTTTTCAGGCGCCCACATGAGCGTGATGCTCTCAGGGGCGACGCTGAATGCATCTAAGAATGGCCATCCGAAAAGCGTCTCGGCCCTTGGCACAAGTGCCGCTGCAGGTAGTGCCGTAACTGCGCCCAGCAACAATGTCGCAGCTGATACTTCGTCTCACCGCAGCGCAATCAACAACTACACCAATAACGACTGGTTGAATGGTGTATGGCGCAGGTCGGCAGGTTTCTCGATTCCCGCCAGCAGCGCGAACCGCTCGGCCTTCAAGGTCGGCTCCTCGGTGAAGTTGGCTGACGGCCAGGTGCGCAAGATCAACGCCGTGTATGTGTCCGGCAAGAACATGAGCCTGATGCTTTCCGGGGCGACCCTAAGCGGCAAACTCGGCTACCCGAACAAGCTGTTCTCGGCCACCGGCAGCAGTGCTCCGGCTTCGCCAGTTGCTCCAAGCAAGCCCGCTGCTCCTGCGCCAGAGCCGGTCGTTAGCCAGCCTGCGGCAGGCTCCTCCATGACGACTGCACTCAACGCCTTTAACGGCGGCGATTTCGTCAACGGCGTGTACAACACCAGCAAATTCGTCGGCATTTCGGTCAAGGCGACGGCAGCGAACAAGGCGGCGTTCCACAAGGGCGCGAAAATCCGTTTCTTCGGCGGCCAGGTGCGCACCATCAAGCTGATCTACCATTCCGGCGGCAACATGACCGTCATGGTCGATGGCGGCCCTATCGACGGCAAGGCTGTAGGTTATCCCCGTACCATCTCGGTTAGCAGCACCGGCTTCAGCAATACAAGCCCAAGCGCTGGCAGCACAGCACCCGCTGCCGGCGGAGCAGCACCGGCGCATCCGATCAATCTGGTTGGCATCAACCTGGCCGGCGCGGAGTTCGGCGCAGATGTCGCATTGCCCGGTGTGTACCTGAAGCAGTACATCTATCCAGGAGAGGCTGATTTCAAGCGTTACGCTGAGCGCAATCTGAAGCTGGTGCGCTTGCCGTTTCGCTGGGAACGGATTCAGCCGCGACTCAACGGCGAACTGAACAGCGTTGAGCTTGGCCGCATGCTGGCAACGCTCGACCACGCAAAGAAATACAACATGCAGGTCATCCTCGACATGCATAACTACTACCGCTACCACGGCAAGATGATCGGTTCCAACGAGGTGCCCGTGAGCGCGTTTGCCGATGCCTGGCGGCGTATTGCGCAAAAGGTCGCTAACCACCCGGCAGTCTATGGCTACGGCTTGATGAACGAGCCCCACACCACTAACGGTAAGTGGCCCGCCGCCGCACTGGCTGCTGCAAAAAGTATCCGCACCCTGGACGCCGACAACTGGGTCGTCATCGCGGGCGATCGGTGGTCAAGCGCCTTCCACTGGCCGTCCTACAACACTCAGCTGGTGAAGGACTCATGGATGCGCGACCCAAACAACAACCTGATGTTCGAGGCCCATCTATATTTCGATAAGGATTACTCGGGCTATTACACCAACCGCTACGAGAAGTACGACCCGATGATCGGCGTGGTTCGCGCAAGACCCTTTGTCGAATGGCTAACCCGCTATCGTCTGCGGGGCTTCATCGGTGAGCACGGGGCCCCGGACTTCTCACCATCGGCGGTGGTTGCCATGGACAACCTGCTTCAATACCTCGGCCAGCACTGCATTCCCAGTACGTATTGGGCAGCCGGGCCTTGGTGGGGCGACTATGCGCTGTCGCTGGACGTGAAAAGCGGCAAACCTCGCCCTCAGTTGCCGATATTGCAGAAGCATGCCGCTAATAAATCCTGCGGGGCCGTTGGTCCGCTGCGGTAAAGACCCAACCGGCGCCCCGCATCTGCGGGGCGTTTTCCTACCGGCCCTAGCCTGCTGCCGCTAAGTCGTCGAATACTTCCGGGGTCAAAGCCGCCTCGCCTTTTTCGTCCAGACGGCGACGGTTCTCGGTTCGACCTGCCCCACCCTCCAGCATCTCCATCAGGCGCACGCCTCGGTCAGTCAGCACGAAATTCTCGCCATTGCCGCCTTGCTCCTCCGGGCGCGTCACCATGAAACCACCTTCGAACAGCATGCTCTCGTAGTTTTGCGCCTCAGCCTTCAAGGAATCCATGTTTGGCATTGGCTGGCCGGCCTCTTCCGCCGCCAAGGCATGCTCGTCAGCGTACTGACGTGGCGCGAAACTCTCGTTTCCGGATTTCTGCGCTTCGCGCAGCAGGCGTAGCATCAAGTCCCAGTCGTAGGTCATGTCCGTTCTCCTGTTGCGCCGCTTCGGGGAGGCGGCCATTGTTATTCGGACCCCATCCGCCGCGGCATGGTTCGATCCAGCGCAACCGCAAAAGGCTGAACTAAAGCGCGCCACTGGCGATCCACCAGATAGGTCGTTAATCAAGGAGCGCACCATGAAACGTCTGATTGTCCCGTTCACCCTCGCCCTGCTGGCTAGCCAGCCAGTGTTCGCCGACCAATGCACCACCGACCAGATCAATGCCAAGGCCAAAGAGCTTGCCGACCGCGTCAACGCCCTGACAGAGAGCGATCCGAAGCGAGCCGCGGAGATCAACGAAGAGTTGCGCGATATGGAGGTCAAGCAGACTGCCGAACAGTTAGGCAGTGAATGCGAGGCCTACGAGAAGCGCATCAAGCATGTGGAGCAGGCGGAGAAGCAGGCCGATATCGCACCGGCAGAAAAGCGTTAAGCATGGAAACGAGCCAGGGCAGCGATGCCGCCCCGGCTATTGCAGATCATTCTGCTGCGGGCTTTTTCCGCCGTAGAGGCGCGAGACCGTCCTGACTGACGAGCGGTGACGCCGGCGCTTCGCGTTTGGCGTTCTTCGGTCGCTTGGCTACTGGCTTGGCTGCGGCCTTGCCCTTCTTCTCTGCGGTTTTTTTCTTGTCGTCCTTTTTCTTCTTGGTGCCGGCGGCCTTGCCCGAGGCCTTTAGATTCTTCGGCCCCATGTAGCTGCCTTTCAGCCCTTTAATGACGCGGTGTTCGAAGCGCTGCTTGAGATAGCGCTCGATGCTCGACATCAGATTCCAGTCGTTGTGGCAGATTAGCGAGATGGCCAAGCCTTCAGCCCCAGCGCGGCCGGTGCGGCCGATCCGGTGTACATATTCATCGCCCGAACGCGGCATGTCGAAGTTGATCACCAGATCCAGACCTTCGATATCCAGCCCACGCGCGGCCACATCGGTGGCCACCAGCACCTTGACCCCGCCTTCCTTGACCCGGTCGATGGCCAGCTTTCGGTCTTTCTGATCCTTGTCGCCATGTAGAACGAAGGCCTTCACGCCTTCCGCGACCAGACGGCCATAGAGACGGTCTGCCTGTACGCGGGTGTTGGTGAAAATCACGGCTTTCTTGTAGGTCTCGTTGGCCAGCAGCCAATGCACCAGCTTTTCCTTATGCTCGGTGTTTTCGGCCGTGATGATCTGCTGGCGCGTACCTTCGTTGAGCTCGCTGACGCGGTTGAGCTGCAGGTGCAGCGGATCACGCAACACGGCGGCGCTCATTTCGCGCAGCGCGGCGCCCCCGCTGGTAGCCGAGAACAACAGGGTCTGCTGACGCTTGGCACATTCTCCTACCAGGCGCTGCACGTCTTCGGCGAAGCCCATGTCGAGCATGCGGTCGGCTTCGTCAAGGATCAGCAACTCGACATCCTTGAGGATCAGGGTGCCGGCGTTGAGATGTTCGATCATGCGGCCCGGTGTGCCGACTAGGATGTCCGGCACCTTACGCAGGATCGCCGCCTGGACCTTGAAATCCTCGCCGCCGGTGATCATTGCCGACTTGATAAAGGTGAACTGCGAGAAGCGTTCGACTTCCTTGAGCGTCTGCTGGGCCAGCTCACGGGTCGGAAGCAGGATCAGCGCACGCACATCGGTACGCACCACGGCATCGCCGATCAGCCGATTGAGCATTGGCAGCACGAAGGCGGCGGTCTTGCCACTGCCGGTCTGTGCCGTCACCCGCAGGTCACGCCCTTCCAGCGCGGGGGGGATAGCCGCTACCTGTACCGGGGTCGGCTCGACGAATTTGAGTTCGGCGACCGCCTTGAGCAGGCGTTCGTGGAGGGCGAATTGGTCAAACAAAGGTGACACCTCAAGCAAGTCGAAAAAAACGTGGCATAGAGTAACCCGTCCGACGCGCGCAGAGTCGTCTTTGTACTGCGCGACGACAGGCCGACCGACAGCTAGAACCGGAAGTTCAGGTCGTGAAAAACAGCATTGGCTTCGCTCGTCGTCTCGGCGGATAGCGCGAGTCAGGGCAACGTCACTGAGGCTCGCAGGTCAGCTTGATGCGCAGGCGGATCACGTCGCGCTTGAACTTGGCGGTCATGGGCTTGCGTTCCCCTGACTCGAGCGTGACCCGTCGGGTGCGCGGCATTTCCGGTCCGTTGCGAAACGAGGCGGTACACTCGACCGGGCGGTCCCCAAGGTTCTGCAGTACCAGGCCAGCCATATCGCGGTCGATGGTCTCGGTGCTCGCCAGCACCTCGGCGCCGTTGAGCTCCTGCTCGAGGTCCACGGGGTAGCTGACGGCAAGCGCACTCAGTGGGAAGATGACGAGCGCTGCGAAGCAGAGTCTTTTCATTTTTATGTGGGCTCCTCGAATAGGCGACCGCCAGCGTATCAGACCGACGCAACAGGAAAACAATGGAATGAAAGTGCCCCGCGTGACCCTTGATCAATGGCGAACCCTGCAGGCGGTGATTGACCACGGCGGCTTCGCCCAGGCCGCCGAAATGCTGCATCGTTCGCAATCCTCGGTGAGCTATACAGTGGCGCGCATGCAGGAGCAATTAGGCGTCCCCCTGTTACGTATCGATGGCCGCAAGGCGGTACTGACCGATGCCGGCGAGGTGCTTTTGCGCCGCTCCCGGCAGCTGGTCAACCAGGCCGGGCAGTTGGAAGAGTTGGCGCACCACATGGAGCAAGGCTGGGAAGCTGAAGTGCGGCTAGTGGTCGATGCGGCCTACCCCAACGCCAAGCTGATCCGTGCGCTGACCGCGTTCATGCCGCAAAGCCGGGGTTGCCGGGTGCGGCTGCGTGAAGAAGTGCTGTCCGGTGTTGAAGAGGTCCTCAAGGACGGCACAGCGGATCTGGCGATCAGCGGTCTGGATATCACCGGCTACCTTGGCCAGGAACTGGGCACTGTCGAATTCATCGCTGTCGCGCACCCCAACCACTCGCTGCATCAGCTGCAACGCAAGCTCAGCGTCCAGGATCTACAAAGCCAGATGCAGGTGGTGGTGCGCGACTCCGGCCAGCGCCAGCCGCGCGACAGCGGCTGGCTGGGGGCCGAACAACGCTGGACGGTCGGCAGCCTGGCCACTTCGGTCGGCTTCGTCAGCAGCGGCCTGGGCTTTGCCTGGCTACCTCGACACATGATTTATCGCGAACTGGCAGAAGGAGCCCTCAAGCCGCTGCCTCTGGTTCAGGGCAGCGTTCGCCGGCCGCTTTTCTACCTCTACACGAACCCCGACAAACCGCTCGGTCCGGCCACACAGATTCTCATTGACCTGATCAGGACGTACGATGCACAAGCGCAATCGCCTGTTCAGCCGGTGAGCAACATCAAGCACGACGGCTGAAGCACCTGTGCAACCGGCCTGCATGAACGGGCTGACCCAGGCTTACCCATACCAGGAATAGACCATGAAACGACTCGCACTCGCCGCCTGCTCACTGCTGCTCGCCGGCAACCTGTTCGCCGCGGAGAATCCTCACGTACTGCTGAACACCAGCATGGGCGAAATCGAAATCGAGCTGGAGGCCGAAAAGGCCCCCGTCAGCGTGAAGAACTTTCTCGAATATGTCGAAAGCGGCTTCTATGACGGCACCGTCTTTCACCGCGTGATCCCTGGTTTCATGATCCAGGGCGGCGGCTTCAACGAGGGCCTGAGCCAGAAGAAGACCCGTGAGCCGATCAAGAACGAGGCCGACAACGGTCTGCACAACGTACGTGGCACCCTCGCCATGGCGCGCACACAGAACGTCGACTCGGCGACCAGTCAGTTCTTCATCAACCACCGTGACAACGACTTCCTTGACCATGGCAGCCGCGACTTCGGCTATGCGGTATTCGCCAAGGTGGTGCGCGGCATGGACGTGGTTGACCAGATCGCCCAGGTGCCGACCGGCAACCGCAGCATGATGCAGAACGTACCGCTGACGCCGGTCAAGATCGTCTCCGCGAAGAAACTCTGACCTTTCCACGTCAGTCGACAGTGTGCACGGCGCCCGCCGTGCACCGGCTGCTGAACAGGAGACCCGACATGAGTGAACAGAACATGCTGAACACCGCCGAAGGGGAAGCACAACTGCTTCAAGACCTGCTGAGCGCTGAGCGCGCCGGGGCCAAGGTCGCCGGTGAAAGCCTGCAACAGTGCAACGATCCAACCCAGCAGAAGTTGCTCGAGCAGATCCGCCAGGGCGAGGTCGACAGCTGCCGGCTGGTCCTGAACTGCATGAATCATTTGAACATCGAGCCCAACCGCGAAACCGGTGCGTTTTACGGCAAGGCCATGGCCATCGAGTCGCTGGACGAGCGCCTGACCTTCGTTGACCGCGGCCAGCAGTGGGTGATCCGCAAGCTGCGTGAGTACCTGCCCGGCTGCAACGATGATTTCATCCGCACGGAGCTGGAAAAAATGCTGAAGATTCACGAGATCAACAGCCAGGCCGCCTGATGCCTGGCTCGCCGAGCAGTGCAGCTGAATTTGATCAGTCGGCGGCGACGTCCCAATAGCGCTGCCAGCGTGCCACCAGGTCCTTAGGCGCCTGCGAATAGATCTTCTCCCCCAGCTTGAGCGCGGCGCTCTGCAACTCGCTACGACGTTCGGCTATGGCAGTGTTGAGTCGCTCACGCAGGGTGTCGTCGCCGAACAATGCCGGCTGAGCCTGTGTCAGCTCCGTCAGCACCGCCAGATCATGATCATCGCCCAGCTGATCCGCCAGATCCTTGAGCGAGTCGCTGCGCAGCTGCATCAGCTTCGGCCAACTCGGCGTCAGTAGCCTGGTCTGGTACCAGTGATCCTTGACCCGCTTGCGCCACTGGTGGAGCTGTTCGTCGCTGAGATCGAGCTTGGTTTTGGCCAGCTCAGCGCAACCGTCTGAGTAGGTGCGTTCGACACCGCCAGACAGCAAGTCGAAGCCCTTGGCTTGAAGTGACCAGGTGTCGATGCAGCTTCGCGCATCCTTCAGCTCATCGATCACTTTGCCGATGCGCGAATCGAGGTCGGTAGTGCCACTTTCGGCCTGCTTCGCCCGAGCCTGCAGGCGACGCCGGGTCAGCTTGAAATCCGCCTCGGCGAACAGGTTCGGGAAACGCTTGGCCAGCGCATCCCAGCTTTCCAACATGGCAGTAGCGTCACGCGACTCGGCCAAGGCGCGCCCCAGATCCCGCAAACGGTGATTTTCTCGCTGAAATTCGTTTCCCAGCGGCTTGCGCACCAGGCGCAGAAGCGCCCGCAACTCTTTGAACCGTTTGCGCGCCTGATGCACGCCCTCGGCGCGGTCTTCGGGTGCAACGCTCAGCGCCTCGATGGCTTTGTCGATGCCCTGCCGGGCGACTTTTCGCACCTCGGCGGCAGGGTCTTGCGGACGCAGCTTGTAGCCCATGACAACTCCCGTTCAGGCCCGCGGCCACACTCGCACAGCAGGCATGACGGGCGGTTCAACCGTAGCGCTTGCGCGCCTCGATGGCCAGGCCGCTACCGATACTGCCGAAGCGATTGCCTTCAACGTGGCGTGCCCGTGGCAGCAAGGCGGCGACGCTATTGCGCAGCGCCGGGATCGCACTGGAGCCGCCCGTGAAGAAGACCGTGTCGATGTCCTCGTGCTTGAGCCCGGCACTCTTGAGCAATTGACTGACATTGGTGCGGATTCGTTCGAGCAGAGGGTTGATCGCCGTTTCGAATACAGGACGCGTGAGTGTGGCTTCGAGGCCGGATTCGATTCGCGCGAAGTCGATCAGGAAGCGTTCATGCTCGGTCAATTCAATCTTGCCCTGCTCGACCTGCATCGCCAGCCAATGCCCGGCGCGTTGCTCGATCAGGCTGAACAACCGGTCGATTCCGGTGGGGTCGACAATGTCGTAGCGCATGCTCTGCAATGCGCGCAGCGAAGCTGGAGCGTAGACCGCGTTGATCGTGTGCCAGGTGGCCAGATTGAGATGAGTGCTGGTGGGCATGGGTGCATCGCTTTTCATCCGGCTGCCGTAGCCGAACAGGGGCATTACCCCCTGCAAGCTGAGCTGCTTGTCGAAATCGGTACCGCCGATGTGCACGCCCGAGGTGGCAAGGATGTCGTCCTGACGGTCATCGATCTGCCGCCGCTCCGGTGCCAGCCGCACCAGTGAAAAGTCCGAGGTACCGCCGCCGATGTCGACGATCAGCACGCGCTCTTCCCGCTCGATGCGCGACTCGTAGTCGAACGCTGCAGCGATGGGTTCGTACTGGAAGGAGACGTCCTTGAAACCGATCTTGTTGGCCGCAGCGGCGAGTGTATTCGCCGCTTCCCTATCTGCATCCGGGTCGTCGTCTACGAAAAACACCGGGCGGCCCAGCACCACCTCATCGAACGAACGCCCGGCCTGGTCTTCAGCGCGTTGTTTGAGGGTCCCGAGAAACAGCCCAAGAATGTCCTTAAACGGCATGGCGCCGCCGAGCACGGTCGTCTCACTCTTGAGGAGCTTGGACCCCAGCAGGCTTTTCAGCGAGCGCATCAAACGCCCTTCGTAGCCTTCCAGGTATTCGGCCAAGGCCAGGCGACCATAGACCGGACGACACTCTTCGGTGTTAAAGAACACCACCGAGGGCAAGGTCTGCTGATCGCCTTCCAGCACCAACAGCGGCTCGGCGTCAGGACGCCACCAACCGACGGTGGAATTGGAGGTACCGAAGTCGATGCCGCAGGCGCGGGCGGGGGACGGGTTATGCATGTGCGGTCCGGACTTCTAAAAACGGCCGCGCAGTTTATGCGAGCCCGCCGGCAAATGCAGGCCAATCGTCGGACGGGCTCAACCAGGCAAACCACTGCGGCGGTCGAGCGCCGCCGCAGTGGAGCGCCGTTAGGCGAGTGACGGCTCGGCCGCGGCCGCGGCCGCGGAGTCGGTCATGCCGTCGGTCATGCGTTTGGCGTCATGGCAGAAAGTGCGGGAGGCCTGGAACAGGAACACCATGGTAAGCAGCAGCGAGCCGGGGATCAGGTACATCGCACCGTGTAAACCTTCGGCGCGGAAGACTTCGCTCATCTCACTGGCACCTGCGGCAAGCATTGCCGACTCGGCAAAGTGGTCCGACAGCAGCCCCACCACCACCGTGCCCATGCCACCACCAAGCAGATACAGACCGGCGAAGAACAGGGCCATGGCGGTGGCGCGCAGACGCGGTTCGACGACGTCCTGAATGGCGGTGTAGACGCAGGTGTAGAAGTTGTAGGAGAACAGCCAGCCGATACTGAAGACCGCGACGAACACGCCCACCTCAATCCGCCCGGCAAGCAACGCATAACCGGTCAGAGCGGTGGCGATGAGCATGCTCACCGCTGCGAAGATCAGGCGGCCGCGGGCAAAGCGTTGATGGATCTTGTCTGCTACCCAACCGCCGAGGGTTAAACCGATCAAACCCGTCAAGCCGACGATCACCCCGGTGGCGATCGAGGCCTCCACCAGCGGCACCGCGTGATAGCGCATCAGCAACGGCACCATAAAGGCGTTGCAGGCGTAGGTGGCGAAGTTGAACGCCAGCCCCGCCAGCACCAGCCACCAAAATGTGCGGATCGCGAATACCTTGCGAATCGGCTGCTCCACACGCGCCTGCGACACTTTCACCGTTTCCGCCGCGCCACGCTGGGGTTCCTTGACGAAAAAGATGAACAGCGCCAGCACCAGACCGGGCACTGCCGCGATGAAGAACGGTGCGCGCCAGCTGCCGAAATATTCCACCATCGAGCCAATGGTGAAGAAGGCCAGCAGCAGCCCCAGCGGCAGCCCCAGCATGAAGATACCCATGGCCCGAGCGCGCTTGTGCGCCGGAAACAGATCGCCAATCAGCGAATTGGCCGCGGGTGCATAGCTGGCCTCACCGATGCCGATGCCCATGCGCACCAGCAGAAAGGTCCAGAAATTCCAGGCCAGTCCGTTTACAGCGGTCAGCCCGCTCCAGACGGTCAACCCCCAGCCCATGATCTTGCGCCGTGAGCCGATGTCGGCCATGCGGCCAAGTGGCACGCCGGCGATGGCATAGATGATGGTGAAAGCGGTGCCGATCAAGCCCAGCTGGAAATCGTTGAGATCCCACTCCAGGCGGATAGGCTCGGCAATAATTGCCGGTATGGTGCGATCGAAGAAATTGAACAGGTTGGCCAGAAACAGCAGAAACAGGACGCGCCAGGCGTTCGCGGCTTGGGTGGATGGCTGCATGACGTCGCTCTCGATTTATTGTTATGCGTCGGTCGTGTGCCGACCGATTCTCGGAACTGACTCTAGGGTTCTAACGTGCGTCTGTCTGTCACCATCACTTTCGCTGATGCCGGCCGATGCGACGGGTCAGCTCTGCCGCCAAGCCTCGAGCCAACCAAGACTGTTTGAAGTGCCGGCGCTATCGGGGCGGTATTCGGCCGCCAACCAGTAGGAATAGCCCACCGCTTGCAACGCTTCGAGCAGCGGTCCGAACGCTACCGAACCCGTGCCGGGCGCACCACGGCCGGGACAGTCAGCGAACTGCACATGACCTATCCGCGATCCCAGGAGCCGGATACCCGCGGCGACGTCCAGCCCTTGACGGGCCATGTGATACAGGTCCAGCTGAGCCTGGCAATTGGGATGGTCGACGCGCTCCAGCAGCGTTTGCAGATGCGCGGGTGTATTGATCAGAAAGCCGGGCATGTCGAGTGGATTGATCGCCTCGCACACCACTCGAACGCCAAGCAATGCGTACGCCTCGGCGCTTTTGCGCAGGTTGGCTGCCAGGGTTTCCAAGGCTTGCTCACGCGAGACACCTTCGGCCAGCCGGCCCGGCAAGACGTTGACGCACAGTGGGCGCGTCATGACCGCATAGGTCAGGCATTCCTGAAGCGCCGTATCGAACTCAGCCTGCCGTGACGGCACCGCCGCCAGCCCCGCACCGCCCTGCATGAAATCGCCAGCCGGCAGGTTAATCAGTACCAGTGGCAGACCTGCACGCTCCAGCAACTCCTTTAGCTGCAGGGCCGGCAGCTCGTAGGGGAACTGGATTTCCACACCGTCGAACCCGGCAATCCGAGCGGCCATGATGCGCTCGGCCAACGGCAGTTCGGTGAACAACATGGACAGGTTGGCTGCAATCTTCATTGATCTTGCTCCCGGAACATCCTGACCAGCGTGGACGGGTCATTTTCCAGCTCGCCCTGACTACCATGCAGGCGCATCAGCTGTGCGGCTAGCCCGGTCATGGGCGTGGCTCCGCCTGCTTCACGAGAGAGCTGCACGGCCGTGTCGAGGTCCTTGAGCAGGGTGCGAACGCGCCACTTCACCGGCTCGAACTCGCTGTGGGCCATTTGCGGCGCGAGGATCTGCAGCGGTTTGGAATCGGCGAAACCGCCAGCCAGTGCCGACGCGATGAGAGTGGCGTCGACCCCGGAGCGCTCGGCCAAAGCCACCACTTCAGCGATGACCAATGCATTACAGGCGACGATCATCTGGTTACAGGCTTTGGTCACCTGGCCGGCGCCGACATCGCCCATGTGGGTCAACCGCTGGCCGAGGTGTGCCAACACGGGCCGAACCCGCTCGACATCCTCGCAGCGTCCGCCTGCCATGATTGCCAGGCTGCCCGTCTCGGCACCCGCCGTACCGCCGGATACTGGTGCATCGACCCAGCGCATGCCGCTGCGGGACTCGAGTTCGGCGGCCATGGCGCGCGTGGCCGTTGGCTCCAGACTGGAATGATCGACCAGCAATTGGCCCGCTTTTGCTCCCTCGACGATACCACCCGAACCAAACACCACCTCACGTACCACCGCGGTGTCTGCCAGACAAAGCAGCACCATGTCTGCGTTACTGCATAGGTCGGCCGGATTGCTGGCCTGTCGCGCGCCGGCCTCTATCAGCGGGGCGCACTTTTCGGGGGAACGGTTCCAGACCGTCAATCGATAGCCGGCAGCGAGCAGCCGGCGGCACATTGGCAGGCCCATCAGGCCGATGCCGGCAAAAGCGATCATTGGCAAATCAGACATGCGGTGGGTTCCTATAAAACCGGGCCCGGGATTCTAGCGCCGCCCAGGCGCCGATGGCCAAGCTGGCCTCAAAGCAGCTCCCCTTTGTCCCACAAACGCACCAGTTCCCCAGGCGCCTGCTCTTCGGGGACTTGCAGCAGCATCTCACCGTCATGCTCGTTTTCGCGGTAATGAAGCTCGATCTGGTAGTAACGACGGTCGCCCTGCCCGGCGTCGGCACTCGCCAACGGAAGGCAGCCTTCCAGCACGGAGCAAATCTGGCCGCGCTGGCGTTCGTCACAGCTGGCGAAATCGATCTCACGCGGCCGAGAGAGTGCCTGCATCGCGGCGAACCCGCCCTGCCGTGAGAGGCGAACGGTTGCTTCTTTGCCCAGCGGTGGTAGCTGTTTCATGAGGTCTCCTCGTCGGGGCCTGTTCACAGCACAAGGACACCGACATCTGTCCATGCCTGCCTTACCGCCTGAGCCTCGCTACTGCCGACACCGAAGCGGATCACCGCGTTATCGAGCGTCAAACCAGCGAATGCGACGAAATCCGCATCCTTGGCCAAACGCTGATCACAGAGGGTGTCATACCAGATGCGCCCAGCCTTCTCCCAGGCGTAACCGCCGAGCGCCCGAGCGGCGAGATAGAACGCGCGATTGGGAATGCCGGAGTTCAGGTGCACACCACCATTGTCGTCACGGGTGTCGATAAAGTCGCGCATATGCGCCGGCTGCGGGTCCTTGCCCAGCAGCGGATCGTCATAGGCGCTGCCGGGGTTGGCCATAGAGCGCAGTGCCGAGCCGCTCACCTTGTCGGTCAGCAACTCGGCGCCGATCAACCAATCGGCCTGGTCCGCTGTCTGCTTGAGGCTGAATTGTTTCACCAACACGCCGAACACATCGGATAGCGATTCATTCAGGGCACCGGACTGATCGAAGTACAGCAGCCCGGCTTCGCTTTCGATGACGCCATGGGTCAGCTCGTGCGCCACGACATCCAGAGATCGCGTGAAGCGATTAAAGATCTCGCCGTCACCATCGCCGAAGACCATCTGCGCGCCGTTCCAAAAGGCATTCTCGTAGCCGACCCCATAGTGCACCGTGCCGATCAGTGGGAAACCATGATTGTCGATCGAGTCGCGCCCGAACACCTGCCAGAAGCATTCGTGAGCCTTGCCAAGTGCTTCGTAGGCCTCGTCGACCCCCGCATCGCCGACCGGCGGCTGTCCCTCGATTCTCGCCATCATCCCAGGCAGCAACATCTGCTGCCCTGCATCGTGAATGCTGCGTCGCGGTTCGCTGGGCAGGTCTCGTTCAGGCAACACGCTGGCGATTGGCTGACGGTTGGGTGGCCCGGGGTTGGGCAGCAGATGATGAATATGGGACAGGGTGCCGAGCGCTCGTTCGCGCTGTGGGGCGGAGCCGTGCTCAATGATCCGGCTGAGTATGTAAGGCGGAATGAAGCCGTGGCGCATGGTTGAGTTGTGCATGGGTTCCCCTTTAGCCAGCTCGCTTGCAAGACATCCACGCACGTTGATCCGATTAAGGCGCAGCGTTGTCGTGCCGGCTGTTTTCGATGTCTGCTTTCAGCAGGCTAGAGCAAAAGCCCAAGTCGGCAAGCCGCAAATGGGGCGCTTTGATTTTGGGGAGCGCAGCGGGAGATTCAGCCAGTGATCGAGCTGTCGTTGGCGGCAACATGCACCTCAGCGATCACGCTGCTGCGGTTGAGCGCTTCGATGGCCTGATCGAGCTGCTTGATGCAAAGGTCGACAGCCATTTGGCGTAAAGACTCTGGCCACTCATGGTCGGTAACCGGTTCGATCATGTCCAAGATATCGAAATAGCCGACGAGCATCCCATGCTTCACTTTTAGGGTTTCGCCAGCTGAAAGGACTGTGAGCGGATTTCGCGAGGTGATTACTGCCCCCGCATCGAGCAGTTCGTCGATGTGTTTACGCAGCGCATGGAGTGCGCGCTTGTCCTGGGTCGAGTCCATATCAAAAAGCCATCATCCATAAAGGCGGCGGATTCTACTAAATGTGACAAACATCACAAATGCAATTTCAAATCTGCCGCACCGACCTTGCGTTATGGACTCGGCCCAGAGTCAAGCTGTGGGCGCAGCGCCATGCCTTAGCGCTTCGAAATGCTATGCGTCATGGGGCTTCTCTTCGGTTCGCCAGAGATACCGAAATCATCCTGACGAGTATCAACAAGCTGACCCAGACAAATCTCGATAGCGACGTGCCGTGATTCTGAGCACGGCCAAACGTGCCTGGCGATGACGGCAACCAAGCTCCGAATGCCGCTCTCATTGAAGAGCCTCCCATTACGCACCGTGAATGTGCACTCGTGAAAGTCGATGGTGATCGGACAGCGCCCGGTCAGGCCTGCTCCTGCGCTGAGCAGACAATCGATGTGCCGGCGCAATGTATGGTTTTCACGACGTTCGGAGTGCATGGCGGTCATCTGCCGGTCCGGGGGCGCATCACCGCTAGCTGATCGTCCTGCATTAGCACGCCTGGCCTTGCTTGACCGAAGCGCCATTCTCCGGATTGTTTTCGAGTTCGTCTTCAATGGCCTCGTCGAGCTGACGGCAGCAAAGATCAGCAGCCATCTCGCGCAATGACTCCGGCCATTCGCCGTCTGTGGTCGGCTCGATCAGTGCGAGCGATTTGTAGTAACTGATGAGCATGCCGTGCTCGACCCGCAGGACCTGACTGCCATCGAGCAGGATTAACGGATCCCGCTGGGTGATAACGGCCCCGCTCGCCAGGAGCGCATCGATGTGTTTTCGCAGCGCATGAAGCTTCCGCTTTTCTTCTCTGAAATCACTCATGCCGCAACCCTCGTCCTTGAAGGCACCGGATTCTAGTCAAACATTGATGGCACTTAAATATCTAAATGCCACTACAGCCATCATTCGCCGCTCTGATCTGAGCAGCATTTGATCCATGTCATTCTCACCTGTGCCCACGCGGGGGGCTTATCGCAGTACGTGTGGGTTCCCGGCCGGACACACCGCGCACCAAACTGCCACACCCCGGCGTTTATCTCCGTTTCGCCAAGTGGCAGCGCCATCTCGGCCAGACGCTTGCGTTGGCGCAGCCTTCTACCTCTATAATCCGCGCGCTTTTTCCGCTATTGAACCGGAGAACCACAATGCTGAAGCGCACCCTGGCAGCCGTCACCGGCCTTGCCCTCTCGTTGTCTATTGTCACCACCCATGCCGCCGACGTCCTTCGCGTATCGGCCATCCCCGACGAAGCCCCGACTGAGCTGATTCGCAAGTTCGAACCGCTGGGCCAATACCTCGAAAAAGAACTGGGCATGCCGGTGAAATTCACTCCGGTTTCCGATTACGCGGCAGTTGTCGAAGCACTTGCTTCCGACCGCCTCGACCTGGCCTGGCTTGGCGGTTTCACCTTCGTCCAGACTCGCCTGAAAACGGGCGATGCGATCCCGCTGGTACAGCGTGAGCAGGACGAGAAATTCACCAGCAAATTCATCACTGCCGATCCCGAGGTCAAAACGCTGCAGGACCTCAAGGGCAAGACCTTTGCGTTTGGCTCCGTGTCCTCGACCTCCGGCAGCCTGATGCCGCGCTACTTCATGATCAAGGACGGCATCGACCCCGAGCAGTTCTTCAAGCGCATCGCCTATTCCGGCGCCCACGACGCCACGGCCGCCTGGGTTCAAGCTGGCAAGGCCGACGGTGGCGTACTCAATGCCTCGGTTTGGGACAAGCTGGTCGCGGCTGGCAAGGTCGACACTGACAAGGTGCGGGTCATCTCAACCACGCCGCCCTATTACGACTACAACTGGACCGTACGCGGCAACCTGGAGCCGGCGTTGGCCGAGAAGATCAAAAACGCGTTTCTCAAACTCGACCCGAAGAACCCGGAACACAGGAAGATCCTTGATCTTCAGGCCGCAACGCGCTTCATCGAAACGCGCCCGGAAAATTACGAAGGCATCGAGGAAGCCGCGCGCGCCGCTGGCCTGTTGAAGTGAGTTCTGCCAGTCGGTCCGCTGCAACTCTGCGGACCGCTCGGGCAGTACCAGGCGAGCACGCTTGAATGAGCGTGTCGATGCTGTCCTCGAGCCCGCGCACTTCGCTAACAAACCAGACCGAACCGGCCCTGAGCCTGTCCGGCGTAAGCTATTGCCATGCCAACGGTCACGTCGCGCTGCGCGACGTTGACCTGCAGATCGCGAAAGGCGAGCGCGTTGCGCTTATCGGTCCCTCTGGCGCAGGCAAGACCACCTTGTTGCGCTTGCTTGCCACGCACGTGCAGCCGAGCAATGGTGAGCTCGAACTGCTCGGCTGCCAGCCCTGGACGTTATCAGTCGGTGCCCGGCAGAAACTGCGTGGTCGCATCGGTCTGATTCATCAGGCACCACCGCTGCCACCTCGCCAACGCGTGATTACCTCAGTGCTGGCCGGACGGCTGGGGCACTGGTCGCTCGGCCGCAGCCTGCTCAGTCTGGTCTACCCGCTGGACAAGAACGGCGTAGCCGAAGTACTGGGTAAGCTGGATCTGGCAGACAAGCTCTATGAGCGCTGCGATCAGCTGTCCGGTGGTCAGTTGCAGCGCGTCGGCATCGCCCGGGCGCTGTACCAGAGCCCGACGCTCATGCTGGCAGACGAGCCGGTATCCGCGATGGACCCGGTGCTAGCGGCTTATTCGTTGAACGTACTAAAACGCGAAGCCACGCGTTGCCAGGCCACACTCATAGCCAGCCTGCACGCGGTCGAGCTGGCGCTGGAGCACTTCCCTCGGGTGATTGCCGTTCGTGACGGGCGAATCCTGTTCGATAAAGCATCCAACACCGTGACGCCGGGCGAGCTCGATGCACTCTATGCCAACGACCAGCTGGAAGGCTTCGCACGCGTTGAGCCGACACCGAGCCAGAGCCTGCATATTCCGCGATGCTGAACCCCGCCCTCACCCAGCGCGACCCTGCCGCTCGCTCACGCCTGTTGCTGACACTGGTAGCGCTGGCTCTGCTTTGGCCTGGACTGTCATTAAGCGAGCTGGATCTCAGCGTGCTCGTCGATGGCAGCAACGCCGACACCATGGGCGCCTTTTTGTCCGGTTTCTGGCCTCCGGCGCATGACACGGAATTTCTACTTCTGCTGGGGCGTGCAACGCTGGAAACGCTCGCCATCGCCACGGCGGGTATGGCGCTGGCGCTTGCTGTTGCCATTCCCTGCGCGCTTCTGGCAACACGCGCGCTGTCGATTTCGGCCCTAAGCCGCGGCGGCCGTCCGCACTGGTGGGCGCAGGCCGTTCGCTGGCCCGTTCGAGGGCTGCTGATCCTGCTACGCAGCGTGCCGGAAATCGTCTGGGCGCTGCTCTTCGTGCGGGCCGTCGGCCTTGGCCCAACCGCTGGCGTACTGGCTATCGCCATCACCTACGCCGGCATGCTCGGCAAGGTCTACGCAGAAATCTTCGAGTCGGTCGATCCGCTGCCGACGCGCGCATTGATCGGCGCGGGCGGTTCACGGTTGCAGGCCTTTGCCTACGGCGTGCTGCCACAGGCAACGGGCGAGATGCTGTCCTACACGGTCTATCGCTGGGAGTGCGCCATCCGTGCGTCGGTCGTCATGGGCTTTGTCGGTGCGGGCGGCTTGGGTCAGCAGATGGATCTGTCGATGCGCATGTTCGCTGGCGGCGAAGTGGCGAGCATGCTGCTGACATTCCTCCTGCTGGTGCTGCTGGCAGATCTGTTCAGCCAGCTGCTGCGCAGAAGGTTCGTATGAAGTCGCTTGCGCGCTATGCGCTACCGCTATTGCTAATCATGGCGGTGGTCGCTTCGTTCGCCTACTTGCAGCTCGACACCAGCGCGCTGATGAGCCGTGATGGCGCAGTGCAAATGGGCGAATATGCTGCTGCTTTCTTCAGCCCCGATCTGTCAGCACCGCACCTACGCGCAATCGCTTACGGCGCCTTGGAAACACTGGCGATGTCGGCCATCGGCACGCTTCTCGCGGCTGTGCTCGGTTTGATACTGGCGCTGCCAGCCGCCGGACGCTTCGGATTGGTCACCCAGGGCGCTTCACGGCTGCTGCTCAATGCGCTTCGTGCGATACCCGAACTCGTCTGGGCGGCGCTGATGGTGCTGGCGGCGGGCCTGGGACCGAATGCTGGCACCCTGGCCCTGGCGCTGCACACAGCCGGTGTGCTGGGTCGCTTGTTCGCCGAAGCCCTGGAAAACACACCGAGCGCGCCAAGCGAGGCGTTGCGGCTGGCCGGCAGTGGGCGCATCGGTGCGTTCTGCTACGGCACCCTTCCGACGTTATGGCCGCAAATCATGGCTTATACGCTGTACCGCTGGGAGAACAACATCCGCATGGCTAGCGTGCTCGGCTTTGTCGGCGCCGGCGGCCTCGGACAGATGCTTTACATGAGCCTCAGCCTGTTCCAAGAGGCCCAGGCCTCGACAGTCATTCTGGCCATGCTGCTGATGGTCCTGGCAGTCGATGCGTTGAGTGGCTGGGCGCGCCAGCGCTGGGTGCGCAGCTAGCGACTGACTTGAATCAGTGCAGGCTGGGCTTGGCTGCCCTTTCCTGCACCAGCACCCAGGGCGCAACGACCACTGCCCAGAGTGACGGATCGCGTTCAAGCCAGTCCTGGGCCTGTTCTGCCTCAAGCTTGCCGAGATGGCCTTCTGCTAGCCATGCGGTCACTTTTTCCCGATCATCCTCAGCGACCGCCTGTGCCGCCGCGATCAGATCAAAGTCACTGGCCACCCGTAGCAGCGCGCCACGAGCAAAAAACGGTTGCAGCTCCTGCCAGGTAATCGAGGCTGTTTCGCCGAGCAGCTTGGCATAGAGAGTGCTTGATTCTTCGCTCATGAGGTTCACCCGGTCTGAAAAGGGCGCAATGATAGCGCTCGGGTAAATCTCATCAACCGGATGGAATTCCTGACTGTGCAAACAGGTGCTGACGCTTCTACACTGTGCCGGTACAGTTGCCGTACCGTTTGGGGACGTTGAGCCCTTAACGACACTGCAGCCCGCAGGATCCAAACAATAATGATGCAAGTGGAGCGCATATGAAGACCAAGCAGCGTCTTTCGAAACTATTCATGGCTATCGCTTTGACGGGTGCAGCGAGCTACACGCTGGCCGCCGACAACATCAAGATCGGCTTGGCCGGTCCGGTTACCGGGGCTGTCGCGCAGTACGGGGACATGCAGTTCATCGGTGCCCAGATGGCCATCGAGCAAATCAACAAGGAAGGTGGCGTCAACGGTCAGCAGCTTGAAGGTATCGTCTATGACGACGCCTGCGACCCCAAGCAGGCCGTGGCGGTTGCCAACAAGATCGTTAACGACGAGGTCAGCTTCGTCGTAGGTCACCTCTGCTCCAGCTCCACCCAGCCCGCGTCCGATATCTATGAAGACGAAGGCATTCTGATGATTACCGCAGCGTCGACCAGCCCGGACATCACCTCTCGTGGCTACGAGCTGATCTTCCGTACCATCGGTCTGGACAGCCTGCAGGGCCCGACCGCCGGCAACTACATCGCAGACACCGTCAAGCCGAAGAATGTAGCTGTCATCCACGACAAGCAGCAGTACGGCGAAGGGATCGCGACCGCGGTCAAGGAAACCCTGGAGAAGAAAGGCGTCAAGGTTGGCCTGTTCGAGGGCATCAACGCTGGCGACAAGGACTTCTCCTCGATGATTTCCAAGCTCAAGCAGGAGAATGTCGACTTCGTCTACTACGGCGGCTATCACCCAGAGCTGGGCCTGCTGCTGCGTCAAGCCAAGGAGAAGGGCCTGAATGTCCGCTTCATGGGCCCAGAAGGTGTAGGCAACAAGGAAATCTCCGCCATTGCCGGCCCGGCTTCCGAAGGCCTGCTGGTCACCCTCCCGCAATCTTTCGATCAGGATCCGCGCAACCAGAAGCTGGTCGACGCGTTCAAGGCGAAGAAGCAGGATCCGAGCGGTCCGTTCGTGTTCCCAGCCTATGCGGCTGTTCAGGTGATTGCCGAGGGCATCGAGAAAGCCGGCAGCACCGACACCGCGAAAGTGGCCGAAGCGCTGCGTAGCAACACTTTCGACACGCCGACCGGCAACCTCTCGTTCGACGAGAAGGGTGACCTGAAAGACTTCAACTTCGTGGTTTACGAATGGCACCAGGACGGCACCAAGACCGAAGCCAAGTAAACCTATAACCACAACCGATCCGAAGCCCACGGCATCCGCTGTGGGCTTTGTTTTAGCTGATCGGGGCCAACCCGGCCACAAGCACGGGACGCCCCAGCAACACCTTCAACCAAGCGAGTGGCCTGCACAGCTGGCCCGCCTCGAACCTGGCCCGTGCGTGATCCGCATATAGCCCTTGGCGCCGCATTCTCCGTGCAGCGTGTTCGAAGCAGGTCCGCCTTGGCGGTCGAGCACGGGCTGCTGGGTGTTCAGGAGAATGTAATGCCTGAGCTTTACCACTACTTCCAACAGCTGATCAACGGCCTGACCGTTGGCAGCACTTATGCCTTGATAGCCATCGGTTACACGATGGTCTACGGCATCATCGGCATGATCAACTTCGCCCACGGCGAGGTGTACATGATCGGCTCGTATGTCACCTTTATCGCCATCGTCGGGCTGACCATGATGGGGCTCGATTCGCTGCCCATCCTCATGATCGGCGCATTCGCAGCAGCCATGATCGTCACCAGCGCCTATGGCTACAGCATCGAGCGGGTCGCCTATCGACCGCTGCGCGGAAGCAACCGGCTGATCCCACTGATCTCCGCGATCGGCATGTCGATCTTCCTGCAGAACGTCGTCCTGCTCGCCCAGGACTCCAAGGACAAGGCAATCCCCAACCTGATGCCCGGCAACTTCATCTTTGGTGAAAGCGCCATGAACGGGGTGGTGATTTCCTACATGCAGGTGCTGATCTTCGTCGTCACCATCATCGCCATGATGGGCTTGACCCTGTTCATTTCCCGCTCGCGCCTGGGCCGTGCCTGCCGCGCCTGCGCCGAAGACTTGAAGATGGCCAACCTGCTAGGCATCAACACCAACAGCATCATCGCCCTGACCTTCGTCATCGGCGCTGCGCTGGCAGCCGTCGCAGCCGTTCTGATCAGCATGCAATATGGCGTGATCAACCCGCACATCGGCTTCCTGGCCGGAATCAAGGCGTTTACCGCTGCGGTACTTGGCGGTATCGGCAGCATTCCAGGTGCCATGCTCGGCGGTCTGGTACTGGGTGTAGCTGAAGCCTTCGGCGCTGACATCTTCGGAGACCAATACAAGGACGTGGTTGCGTTCAGCCTGCTGGTGCTGGTGTTGCTGTTCCGTCCGACTGGCATTCTCGGCCGTCCGGAGGTTGAAAAGGTATGACTCGCAATCTGCGCACCGCATTTTTCAGCGCACTGCTGGTATTTGCCGTAGCGGTACCGGTTTTCGGCCTGAAACTCACCACCGTCGGCATTCGACTCGAAGTTCATGGCAGCGACGCTCAGACCTTCTGGATCATCGCAGCCTGTGCGGTTGCCATGTTCTTCTGGCAGCTGTTCCGTCACCACGCGGCGGCCGGCTGGGCGGCGTCGCCCAACCTGCCGAGGGTACCGGCCGGAGCGGGCAACTTCCTGACCCTGCCGTCGACCCAGCGTTACATCATCATCGGCCTGATTCTGCTCGCACTGGTGTGGCCATTCTTCGGCTCACGCGGCGCGGTGGATATCGCCACGCTGATTCTGATCTACGTGATGCTCGGCCTCGGCCTGAACATCGTGGTCGGCCTGGCAGGCTTGCTGGATCTCGGTTACGTCGGTTTCTATGCCGTTGGCGCTTATACCTATGCCCTGCTCTCGCACTACTACGGGATCGGATTCTGGGTGGCGTTGCCGATTGCTGGAGCCATGGCCGCGCTGTTCGGCTTCCTGCTGGGCTTCCCGGTGCTGCGCCTACGCGGTGACTACCTGGCCATCGTGACCCTGGGCTTTGGTGAGATCATCCGCCTGTTGCTGCGCAACATGACCGATCTCACCGGCGGCCCCAATGGCATCAGCGGTATCGACAAGCCGACGCTGTTTGGTCTGTCGTTCGATCGCCGCGCCGCCGAAGGCATGCAGACCTTTCACGAGTTCTTCGGGCTGGAATATCAATCCATCAACAAGGTGATCTTCCTCTACCTGATCGCCGTGCTGCTGGTGCTGCTGACCCTGTTCGTGATCAACCGCCTGCTGCGCATGCCCATCGGCCGCGCCTGGGAAGCCTTGCGTGAAGACGAGATCGCCTGCCGCGCGCTGGGCATGAACCCCACCGTGATCAAGCTTTCCGCCTTCACCTTGGGTGCGACCTTTGCCGGTTTCGCCGGCAGCTTTTTCGCGGCGCGCCAGGGCCTGGTCTCACCGGAGTCGTTCACTTTCATCGAATCGGCCATCATCCTCGCCATCGTCGTATTGGGCGGCATGGGCTCGCAGTTGGGGGTGATTCTCGCCGCCATCGTGATGATCCTGCTGCCCGAGCTGATGCGTGAGTTCAGCGAGTACCGCATGCTGATGTTCGGCGCCTTGATGGTGCTGATGATGATCTGGCGTCCGCAGGGCCTGCTGCCCATGCAACGCCCACACCTGGAGCTGAAGCGATGAGCCGCCCGATTCTTGAAGTAAGCGGCCTGACCATGCGCTTCGGCGGCCTTTTGGCCGTCAACGGGGTTGGCCTGACCGTACACGACAAACAAGTGGTCTCGATGATCGGTCCCAACGGGGCCGGCAAGACCACGGTGTTCAACTGCCTGACCGGCTTTTACCAGCCCACCGACGGCAAGATCCTGCTGGACGGCGAAGCGATCCAGGGCCTGCCCGGTCACAAGATCGCCCGCAAAGGCGTAGTGCGGACATTCCAGAACGTCCGCCTGTTCAAGGACATGACCGCAGTGGAGAACCTGCTGGTCGCTCAGCACCGGCACTTGAACACCGGTTTCCTCTCCGGCCTGCTGAAAACCAAGGCGTTTCGCAAGAGCGAGCACGAGGCGATGGATTTCGCCGCCCACTGGCTCGATCAGGTCAACCTGACCGATATCGCCAACCGCCCTGCCGGCACCCTCGCCTATGGCCAGCAACGCCGACTGGAGATCGCCCGCTGCATGATGACGCGCCCGCGCATCCTCATGCTCGACGAGCCGGCTGCGGGGCTGAACCCAAAGGAAACCGAAGACCTGAAGGCGCTGATCGGCATGCTGCGCGACACCCATGGCGTCACGGTGCTGCTCATCGAGCACGACATGAAACTGGTCATGAGCATTTCCGACCACATCGTCGTGATCAATCAGGGTTGTCCGCTCGCTGACGGCACGCCGGAGCAGATCCGTGATAATCCGGACGTGATCAAAGCCTATCTGGGAGAGGCGTAACCATGCTGTATTTCGAAAACGTCTCGACCTTTTACGGCAAGATCCAGGCGCTGCACAACGTCAACGTCGAAGTCCGCAAGGGCGAGATCGTCACCCTGATCGGTGCCAACGGCGCCGGTAAATCGACCCTTCTGATGACGCTCTGCGGTACCCCCATGGCGTCCGAAGGCAGCATCCGCTTCGAGGGCGAGGAGCTGGTCGGCAAGCAGACCTGCGACATCATGCGCAAAGACATTGCCGTGGTGCCCGAAGGGCGGCGCATCTTTGCCCGCCTGACGGTCGAGGAAAATCTGGCCATGGGAGGGTTCTTCACCAACAAGGCGGATTTCCAGGAGCAGCTGGACAAGGTGTTGTTGTTGTTTCCACGACTGAAGGAGCGCTTCCAACAGCGTGGCGGCACCATGTCCGGCGGCGAGCAGCAGATGCTCGCCATTGCGCGCGCATTGATGAGCAAGCCCAAGCTGCTGCTGCTCGACGAACCGTCGCTGGGGCTGGCGCCGATCATCATTCAGCAGATCTTCGACATTATCGAGCAGCTCCGTGAAGACGGCGTGACCGTCTTCCTGGTCGAGCAGAACGCCAACCAGGCGCTCAAGCTGGCCGACCGCGCCTATGTGCTGGAGAACGGTCACATTGTCATGCAGGGCAGCGGTGAAGAGCTGCTGGTCAACCCCAAGGTACGCGACGCCTACCTGGGCGGTTGATACTAGGGTGGGGAAAAAGCCGGGCACTTGCCCGGCTTTTTCATGTTCGCACGCAAGGGATGACAAGCGCGGACGGAGCCTTTATCGTGCTCCGCGTCACGTCATTCCCGACGCCCACCAGGGTGTCCCGACGAGGCCCCTGGATCAGCAGACAGGGCATAACTGAGCTGGCAATTCTGAACTCAACTCAGGAGAAGCCGGCCATGACTGCCAGCCGTATCTGGATCAAGAACCCCCTCGCCGTATTTACCGCCAACGATCACCAAGCCCCAGGCGGGCTGGTGATCGACCAAGGCGTCATTGTCGAAATGCTCGCCGCCGGGCAATCGCCATCGTTCGCCGTCGACAGCACTTTCGACGCCCGAGAGCACGTCGTGCTGCCGGGGCTGATCAACACGCACCACCATTTCTACCAAACCCTCACACGCGCCTGGGGCCCCGTGGTCAACCAGCCGCTGTTTCCGTGGCTGAAGACCCTGTATCCGGTCTGGGCGCGCCTGACACCGGATCGCCTGGCGCTCGCCAGCAAGGTGGCACTGGCCGAGCTGCTGCTGTCCGGCTGCACCACCGCGGCGGATCACCACTACCTGTTTCCGGATGGCCTCGAAAACGCCATCGACGTACAGATCGACGTTGTCCGCGAGTTGGGCATGCGCGCCATGCTCACCCGGGGCTCCATGAGCCTGGGCGAAGCCGACGGCGGACTGCCGCCGCAACATACCGTGCAGACAGCCGAAGCGATTCTTGAGGACAGCGAGCGGCTGATCGGCCTCTATCACGAACGAGGCGCCGGCGCGCAGATACAGATCGGCCTCGCGCCCTGCTCACCATTTTCGGTTACCCCGGAAATCATGCGCGCCAGCGCCGCGCTGGCCGAACACCACGACGTGCGTCTGCACACGCACCTGGCCGAAACCCTGGACGAAGAAGAGTTCTGCCTGCAGCGCTTCGGCCTGCGCACCGTGGACTACCTGGACAGCGTTGGCTGGTTATCGGAGCGGACGTGGCTCGCGCACGGCATTCACTTCAACGAGGAGGAAATCGCCCGCCTCGGCGCGGCCGGCACTGGCATCTGCCATTGCCCGTGCTCGAACATGCGACTGGCCTCGGGCATCTGCCCAACCGTGGCGCTTGAAGCGGCGGGCGCGCCTATCGGCCTTGGCGTGGACGGTTCGGCCTCCAACGATGCCTCGAACATGATTCTCGAAGCCAGGCAGGCGCTATACATCCAGCGGCTGCGCTACGGTGCAGAAGAGATCACGCCTGAGAGGGCTCTGGGCTGGGCGACACGCGGCTCGGCACGGCTACTGGGGCGCGACGATGTGGGCGAGCTCGCGGTCGGCAAGCAAGCCGATCTGGCCCTGTTCAAACTCGACGAACTGCGTTTTTCCGGCAGCCACGACCCGATCTCGGCCCTGCTGCTATGCGGCGCCGACCGTGCGGATCGGGTGATGGTAGGCGGCAAGTGGCGCGTGATCGATGGCCAGATCGACGGTCTGGACGTGGCCGGACTGATCGCCAACCACAGCCAGGCCGCACGCGAACTGATCGCGGGCTAGTCCCGAGGCAGCGGTTTCGCTCAGGGGCTGGCGAGTCGTATGACCGGCGAGCCACGACGCTCGCCGGCATCAGGACTGAGCAGCCAGCTTCTCAGTGCTTCGATAAGCCAATCTTGAGCGAAGCACGCGGGTCAAAAGCAAACTGCCGGGCCAGGTCGGACGGCCAGTTTGCTCAGGCGAGTCTATGCATGCGGCGCTGGGCGCAGCGCCTTGGCCATGCACTGCAGGGCCTCACGCGGTCCACCGCAAATCAGCGTAGCGGGCACAGCCAGCATGAGGTTCACGGGCAGGTCGAACGCTTCCAGTTGCAGCCCATCGCAGTCGAGGCCGGGCAGGCCGCAGAGCTGCGGATGCTGACGTTGCAAGCGTTCGGCATAACTGCCCTCCCCCTCCAGATAGCCATAGATCGGCTTGCCCTGTGCCGCGGCATAACCGACTTCGAAACTGGTGCCGCTGTCCGGCTCACCACCGCGAAAGAAGTTCAGATCGGCAAGCACCGCATCGGCTTGATTGAGCAAGTCCAGGTTAGCCCGGTAGATCCAGGCTGCCTGCTCACGCGGTGCCTCGATCCCGTTCGGTATCTGTTTATCCAGCGGATACAAACCGATGAAGCCGAACTCGCTACACAACGCTTTGAGCCGCTCACCATGCTCTAGGGCGTCAGACCGGAACACACCGGGGCCGGCGAGGTAAATACGCAACGTCATTGAGGTTCCGTCCGACTGAGCAGGTCATAGCCCGATCAGCGCAAGCACAATGAAGGAGGCGAACAGCACGAAGAGGGTCATCCCTCAGTTGTGTAAGTTTCGCCTTCGTTCAGATTGATAACGGCAACAGTAATAGTGATCAGAACGACGGTTAGCTGCGCCGGCGTCATCACTGCCTGAAACGGCTGGCTACTATAACAGCGCCAACGCTTCGATGATCGACTGCCCGAATCACCGTAGACAGCGAGGCATCAAGCGCAATGTTAACCGCTGACTGCTTGCAGCTGGCCAGGCGTCGCGCAAGGTGGTCAGAACTTCCGGTACAGCCGCAATGGCACTACCAACAACACGCCAGAATGACGGTGCTCCGGGTTTGGCCGGGCTCACCGTAGTTCCCTGGAGGCTTGATGGTCCGACGCACTAGGCCGTAGCAAACGCCGCTTCGCATGCACCGTTCCGGATCGGCGGTGCCAAGCGCAGGGTTAGAACGCGGCCAGGGCGCTGAACAGCTTCCGTAACTGTCCAGCTGGTCAGCATTTTGCATCTGATGCGGTAATCCTTGAGACCGACAGACTAAGCGGCATAAGCGTAGGAGCGGAGTCATCCAACCCGCCCCCAACAAACCCATTCCTCGCTTCGCCGACTCCACGCCTGTCGCCCCAGGCAGCAAGACCTGTCTGCCCGAGCCACACTCAAGACATATTCAAACCCGCCATTTGGCGTTGAATGTGGTCATCCAAGGTCTGCCCATCGGACGCATTGACTTTTGAGTCAGTAATTTCTTGACCGAAAAGTCAGATAACGATAATTTCCACCACCAGAGCCCAGAACAAAAACTCCCCCGGAGGCCCGCCTTGATCCAGTTTCTTCTCAATCGAGAACTGCGCCGTGAGCAGACACTCGATCCGAATACCACCGTGCTGGAATACCTGCGCGAACACCGCGGCAAGCCCGGCACCAAAGAAGGCTGCGCTTCCGGCGATTGCGGTGCCTGCACCGTCGTAGTCGGCGAACTGGACGGCGACCGTCTGCGCTACCGCACCCTCAACTCCTGCCTGACGTTTGTTTCTGCCTTGCACGGCAAGCAGCTGATCACGGTCGAAGACCTGAAACATCAGGGTCAGCTGCACAGCGTTCAGCAAGCCATGGTTGACTGCCACGGCTCGCAGTGCGGGTTCTGCACGCCGGGCTTCGTCATGAGCCTGTTCGCTCTGCAGAAGTCTGCGGATGGTTATGACAAGGCCGATACCCACGAAGCGCTGGCCGGTAACCTGTGTCGCTGCACCGGCTACCGCCCGATCCTAGATGCCGCCGAGCAGGCCTGCTGTGGCAAACAGCCGGACCAGTTCGATGCGCGCGAAGCCGAGACCATCGCCCAGCTCAAAGCCATCGAACCCCGTGAAACTGCCGAGCTGAACAGCGGCGACAAGCGCTGCCTGTCGCCATTGACAGTGGCGGATCTGGCCGAGATCTACGGTGCCAATCCGGAGGCTCGTCTGCTCGCAGGCGGCACGGACCTGGCGCTGGAAGTTACTCAGTTTCACCGTGAACTGCCGGTGATGATCTACGTCGGGCATATCGCCGAGATGAAAAAGGTCGCGGTCACTGACAGCACGATCGAAATCGGCGCTGCCACCTCCCTGACCGATTGCTACGAAGTGCTTGCGCAGGAGTACCCGGACTTCGGCGAGCTGCTGCATCGCTTCGCCTCCCAGCAGATCCGCAACCAGGGCACCCTGGGTGGCAACATCGGCAACGCCTCGCCCATTGGTGACTCGCCACCGCTGCTGATTGCCCTGGGCGCGCAGGTGGTACTGCGCAAAGGCAGCAACAGCCGCACCCTGCTGCTGCAGGACTACTTCATCGACTACAAGGTCACCGCCCGCGAGCAGGGCGAATTCATTGAGAAGATCATCGTGCCGCGCGCCCAGCCGAACCGGGTGTTCCGCGCCTATAAGGTCTCCAAGCGCCTGGACGATGACATCTCCGCTGTCTGCGCAGCCTTCGATCTGAAATTCGAAGGCGGCCTCATCGATGACGCCCGCATCGCGTTCGGCGGCATGGCTGCCATTCCAAAGCGCGCAGTTGCCTGTGAACGCGCCCTGATTGGCGCGCCGTTCAATGCAGATACCATCGAACGGGCCTGCGAAGCCTTGAGTCAGGACTTCACACCGCTGACCGACTTCCGCGCCAGCCGCGAGTACCGCCTGCTGGTCGCACAGAATCTGCTGCGCAAATGCTTCCACGAACAACAAGCGCCGGCGTACGAGACGAGGGTCACTTCCTATGCATAAGCCAACCAAAACCCAGGAAGAAATCGCCACCCTGTTCAAGCAGGATCTGATTACTGGCGTGGGACGCAGCGTCAAGCATGACAGCGCGCCCAAGCACGTCACCGGCGAAGCCGTCTATGTCGACGACCGGCTGGAGTTTCCTAACCAGCTTCATGTGTACGCCCGCATGAGCGACCGCGCACATGCCCGTATCCTGAGCATCGACACGGCGCCTTGCTACAACATCCCGGGCGTCGCCATCGCCATTACCGCCAAGGATGTGCCGGGTCAGTTGGATATCGGTGCAGTCATGCCAGGTGACCCGCTATTGGCCGACGGCCTTGTCGAGTTTATTGGCCAGCCGGTGATCGCCGTCGCGGCTGACAGCCTGGAAACCGCCCGCAAGGCAGCCATGGCCGCCATCATCGAATACGAAGACTTGGAGCCAGTGATCGACGTAGTCGATGCGCTGCGCAAGAAGCACTTCGTGCTCGACAGCCACACCCACAAGCGCGGCGACTCTAGTGCGGCGCTGGCGACGGCGCCACGCCGCCTGCAAGGCAGCCTGCATATCGGCGGCCAGGAACATTTCTATCTGGAAACCCAGGTGTCCTCGGTAATGCCCACCGAAGACGGCGGCATGATCGTCTACACCTCCACGCAAAACCCCACCGAGGTGCAGAAGCTCGTCGCTGAAGTGCTTGGCGTTTCGATGAACAAGATCGTCATCGACATGCGTCGCATGGGTGGCGGCTTTGGCGGCAAGGAAACCCAGGCAGCCGGCCCGGCGTGCATGTGCGCGGTGATCGCGCACCTCACCGGCCGGCCGACCAAGATGCGTCTGCCACGCATGGAAGACATGACCATGACCGGCAAGCGTCACCCCTTCTACGTCGAGTACGACGTCGGCTTCGATGACGACGGCCTGCTGCACGGCATCGAGATCGACCTGGCCGGCAACTGCGGTTATTCGCCGGATCTTTCCGGCTCCATCGTCGACCGCGCCATGTTCCACTCCGACAACGCCTATTACCTGGGCGACGCGACCATCAATGGCCATCGCTGCAAGACCAACCTTGCCTCCAATACCGCTTACCGCGGCTTTGGCGGCCCGCAAGGCATGGTCGCCATCGAAGAGATCATGGATGCGGTGGCACGCCAGCTCGGCAAGGACCCGCTGGATGTGCGCAAGCGCAACTACTACGGCAAGACCGAGCGCAACGTCACGCCCTACTACCAAACCGTCGAGCACAACATGCTCGAGGAGATGACCGCCGAGCTTGAAGCCAGCAGCGAGTACGCCCGCCGTCGGGAAGAGATCCGAGCATTCAATGACAAGAGCCCGATCCTGAAGAAGGGCCTGGCACTGACCCCGGTGAAATTCGGCATCAGCTTTACGGCTAGCTTCCTCAACCAGGGTGGCGCGCTGGTGCACGTCTACACCGATGGCAGCATTCATCTGAACCACGGTGGCACCGAGATGGGTCAGGGTCTGAACACCAAGGTGGCGCAGGTGGTGGCTGAGGTTTTCCAGGTCGATATCGACCGAATCCAGATCACCGCGACCAATACCGACAAGGTGCCGAACACCTCGCCAACAGCCGCTTCCAGTGGCTCCGACCTCAACGGCAAAGCGGCACAGAACGCCGCGCAGACCATCAAGCAGCGCCTGATCGAATTTGCCGCCCGGCACTTCAAGGTCACAGAGGAGGACGTCGAGTTCAAGAACGGCCAAGTGCGCATTCGCGACGAGTACCTGTCGTTCGACGAGCTGATTCAGCAGGCCTATTTCGGTCAGGTGTCGTTGTCGTCCACCGGCTTCTATCGCACGCCCAAAATCTACTACGACCGCAGCCTGGCGCGCGGCCGGCCGTTCTACTACTTCGCCTACGGCGCGGCCTGCTCAGAGGTGATCGTCGACACCCTGACCGGCGAATACAAGATGCTGCGCAGCGACATCCTGCATGACGTCGGCGCCTCGCTGAATCCGGCCATCGACATCGGCCAGGTCGAAGGCGGCTTCGTCCAGGGCATGGGCTGGCTGACCATGGAAGAGCTGGTCTGGAACGACAAGGGCAAGCTGATGACCAGCGGCCCGGCGAGCTACAAGGTGCCGGCCGTTGCTGACATGCCGCTGGATCTGCGAGTCAAGCTGGTTGAGAACCGCAAGAACCCCGAGGACACGGTGTTCCATTCCAAAGCTGTCGGCGAGCCTCCGTTCATGCTTGGGATCTCCGTCTGGTGTGCGATCAAGGACGCCGTGGCCAGCGTGGCTGACTACACGGCTCAGCCAAAAATCGATGCTCCCGCGACGCCCGAGCGGGTGCTGTGGGGCGTGGAACAGATGCGCAAGTTGAAGCGGGCTGCCGCCACACCAGCGGTCGCGGAAACAACACCGGCCTGACGCAGGCCCTACGTAGGGTGGGCTTCAGCCCACAATGGCTGACTCGATGGTGGGCTGAAGCGAAACGTTCCCCGGCGCACCAACGGGCAGATTTCGATGGTGGCCTAAAGTCCACCCTACGCCCGATGCGAAATC
Organism: Pseudomonas sp. NPDC077451; assembly: GCF_044543345.1. Classification (NCBI taxonomy): domain Bacteria; kingdom Pseudomonadati; phylum Pseudomonadota; class Gammaproteobacteria; order Pseudomonadales; family Pseudomonadaceae; genus Pseudomonas; species Pseudomonas sp. NPDC077451. The sequence goes on along the minus strand of NZ_JBITVX010000001.1, from coordinate 2,841 downwards.
TTCGGAGGCCAAGCCGAAACGTTCAGCCAGGCTCTTTTCCCGGAGCAAGGACTGGCGACCCTAGGGCCCTCCACCCAGAACAAACGAATGCCATAGGCATCGGAGAACGACATGAACAGCTGGATAGACGCCCTCGCCGACCTGCAGCAACAAGGCGAACCCTGCGTGCTGGTGACCATCATCGAAGAGCGTGGCTCGACGCCGCGCAATGCCGGCTCGAAGATGGTCGTTAGCCGTGAGCGCCTGTACGACACCATCGGCGGCGGCCATCTGGAATACAAGGCGCAAGAGATCGCCCGGGAGATGCTGGAAAACCGCAGCCGCGATACCCGCCTGGAGCGGTTCTCCCTTGGCGCGAGCTTGGGCCAATGCTGCGGCGGCGCCACCGTGCTGCTGTTCGAGCCCATGGGCCAGCCTCAGGCGCATATCGCCGTGTTCGGTGCCGGTCACGTGGGGCGCGCCCTGGTTCCGTTACTCGCCAGCCTGCCGTGCAAGGTCCGCTGGATCGATTCCCGCGAGAGCGAATTTCCTGAGCAGATTCCTCAGGGTGTCGAGAAAGTGCTTAACGACGAGGTGGTGGACGAGGTGGAAAACATGCCCGCCGGCAGTTACTTCATCGTCATGACCCACAATCACCAGCTCGACCTGGAACTGACCGCCGCAATCCTGGCGCGCAATGACTTCACCTACTACGGACTGATCGGCTCGAAGAGCAAGCGCGCCAAGTTCGAACATCGCCTGCGTGACCGCGGCTTCCAGCCGGAAACCGTACAGCGCATGCGCTGCCCGATGGGCATCGCCGAGGTGAAGGGCAAATTGCCGATCGAGATTGCCGTGTCCATTGCCGGCGAAGTGATCGCCACGTACAACGCCAACTTCGGTGAAAAAGCCGCGGATGGAGAGAAGCCGGTGCCCATGCTAGTCCCCGCTTCGCGCCGCTCGCGGACAGGCTGATTTTTCACTCCTCTCTTTCCTTTGTGGAAGGCGAACCCAGCCATGGCCGGCCATAAACTTTTACCCAAGAGCGGGCCTCCCACAAAAACGAAAAGCTTGCACGGCCCGCTCTTGTGGGAGGCGCGCCCCGCGGCGAACCGGCCGCAGGTCGGCTAAAAGCTTCGCCCCGAGGCGGGCCTCCCACACGAACGCCTTACCTCTACACCTTGATTCGAGACTCACCATGCCCCAAGCCAAAGCCTACCGTGCCGCCCTGCTTCACTGCCTCGCCGATCCGCGCGAAGTTGGCATCGAGCAATCACACGAATATTTCGAAGACGGCCTGCTGGTGGTCGAGGACGGCAAAATCGCGCGCATCGGCGCCGCCGCCGACCTGTTGCCAACGCTAGCGGCGGACACCGAAGTCGTCGAGTACCGGGACGCGTTGATCACCCCCGGCTTTATCGACACACACATCCACTACCCCCAGGTCGGCGTGATCGGCTCCTACGGCGCGCAACTGCTGGATTGGCTGGAAACCTACACCTTCCCCAACGAAGGACGCTTCAGCGACATGGCACATGCCCGCGAGCAAGCCGACCTGTTCCTCGGCGAGCTGCTGCGCAACGGCACCACCACGGCGCTGGTGTTCGGCACGGTGCACAAACAGTCGGTGGATGCCTTCTTCGAGGCAGCGGAGAAGCTGAACCTGCGGATGATTGCCGGCAAGGTGCTGATGGACCGCAATGCGCCGGATTTCCTCACCGACACCGCCGAATCAGGCTATGCCGACAGCAAAGAGTTGATCGAGCGCTGGCACGGCAAGGGTCGGCTGCACTACGCCGTCACCCCGCGCTTCGCACCAACCAGTACGCCAGAACAACTGACCCTCGCCGGCAAGCTGTTCGCCGAGTTTCCGGGCCTGTACATGCACACCCACATCTCCGAGAACAAGCAGGAGGTGGAATGGGTCAAGGAGCTGTTCCCGGAGCGCAAAGGCTATCTGGACGTCTACGAACACCACGGCCTAATCGGGGCGCGCTCGGTGTTCGCCCACGGAATTCACCTGTGCGATGACGAATGCAAACGCCTCGGTGAAACCGGCTCGGCAGTTGCCTTCTGCCCCACGTCCAACCTGTTCCTCGGCAGCGGTCTGTTCGACCTGGCCAAGGTGGAAGGCTTTGGCGTGCGGGTGGGCCTGGGTACGGATGTCGGTGGCGGCACCAGCTTCTCGCAACTGCAAAGCCTCAACGAAGCCTATAAGGTGCTGCAGCTGCAGGGCCAGAAGCTCGATGCGTTCAAGGCGCTGTACCTGGCAACCCTCGGGGGGGCGCGCGCGCTGTATTTGGACGACAGGATCGGCAACCTGCAGCCGGGCAAAGACGCTGACTTCGTCGTGCTCGATTACAAGGCGACGCCGCTGATCGACTACCGCCTGAGCCAGGCCACGACGCTGCAGGAGAAACTTTTCGCCTTGATGATCCTGGGTGATGACCGCGCGGTAAAAGAAACCTACGCGGCAGGGGTTTCGGTGCACCGGAAAGCGTAAGCCGAATACCGCTGTGTAAATGGGTTTCGATGCCGCGGGTATTGAGACACGCGAATCTGGTTGGCTAAAGCGGAGCGCCGCCCGGCCCACCTTATGCAGACCCACAAGTGAAGACCGCGTACCGCACCGCGGGCTTCGTCCACTGTAGGGTGGGCTTCAGCCCACCGCGACGGGGCCGCAAACGATTGGTGGGCTAAAGCTCACCTTACTTCATGGCAACGGAGTGCCGCCGGTCCACCGTAAGCCTGTCCTGGCATGCAGCTCGTAGATACCGTCTTCCCCATTAGCGCGCAAGGGCCAGTTGAGGGTCGAAACGCTGGCCCGATTTAAGTACCCCATAGGCGATGTGCAGCAGCTTG